>JAFWCN010000005.1 GCA_017536895.1 Candidatus Saccharimonadota bacterium | reverse complement strand
TGCTTCGGGCTATAAGTATTTGTTGGTAGAGATTCATTTAAATATACATATTTTTCATTGCCATTTAAGTCATTCATTGAAAGTTCTAGCGGTAATAGTTTTATTAAGGCTGAAGTCGTAGAGTTATTCTCTAAATCTATTCCAAGTTTCTTGTTGTTAATATTTATATAAACTTTATCCATAGTCATTTCCTCATTATCTATTGATTGATTTGTTTCGGGCGAAAGATTTGGATCTTTGTCTGATTCTTTATTGTTCATCATGACTACCGTAACGACAACTGAAACGATTATCGCAATCAAGATTGGAAAAGAGATAGCTAGCTTTTTATTCATTTAAACCTCAAGGCTTTCTTTTAGAAAACTCTCGATCTTATCAAATGGAATCTTATCAAGATTATCATACAAATCTACGTGTGAAGCTCCCTCTACGATGTAGAGTTCTTTATTGCCGATTTTGGTATTGCCGAGTGGATAGACTCCGGTGTACGGCTTCGGAGTTACGCCATTAGTTTTCGTCTCGCCGGTAATCATATCAAACGCTGTTTCGCTGTTGTAGCGCGAATGCGCCTTTTCGCCATGGATAATCAAAACTGGCATGTCGATTTCATTAGCATAAGTTAGAATGCGCGTATTTGCGAGAGAGCCGTTCGTCTGAATAGCCCAGCCGCCGTTAGAATTAAGGCTACGTTTATGATAGCCGCGCGGTGTTTTGTAATATGCGTGATAGTCTTGAAGGAACTCAGGCGCATCGTCTGGAACTGGATCTACCACGCCACCAGCGAGCTTATATTCGCCATTTTTATAGTCTGCGGTGCGTTGATTATTTATTGCGATGCGTGTATTCTTGCGAGATTCTTTATTATTGTCTGCATCGAAATAGCCATTTCCAGCTACGCGCGTCATATCATACATCGTGCTAGCAATGACGGCCTTAATGCGGGTTTCAAGGCAGGCGGCCTGAAGCACCATGCCGCCCCAACCGCAGATACCAATGATGGCGAGTTTACCTGCGTCCGCCTCGTCTAAATTAGACAAATAATCTACGGCGGCCTGATAATCTTCTACATTTAAATCCGGGGAAGTCATGTAACGAGTTTCACCGCCGGATTCGCCAGTAAATGATGGATCGAAAGCTAAGGTCAGAAACCCACGTTCTGCTAAGGTTTGAGCGTAGAGGCCAGATGACTGCTCTTTAACTGCACCGTATGGTCCAGAAATAGCAATTGCCGGCAACTTTGCGTTTCTTTCTTTTGGTTCGTATAAATCTGCCGCTATTTCAATTCCGAAATGGTTTTTGAAAGAAACCTTTTTGTGGTTTACTTTGTCGCTTTTTTCGAATACTTTGTCCCATTCGTTGGTTAGTTGTAATGCCATAAAGGTCTCCTTTTTAAAGATATAATTGTTCAATATTCTAGTTACTATTATATCATTGACGTTGTATTTCTTTTTTTCTCCATTGTCATTGTTTTATGCCTCTAGGGGGGCATTTTTTGAGCTGGGGGACTCGTTCTTCGAATTGATTCCCACCCGGATTAACATAGGAATGAATTATTGAACCCGCCGTAAGGCGGCGTTTTTTATAGACTTTCTAGCCAGGTGTCGAGTTTTTGGATGCCTTCGTCAGTGCGGGCGATGGAGCCAGACATGTTAAAACCGTCGCCTTTTAGAGTGGCACCTTGGAGTTTAGCTTTTAAGATTTCGTAAGTGTTGGCGTTGCCGGAGCCTTCGTGAGTATTGAAGGGAATTACGGTTTTGCCGTTCCAGTCATGTTTTTCGATAAAACTATAAACAATCATTGGCAAATCTTCCCACCAAATTGGGTAACCGAGGAAAATTGTGTCGTAATCCTTTATGTCGATATCGTTAAGATATTCTGGGCGGGCGTTGGTGCTTTGCTCTTTGGTGGCGAGGTCGATGGTTTCTTGATAATTCTTTGGGTATTGGTTCTTTGGCTCGATTTTGAACTCATCAGCGCCAGTTTTTGCAATGATTTCTTTGGCTAATAATTCTGTATTGCCTACTTCTAATGTGCCGACATTATAGTTTTCATCTGCACGTGAGAAGTATACAACTAAAGGTTTTTTATTATTCATATGATCTTCCTTTCTTATTTGTCACTTTTAATTATTAAAACATTTACGCTACTCAGTTTTGGGAGATTATCGATATGGTTATTATATCATTTATAAATACGGGTTGAGAAGTTTATTGGAGTAGATGGCTAGTATATTACATGGATGATTTTACAAACCATAAGTATTTTGTGTTATAGTTGTGGAAGCAAAGATCAAAAAAGGGTCTTCATGCGTTTGATCAAACATAAGAATACTATTTTAAAGGCGATGACGTGTTGTGTTATTGCAGCTGCTTGGCTTTTGACAAAACAAGCGGAGCGGGAATAGGGAATGCTTTAGAACTTGACTTTTTATAAGCAAAAGTGTTATATATAATAATATATAAATTAAATTATAGGAGAAAAAAGATGTCAAAAAGAACAGCATATGATACAATAAAATCATTCAGTTGGGTTTATGTTATTATTGCCGCATTTTATGCTATCGGTACAATTATCTGTTTTACTATGCCAGAACTTCATGATGGTTTGGAAGAAAGCTTAGGTGGTAACGACGGAATGATTAAATTTGGTATTACGGCTGGAATTACAATTCTACTTAACTTGTGGTATTTTTGGCTTGCGAGGAGAGTCGCGGCAAAGAAAAGTGACGGTGTGCTTTATGGTGTTTTATTGATTTTGGGTATTGTTGGCGCTATTGTGACTTTCTTTACTACAAAAACAGGGGTTACAAGTCTCTTGTCGCTTGATTTTATTGTCGATACAATTGGTCTTTATTATCTTGCTCAAGTGAGAAAAACAACCAAATAATCGATTTTGTTCTAAAACGTGACGGTGAAGGTGGTGCTGCGAGAGTTGCTGTCGGCCTTAATTTGCCAATTGTTTTGCGTGCAGATGGCACTAGCGATAGCGAGGCCGAGGCCGGAGCCTTCTTTGGTTTTGTCGGTTTGGTAGAAGCGATCGAAAATTTTGTTTAAATCCTTTTTAGGAATTGTGGTGCCATCGTTGGTGACTTTAATACTATCATTGTTTAATACGACTGTGATTTTTTTGTGGCCGTATTTAGTGGCGTTGTCTAATAGTATATCCAAAATCTGGAGGATGTCTTGTTTTGGCAGGAGGAATGATTTTGATTTAGTATTTGATTTATAAGTAATTGTGCCGGAGAATTTGGGCTTAAATAGTTCGATGTGGTTTTTGATTTCTTTATTTAAGTCAAACTTTTCGGGTGTGCTTTTATTATTTCCGGCATCCATTCTGGCTAGTTGGAGTAAATCCAAAACTAGTTTATTTGCGTGAGTAACTTCATGTTCGATATTTCTTTTCCATTTTTCGTTTGCTTTGCTCACACCAAGAGCTTCGATATTTGCTTCGATGACGGCGAGAGGAGTTTTGAGTTCGTGGGAGGCGTTAGCGATAAATAGTTTTTGCTTATCGTAAGTATCCTTGACTGGTTCGACAATTTTTTGTGATAAATAATAGACAATGCAGAAGGTGCCGATTTCGATAAGTAGACCGACACAAATAAGAGTAATAAGCAGGCGAGTGTTGCCTTCTTCACGGTCGGTTTTGATGTAGTCGTTAAATGCTTGGTCGTTAAAAGACGGTTCGTTGAAACTTATCGTGATGCCATTTCTAGGTGGCTCTGGTTCTGGACGCATGGTGGAAGAGAAGAGTATGATGATGGTGCCCGCGAGGAGTAATACGGCGGTGGTAGTCGCCATGGTTGTGATGATGATTCGGTTTCGTAGTTTCTTAAACATATTATTTACTCGTTAATTTATAACCTAGACCACGAATGGTGGCAATTCTGGCTTTGCTATGGATCTTCTTTAATAATTTACGGATTCTGGATATGTAGGATTCGATATAGTTGTCTTCACCAAAACCGTCTTCGCCCCAAATTTTGGCAAGTAAATGCTCTTTGCTAATAAGTGTTTCTGGAGATTTCATAAACTCAGTAATGATTTCAACTTCTTTGGCGGTAAGTTGCTCGCCGTTCAAGGTTGCGTTGGTTTTGTCTAATACTAAATCGCCATAAGTGATGTCTGAAATATCTATGTTTTTGGGACGGCGAATTAGTGCTTTGATTCTAGCGACAAGCTCGGCGGTTTTGAATGGTTTGGCAAGGTAGTCATCGGCGCCATGGTCTAAGTGGCTAATTTTGGTTTCTACTTCGGAAAGGGCAGAGAGCATAATGACTGGTGTTTGAACATTCTTTTCGCGCATGCGTTTTAGGATATCAGTGCCGGAAAGTTTTGGTAGCATAATATCTAGAACTACACAATCGTATATATCGCTGAGGGCATTTTCTAGGCCATCTTCGCCGTTGTTTGTTAGATCAACTGTGAAGCCTTGTTTTTCTAAGTTATGTTTTACGGCTTCAGCTAGGAAGGTGGCGTCTTCTACATAAAGTATTCTCATTTTTTCTCCTTATTTAATTATAATATAATTTTGCACTCTGAACCTCAAACGAAACTGAAAACATATCTTGGAGCTGTTTTAAGGTTTCTTTCAGGAAAGGAGATGATAATGGTACTGTATAATAATTAAAAAGGAGAATAAAATATGGAGAATGAAGAAAATAGAAAAGATGAAACTAGGGGAAAGATTATACTATTTGCGATTGGTGTACTGATTGGCGCAGTGATTGCGTCGGCGGCATTTTTGATCTGCGTAAATACGCTGGGTGTAAATAATAATAGTGGATCGTCAATGCAGATGCCAGGTGGTGGAACTCCGCCAGAAATGCCGGGTGGGGATAGTCAGAGTGGAAACATCCAGAGCGGAGGGAATAGCCAGAGCGGGCAAAATCAACCACCGGAAAAACCAAGCAATAATAATCAGAGCAGTGGGAACGAGTAGGAGACTAAATGAAGGGTAAGAATACTATTATTAATATGGCGATAATTGCTGTTCTTGCAGTAATGCTTGGAGTGATATGGTTCTTTATCATTAATGCTTTGGTGGGTTCTGAAAACGGTGATATGACCAATATGGAGAGTAGTTCGTCGGCTTCGTATTCGGCGACAAAAGAAATCACATCGGACGAAGAAATCGATGGGGAAGAGTTTGCTTCAACAAATAGCGATGAGAATGCGGTGCTGGCGTCAGGTAATATAAAAGCTACTCTAAGCAATATTAAAGTGACGAAAACTGGTGATTCGGACGGAGGGGATAGTACGAGTTTTTATGGGACGAATTCGGCGATCTTAGCAAAAGGTGGTGCTAATTTAACGATTGAAAATGCAACCATCACGACCGATGCTACTGGTGCGAACGGGGTGTTTAGCTATGGTGGCTCGGCGACAACGAGTAATTCTTCGTCAGATGGGACGACAGTGAATATTTCCGATTCTACAATTACAACTAGCAAAGACAATTCTGGCGGTATTATGACGACGGGTGGGGGCGTAATGAACGCGGAGAATTTGACGATTAATACAGCTGGAACGTCGAGCGCGGCGATTCGTTCGGATCGTGGTGGGGGAACTGTGACGGTTGATAAGGGGACTTATAAAACCACTGGCAAAGGTTCGCCGACTATTTATTCGACAGCGGATATTACGGTGAAGAATGCTAAACTGGTGGCGACGGCATCGGAAGGCGTGGTGATTGAAGGAAAGAATAGTGTGACTCTTGAAAATGTTGATTTGACGGATACCAATAATACTTTGAATGGTCAGTCGACAACATACAAGAATATTTTTCTTTATCAATCGATGAGTGGTGATGCGGATTCGGGCGAGGCTTTGTTTAATGCTAAGGATTCGAATATTACTACGAACAAGGGAGATAGTTTCTATGTAACAAATACTTCGGCGACAATTAATTTGGAGAATAACACGATCGTAAATAATGATTCTACGGGAAATTTTTTGAGGATTCAGAAAGATTCTTGGGGACAGTCTGGTAGCAATGGTGGCGTTGTGACGCTAAATATGAATAAGCAATCAGTTTCAGGCAATATTGTGGTGGATTCGATTTCGTTACTAACAATGGAACTCAGCAACGGATCTTCGTTTAAAGGTGCAATTAATAGCGAAAATGCGGGTGAAGTTGATTTGGTACTTGATAAAACCAGTACAATTACTTTGACAGGTGATACTTATGTGAAGTCACTGACAAATGCTGATTCGAGTAATAGTAATATTAATACGAATGGGTATAAACTTTATATTGATGGTACCTTACTAAAATAATCCCCAGTCACTATTTATGAGGACCGCCGTGCTATAATATGAAATATGAATAAGAAGAGGGAAAAAACTGTAATTAAGACTAGTGCAATTAGTATTATTGCTAATACTGTGTTAGCTGGTTTTAAGGCTTTTGTCGGGTTACTAGCTAATTCGATTGCGATTGTGTCGGATGCGATTAATAATTTGAGTGATGCGCTTTCTAGTATTATTACGATTGTGGGAACTAAGCTAGCGGGTAAGGCGCCAGATAAAAAACATCCATATGGTTATGGCCGAGTTGAATATATGACTTCGCTCGCGGTTTCGGGGATAGTACTTTATGCAGGTATTACGGCACTAGTTGAATCAGTGAAAAAGATTATTCAACCGGAAACTCCGAATTATAGCACGGTTACTATTATTATTTTGGTGGCTGGTATTTTGGTGAAATTCGCGCTTGGTCTTTATGTGAAAAGGGTAGGGAGGGATGTGAGATCTGATTCTTTGGTGGCGAGTGGTGCGGATGCGTTTAATGATGCGATTTTATCGATTTCAGTTTTGGCGTCGGCGATTATTTATATGATTTTTCATGTCAGTTTGGAAGCGTATGTTGGTGTAATTGTTTCGATCTATATTATTAAGGTCGGGATTGATCTCATTAAAGGTTCGGTTGATAATATACTTGGCGTGAGGGTTGAGAGTGGACTTTCTAAAAAGATTAAAAAGGAAGTTTTGAAAGTTGATGAAGTGCAGGGGGCGTTTGATTTGGTTTTGAATGATTATGGACCGGATAAGTTTTCGGGATCGATTCATATTGAAGTGGCGGATGATTTGACGGTTGCAGATATTGATAAAATTTCTCGGAAAATTACGAAAAATGTTTTGAAAAAATATGGCGTGATTTTACATACGATTGGAGTGTATTCGGTGAATACTGATAGTAAAAAGAGTGCTAAAGTAAAGGAAGAGATTCGAGAGATTGTGTTTTCACATGAGGGGATTTTGGAAATGCATGGGTTTTACTATGATGAGATAGACAAAATTATTAGTTTTGATATTATTATTGATTTTGAAGTGAAAGAAAAAGAAAAAGTTTATGTGGATATTTATAATGAGGTGAAAACTAGGTATCAAGATTTTGAGATTGAGATTACGTCGGACGTGGATGTTAGTGACTAGGATTGGTTTTTGCTGAGAGATCGTCGTAGCTTTGATTTATTGATTTGTGCTAAAATATAAGTATGAATGTTTTAGAATATGCGGAGGGGGTGGAACGATTGGTCGACCCGATTATGGTAGGACAATCACATTATATGCAAAAGAAGTTGGCAAAAATGCCAGTGTGGTTGCAAAAGAAAATTGTGACTTCAGCGGCGAAGAAGGCAGACAAAATGCCGTTTGTAGTGGAGCCATATTGTACATTTTTGTTTTATGAAATACCGGTACCGGAAAGAGTAGAGAAATTTATGCCGGATGGATTTCGGCCAGCGAAATCGGCAGTGTTTGAAGGTGATGCTGAAAAATACTATGGAATTGTATCGATGTTTCGGATTCATACGAGTGTGTTTTGGGGAGCGAGAGCTGAGTATTATCTGATGGCGGAGAATACTAAGACCGGACTACTTTCATGGGTGATGATGGATTATATTAGTGATTCGATTTCGTATGATGAAATACACGGGCTGAAGTCACCGGATGTGAAAGCGGCAGTGATGACGACGACTTGTGAAGGGGATTTTGTGTGTGAAATGAGAAATAAGAGTGGGTCGAAAAAGGTGGAATGCGTGGCATCGCTTGAGAAAGCGAAGATGCGGAATCTGAATGAGAGATTATGGATAGAAGGGAATACCTCGATTGCCTATGGCAGGTTAGCGGGGCAGCCGGACGGCGATTTGTTTTCTTTAACGTTTTTCCCGGAGGAAATGAAAAGAGCACTCGATATTTCGCTTAAGGATGTGTCACATTTTTATGTTTGCTCGGAGACGGTAGGAAAGTTTGGGGCGGTGCTTGATAAAGTAGTGAGTTTTCCATATGCGCAACATATGTTATCTGACTCGCCGGGAACTCATACGCATTACGGTTCGGAAAAAGCCTTGCGCGCAGCAGTGGAGAAAGTGAATTTTAAGAAGATTAAAACGCTGGCGAATTGAATGCAACATTAATGCTTATAGTAGAATAAGTTTGCGTTTTATTGTATAATATAAATATGCGGAAAAAGTCCGATTTTATACTGAGATTATGTTTGATTATAGGGGATGCGGTTGCGCTAGTATTATCGTTTGCAGTAGCATATTATATTCGAGTAAAAATTGATCCGCGACCTTATACTTTTGAGGTGCAATTTGGTGATTTCGTGACAACTGTGTTGTGGTTAGTGCCGATTATGCTGATAATCATCGCTGCGCTGGGACTTTATCGAAAATCAATTGTAATAAACAAATCGCGGTTGCCAGAAAGAGGGCGATTGCTGGTTGCAGCGGTCTTGGCAGTGGCGGCGTTGATTGTTTACGATTATTTTACGGGTGAAGAAATTTTTCCGGTAAGGGTGATGGCGGTGACAGCCATGGCACTTTCGTTTGTATTCTTGTTGCTTGAACGAATTGCGGTGCGATTTGTGATTCGACAAATTTTCAAGAATGATTATGGTGTAAGGCGAGCGATTATTATTGGTAATTCGAAAAATACGGAATATCTAGCGGAGTATGTATCTTCGAACCCAGAGTCGCAATATCGATTGGCGGGAATTGTGGCTAGCCGAAAGTTTATTCCTGAAGATTTACTAAAAAAGCAGTTTTCGTCACTCAAGGAAGCTTTGAAGCATACTAAGGCGGACGTGATTTTTCAAACGGACGAAAAGCGTACAGAATATGTGTATAAACAGGCGGTGAACCGTCACTTGCTTTATTTCTTTGTACCGTCGGAAACAGCGCTTTCGTCGCACTTTGGTGAGATGGAATTGGTCGGCAATACACCTGCAGTGATGGTGATGGCGACACCTCTGTCTGGTGGGTATGCAATGATTAAGCGGTTATTTGATATTCTGTTTTCACTGGTCGCAATTATTGCAACGGCAATACCAATGTTGATTGTTTGGATAGTGCTAAAGGTGTCGGATTTTAGACATCCGGCGATTTATGCGGACGAGCGTTTGACACAATATAATCGGAAATTTAAATGTTATAAGTTTCGTTCAATGAAACCGGAATATTCGGGGATGCCAGCTGAAAAAGCGTTTGTTTTAATGGGGAAGCCCGAGCTAATTAAAAGATATAGAAAGGGTGGAGACTATCTGAAAAATGACCCGAGGATTACGAAGGTAGGGAAGTTTATTAGGCGGACTTCACTTGATGAGCTTCCGCAACTATTTAATATTTTGAAGGGTGATATTTCGTTGATTGGGCCACGAGCATTGCTACCGGGTGAACTAAGGGATTATGGTGATAGATCATTGATTTTAACGGTGAAGTCGGGATTGACCGGTTTTGCGCAGGTGTCGGGGCGACGCGATATATCGTTTGAGGAGAGAAGGGCGCTTGATATTTATTACGTGAGGAACTGGTCGTTTATGTTGGATCTTTCGATTTTCTTTAAGACGATTGCGGTGGTAATTAGAGGCGAAGGAGCGAAGTAGCTATGAAAGTCGCTTTGGTCTGCGATTGGCTAACAAACGTGGGTGGGGCGGAGAAGGTACTACTCGAGCTGCATCGGCTTTATCCAAAGGCGCCGATTTATACTTCGAAATATTCAAAGAAGGGAATTGGTTGGTTTGACGATGCAGAGGTAAGGACAGGTTGGCTACAAGTGTTCCCGGTGTTTCTGCGTCGGTTTTTGGGGCCTTTGAGACAGAGATGGTTTTCGAAACTGGATCTTTCGGGTTATGATTTAGTTATTTCGGTGACGGGGGCGGAAGCAAAAGCCGTGAAGTGTCCAAACGGACTTCACATCTCGTATTGTCATGTGCCGACGCAATATTATTGGCAGATGTATGATGATTATGTGAAGAATCCAGGATTTGGAGTGTTGAACCCGGTGGTGAGATTTTTCTTTAAACTGATGGTTGAACCTCTTAGGAAGGCGGATTTTAAAGCGAGTCAGGCACCGGATTATTATGTGACAATTTCAGAATACGCAAAAGATTTGATTTCTAAATATTATAAGCGTGAAGCAGTAGTTATTCATCCGCCGGTGGAAGTAAGTGATTTTAAGAGGGGTTTGAATATGCCTGTTGAGGGGCTTTCGGAGGTTACGACCGAGAATGAGGGCGCGAGCCCCGTGACGACGGGAGCGAGCGACCCGTCCCCGAAACAGGCTATTCGAACTCCTCGAAGATACTATATTACTACCTCGCGGCAGGTGAATTGGAAGCGGCTCGATTTAGTAGTAGAAGCGTGTAGAGAACTGAGGAGGGAATTATTGGTAGTCGGAGAAGGGCCAGAACACAATAAATTAGTGAAATTGTCAAATGGACGGGGAAATATTAAATTTTTGCCGGTTGTGGAAAAGTCTGAACTGGCTAAATATTTAGCGGGGGCAAAAGGGTATTTATTCCCGAGTTTAGAGCCATTTGGAATTGCGCCGGTGGAAGCGTTGGCTGCCGGATGTCCGGTGATTGCATATGGTAAGGGTGGCGCTTTAGATTATGTGAAGGATGGTAAAAATGGGTTATTGTTTGAAAAGCAAACCGTGAAGGCTTTGAAGGAAGCGATACTTAAATTTGAGACGATGAAATTTGACCGAGAAAAGGTTTCAGAGTCTGTGGAAAACTTTTCGGTTAAGAGATTTGATAAAGAAATAGAGGATTTGGTACGTGAAAAAACTGAATAAATTATTTAAGTACTTTGTTTACGTAATGCCGGTGGCGCTGTTTTTCTCGTATGAACCAGTGATGAGGTTGGGTGTTAATAAGTCAATGAACTTTGAGTTGTCAATTCCCTTGATATGGTTAGTTTTATTTGATGTGCTTGTAGTTATTATGATGGCAAGAAAGAAGCTTTTGCTTCGTGACTTTAAGAAAAAATGGGTATGGCTACTCTTCCCTGTATGGCTTTCACTGTCGGTGCTTTGGTCAATGAATTTTATAAGGGGTATTCTGACGGCGGGGATTATTTGGCTGTTATATCTTGCGATAGATGGAATATGGACCTTTCGGAAGTTGTTTGATAAAGAGTTTAAACGAGTGTTTTTGAAATGGTTCTTTGGCGCTTCCCTAGTAGTATGTGCGGTGTGTATTTTGCAGTGTGTGCTTGATCTTGTGGGGGTTGCGAGAGAATATTCGTTAATTTGTCAGGGGTGTACTTATGCGATGTTTGGTTTTCCGCACCCGGATGGGTTCTCTATTGAGCCTCAATTCATGGGTAATCTCCTGCTCGCGCCGACGTTAGTAGCAATATGGCTAATCATCAAAGACGACCATAATAGTATCCTTCGGGGACGGGTCGCTCCGGCCCGTCGTCACGGGCGGAGCGCCCTCATTCTCGGTCGTAACCTCCGAAAGCCCCTCAGGATACTATTATTGGCCGTCTTGATGATTACCCTGTTTCTGACGTTTTCGCGAGGGGCGATTTACGCGTTTGTCGTGGGGCTGTTGGTGATGTGCGGGTGGATGGTGGTTGAGGCTGGTAAGGAGCGTAAGAATGTTTTGAAACGAGTTGGGTTGGTGTGGGGAGTGGTGATTCTCTCTTTTGGACTTGCTTTGAATGTACAAGGTTTGATGGCAGAGTTAAGCCCAACAGACGATACTTATAAATCAGGTGTTGCTAAGGTTTTGAACCAATTGACGCTTGAAGTGGTTAAGATAGACGATAATTCTCCCGTTGATGTTGTGGAAAACAATGTGGAAAATGATGGGGAAAAGGTTGTGGAAAACTCTGAGGCGGAAAAGGCAGCGTTTGATGGGTATGTGGAGGAATCTACTGACACAAGATTAAGGCTTGCTGGGGCGGGGCTTAAGATTTGGTCTTCTGATTTTGCCACGGCAGTGTTTGGGGTAGGTCTTGGTGGAGCTGGCGAGGCTTTGTATGTAAATAATCTTTCACCGGCGCCAAAAGAGATTGTGCAGAATCAATATGTATCGATACTGCTTGAAACGGGGCTAGTAGGTGTTTCCCTCTTAATTGTGACAATAGTATTGGCTGTGAAACTGATTCTAAAACAAAAATCAAGGACTTTGATTCTCTGCTTGATGATTGCTTATGTAGTGTCGCTTTGTTTCTTCTCGGGGTTGCCGAATGCTTTGCATATTTATCTGTTGCCAGCGGTGTTGATGTTTCTGTGATTTTTGACGATAATTATTTTGCTTATGGTAAAATATAAGTAAGATAATTAAGGAGGCAAATGGAAAACTCACAAAAAACTACTCAGTTGATTGAGACGAGAGATGCTGATACTATAATGCAAGACAAGGATGCTACGGTGGATGAATTAATGACCGTGACCACTGGAGATTCTTATCATCCAACCGAGGAATATGTTGTTACTACTTCTGGAACAAGCTTTTATGATGAATTTGGGTTGGAACCTAAGAATGTCGAAATGGGGTTATTGGCTGTAGCTGGGGTGTCGTTAATGATTGCCATCGTGGTATTCTTTGCTTTTATTATCAGGAAAAAAGCTCCACGAGGAAAATTCTTAAGGAAGATTAAAGAGTTCTTGAATTTTAGGAAGGTATGGATTGCGGGTATACTGAAGTTTGTCTATGTGTTCTTAGCGTTAACGTTGACGATTGGTTGTATTACACTAATGTTCTTTGGTGGTGCAAATGCGTTGAAGATGATAATTCTCTGTTTGTTCATGTTAGTATTTGGAAACGTGTCTCTGAGAATTGGATTTGAAATGACGATGATTTTCATTGGACTTTGGAACAATACGAACGACATCAGGGCGGTATTGGTAAAAGATGAGGAGGAGCCAGAGAAAAAAGTTGAAGAACCAGAGGAAGAAATTGAGGAAGTAGAAGAGGAAATTGAAGAAGAGGAAACTGAGGAATAAAAAAATAAGCCCCTGAGGGGGCTTATTTTTGTTGGTAGCATTATTTATCTACTACTTCGCCTTCGACTGGTTCGTCGTTATCGTCAGATTTGCCGTCTGATTTAACATCTTCCGCTTTGGCGTCTTCGGAAGCTGATTGATAGAGCTTTGCGCCGATTGGCATGATTTTATCGGAAAGCTCCTTGGTAGCTTCTTCGAATTTGTCTTTGTCGGCAGATTCGTCGTTTAAGACTTTTTTGGCTTCTTCGACGGCTTTTTTGATGGTTTCCTTGTCGTCGTCAGTTATTTTATCTTTATATTCATCAGGCATTTTTTCAGCTTGATAGATGGTGTTTTCTAGGTGGTTCTTTGCGTCGACAGAATCTTTTCTCTTCTTATCTTCTTCAGCGTGAAGCTCAGCTTCTTTTTGAGCCTTCTCGATATCTTCCTTGCTCATGTTGCCGGAGTTTTGGATGGTGATTGATTGTTCCTTGCCGGTTCCCTTATCCTTGGCAGTGACATTGAGAATGCCATTGGCATCGAGGTTGAAGGTAACTTCGATTTGTGGAATGCCACGTGGAGCTGGAGCGATGCCATCGAGGATGAAGCGACCGAGAGACTTGTTATCTTTGGCGAATTCGCGTTCACCTTGAAGGACGTGGATTTCAACTTGCGGTTGGTTGTCGGAGGCAGTTGAAAATACTTCAGATTTACTGGTTGGAATTGTGGTGTTACGATCAATCAAAGGGGTTCTGACTCCACCCATAGTTTCGATACCAAGCGTTAGTGGAGTGACATCGAGAAGAAGTACATCTTTGACATCGCCTTGAAGAACGCCACCTTGGATAGCAGCACCGACGGCTACTACTTCGTCAGGGTTGACGCCTTGCATTGGGTCTTTGCCGAAGATGGATTTAACCTTTTCAACAACGGCTGGCATACGAGTCATACCACCGACCATGACGATTTCGTTGATGTCTTTGGTTTCTAATTTGGCGTCTTTGAGGGCCTTCTCGACTGGGGTAGCAAGACGATCAAGGAGAGGAGCTACGAGCTCTTCGAGTTTGGCACGAGTTAAAGTGTATTCAAAGTGTTTTGGACCGTCAGCATCGGCTGAAAGGAAGGGAAGGTTAATATCGGTAGAAGTGGAGCTTGATAGTTCCTTTTTGGCTTTTTCAGCTTCGTCTTTGACGCGCTGCATGGCTGCGGCATCGTTTTTGATGTCGATACCGGATTCTTTTTTGAATTCGTCGACGAGGAAGTTGACCAAGATGTTATCAAAGTCTTCACCACCGAGGTGAGTGTCGCCGTTGGTAGATAATACTTCAAAGACACCATCGCCGATATCCATGATAGAAACATCGAATGTACCACCACCGAGGTCGAAGACAGCGATTTTTTCGTCTTTTTTGCCTTCGAGGCCGTAAGCAAGTGCTGCGGCGGTTGGCTCGTTGATGATTCTTTTGACTTCGAGACCAGCGATTTTACCAGCATCTTTGGTGGCTTGACGTTGTGAATCGTCGAAATAAGCTGGAACCGTGATGATTGCTTCGGTAACTGGTTCCCCGAGGAAAGCTTCAGCATCAGCTTTAATCTTTGAAAGAATCATGGCGCTGATTTCTTCTGGGGTGTATTCTTTGCCATCCATTTCAACGGCTACACCGTTGCCTTTTTTGACGATTTTGTAAGGGCTGATTTCTTTATCACGCTTTACTTCGTCGTCGTCGAATTTGCGACCAATGAGACGCTTAATGCCGTAGATAGTATTCTTCGGGTTAGTAACACGTTGACGCTGAGCGACTTTACCGACTAAGCGTTCACCTTTTTTGGTGACGGCAACTACTGATGGAGTAGTGCGGTCCCCTTCGGCATTAGTGATTACTTCAGGTTTGCCGGCGACCATGTAAGCGAAGGCGCTGTTGGTGGTGCCGAGATCAATACCAATAATTTTTGACATAAATTTATCTCCTTTTCTGGCACTCATTATGTGAGAGTGCTAATGTACTTTTATTGTAGCGCATTAGCACTCCTTTGTCAAGAGTGCTAATACAGGGGTAATTGAAAGATTTTTTAACAATATGATATAATTGGGGCATGGCAATTGAGAGGTTAGTGGAGCCAACTGCGGCTCCTGGAGATACGGAAGAGGAACGAATTGAAATATCACTTCGTCCGGTGACTTTTGATGAATATATTGGACAAGAGCACTTGAAGAACAATATCAGATTAGCGATTGATGCGGTAAAAAAACGAAATGATGGTTCGACGCTAGATCATGTACTTCTGTATGGGCCACCAGGGCTGGGTAAAACTACAATGGCAGGGGTGATTGCGCATGAACTAGGTGCATCGCTTCGAGTCACCTCTGGGCCTGCGATTGAGAGAGCAGGAGATTTAGCTTCGATTTTGACGAATTTAAAAGATGGAGACGTTTTGTTTATCGATGAAATCCATCGTCTTCGAAGAGCGGTAGAGGAAGTATTATATTCGGCGATGGAGGATTATAAACTGGATATTGTAATAGGGAAGGGGCCAGGTGCAAGGTCGGTGAGACTAGATTTGCCGAAATTTACAGTGATTGGAGCGACAACTAGGACCGGATCATTAGCGGGGCCACTTAGGGATAGATTTGGGATTATTCATCGACTAGAATATTACAGGGAATCAGAAATTGAGCAGATTATAAATCGGACAGCAGGGATTTTGAAGACAGAGATAAAACCAGATGCAACGGAACTTCTTGCAACTAGGTCGAGATTGACGCCGAGGATTGCAAACCGGATTTTTAAACGAGTGAGAGATTATGCGGATGTTAATGGAGATGGGATAATCGATACAGCTGTGGCGAAAAATGCACTCGAACTAATGGAGATTGATTACTTGGGACTAGACCCGGCAGATCGAAATATGCTGAAACTGATGTATGAGAACTACGGTGAAAGACCAGTGGGGCTTACGACAATTGCGGCTTTGACTGGAGATGAAGCGACTACGATAGAGGATTTCTATGAACCGTATTTGCTGCAAATGGGTCTTCTTGCTCGAACTCCTAAGGGGAGAGTCGTGACGGAAAAGGGAAAGAAGCATTTACAAAAAATTAAAAATAAGGTATAATATCAAAAAGCTATAAGGAGCTATTATGGATGAGAATTTGGCAAAAATTCGTCATGAAAGAAGCAAAAAGGACTTTCCTGGGATATCGCTTGAAGAGGGGGAATATGTGGAATTTGCGTTTTCTAGGGCAAAGATTATATTAATGTTGATTCTATGCGGTACAGCGTTTGGGGTAATTGTGGTGCTGTTGGCATTTTTAGTAGCGCTTCTTGGGCAAGATAGTATTGATGAAATGGGAAGAAAATTTCTCTTCATTATTCTATTGGCGCTTCTTGCGGCAGCAATAATTATGGGAATGATTGCCTTGACGACCTATCGAGGGAATAAACTATATGTGACGAACAGAAGAGTAATCCAGCTAGTGATGAACTCATTAGTTTCATCTTCTACTAATGCGATTGACTTAGAGTCAGTTGAGGATGTGAGCTTTCGCCAGGACGGACTTCTGCAACGAATACTTCATTTTGGAACCTTGAGATTAGCGACGGTTGGTGAGGAGACAACTTATACGTTTAAGCATTCAGATATATCACCAGAGGACCTTGAGGCGGTATCAAAACTGGTGACAGAAGCAAAAAAGAAAGCCCAAAAGGATAAGTAGGGTTTTAATTGCGATTATATTTAGTATACGTATCTTCCTTCTCGAGGGTGGCTTTTAGGGTGTACTCTTTGCATTTTCCATCTTTGCAATTTGCTGGTTCGTAGGAATAAGAGCTTTCGGGATCACCGAGATTGTGGCCTGATGGATCAGTCCATAGGCTAGGATCGACAACTTTGAGATTCTCTTCAGAGATTTGTTCGGGGTAGTATTGATGCTCTTTATAAAAACCTTCTTCGAGAGCATAGTACATTGCATTGATAGCGATTTTGCGATCTTCGTCGCGATTCATGGCGTCGACATTGGCTTTTTGGATGAAAAAGAATACTAAAAGTAGGGACGCGAAAACGCCAACGACGATAATTTCTAGAATAGTAAAGCCTTTCCTAGTGTTCATGCTTCAATTATATCATATTCTGTGGTATAATATATCTATTGTGGTACCGTAGCTCAGTTGGTTAGAGCGTGGGACTCATAAGCCCAAGGTCGCTGGTTCAATTCCAGCCGGTACTACCATTTTTTATGCTTTGGTACACCCGACACGATTCGAACGTGCGACCTTCAGTTCCGGAAACTGACGCTCTATCCAGCTGAGCTACGGGTGCATGTTTTTACACGATATTATTATACCGTATCTGTTGAGAAAAATCTATTTTTGAGTTTTGTTGGTGGTTTTGATACTTTTATTGTTTGTTTTGTTGCTCTTAGTGGTTTTCTTCTGGTCATCTTTTTTCGCGTCGAAGATGATTTCTTTGAATCTCTTTTGTTTGAGTTTGTTCGTGAGATCCATTGTCTTGATAGCGACAAACAGATTAGAAAGTCCAGTGTAGAGGAAGATGAGGCCCCAGACCATCATGGAAACCCCAGGGAATATAAGGAGTATTAAACCTAGAATAATAGATGCGGCATTTGCAATTATATATAGAGCCGAAAACTTACTGGATTTGTTGACGATGTTTTTGAGTGGAGAAATGAGCTTTTCTTTTTGTTCCTCTAATCCCATATTGATATTGTTGTCAATTTCTTTGAGCTTTTCTTGGCGTTCTTTGTTGACGTTTTTGGGTTTGCGATTAATGAGCTTATTATACTTTCTTGATAGAGCTTGGGTGTATTTTGATAACCTAGCGAGGTTGAAATAGTTCGCTAGATTGTTCAATCCGTCGTAGATGATAAACAATGCCAAGAATAGTTGCATGTAGGCAGAAATGATATCTGGGTAAATGTAGAAGATGATGCTCACTATAATAATGACTAGTGAAATTGCGATGGTTTTTGCGTCTTTTGTCTTGGAAGCGAGATTGGTGATAAAAACGGAAATTGCTGCTAAGAGTACTAGTAATATGATGTTTCGGGCCATTTCTGGTAAAGTAGTATCGGGATTGAGCATAAAAGTGATGCCGTCTACAATGAGGAAAATAGCGACGATTAATCGATTGCGCATGATAACATCAACTGTGTTTGAAAGGTTTTCAACTTTTTTGACGGTTTTATCGAGATTTGGCTTCTTTGGCATAATTCTTCTTTCTGAAATATGGTACACCGGGAGGGATAAAATATCCCAGTCCGGCTTACATATTACAATAACGAAAGTGAACTTTCGTTCTTGTAATATGGTACACCGGGAGGGATTCGAACCCACGACCCCTTGTTCCGAAGACAAGTGCTCTAATCCACTGAGCTACCGGTGCATGGGGTTATTATACCATATTTTAAGGGATTTTGGTAGTGGGGGGTTGTAAAGATAACAGAGGTGTGTTAGGCATGGTGTATGTTAGGGAAACTGAGGAGTTATATACACCAATCGTATTTCATAGTGGCGTTATGTATAGGAATAATTACTGGAGTGATACTTGGGATAGTGTTTCGGATTAATTTTTTTGCATCGGCGGTGTGGATTGGGTTTGCGGTGTTGGTGTTAGTTTTGATCTATCTTTTTCCGCGAGTAGTTTTTGTTGGAGTGGCGGTGATAGTGGGGATGGTTTTGGCATGGTTTAGAGTATCGTCGGAGCTGTATGGCCAAGACTATGTGCGACAGTTTTATGGGCAGGAGGTGTTGGTGAGTGGAGTAGTGGATGGCGATCCGGAGGAAGATGAAGGAGATGTAAAACTGAAATTAACAGATTTAAAGTTTGGTGAGGAGGGGATTAGTGTGAAGGGGAGTTTATATATGACTTTGAAGAAGGTTGAAATTCAACGAGGAGATGAAGTGGTGGTTTCTGGGAAAATGTTGGAGGGGTTTGGTACCTATGTAGGGTACATGTATAAACCGATAGTAAAACAAATTATGAGGCCAGAGCCAGGGAATGTGGTGATTAAGGTTAGGAACTGGTTTGCGGGGAGGATTAGCGATTTGATACCGGAAAAAGAATCAGCGCTTGGTTTGTCGTATTTACTTGGGATGAAAACGGGACTCCCAGACGATTTAGACGAAAACCTGCGAACAGTAGGATTAGTACATATTGTAGTGGCTTCGGGAGCTCATTTATCAATCCTAGTGGAGGTGGCTCGGAAAATATTTGGAAGATTGTCGAGATTTTCGGGGTTGGTATTTTCAATTATATTTACGGTGTTTTTTATGGCGATGGTGGGATGGACGCCGTCGATACTGCGAGCGGGTATAATGGTGGTTTTATCTTTGGTCGCTTGGTATGTAGGGCGGAAGTTTGCCCCTTGGCGAATAATTCTGATCGTAGCAGCATTTACGTTGATGATAAATCCAATGTTCATCATTAATTTAGGATGGCTTTTGTCGTTTGCGGCGTTTTTTGGGATTATGGTGTTAGGGCCGATACTAAATAGGTTTTTCTACGGAGAAAGAAAGGCGAGGTTTGTGGGGGCAACAATAATTACTACGGTAAGTGCGACCTTGATGACTTTGCCAATTACACTGTATTATTATGGAACGATTTCGTTAATTTCGGTGGTGGCTAACCTTTTGATTCTACCGACTTTGCCGGTGGCGATGGGGCTGACCTTTATGACTGGAGTGGTTGCGGGTATACCTGGGGTAGAATTTGTTGTTTCGTGGTGTGCGGCGAAACTGCTTGATTTTCATATCTTGGTAGTGGAATTTTTTAGTGAAATGAAATGGTTTATGGTGGAGATTGAGCCATATCACTCACAGGTATTTTTATTTTACCTAGTAGTGTTTTTGCCTTTAGTTGGCGGTTATTTATGGAAACGAAGAAAAGTGGTATAATTATCTCAAATAGAAGCTAAAAGAAAGGTTTTTTATGGCGCAGACTATAACCAATAGTCAAATATATAAAAAAACGATAAAGTTTTCACTACTGAGAGTGTTTTGGGATATATTTGCATTTGCGACGTTAATTATACTAACGGTAGCTGGTTTTGTGATTGCAGAGAGTACATCGAACCAGGGTTTGATTGGGCTTGGTATTGGATTTGTTCTAGGTGCGATAGTAATGTACGTTATTCTTCACTACATTGCGTTTTCATATAAAGCTGGCCAAATCGCAATGATGGCAAAAGGTGTGACGGAAGGAAAACTACCGGAAGATGTTGTTGGCGAGGGTAAGGCTGTAGTTAAGAAGCGTTTTAAAACAGTCGCTGCCTACTATGCGGTGACGGGGGCGATTAAGGGAATCTTTCGTCAAATTGGTAACGCAATCACATCAGTTGGAAATGCGGTAGGCGGAGATGCTGGTGGTGCAGTTGGCGGTACAATATCTAGTGTAATTCAAACAATAGTTAATTATTTGTGTGATTGTTGTCTTGGTTGGGTGTTTTATCGCGATAAAGAAAAATCTACCAAGGCGACGCTTGAAGGCGCAGTATTATTCTTTAAGCATGGTAAGACTTTGGCAAAAAATTTGGGACGAGTTTTTGGAATTGGTTTAGTTTCGTTTGTCGTGATTGGCGGTATATTCGGCGTGGCATCTTACTTTATAATGTCTTTGTTCCCAGATACATTTAATGATTTGAGTGCTAAGGCTGCTGAGGTTGCTGCAGAAAGAAATGCTGGAGTGGCGGAGTTTTTGTCTAGCGCGACGAATTTAATGATTGTATTCTCGGTGATGATTGGCGTAGTGTTTTGGGAGATGTTACATTCAACGTTCGTGAGACCATTTGTGTTGGTTGGAGTGTTGCGTAATTTTATTCAATCCGGGATTGACGACACGCCAGATGAAAAATCATTTAGTGAATTAGATAAGAAATCTAGTAAATTTGCGAAACTACACAAGGAGCTAAAGGAGGAGTAATGTCTGGACACAGTAAATGGGCGACGACTAAAAGACAGAAAGCGGTGGTGGATGCTAAGCGTGGGGCGCTTTTTACGAAGATTGGAAATCAGATTGCGATAGCGGCAAGGCAGGGGACTGATCCTGCGATGAACCCTTCGCTTGCGATGGTACTCGAAAAAGCACGGCATGCAAATATGCCGAAAGTGAACATTGAGCGTGCGATTGCGAGAGCAGCTGATAAGTCAGCGGCGGCTTTGATTGAAGAAGTTTATGAGGCGTATGGTCCTGGTGGAGTAGGTATCGTGATTGAAGTTGCGACTGACAATAAGAACCGGACTTTGCCGGAAGTGCGGCATACATTAGATAAAAATGGTGGTCGGATGGCGGACAGCGGTTCGGTGATGTTCCAATTTGCGCGAAAGGGCGTGATTGAAGTAACGGAAAAGGGTGATGAGATAATGATGGCAGCGCTTGATGCGGGTGCAGAAGATGTGGCGGACGAAGATGAAGGCTCGGTGATTTATACTGATGCGTCGGATTTGATGAAGGTGAATAAAACTCTTTCTGAAGGAGGATTTACGGTGACATCGGCGGAGGTACAATATGTACCATCTTCGTATGTGCCGGTAGAAGGGGAGAATGCGGAGAAACTTGAAAAATTGCTATCAGCAATTGATGACTTAGACGATGTAACGAATGTTTATACGAATGCAGAATAAAAATAATCCCCGATAAAGTCGGGGTTATTTTTAGCGACCGTTCTTCAAGCGCGGGTGCTTGCGTTTGTCGCTGTGTTTGTGATTATTGTTGCGATTTCTTTTAGAAATAGGTCGCAGTTTGATTTTTCTTGCCATGGGAGTATTATAACATATTTTGCCGATTTATGGTATAATTAGAGGTGGAAAGGTGGCCGAGTGGTTGAAGGCACTGGTCTTGAAAACCAGAGATGGAAACATCCGCAGGTTCGAATCCTGTCCTTTCCGCCAAATTAGCTAAAATAGAACTTGTTCTATTTTAGGTAATTTGAAGGAATGGAACTAGGATGATAATCCTGTCCTTTCCGCCAGGTTACCTAAAAACTCCCCGTCTTATAGGGGGTTTTTGATTATATAGTGGATTGCGGTCCAGAAGTGATTAAGGAGAAAAAGTTTTTCGATTTTAGCTTAAGAAGCCCTAACACAGCGGACTGAATACCCGCGGTACTTGCTGCTGCCGCTGACGCCCCAGTAGTCGTTGCCGCTGGTGTAGAGTAGGCGGTACTGATTCGTAGCGCTATCTGCAGTAGAAGCCCACCAGTCACCGTACGTGCCAGCGCTGCTTAGCGAACCACCGACGTAGTACCCGGCGAGGCCGGAAGAGGCGGTAAAGTGGGAATCTTTACTCGGGAGGGCATTTAATTGTGCTTGAGTTGGTAGTTTCCAACCAGCTGGGCAAACACTTCTAGTGGCATCTTGCTGGGTAGTATCATTACAGACTTCTCCAGCAGAAGCGGCACAGTAGTTATAGTAAGTACCATAGTCTGTAGTGCTACCTGTTGCAATTCTAGGTTCAGTGTAGGAGTTTCCTGAAGTGAGTGATCCGTAGTTCATAGTAATATCTGAAGTGACATCAGATTCGCCTACTTTAAGTTCAGCGCCAGTGAAACGGAGGTTCTGAGTCATCCAGCAGGTACCGGCGATGGTGGCAGTGGTGTAGGTGGCGCCGTCACGACCGTCTGTCATGGTGGTACCACAGGCTGGTGGATTAGTAGTGTTTTGCATACAAGTGGAAGCGTCGGTGCAGTAGGGGTTTGGTAGATTTACGATCCACGGATCAGCAGCAGTACCAGAACCGCTCACAGCCATAGAGCCTGGTTTAAGAGAAATGGCGGGACGCACACCGTCCGTGCTGCTGACGTAGGGGCAGGCGAGATGGCCGTCCGGGTGCAGGTTGAAGCCGCTCGCATAACCGTTCGGGCGGCGGTAGCTAGGAGACAGCAACCAAAAGGCAGAACCGGAACGCAGGTATGATTTAGCGTGATAAGGAGTAGTGGATGAGGAATAGCCTGAACCGGCAAAAGCGGCTTCATCGGCAGTAATTAGAGCAACTGGGTATTTAAGTCGATTGGATACTCCAGTGCTTCCTGCTACATAGCGGTATAGGTCCACTGTACTACGTTGGCAGTTGAGAGATGGTCTGTTAGTTGAAGCACTGGTTGCATTAACAACACGAGTATAGGGACCAAAGTACATAGTAGCACCAGAAGTAGCATAAGGTGGGATAGTGGACATAGACGAGGTACCGGATTCGTCAGTGAAGGCAGTACGGTCATTACAGTAACCAGCACTGGCTTCTAGTTTTGATGTGAAGTTATGACCACTACTTGCGCCTATGCTACCAGGATACCAAGTATCTTCGATGTAAGTTTTGATATTTGATCTTTCATTATTAGTGGAAGGGCTAGAGTTACTGCCAAATACGGTATCTACTGAAGTGGCGGTGGTGATATCTTGGATGCTTGCGGTATTGTTGAAGGTGTAACCTACACGATTGATGTTAAAGTACCAGTCGGTAGACTGTGAATTACCTTGGAGACCAAAGGCTTGATAGGTGAGTTGGGCGGCAGCTTGCTTGTTGGCACAAGTAGAACCAGTCCATTTACCTTGGTAGATCATCTTTACACCACCAGAGCCGGTGGTACGAACAATGCGCCAGCAGGTATCGTTGGTCGTAAGGCCGGATTTACTGCTAGCGGATGAGAGAACAACTGTGTTAGGCCAGGCGGCATTGTCACCATCAGAACCATATGAACCCGTAGTGTTATCTAGGATACCGCGGTAGTAGTAGATTTTGCTGGTATTAGCAGCATCAGAGGCAGCACCAAAGACTGAGCTGTTGTATTCATAGACACCGGAATTGCTGGTGGTTATTTCAGCACGGAGCTCAGCGAGGGTTTGGGCGCCTTTGCTTTGAGCTGCTACTAAGTCATAAAGTGGTGATTCACTGGGCGAATCTGATTTCTTAACACATCTCGTTGAAAATCCATATCTTTTATTTGATGTCGTTGATACGAACGTTGTACTAGATCCATTCGTTAGATAACGTAAGCTGTATTGTGTTGTGGCATTATTCGCAGATGAAGACCACCAATAGCCACGTTGATTAGCTGAAGTCAATGAACCAGCGCTATAATAGCCGGTAAAGTACAGTGGTAAGCTAGTTTTATATGGCAGTATTGTTTTTATTTGTTCCAATGATGGTAATCCCCATCCGGCTGGGCAAATATCCTCAGTTGCATCAACAGTATCAGTACTATTGCACACAGTTCCAGCTGATACAGCACAATAATTATACCAAACACCTACCTGGTCTGCAGTAAGGCCCAGTGTGGATAAATCAGTTTCTGTAGGTGTATGGTATCGTTTTGCTACATAGCTATTTCCAGAAGTTAAATCTCCATCAAAGGTTATATCGTTATTAAAATTGGAGTTTTCAGCCAAGATAGTCCCTACAGGTTGACCCTCCGTATGCGTGATTCTAAGGTTCTGCGTCATCCAATACCTTCCGGCGATTCTCGTGATTTGGTAATCACTTTCATCACGTTTATCATAAAGCGTGGCACTATCACCATCATTTGGCATTAGCTCAGCCAGATCTGCTTCAGTCATGTCTTGCATATATTGTTTCGGTGTCATACATTCCTCCGCCATAGTAAGGTAGTAAACGATAGTACCATTCTCATTAGTATTCTGCTCTGGTATCATTTTGTAAGTACCAGGTGCAAGACCACTACCTGCTGCTACACCATAGTAGATATTAAAGGAATCACTGGTGCTGGAAGAAGTTCTAATGGTAGCTGGAGTAGAAGTACTGGTAGGTACTGGTTTAAAGACACTTGATGCAGTAGGGACAGTACTACCATCCTGATAGAAGCCCCAAGTATTAGGTGCATTAGACAGGGCAGTAGTACCATCAGAAGGATTGAAGTAGGTGTCAGTTGCATTATTAGAGCTACTACCATTGAGATATAGTTTATTATCATTTACTGATGTAGTGGTAGTGAGATTATAACCAGCAGGGCAGGTGGTAGTTACTGTTACTGCATCTACACTAATACTGGTATTGACATTGGAAGCATCTGGTAATATATCTATGCTTTGAGCTCCTGATGAAGTCATGGAGATAGTGTATTCTGCATAGGCGGAGCCATTGAGACCGAAGAGGTTAGTGGCTCCAGTAAAGGCTATAACTCCAATCAGAATAAGCGGGAGCATAGCGCCGGCTTGGAGAGGTGTTGAAAAACCGGCGTTAAAATACCGCTTATTATTGCTCCTTTTCATTTTCTTCATGCTTTTTACCATTTAAGCTTTTCAAATAAGTTATACTTATATTTTACCACGAAAATAGATTATAGGATATATGCTTTGATGGATTTAGAGAGAAAAAATAAGCAGATATTAGTATAGGTTTGCGATTAAGAGTTTACATGGTACAATAGCGGTAAGTTCTTTAATAATAATAAGGAGGCTTTATGGGGACAGCAAATTCGAATAACAAACCTTATATCTTTACGATTATTATATTAATCTTGATAATAATCGGTGGTGGTGTTTATTTTCTATTCTTCAACAACAATAATCAAGTTGAGCATAAACATTCACTTGTTCCAGATACTGCTGATACTACAGACGATGAAGAATCAACTACCTATACCAAAAGCACTCTTCTAGGGGAACTTGAATGTGTTAAGGATCAAAAGCCTGGTGCTGATTATTGCAAGATTGATAACTCTAGTATTATTAATGCGCAAAAAGGTTTTACTTATACTTTGACAGACAATGACGAAGAGCTTCAAAAACTTGCTACGATTGTGATTGACAAAGATGATAGCAAAAAGGTTACAGTTACCTTTGATGAAAAAATGGTTGAACATTACTATGGTGAAAAAGGCTTAAATTATCCGATTTATTTCACTTTTAGTCGGGAAGTAGAATCGTATAGAATTGCTAGTTTTGGCCAGGGGGTCGGCAACGAGTATATTTTCTTTGTGATGAAGGATGGTTATTTGGGCATGGTTAGTGTTTATACAATGTTGAAGGATAAAAACTATAATCCATATATGATGAGCAATGTTAAAGATGTGACTGCTGTAGTTAGCGGAAGTAGCTATGGTGAATATGGAGGCAGTCATACAAACTATGCTGTGACAAGCAACAAAATGGCTTATGATTTGCTGCCTTTGTTGCCAGGTTTATCTTCAAACTAATAAATTGAAATACAATTAGTTGACCGTGATATAATGGGTAGGGTAAAGGAGGTTTTATGAAAAAATGTTTTGATGCAGACAAATATTTGAAGGTACAGAAGAAGAAGATTGAAAAACGCATCAAAATGTTTGACAAGCTTTACATTGAATTTGGTGGGAAACTGATTGATGATCAACACGCAGCCCGGACTTTGCCCGGGTTTTTGCCTGATTTGAAGATTCGGTTGCTTCAGGAGTTTAAAGATAATGCAGAAATAATTTTGTGTATTAATGCTAATGCAATTGAAAAGTCGAAGATACGGGCAGACCACATGATTTCTTATGAGACGGAGGTCTTGAGGCTGATTGAATTTTTGCGCTCGAAAGGACTACTTGTTAGTTCGGTGGTAATAACATTATTTGATGGACAAAAGAAGGCGGTGGATTTTGCGAATCGGTTGAAGGATTATAAAGTAAAAGTATATTTCCATACTTTTACAAAAGGTTATCCGACGGATGTAGATACAATTGTGTCAGAAGAAGGGTATGGTGCAAACCCATATATTAAAACAACAAAACCTTTAGTGGTGGTGTCGGCACCTGGTCCGTGTTCTGGTAAACTTGCAACGTCTTTGTCACAACTTTATCACGAATCAAAACGAGGAGTGAATGCAGGCTATGCCAAATTTGAAACTTTCCCGGTATGGTCTTTGCCTTTGAAACACCCAGTGAATTTGGCATATGAAGCGGCAACGGCGGATTTAAATGATAAGAATATGATTGATTATTTCCATTTGGAAAAGTATGGTGTGGCAGCAGTGAATTATAATCGGGACTTGGAGACTTTTCCAGTGTTGAAGGAGATTTTGCATCGAATCACTGGCAAAAATGTGTATTATTCGCCGACGGATATGGGTGTAAATGTAATTGGCGAGTGCATCACAGACGACAAAGCAATAAAGAAAGCGGCGTCGGACGAGATAATTAGACGGTATTATCGGGCGGTGACGGATCTCAAAAAGGGTTTGGTGGGGCCGGAGGTGCCGGAGAGAATTAAACTTCTGATGAACGAACTTGGTATTTCGGAAAAAGATAGAATTGTAGCAGGATTGGCGGAGGATAAAAGGGAAAGCGTTGGTAACTTGCCTAGTGCTTGTATAAAGGTTGGAAAAAAATATGTTACAGGACGAAAGACTGGGTTTCTTTCGCCAGTATCCGCAACTTTTCTAAATGCGCTTAAAGTGATGAATAAGATTCCGGATGAAGTGGATTTGATTGCGCCAATGGTATTAGAACCAATTCTCGAAGTGAAGAATAAGACATCTAATTTTAAAGAATCGTATTTGAAACTTGGAGAAGTGCTTAGTGCGCTATCGATTTGTTCGACGACAAACCCAGTGGTTAAAAAGGCGCTGGAATCTTTGGATAAATTAGATGGAGCAGAGTTGCACGCGACGCATATGATTTCGGATGATGAGATGATTATTCTGTCGAATTTGGGTGTTAATGCGACTTGCGGTATAGAAATAGATATTAATTAATGTTGATTTCGTTAGGTGTAATAGTGAGGGTACTACCTGGCTGGGCGGCGCCAGAGAGAATAGCTGCGGCGACGATATTCTCGACGGTTTTTTGGACGATGCGACGCATTGGACGAGCACCCATTTTGGGATCGTAGCCTTGATCGATGAGGATTTGTTTGGCTTCCGGAGTAACATTAACTGAAATTTTTTGGTTGGCAAGGGTTTTGTTGGTGGAAGCGATGATGAGGTCAAGGACTTGGACGAGGTCTTCTTTGGAAAGAGGCTTGAAGAGACAAATTTCGTCGAAGCGGTTGAGAAATTCGGGTTTGAATTCGTTACTAGAAATTAGGTTTTCGATAAGTTCTTCTTTGAAATCGTTGACATTTTGGCCGGCTTCGATTTTTTCGCGAATGGTGTTGGCGCCGGCGTTTGAGGTCGCGATAATAATGGAATCACGGAAACTGACTTCGCGGTTTTTTTCGTCGCGAAGGATGCCTTCATCGAGAACTTGGAGAAGAGTGGTGAGAACAGAAGGATGTGCTTTTTCAATTTCGTCGAGAAGGATGACGGAGAAAGGCTGTTTCATGACTTGGGCAGTAAGGCTAAGTGAATCGGATGCTCCGTCTTTGATGAGACGCGAAACGTCGTCCGCTGAGACAAACTCGTTCATGTCAAGGCGGATGATGTTGTCTTCGCCATTGAAATAAACATGGGAGAGCGATTTGGCGAGCTCAGTTTTACCGACGCCGGTAGGACCGAGGAAGAGGAAGGTACCAATAGGACGACCTTGGTTTTTGACTCCAGCACCAGCGCGACGAAGAGCGTTGGAGACAGCAGAGACAGCTTCCTCCTGGTCAATCATGCGCTCGTGAATTAGCTGTTCGAGATTTAAGAGTTTGTCACGATCTTCGGTGGTGTCGGCGACTTTGACTTTGACGCCGTAAGAATTCTCGACAGCGGTTTCGACGGATTTTTCGGTGACGACACTGTTTTCGGCGAAGCTAGCAGCAGATTCCAGAAGTAGCTTGGCCTTGCCAGGCATTTCAACGTCGTGAATGTATTGTTCGCTTAAACGGTAAGCAGCGGTGAGGGACTTGTAAGTATAAATGACGCCTTTGGCGTGTTCAAAATAAGGAACTTGGTCCATGAGTATTTTGATGGTTTCTTCGCGGTTTGATGGATGGACTATGATTTTATTCAAAGAGCTAGCGAGAGCGGGGTTTCGGGCAGAGATTTCGAGGAATTTTTGGTCATCCATGGTGAGAATCATACGAATACTACCGGACTGAATGACGGGTGTTAGAGTATTTGAAATATCAATTGAGCCGGGACCTTCTTCGAAGAAGAGATGGGCATTTTTGAGACAGAGAATGATGTTTTTGGCGGAATAGATTTCGTTGAATATTTTGTTGAGGAGATATTCGAGTTCGCCACGATCTCTGGCGGTTGAAATAAGGCTAGAGACATCGAGGGAGTAGATTTGGCGGAATTTAAGATTTGATGGAATTTTGGCGTCGGCGTTGAGGAGGGTTTGAGCTAAATAATTAACAATGGTGGAACGACCAGAGCCGTAGGAGCCGATGAGAGCAACATTTTGACGACCACCCCTTGAGAAAGTTTGGATGATTTGATCAATGATTTCATAGTTTTCGGCTTGCTGGATATGGAGATTGTCGCCGTAGTAGCGGCTGGAAAGATTGATAGCAAAATGTTGAAGTGTAGGGGTGAATCCAAAAGAAAGATCACGAGCAATGCCGCCGGAATGGACGGGTTTTTTGCTGTCTTTGACAATGCCATGTAAGTAGTTGAACCAGGTGATTCCTTGATAAAGATCATTGATGCTGAGTTTGAGTTGGTTTAGAAGATATTCGTAGTTTGGAAGATTTTCAATGAGGGATACGACGAGAACTGCACCGGTGATGGCTTCGGAATTAGTTTTTTCACGGATTTTGATAGCAGAATCGTAAATCGGGTCGGTGGCTTGAGGGAGATATTGGAGGAGTTGTTCGAGAAGGGGAATAGAAAGTTCAAAGCGTGCCATGAGAAATGCGCCACTACTGGTAGTAGGAAGGATTTTGATGAGATTTCCTGGGGTAGTATCTGCTTTTAGTTTGAGTAGTAAATCTTCCGATAATAGGTCGGTAAAGTCGCCAGTGTTTTTGACTGGGACATCTTTCAGGGCATTTTTGATCCAGAAGATGAGCATGAGAGGCCAGACAGAAAAGCCGATAAAGAGCCAGGCAAGCGAGTTGTGGATAAGTATTAGAGCGATGCCACCGAGTAGGAGAGCAAAGAAGAACATATAACAAAGACCAATGACGGCAGCATTATGGAAGGCTCTTTTTTGTTTGGCTTGATGGACGCGAGGATTCTTAAGATTGAAAGTAATACTCATAGAACAACCCCCATAGCAGTCAAAACGATACCGACGATAGGAAGAAGCGGGATGATTGGCCAGAGAATGACGAGAATAAAGCTAATAATGCCACCGAATATAATAATAATGATGCCGACAAGAAGAAGAGTAAGACGGGAGAAAAAACCAACGATGCGAGAGATGAGCCGATCTAAGAACATGTGAAATTTGATATCAAGAGAGGCGCCGTCTCTTGCGGTTTCAGCGGAGATTTGGCGGTAGGGTTTGAAAAGAGTACGAACGAGCGAGCCCATGGAAAAGAAATCAGTAATACTTGAAAGAGCAGTTTTTAGTTTGCCGACAAAAACTTTCCAACCGGAAGAATACCACCACAGGAACATTTCAGTTATTGCCATAAACTTATTATAACATAAACATAATTTAATTATGTTTATGTTTATGCTATAATATGAAATATGAATGAAGATGAGGTGCAATTAAAACGACGAGAGAATGAAGAAGAGGCGACGCGAAATCGAGCGCGAATTTTGGGGTTGCCGTACTTAGATACAAGAGAATTTGAGAATGAAATTCCTTTGGTGAAGGATTTGTTAGATGTTAAGCAAATGCATCAGGATTATATTTTGCCATTGCAAAAGGGAGGTGGGGAAGAGCATTATCAGTTCATGGTGACGAGCCAAACACCACGCTCTTTGATTGACAGAATGCGTCAGGAGTATACGGACGAGGGCGAAAGAACAGACTTTTTCTTGATTTCTGGCTCGGCGTATAAAGTGTTCATGCTCCGATACGACCCGCCAAAACAGGTTCATTATGATGATATTAAAATTGCGGGGGAAGGTGATTCGGAGACGATTGCGTCGGTTTCTAAAACTTTAGCTGAAGTTTCAACGGAAAAGGTTTTTGATTTTCTAATCGATCAGGCAGATAAACTTGAGGCTTCGGATATTCATATTGAAAATTTGCGGGAAGAGATAAGAATTCGGATGAGGGTGGATGGTATTTTGCACCCAGTGGCGAATATTGATAGAGATAGATACCGAATTTTTATGGGTGAATTATCATCTAGAGCAAATGTGTCAATGGCATCAAATAAGCCACAGTCGGGACACATGCAAAAGGAGATACATCGTGATGGAGCGACACACCTACTCAATATTCGTGTGGAAACAGTGCCGACGATGTATGGACAGGATGCGGTGCTCCGGTTATTTAATTTTGATGAGTCTTTGCTGAACCTAGACCTTTTGGGCTTGTCGGAAGAGGAGCGTGCGGAAATTAATGATGTAATTTCGCATCCAAGAGGTTTGGTGCTAATGGTAGGGCCGACGGGTTCTGGTAAATCGACAACTCTCTATTCTATGCTAAACGCGCTTAACACTTCGGACCGAAAAATTATCACTTTGGAGGATCCGATTGAGTATGGAATTACGGGAATATCGCAGATTCCGATTCACACAAATGACGGTGGTTCATTCGCGGAAGGGCTTAGATCGGTGCTTCGTCTAGATCCGGACGTAGTGATGGTCGGTGAGATTCGTGATGCTGATACGGCAAAGACGGCAATCCAGGCTTCGATTACGGGACACTTGGTGCTTTCATCGTTCCACGCAAATTCTACTTCGGCAGCATTTTCAAGAATGATTGACTTGATTGGAGTAAATCCGATTTTCTCATCGTCAATTAGGCTGTTAGTTGCACAGAGATTGGTAAGAAAACTAGCTTCGTCGAAGAAAGAACGACCGGCAACGGAATCGGAAGCGAAATATATTCGTGAGGTTCTGGAGGGTGTTTCACAGGAAGCATTGTCGGGCGTGAATTTGGATGATATTAAATTGTACGACCCAGTAGTGACGGAAGATTATCCGTTTGGCTATGATGGCCGAACTGTGATAATGGAGCAATTGGTGGTATCAGAAGATATTCAAGCGTTTATTCGAGGAGATGTGGCGGATATTAATACAGATGCGATTGAAAAAACTGCTCGAGCAGGTGGTATGTTGACTTTGGAACAAAAGGGTGTACTTGCAGTACTTAGAGGTGAAACGACTTTGGAAGAAGTGTCACGTGTGATATAATATATAAATATGAGTGAAAAAATTGTTTCAGATTATAATGGCTATGACTATAAGAAAATTTTTTGGGAAGATGCCGATCGAGAATATGAAGATCAAGCTGACCGAATGGCGATTCGAAAACTACTCCCGAAACGAATGAATAAGTTTGCAGATATTGGTGGAGGATACGGAAGGCTTGCAAACGAGTATTTGAAAAGAGCACACAAAGTAATTATATTTGATTATTCAAAAACGGAATTAAAACAGGCTAAAGATATTTACGGAGACAAAATCGAGACTCGAGCTGGGGATATTTATAAGTTGCCTTTTAAGGATGATGAATTGGATGGATTAATGATGGTGAGAGTGACGCATCATTTGAAATATATGGACAGGGCACTTAAAGAGCTATATCGCGTATTGAAGCCGGGTGGGGTAGCAGTAATTGAAGTTGCAAATAAGCGGACTTTGCCGAAGATGGTAAGATTTGTGACAAGAAAATCAAAAGTCAATCCGTTTGATCATACGGTGGCAAATTATAAAGAAATATCAAAGGATGGGTTTTATAATTATCATCCAAAATATGTGGAAGAGATTTTTGAAAAAGTTGGGTTTAAGTGCGAGAAGGTGCTTTCGGTGTCTAACTTTAGAAGTGGAACACTAAAAAAGATGTTTGGCACGAAGAGCTTAGTAAAGATGGAAGATAAGGCGCAGAAAGCGTTGGCACCAATTAGGTTTGCGCCGTCGATTTACTATAAGTTGCGAAAACCTGAAGAATAGGGTATAATATATATTACTATTCGGGGCCGTCGTTCAACGGATAGGACATATCCCCTCTAAGGATACAATGCTGGTTCGATTCCAGCCGGCCTCGCCAGTTTGCAAAGTCAAGAATCCTACACGAAGTGTAGGATTCTTTTATGATCTAGCTTAATATAGCTTGTTTATTCGGACTCAGCCTTTTCGGCAAAGTATTGTTCGACGCCAGTCATGGTTGACCAAGAACTTGGAATTTCTTCTCCGGATTTGTCGTCTTTTATGAAGTAGGGTCCTTGATCCCAAGCAGTGTTGACATCGGTGCGAGTAACTATATTCCAACTACCGTCGCAGTCTACATCGTATGCTGTATATACACTATCTCCATTCATCCATTCCACTGCGATGCCTTTTGATTTTTCTAACTCGAGTTCTGGAAGAGTGGCTTCGAGTTGTTCAGAAAGTACTGCTTTATCATCAGTGTCACAATGAATATTGTCGTGATAGATCTTTTTTTCATTGTGTATTGCATCATCATCACCTATAGGTTGGGTATAGATCTTCCATGGTTTGTTTTCACCATTATCATCAATAAAAGCTGTGATATTATGTGTAACTTTGTCTAGTTGTTCTGCTTTTGCTTGTTCTGCAACAACATTTCCAGCTGTGATGCCCATTATGGCTCCTGCAGTAGTTAGCATTAGTGTGATGGCAACGCTGGAGGCAATTTTTCTGAAGGATCCAGAGGCTTTTTTATCTTTTACGATTGATTCCATCGTTCGTCGGTTTTGTTCTGCGCGTTCTTTATTATCTATTTTAACGGATCTATTGTAATTATTCGCCATGGCTTCAACTTCGTTCCACCTGTCGTAGTTGTTTGAATTGTCTTTGGGCTCGAACTCACTCATTTTTGATGCTCCTTTTGTAATTCTTGCATTATTGCGATTTTGTCAATATGGTATTTTTCTAGTAGAGCATCTAGTTTGCTCTCAGTTATTTCATTGTTTTTGATTAATTCGTTTAGCTCTTGAAGCCCCTCCTCTGGCATTGCCTCTACGATCGCTGCTGTAAAATCGTATTCTATGGTGTTTGGTTGCATGGTGTTCCTCCTTATTGCCTTAATTATATCATATTTTTCTGCTTGAATTAGCCCTCTTTAGTGAGAATAAGCAATTAGAGAATCTTAGTGTAGGGCTGGGGTTTTGAAGACGAATTTAACGGAATTGGCGTTAGAGTTGCTGTAATGATGATATGAATTTGCAGCGTTAACGGTGGAGCGGAGATTGTTGGTGAAGGAGTTTAAATCATGATTTGCAAAGTTGATGAGTTTGTTTAGACCTTGTTGTTTGAAAGTGTTTAAGCCATCGTTTAAGGTGCTCATGCCGGCGGAAAGCTGATTGGCGCCGGTTGCTAGGTCGTTAGCTCCAGTGGCAAGTTGATTTGCGCCACTAGCTAAATCATTAGCGCCTGATTTGAGGGTAGCGATGCCGGTAGTTAATTCGGTGGTATCCATGCTGGCGGTGGCTGAGGCGATTTGATCTACTGTGCCAGTGTAGGTTCCGAGTGATGTATAAAGCTCTGGAAGACTGGTATTATATGATGCAATGATTTGGTTCAAAGTGGCTTTGGTTGTTTTATCTGTGGTACTTTCGGCGACGTTTTGGAGAGTATTTAAAAGACCAGTGAAGGTGCCTTGAACGCCTTGATGAATCGCAGTGCTTTTGGCTGAAAGAGTGGAGAGAGTGGTAGCGAGTTGCTGGAGCTTTGGAGTGAATTCGTTTACTTTGGTGTCTAATAAGGTGATTCCGCCGGCTAAATGATTGGCGCCGGTTGCTAGATCGTTAGCACCAGTAGCGAGTTTTTGAGCTCCAGTAGCTAGATCGGTACTACCTTTGGTGAGTTCGGCGGAACCGGCGAGAATTTGGTCGAAAGCAGAACCTAGGTCGTTGATGGAGTTAATAATGCTATCAACGGAAGTAAGTTTGGTGGTGTCAATTTCGGCGAAGAGTTCGTTGGTGGCAAAAGTGTAGGTATCGGGAAGCTCAAAACTGGTGACGTCGGCTTCGACAGTGAAAGAGTCAGAAAGCATATCGGTATTAAGATTCTCATTTAGACCAGCGAAGGTGTAGCCGGCGAGTAAAGTATTGTCGGATTCAGAAATGATTTTGCCGTGGTTGATTTTGATGTTTTTGAATTTGGTGCCGTCGAGGTCGAGACCGGTGACGGTGAGGAAGGGTATTAGTTTTCCTTGATAGGATTTAGTTGCGGTGAATTTGTAGGTGATTTTGACGTGACCAGATTTATTAATTAAATCTTCGGCTTTGATTTCGCTCCCATCTAAATTATAGGTGATTGAAGCTTCAATTGGAATTGATTCGGAACTAGTATTAATTGTGTTGTTGATGAAAGATTTATTTAGGGAACCATCTGAATTAGTGATAACGTAAACATTTTCGTTTTTCTGGAGAGAAGTGGAAGAGGAATTATCAGCTAGGTCGCTACTTGGAGCGATAAGTGTGTTTGATGGGTTTTGCTCGGTTGTGGCAAAACTGCTAAAGATGGCGGTGAAGCCGGTTGATATGATGAGCGCTGCAAGAGCGAGAGTATAGATTAATGGTTTTTTCATTTAGTTCCTTTCGTTAACTTTTTCATACCTAAGGTTGTGCGAATAATGAGGGGATCAGCAAAGATGAGAAGAGAAGGTAGGATGGTCGGGACGAGGATGATGCTGATGATGGCGCCACGTGCCATGAGCATACACATAGAGGAAATCATGTCGGCTCTTGAATAGATAGCGACGCCGATGGTAGCTGCAAAGAGAACGGCGCCGGAAACAATGATGGATGGGAGGGAGGTTTTGACGGCGATGAAAGCGGCTTTTTTACTATCTCGGCCATTTAGACGTTCGCGTTTGTAGCGAGTAGTTAAGAGAATAGCATAATCGACGGTAGCGCCTAGCTGGATGGTGCTGATACAAATTGGTGTAATGAAGGATAGTTCGGTGCCGGTATAAAATGGTAGGCCGAGATTAATGAAAATTGCAGATTCGATGACAGCAATTAAGATAACCGGTAGGGAAATACTGTTTGTGACAAGCGCAATAATGATGAAGATTGCAATGATAGAAATAGTGTTGACAACTTGGAAATCGTGAGAAGTAAGGTCGATCATGTCTTGAGTAAGACTGGCTTCGCCGACGAGGAAGGCAGTCTCGTCATACTTTTTGATAGTGTTTTGGAGTTCATCAATTTGGGTGGTCATTTCGGGGGAGGCAGTTTTGTATTCGGAAACGGCTAGGGTTAATTCATGCTGGTCGGATTTGGTGAGGTTTACGATTGATTCGGGGAGTATTTCGGCAGGAATTTGGTCGCCGATAACAGATTCGAGATTTAAGACTGATTTGATACCTTCGATGTTTTTGAGGTCGTTAGTGAGATCGATGGCTTTGTTGGTATCGAGATTAGCATCGGTGAGAATCATGTGAACGTTGGAGAGACCGAAGTTCTCGGTGAGTTTTTTATTAGCAACGGCAAAATCCATGTCAGATGGAAGAGAACGAGAGATGTCATAATAGACGTTTTGATTGGTTTGTTGATAACCGTAAAGGAAAGGTGGAATGATGGCAATAAAGGCGATAATGAAAACTGGGAAAATGTTGATGATGAATTTGGCGGTTTTGTCAAAAGTGCCGAGGATGGATTTGTGGTCGAGCTTGATGAGGGCTTTGTTGAAGGTGAGGATGAGGGCTGGGAGAATAGTAACAGAACCAATAACGCCAAGAATGACGCCTTTGGCCATGACGAGACCAAGGTCGAGGCCTAGGGTAAAGGTCATGAAGCAAAGTGCAACAAAGCCAGCGACGGTAGTAGCAGATGAGCCAATGACGGAACTTAAGGTGGCTTTGATGGCGAAGGCCATAGATTTTTCGGGGTTTTTGGTTTGTTCTAGATGCTCGCGGTAGGAGTGCCAGAGGAAGATGGAGTAATCCATAGTGACAGCGAGCTGCAAGACGGCAGAGAGAGCTTTGGTGAGGTAGGAGATTTGACCAAGAAAAATGTTGGTGCCGAGGTTGTAGAGAACCATAACACCGATGCTGATTAGAAATAGTAGTGGAGCAAGCCAGTTGTCGAGTGAAGCAAACATAACAATAAGAGCAAGAATGACACCGATGATGATGTAATAGATTTGTTCTGATTCGCTGAGGTTGCGAAGATCGGTGACAAAGGCAGACATACCAGAGACGTAGGCATGGCTATCGACTTTTTGGCGAATCTCTTTGATGGCATGAATGGTCTCGTCGGCGGAGGTGGAAGTATCGAGGAAGACGGCAATTAAGGATTCATTGCCTTTCTTGAAGGTGTCATAGATGCTACTTGGCAAGATTTCGGCGGGGAGGTTGCTATTTTCGAGAGTGCCAAGACCGAGAACTGTAGTGACATGAGGGACAGTCTTGAGGTCCTGTTCGAGACTTGCGATTTGTTCATTATTCAAGTCTTCAGTGATAACCATAGTAAAAGCACCTTTGCCGAATTCATCGAGGAGGGCTTTTTGACCTTTGACGGTATCCATACTATCAGGAAGATAATTTAGCATATCGTAATTGACTTTGGTATTCAAAAAGCCAATGATTGCGGGTATAAGCAAAAGAGCGGCGAGTGCCAAAATTATTTTACGGTATTTAACGATGATTCTTCCCATGTGGACTATAATTATACTCCTAAAGGGGGAAAAAGTAAAAAGGTTATGCTAGTTAGTGTATTACAGTGTAATACAAAAATGACACTATATATTATATGTATGGGCTATATGCTGGTTAATCGTCCTCTTCGACGATGGCGAGGTGAGACTCGTCGAGCTGTTGTTGATCGACGACGGATGGAGAATCCATCATAAGATCGACGCCGTTACCGTTCTTAGGAAAAGCGACGATGTCGCGGATGTTGTCTTGGTTTTCGAGGACCATGAAGATACGATCAAGACCTGGAGCACAACCAGCATGCGGCGGAGCGCCGAACTTGAAAGCATTTAACATACCGCCGAAGCGAGATTCGACATATTCATTGTTGTAGCCTAGGATATTAAATACCTTGTACATGATTTCAGGGTTATAGTTACGGACAGCGCCAGAACAGACTTCGAAGCCGTTCATCACCATGTCATATTGGTCGGCTTTGAGGTTCAGCTTGTCATTGTCAGTTTTGGCTTCCTCTAAGGCCTTAAGGCCGCCGATTGGCATGCTGAAGGGGTTGTGGCCGAAGTCGAGTTTGTTGTTTCGATCGTCCCATTCGTAGAATGGGAAGTCGATAATCCAAGCATAGGCGACTTCGTTAGGATTCTTGAGATTAAAGTGGTTGGCAAAGCTGATGCGAAGCTGGCCTAGGACTTTGTTGACTTTGGCGCGTTCGTCGGCACCGAAGAAGACAGCGTCGCCTTTTTTAGCGCCAGTGAGTTTCTTGACACCTTCGATCTCTGATTCGCTCATGAATTTGAGGATGGGGGATTTGGCGCCTTCGTCTGTATATAGTATATAGGCGAGACCGCCAGCGCCGAGTTTACGGGCTTCTTCGGTAAACTCGTCGATTTCGCGGCGAGTAAGGGAAGCACCATTTTCGACTTTAATTGCTTTGACGCAAGGTTGTTTGAAGACTTTGAAATCGGTATCTTTGAATACTTCGGTGAGCTCGATTAATTCCATGCCGTAGCGAAGGTCGGGTTTGTCAACGCCGTAAGTTTCCATTGCGAAGTCGAACGGGAGACGAGGGATTATCTCATTCTTTTTTAGGAATTTTTTGGCGGGTTTGGAATTAATGACGAGCTTTTTGTTGGAGAATTTGGTAGCAAGCTCGATAAAAAGTGGCTCGATTTCTTGACGGACGATTTCGCCGTCGTCAACGAAGGACATTTCCATATCGAGTTGATAAAAGTCGCCATATAGACGGTCGGCACGAGGGTCTTCATCGCGGAAGCAGGGAGCGATTTGGAAATATTTGTTAACTCCGCCAACCATTAGGAGTTGCTTGAATTGCTGTGGGGCTTGAGGGAGAGCATAAAACTTTCCTGGGTGCAACCTTGATGGAACAAGAAAATCACGGGCGCCTTCGGGGCTGGAGTTTGCAAGAATTGGGGTGGTGATTTCGGTGAAGTTGTGGTCATACATATAATTGCGAATGAAACGATAGAACTCAGAGCGGCGCTTTAAGATATTTTGCATGGAAGGGCGACGAAGGTCGAGATAGCGATATTTAAGCCTTAGCTCTTCGGAAGATTTTTCGCCGTCATCGTGAGTATTGACTGGGAGAGGTTCGGATTTATTGAGGAGTGTGAGCTCATCGACAACAAGCTCGATGGTACCGGTTGGAATATTTGGGTTGATTAAATCTTTGGCGCGCTCGCGCATTTTGCCGGTAGCTTGTAAAACAAATTCATCACGGACAGATTCAGCGAGCTTGAAGGAATCCTTGGTCTCAGGTGTGACGACGAGTTGGATAATACCGGTGTGGTCGCGGAGGTCAATGAAGATTAGTCCGCCGTGATCGCGGCGAGAGTTGACCCAGCCTTCGACGGTTACTTGTTTGCCTAGATGGTTCTTTAATTCATTTGCTAAAATTCTCATATCTGTTATTATAACATAAGATTGGCTAATTACATAACCTATCTTTCGATATTGAAACATGCGCCGCATAAAAATTACAACAGGTCAGGCAGATTCGCTCAGAAATTACCAGTTTCTTCGCTCATCTGTGACTGTTGTAATTTTTATCGGGCAGTTTCAAATTATTTCAAGATAGATTATGTAATTAGCCTAATAAATAATCTAATATCATTTGAGTGGTGATGAAGCCAGCTAGGGAATCTTTGTCGTCTAGGACGAGGAAGTAGTGGGCGCCAAGGCGTTTGGATTCTTCGACGGCGAAGGACAATGAATCGTCCATGTGAAGGTAATAAAACTCTTTGTCGAGGTATTTTTCGGCGCGGTCAGTTTTTTTGATTTCGAGAGCATTTAAGGCCTCGGTATGGATGATGCCTTTGACCTTGCCGCCGTTATCGACAACGGGGAAATTGGTGAAGCCGGATTTGTAAAGCTTATCGAGTGTGAGAGGGCCGAGGATTTCTTTGTGATTGACAAAAACCATTTTGTCTTTTTCGACCATGAGGTCACAGACTTTTTTGTTGTCGAAACTCATAATGGCGGCGATGCGAGAGCGGTCCTCGTCACTTAAAATGGTTTTAGGGGTACGGCGCAAAACGCCGATAAACTCTTCTAGGGATTTCGGAGTGTATTTTTGAGGTTTGGTGGGAGTTTTCTTGGCGCGGAAGCGGTCGAGCCTAGGATCAAGCCATTTGACGAATTTGCGCATTAAATTGTCGAACATGATATAATAATTATATCATTATTTTACTAAAGGGAGTTATTTATGAAAAAAGTTAAGGGGTTTTCAGTGATTGGCGTAATTGTCGGAGTTCTCATAGTGGCAGCTATCGGGGTGGCGGCTTATTTTGTGATTGATGGTAATAATAAGGCGACAGACTTTAGTAAATATGATTTTTATTCGGTAATACCGGCCAATAAGGATAATGGAAATATTGGTGATCACGTAAAAGGTGATGCAAATGCACCAGTATTGATATTTGAATATGCAGATTATCAGTGCCCGGGTTGTGCTTCAATAAATACGAAAGTTAATAAAGCAATTGAAGAGTTGGACGGAAAGTTGGCGGTGGTATATCGTAGTTTTCTATTGTCGTATCATAAGAACGGTACGGCGGCAGCTTCGGCGGCGGAAGCGGCTGGACTTCAAGGATATTGGAAAGAATATGCGGATAAGTTGTTTGCGGAGCAAGCCGAATGGGAGTATGCTTCGGCTTCGGATAGAACAGCAATGTTTGATAAGTATTTTCTAGAAGTTTCAGATGGAAAGGGAAATGTAGATAAGTTTAATGAAGACATGGCAAGTGAAGCGGTATCGAAAAAGATCAGCTTTGATATGGGGATTGGTAACCGGATGAATATTGAGGGGACGCCGGCATTCTATATTGATGGTCAGCTGATTGATTGGGGGAGTAAAGAAGGTTCAAGTGTAACCGTGAATGGAAAAACAGTCACCTGGACCGAAGCTCAAGGTGGGGATGATTTTGTGAAACTACTTAAAGAAATTGTAGAAGCTAAATCTCAATAAAGTTTTGCCATTCGGCAGGGGGGATTTTAGATTGTTTTTGTTTTCCTGATTTATTTAAACGTTTGATACGCATATGTCATGGTATTTTAGCAAAGATTTTTGAAACGTGCAAGCATAAATGGTATAATATATTTCATGAAAAAGCGTGGGCGAATTAAATTCCACAAGCTGAAGACATGGTGGCTGATTGTAGCGCTAGTGCCACTGTTTTTCGTGGATGCAACTTTGCTTCGATTTGACCATATTAGGATGACGGAGCTTCGGGATAAGGTGATGGCGGCAGATGCAGAAGAAAATGAAGAGGCAGTGTCGCAAGGGTTAGAGGAACTGAAGGATTTTGTGTTTAATAATATCGTAATTAATGTGGTGGATGATAATGGAGAGCAGAGGGTGACTTTTGGGACGGGGCCGTTTTATTTGGAGCACATGTATATTCGGGCGGCAAATAAGGCGCTTGAAGAAGCAGAGAAGAATATGGCGAACGATGGTAATCCAAATGGAAATGTGTATGCAATGGCTTCAGAGGTGTGTAAGGCGGCGGCAATCGCAAATGGTTGGACTTGGAGCTCGCCAGAATATATTAATTGTATGATGAGCGAGATTCAGAAATATCCGGCGGCGGATGAGTTGCAAAGTTCGATTGTGGCGAGCCTGCCTTCGACGGAGTTATATCGTAAGAATTATGCTTCACCAGTGTGGGCACCGTCGTTTACTGGGTTTATGATCCTAGTGACGCTGATAATTATTGTTGTAATTTTTATTAGAGGAATCTGGTGGATAATCTTGAGGTTATCCCTGTTACTATCGTAAGATGAATATTTTTTGGGGATTTTTTTTGAAAAAACTCTTGACAATTTTTTGCCCTAGTCATAAGATAGGAATATATTAACTTAAGGAGGAAAGCTAAATGGCTTACGAACATACTAATGGTAAGGGTGTGAAATACTATCTACACAAATCTGAGGTGACTCTTCGTGGTGGCAAACCACAAACTATCTATTTCTTCACTAAGCAAGAGAACGGTGGCAAGGGTACTCCATGTGATCTTCCAGCAGACCGTGTTGTTGTTGAGAATCCACGTAACGGTTTCTTGACCTTGAAGAAGAAATAATTCTCGTTAAAACCCGCCATCTCGGCATTTTTCCTCGTTCGCTCTATCAATAATAGCGCTTCACTCGGAGAAAATACCAATCTGGCGGGTTTTTCCTGAGAATTATGAGTGGCGTTATATGGTATAATAGAGTAAATGGGGATGTAGCTCAGTTGGTTAGAGCATGCGTCTTATACACGCAGTGTCCCAGGTTCGAATCCTGGCATCCCTACCAGGAGTAGTGAATATGAGTGGGATGAAGACGAAATTAAGACGGTTGAATTATAAGATGCGGCATGATTTTTTGACGGTGGAAAATGTGGTTTTAGTTCTTGCAATATTGCTTTGCTTGGTGTGGACGTATCAGTCGATTGCAGCAATGTCGAGAAACTGGGAGTTGACGGAAAGGTTAGCTACAGAACGAAAATCATTAGAATTATTAGGAGTTGAGGTAGAGGCGGCGGAACTTGAGAATGAGTATTATAAAACAACTGAATACCAGGAATTACTTGCGAGAAAATATCTGGATAAAAAAATGCCTGGCGAAAATATGGTGATTATGCCAGAGAATTCTGAAAAAGCGAAAAACAAATACGAAGTAGCGGTAACTGAGGAGAAGAAAGAGAAAGAGTACTCTAATTTTGAAAAATGGATGCTATATTTATTCCCGAATTATTGATTGAATAGTTGATGCTTATGGTATAATGATAATATGAAAAGAATAAAGGGTGGCTTTACTCTGATTGAAGTATCGCTTTTCTTGGCGATTACTGGACTTTTGTTTTTGGGCGTGACGATTGGGGTGCAGAATTCGATTTTCCAACAAAGGTATAATGATTCCGTACAAAATTTTGTGGAATTCCTTCGGAGTGCTTATTCGAAAACAGAGAATGTGCAAGGAACAAATGATGGAGGAAATACGAAAAAGGCTATTTATGGAAAACTGATTACTTTTGGCGAGAATAATAGTGACGACATCTTCATGTATGATGTGATTGGCTATGCAAAGTGTGAAGGAAGTTTTGACGCCACGATAGAAGCTTTGAAGGACTGTAAAGCAGAAGTGATTGAAGATGGTAGCATAATAGGACAAGCAGAAAGTTATAACCCAAGATGGTCTGCGGCAATACAGGATACGAATGGTGATTTGTACAAGGGTGCTATTTTAATAACTAGACATCCTCAGTCTGGAACGATTTACACATTTGTGATGCCTAATAACACGGTGGAAGTTAGTCAAGGAAAAGGACTTAACAAATTACTGGATAGTTTTAGCATTGAATCTGGACCTGTTAATTTTTGCGTAAACCCAAATGGTAATACAAAGGACAGCGGAACGAGAGCTAACGTGAGAATAGAACAAGGTGCAAGGAATACATCGGGAGTAGAAATAGTGCCGGATGATGATAATAAATGCGTGGAGAAACAATGATGATTGTAAAAAAAAGAATGAATGAAAGGAAAAAAGGCTTTACCTTGATTGAACTTTCGCTTTCTATTACTTTTATTACGGTCTTGTCTTTGGCTGTGGCGCTTATTATTACGAACTCGATTTCGGCTTATCATCGAGGGTTAGTATTGAATCAGATTAACACGATTGGGATGGAGTTGGTGGATGATATGCGAGCAGCAGTCCAGAATGCGATGGTAGTATCTCCAGAAAAATCTTGTGGAACTTGGTTTGCAGAAGGTTCTGATGACGCAGATGATTGTAAAAATAATAGTGGTCAAAGTTTGGTTGCAGCAAGAAAGATGACTGATGTAACGATAGGGGAGAAAAATGAAAACGAAGTGCCAGCGGTGGGAGTATTTTGTACAGGGAGCTATTCATACATTTGGAATTCGGGATATTATTACAATGAAGATGCGAAAGTAAACGAGAATATGAAAAAGGCTACATTTAAATATAAGAATGTTAACGGCGACGCTCTTCTTGAAAAAATAAGGTTACTAAAAGTGAAGGATGAGGACCGAGCGGTATGTGTGGCTTTTGGTAAGACTTCAGATCGGAATGAAATTGATATCTCGGGCAATGAATATAACATGGTAGTGACGGAAGACCCGATTGAACTATTATCTGAAAATAGCAACCTGGCTTTATATGATTTATTTGCGCCAACGCCAGCGATAAATGCAGTTGGAAATAATATTTTTTATTCAGTATCGTTTGTGTTGGGGACATTGCAGGGTGGGGCAAATGTGGCGGCGCAGGGTAGTTATTGCGCCACACCAGAAGGAATAGATAATGCATCAATCGAAAACTTTGATTATTGTTCAATAAATAAATTTAACTTTGCTGCTCAGGCGATAGGAGGAGGAGAATAAGATGAAGATAAGGAGTAAATTTAAAAAAGGCGCAGCGTCATTTTATATCGTGGCGTTCTCGACTCTGATTTTGATGATTGTGGCAATTAGCTTTGCGGCTGTGATTATTTCGGAAGTAGAGAGGACTTCAAATGATGATTTGTCACAGTCAGCCTATGATTCAGCATTGGCTGGCATAGAAGATGCAAAGTTGGCTTACTCTAATTACCAGAATTGTTTGACTCAGGAGGGCGTAAGTAAGGAAACACCGAATAATAATGGAATAGTGACCTGTGGAGAAATAATGTATTATATGGATAAGGCGAATGATGATTCGGCGGAAGAAGACTGCGCAGTTGTTTGGAAGATTCTAGGAAAGAGTGACGAAGATGGAAATAAAATAAATGGTGAGATTGTAGAAGCAAAAAGTGATGCTTCCGGTAATAACATGCAACAGGAAACAACCTGTTTGACAATGACTGATGTGTTGGATGGCTATAGCGGAACTTTGTCAACCTCTAATATGCTAGATGTGATAAGGCTAAAATTCACAGATGATGTGGATGTAAATGAAATTTCCCATATAAAACTAAAATGGTTCTCGAAAAATGATGCAATTAAGGCGTTAGGCAACAACAAAGATGCCAAATTCGTTTTTAAGCAAGGTTTTCCAGCATCGTCTGTGCCAGTAGCAATTCCACCTGTTGTTTCTTTGACAATATTACAAACGGGGCCAAGGTTTACTATGAGTTCGTTCGATAAAGTTAATAAAACTGAGGGTGCGGAAAAGACTAATCGTGGATCTTTGTATTTTATACCGAAGGATGGTAATGCATCGGATAATATAATTAACAAAAATGCTCTTGTAAAATCGAACGATAAGACCGTTAGTAATAACCCATATAATGTAAACTGTGCTAAATCTGTTGGCGAAATGAAGGATGACTTTGCTTGCTCGGTGATGATGGAATTACCGAGCCCGATAGATGGACCAAGAAACAGTGATACTTTCCAAGCAATAGTGAGCTATCCGTATGGTCAACCACCGACAGAGTTTAGGCTAGAACTGTTTTGCGCGAATGGTGCACTTTGTGGAACGGAGGAGAAAGTCAACAATGATAATGGTTTAGTAGTAGCAAAAATGAAAGGAGTTCAACTAGAAGTAGATTCAACTGGACGTGCGAATGATTTGTATCGACGTGTTTTGGTAACGTTGAAGAGTAAAAATGATTTAGCTCTTTCTGTGATGGGACCGCTCGAGCTGCTAGATGCTGATGACGGCAATGATAGTGCGGGGATGAAGAAGACATTGACGGTGACTCAAGAATATAATTTTAACCCATAGTCTTAATGCTTGACAGATGTTCTAGCTCGCGATATAATATGTACTATATCGCGGGGCAGAGCAGTCTGGTAGCTCCTCCGTTGTGACGGCTCATGAGCCAAACGAGCACATGAGTCATTAAAATATCGCGGGGTAGAGCAGTCTGGTAGCTCGTTTGGCTCATAACCAAAAGGTCGTTGGTTCAAATCCAACCCCCGCAACCATGATGACGCAGTGACCTGAGGGTCTTTTTTTATGCATAAGTGTTTACGATAATGAAAAAGCTTGATATAATTATGATGTGACAACAAGTCAATGTTGTCATACCTCTTACGGTGCCATTTTATGTACGCCTTTTGTATAAATGGCACCGTAAGGGGGCAAGGAGAATAAAAGGCAACTAACATAAGGATGGTAAATGCGTACTAAGCAAAAAATCATGAAGAAAACCTTAACACTAGGCATAGTGTTACTAGTGGTTAGTTTAGTAAGTTTTACCTGTATTACCTTTTTTGGTTCTAATACTTCCGCCGAAACCTTTGAAAGTGAACAAGGCATCTCCTTTACCTTTAACCCTGCAGTTAAGATTACTATCACAGGAGGCACAGGAGCCACTAGCGATGGATTAACCATTGATAACCTCACTCCAGGCGACTATAAAGACAGCAACATTATTACTGTCACAGCTGGTTCTAACTCTCCATTAGGCTATACTCTAAGTAGTACAGTAGGTAGTAGTACTTATAACTCTACAGAACTAAGAAGAGGTGGTACAGAAACTGCTAATAAATTCACTAACCTATCCTCTAACAAAGCCTCACTCTCAGCCTTTGATCCAGGTTACTGGGGCTATTCTTATTCTACTGATTCTGGTTCCACTTGGATTAGTGGTGATATCGTAAGTGGTACTTCAGCTGGCTATAATGGCCTTCCTATCTACACTACCGCGTCTCCTATTAAACTCATTAATTCATCTACTGCAAGTTCCTCATCAGTACAGTTTAAAATCGGAGCAAGAGCTACATCTTCCCAAACCTCAGGTACTTATTCTAATGTCGTTAACTTCATTGGTATAAGCAAGATAGTTACTACTAACTACACCATTAACTATAATGCCAATGCAGGCTCTGATACCGTAACAAACATGCCTACACCTAATCCCTTGCAAGGTACTGATACTACCGGCAATGCTGCTATAAAAATCTCTTCAAATGTACCAGTTAGAACAGGCTACATGTTTAAAGGCTGGTGTACAAGTCAAACAAGTGACGATACCTGCTCCAGTGACGTGGTCCAGCCAGGTGGCTACGTAGCCCTTAACCCTGGTACTTCTTCTGCCACTGCTACCGTCACCAAAAACCTTTATGCGATGTGGAAGAGCAACTCCCCAGCGCCACCACTTCCAGAACTTTGTACCGATGCAGCTACCTGTATGCAAACTATGACAACCTGCCCAACCACCCCAACTACCGTTACTGACGGACGTGATGGTAAAACCTACAATGTACAGCAACTTAATGATGGCAACTGCTGGATGCTAGATAACCTAAGACTAGATCTCGTAGACTCCACTGTCCAAGGGAACCTCACGAGTGATACCACCAATGCAGAAGATTCCTCCCTTGCTTACCTCAAAGGCACAGCATCTTATCGTGATCCAACTTCTGATCCTAACGGCAAGTATCCTACAGCTGCTCTAGGCTACGGTGATAGTAGCAACTATTATAGCGTACCTAAAATATCAGTTAGTGGCACTTGCTATAATGCCTACTGTGTAGATAGTCCAGCAAGTGGTCAATGGAATAGTGAAGTCGTTACTCCTCAAACTATTAACGGTGTCACCAGTATCGCTCAAGGCAAAGTAGGCATTTACTATAACTACTGTGCAATTTCTGCTGGTACTTACTGCTACGGTAATGGTACGAGCTCCACGGGTAGCCCCTCCAGTGACCCTAAATCTAGCTCCCTTTATGACATAGATGGTGATATATGTCCTAAAGGCTGGCGTCTACCCACATCTACTGCTGATGGTGAATTCCAAGCCCTTTATACAGCCTACAACAGTAACTACACTGCTTTCCAAACTGCCCTTGATACGCCGCTATCTGGCTACTTCAACTTAGGTACGGCGCGCTATCAGGGTAGCGACGGCAGCTTCTGGTCTTCTACTTGGTACGATACTGACTATATGAGACGCCTCCGCGTGAGTTCTAGCGGTGTGAGTCCGTCCGGTAACAGCAGTCGCTACTACGGTGACTCAGCCCGATGTGTGCTAGGTAGCTAGAGAATCGCGGCTACCCTTAGTGTATAGCGTGGTCTTGCTTTACCACAACTCCTTTCTTTAAGATAATAGTAAGAGGTAATGAACTAGAGCAAATGTATAATAACGTAATGTTATTTTTTGCGTTTTTTGGCGTGTTTGGTTTTGGCACTTGGGTTTTTGCCAAGAAGTTTAGTGGCGGCGAGTTTGATAATATAATTATAGCTATTCATAATGTGGGGAGTGCTGGCAAGTTCGACGGCGGTAAGGCCGTGACGAATGGCAAGAGCGATTTCTTCGGCAAGGAGACTAGCGTGAGGTGCAACGATACTGGCGCCGATGATGCGGTAGTTTTTGTCGGTGATGAGTTTGATAAAGCCGTAGTCGAAATTGTGAGTTTTACTGGCAATGGTTTCGTCGAGATTTATTATGGCTTTTTTGTATTTGCGGTCGCGGCGGACGAGGTCATCTTCGGTGAAACCGATAACAGCTACCTCGGGTTGAGTGTAGGTGACGCGGGTAAGGCCGCTGTAGTTAGAGGCTGCTTTGGAGCCAGCAATGAGGTTAGTAGCTAAGGTAATACCCTCGTGGTAGGCGCGGTCAGTAGAGGATTCGCCGCCAAGACAATCACCGATGGCATAGATGTTTTTGGCGGAAGTCTGGAAGGATTTATCGACAGCAATGCCGGTGGGTTTGAACTTGACTTTGGTGTTTTCGAGACCGTAGTTTAGATTCGGCTCACTGCCGGTAGCCATGACGATATCGCTAACACGAACCATCTTTTCAGTGCCCTCAAAGCTAAAGATGAGGAAGGCGCTGTGTTCATCACGACCGATGGAAGTGACTTTGCTGCCTAGCAAGATAGTGATGCCGAGTTTGCGAGTGAAATAATCAGTGAGGAGATCGCCGACTTCCTTATCCTCACGTGGAAGGAGACGATTTGAAGCTTCAAGCAGGATGACACGACTACCGAGCTCGGCGTAGTAGGAGGCAAGCTCGCAACCGGTAGACCCGCCACCGACGATGGCAACTACTTCGGGTAAGCGGTGGACTTTAATAGCGGATTCAGGAGTGAGATAATCCATTGATTCAGGGATGGTGATGCCGGAAGTCTTGAGGTGTGAGCCAGTGGCAAGAATGAAATATTCTGCGGTAAATTTTTTCTGGTTGACGGCGATAGTGTGGTCGTCTAGAAAATTGGCATAGCCGCTGAGACAAATGACACCAGCCTCTTCGAAAGGCTTCTTGTTGTTGCCGTTTGCAGCAATGATAGTACTAAGTTCGCGGGCAGCGATAGTAGGAAAGTTGAAGCTGAATTCCTGATTCTTAAGTTCAGGGTAGGAAGAAAGCTTGGCATAATTATGTGCAAAATCAAGTGCGACACTGTATGGAACATCGCGGGAATTGAGATTAGAGCCGCCATAGAAACGACCTTCAACGAGAGCGACGTTTTTCTTGGCTTTGGCTAGTTTTAATGCGGTAGCGGAGCCTGCTGGGCCACTACCAATGACTATATATTTAAAATTATATTTTTTACCCATCCTTATATTATTTTATCACGATTTTCATAAACATAAGCCAAATCGGCATGATATTTTTTAAGTTCTTTTAAAATGGCACGGTGTAAGTCGCTTTCGGTGATGATGGAGCGGTTTTTGAGCGATTTTTTGGCATCTTTGATAGTGCGTTCAATGAAAGTTTCAGCGGCACCTTCGGGAATACCGACGGCATGAGCGTCGATTTTGAGATTGTGGATGATTTCGTTTTCGTCAAAGTCTCTCATTGGTAAATAGTCCTAAAACATATTATTAATACTGCAACGATAATATAACAGAAAGCGAGAATAAAACGAGTGAAGCCTTTGTCGTGGACGCGGGATTTTTGGATGTCGGCGAGGTTGAGGCCAGATTGGTATTTCCAGCGGATGAAGAAAAGGGGGATCACGGGAGTGAGAATATAAAGAACGGTGAGAAAGTTGCTAGCGAAACCTTCGGCGCCCATGCGCATGATTTCAACACAAGTGACGACGTATAGTGGGAGAGTGAAGGCTAGCTCACAGGTGCCGGAAAGAGCACCAAGCATAAAGGCGTCGGAGCGGGTTTTGACGGATTTGGCACTTTGATCGAGGGCGTCAGCGTATTTTCGGGGAATGAATAATTGAGTACCAGCTCCACGTCGATAATAGAAGAAAAGGCTGATGATGCCGAGCGCAATTAATATGCCAGCAATAGTCCAAAAGAGAATAGAAGTTTCAGGATGAAGATTGTTGAAGAAAAAAATGCAGGTGAGATAGTAGATTGATAAATATAAACAGGTCGTGATTATTTCGGCGCCGAGAATGAAGAATAGCGATAAATAAGAAGCCTTGGCTTTAGAAAACTGGCCGAGAGCATAATGATAAAAAAGCGCAAAAACTCCAGGCGTCAGTTGGAATGAGGCCATGATAAGCATAGACAAAATAACAATCCCTAAGGAGATGAAAATGCTCATGGTTTAATTATAACATGTGGGGGGTTGTAATTCCAGAAATACTATGATAGACAAGGCGCATGAGAAAATTTTTATTATATTTATTTATTATATTTGCGGTGGGAATAGGTGGACTAATGATTATTAGCAATGTAAACGCGGAAGAAATCGTCATTAGTGATAGTATTCCGGAGATTTATATTAAGGCCATCAATCCGGGTTATACGATTGATGGAAAAAGCAATGTCGGAGAAATGATTGAAATATCCCGCAAACACTCCGATGAAATGATTTCGCTCGCTGGCATAGCTGTCAGTTATACTAATTCAAGCGGAGAACAAATACTGATTGAGTTTTCCGAGTACAGCTTTATGACTGGCGAGAACCTTCTTCTTCGTTTGGCTAGTTCGCCGGGGAGTGAACTAGCCAATTTGACTTATAAAGTCAAAGGCACGAGCTCTGGATTAACCCAGAGCTCGGGGCCGGTGGTGCTGAAGAGAGGTGAGGAGGTGATTGACTCAGTCTGCTGGGTGGATGGACAAGAAGGGTGCTATAGGAAGTTTAAAAGTGGAAGTGGAGAAAGCCTGGTAAGGAACTTGGAGACAGGAGAATTTGAATTTAGAACTATGTATGAGCCAATATTTGATGCGGAAAGTTATTATGTGAAGGACAGTGGAATGGGAGAAATAGTTGGTCCAAGCCAATGCAAAGGATTAGAGTTTTCGGAGATTTTGAGCTATTATGAGACGTCGAAATCGGAGCAGTTTATTGAGTTTTATAATCGAGGGTCGGAACAAATACTATTAGATGGATGTACGGTGCGTTACAAAAACAAAAAGTATGTTTTAAAGGGTGTGGTAAAGCCAGAGGGGTACTACGTGTTTTATCCAAATGAAAATGGATTTAGTTTGACGAAGAATCCGACGAATTCTAATATATTGGAGTTAGTTGATACGGATGGGGAGGTGATAGACGTGTTGGAGTATCCAAATGGGCAGCGAAAGGGGACAGCCTATGCTTTTATTGGTTATGATTCCAGCGGAAAGGAGGTATGGCGGGTGACTTATGCGCCGACGCCAGGTGTGGCTAATAATTATCAGGAATTCAAAACCTGTGAAGAAGGAAAAGTTTTGAATAAGGAAACGGGGAATTGTGTAAAAATGACGACGCTTGCTGGAAAGGTGTGTAAGGAGGGGCAATATTTGAATCCTTTGACAGGGAGATGTAAAAAAATACAAACAGCGGTAGAAAAGACTTGTAAGGAAGGATATTATCTTAATCCGGAGACGGGGAGGTGTCGAAAAATTAAAGAAAATAGTGGGGCGGATTATAGTTTGGAGCCGGAAACATACGAAGAAAAATCATCGTTTGTGGCAATTTATGCGGTGATTGGAGTGGTGGTAGTGGCGATGTTAATCCTGGGGTATGAATTTAGGCATGAGATTTTGAAGCTTTTTGGAAGAGTTTTTCGACGATTTCGTTAAAGACATTGTTGCGGGATTGGTTGCCGTTGACTTCAATGAGAAGACCAAGCGTATTATAGTGTTGGAGTACTGGTGCGGTTTTTTCGCGAAATTCTTTGAGACGAGTTTTGAATATTTCGAGATCCTTGTCATCAAGGCGGTCACCGCGGTCGTTTAGGGTTTTTGCGGCTTCAAAGCGATTTTCAACGTCGGCTTCGGAAATGTTTAGAACAATTGCGGCTTTGATTTCGTGGCCGGCGCCAGCGGCAACGGACATGACTTGGTCTTCCTCTCCTTGCCAGCGGCCAATAGAAGAAAGGATTAGTGGATACTTGAATAGGTCTGAGCGTTCGAAATATGGCAATACCCATTCGTAGAAAACATTGGTGGGGATAAGTTCACCGTGTTCGGAATAACGGTTCTTGGTTTGATCTTCCATGGCACGGATAATCATGCCGGAAGAGAGAAATTTGGCATTTAGCGCTTCGGCGAGTTTGATGCCCTGAGTGTCTTTGCCAGACATAGGGAGGCCGAAAATATTAATACTACCGGTGCCGAGCCAGTCTTTGATTGTTTCAATTTTATCATCCATAGGTTAATTATATCATAATGCTATTTTTATTCACGCTTCACTCACGTCAAGTAATTATTGGTAATTTTTTTCACGGATTTTTTCGCTACACCCCCCGCCCTCGCTCAAAAATCCTAAAAATTACCAATAATTACTTGGTTCGTTCAATGTTCATAAAAATAGCATTATGATGTAATTAGCACTATTGACGGTGGAGTGCTAATTTGGTATAATTGAAGTATGGAAATAACAGAGCGGCAGCGGCAGATTTTAAGCCAGATTATTGAGGAGTACGCAGAGACGGCGTCGCCGGTGGGGAGCGTGACGATGGCGAAGCTTTTTAAAGTTTCTTCTGCGACGATAAGGGCTGAGATGGCGAGACTTGAAGCACTCGGTTTAATTGCGCAACCTCATACTTCGGCGGGAAGAGTACCGACGGATGCGGGCTATCGATATTATGTGAATCATTTGGACGAGGCATCGAATGATTCGTCACTTGAGAGAGGAACTCATGCTATTGAAGTAAGAGTATCTTCACAGTCACAAGCAGATGCGGCGATTCGGCGAGCGGTAGATTCTTTGGTGGAATTAACTGGTAATTTGGGACTTGCAACGATTGGTGGACAACTTTATCTTTCAGGGATTTCGCAACTCTTTACGCAACCTGAGTTCGTGGATACGCGTAGAGTTCAGGCAGTAGCGAAGTTATTAGATAATTTGGAGCCGTGGCTCAGAGAAGCGGCGCCGGGTGAACCATTGAATATCTTTATTGGGCAGGAGAATCCAATCGGACGGAATTCGGAGGTTTCTTTGATTGTTTCTAAGTTTAGGTCACCGTTTTCAGATCGGAGTTATATCGGGGTGCTTGGTCCGACTCGGCAGAATTATTCTAGAGTGATGTCGCTAGTAAAATACACAGGAAATGTGTTAGAGGAAATTTTATAAGGAGGTAAGATGAAAAAGAAGGAAGAAAAAAACATAGAAAGTGAGCAAAAAATTGCTGAATTAACAAATGATTTACAACGGACAAGGGCGGATTTTGAAAATTTTCGTAAACAAGTAGAAACGCAGAAGGCATCAGAAAAAAGGATGGCGGAGCTTGCAACGGTGTATAAGATGTTGCCGCTAATTGATGATATTGATAGAGCGATTGTAAGCTATAAGGAACTTGCGCCCCTTGGAAAATCGCTGGAAAAAACGTTGAAGGAGTTGGGGCTAGCTCGGATATCTTCGGAGAAAGATGTGGAGTTTAATCCGGATTTACATGAAGCTGTGATGGTAGAAGGTGAGGGTGAAAAAGAAGTGATTGCGGAAACTTTGCGGCCAGGTTATTATTACGACGGTGAAGTTTTGCGTCCTGCTATGGTCAAAGTTCGTAAAATATGATATAATTAATTAAATTAGAGAAAGGAATTATTAAAATGGCTGAACATAAGCTGACGCTAGAAAAGCGTGAAGTGACAGGTAAAAAGTTGAAAAATTTGAGAGCGAGCGGGATGATTCCGTCGGTGGTTTATGGTGGCGGTAAGGAACCAATACTGCTAGCTTCGGAATATGTAGCAACGGAAAAAGTACTACTTGGGGCTGGTTATCACTCACCAATTGATTTGACGGTAGATGGTAAAAAGAAGTTAGCTATTGTGAAGGAAGTTGACATTGATCCAGTTACGCGAAAGATTATGAATATTGAGTTTCAGGCTATTTCGGCGAAGGAAGCTGTGGTAGCAACAACGCCTGTAGTTGTTGTAAACTTTGAAGAGTCTGAGGCGTCCAAGACCTATCATTTTGCAATGAACTTGTTGATTGACGAGATTGACGTGAAGGCAAAACCAGCCGATCTTCCAAAAGAATTAACGATTGATGCAGCAGGATTAGTTGAGGTTGACGACAAATTGACCTTAGCTTCGATTAAACTTCCAGAAGGTGTAGAATATGCAGATAAGGAAATTGACCTTGACCAAGTAGTAGTGGCGCTTTATGATCCAGCGGCTGAAGCAGAAAAGAGAGCAGCTGAGGAAGCAGCAGAGGCGGCAGCAGCCGAAGCAGCAGCTGAAGAGGGTGCTGAAGAAGCTACTGAAGAATCTGCGACTGAAGAAAAACCTGAGGCTTCGGAAGAAAAAGCAGAATAATTATAATACTTCGGTATTAGCGATAAGCCTGTCAAGAAAAGCTTGGCGGGCTTTTTCGACGTTATTATTGTCACCATTCCAGGCATAGAGAGCAGGATCTTGGAGGGCGCGAGCAAAACTGAAAGTGACTGGCCAAGGGAAGGGGCCGTTTTTTTCGATTTCGCGGAGATTATCAGTGGCCTGCTCGGGAGTTTGGCCACCAGATAGAAAGACGACGCCAGCGAGATCTTCGGGGAGATGGTTTTTTAGAACTTCGGCAGTTTTGGTGCCGACTTCTGCGGGAGTAGATTGGTTTTCGAATTGTTTACCAGCGATAATCATGTTAACTTTTAGAATACAGGCGCGAAGATTGACATGGTAATCGGCGAGTTTTTTCATTAGTTCGTCGAGAATTTTACCTGTAATCGATGCAGATTGGTCGATGCTATAATAACCGTCGTAGACTACTTCGGGTTCGACAATTGGAACAAGACCGGCAGATTGACAGGCGCTGGCATACTCAGCAAGAATGCGACAGTTTTCGGTGATGGCGTGATCAGTGGGAGTAAGAATGTTGCCTTGTTCGTCGAGATGGATTTCAAAGGCAGCGCGCCATTTGGCGAAACGAAGACCTAGTCGGTAGTATTCACGAAGGCGTGTGTCGAGGCCATCGAGGCCCTTGGTGTAGGTCTCTTCGGAGTTTTCGAATTTTTCTAGACCTTGGTCGACTTTGATGCCGGGGATAATGCGACGAGAGATGAGAAAATCGGTGAAGTTTTGACCATTATCGGCTTGTTGTCTGGCGGTTTCGTCAAAAAGGATGACGCCATTAACGTAGTTTTCGAGATCTTTTGTGGTAAAGAAAATGTTGCGGTAGTCGCGGCGATTCTCGTAAGTATCAGCGATGTTTAATTTTTCGAATTTTTTGTGGATAGAGCCACCAGATTCGTCGGCGGCGAGGATGCCTTTTTTGGCAAGGACTAAGCTTGCAGCAATGAGTTCAAGATTTTCTTCGGGGTTTTGTTTGTCAGATATTTCTTGAAGCTCTGCTAGATTTAAAGTGGAATTTAGAGTAGAGTTTTCGACATTAATGCGAGCAAGACGAAGACTTTCTTCGACGGATTTGCCGATAATGAAGCTACCGAGAATGGTAGCGGCAGCGATGGAATAGGCTGAGAGGTGTGTCATCATATCAATACGTTCGACGGAAATGACTTCGTGGATGTTTTGATAGGAAAGATTAGTCTCTGAGATATGGATGAGCTTTTCGGGTGGAATATCCGGCTTTTTGGTTTCATAGAAAACTAAGTCGGACTGTGGGGCGAGTTGGTTTAGGTTGGTATCGTTTTGATCTTTGAGATAAGTGATTAATTTGGTGTTTTTAGAAAGATCGAGATACGAAGATATTTTTGTGACTGCGGTAGGGCTTAGTAAGGCAGAGCGATCAATATAAATATAATCGTAGAAGGTGTCTGGGGTAGCGAAATTGGTGATTTCGTGATTGGTAGGAGCGATGTAACAAGGGTTGCCGTCGGCTACAAGAATATAGCGATAGGTTTTGGCTGATTGATTGGTGATGAAGCCGTCATCAGTCATTTTGAGGTCAGAGCCCGTAATGGTGGTTGGAAGATTCATTCTGGAGAGTACTTCTAGCGTAACAGCGGCGCCACCGAAATTAGAATTGCGATTGAAAAAGAAATGTTCTTCGGCATTGAAGGCTAGATTTAACCATTTGATGTGGTTTTTGTCGGTTTCAAAATTTTCGGTGCGAGAATCGAGATTCAGATAGATGTCTTTGATGACATTTCCCACCACTAAGATATTCATATTCACATTATAGCATAATTATAATTGATTGAGATTGATTTCGGGAAAGTTAGTGCGAATGTGGTCAGCATAGCCGTTGTCGATATGTTGCCAGGCGAGTTTCATGCGTTCTATTTCTTGGTTGTCGCTAAAGTGTTCGAGAAAGGCTTGTTCGAATTCTTTGGGAGCGGGGCGGGAAACCATACGGGCTACATCCATATTGGGATTGCCAGTGCCAGCAAAACAAAAATCAATGAAACCAATGACTTTGTCGTTCTCATCGAGTAGGATATTGCCAAGATTAAGATCGCCGTGAACGAGTTTATGTTGCTCGGTTTTTTTGATGTAATTGTGGTCGGCGTCGATATGTTTGTCGTAATGCTCATAATCTAGTTCATGGAGAAAATCGGAGAGAGGGTATTTGACTGCGCTAGGAGCGTTTTTTAGGTCGATATTCGAGAGCTCTTTGATGAATTTGGCGATATCATAGGCAGCGCCGGTAAGAGCGGTGTGGGATAAGTGATAGATTCTATCGCCCAGGGTATAGCCTTCGATTTTTTGATGGACGGAGAAAGGGCGGTTTTTGCTGTCATAGTGCAACTTCATTTGGGGGGTATAGTAGCTAGTCTTGCCGTCGACAAAGTTACAAACGGTAGCATCTTTGACGATCATTTTGGACCAAAAAGGGTTGCGAGGGAAACGGAAAAAATAGGCGCCTTTGTTTGTGGTGACTTCTATGACAATATTAGTCCAACCAGTAAGGATGTGTTTAGTCTCGAGAATTTTCTCGTCAGGAAGGGTGCTAGCAATAATCTTATCTAGCGGGTCCTTGGTCGTAAAATAATTACTCATGTGCTATAATTTTAGCATGGATAATACGAAAATACTAGCGGTCGTGGGGATGAGTGGTTCTGGAAAATCGGTAATTGTAGACCATTTGACAGAAAAAGGCTACCCGAAAGTTTATTTTGGGGGGATGATTTATAAAGAGATGGAAAAACGCGGAATTGAGCGAACGGAAGACGGTGAAAGCGAGAAAGAGTTTCGAGAGATGATTCGCGAGACAGAAGGGAAGGATTGGGTGGTACGACAAGTAATTGAAGAAACGAAGGATTTGATTAATGCGGGGCAGAAACGAATTATTTTAGACGGCGTGTATTCATGGACGGAATATAAGACTTTGAAGCATGAATTTCCAAGGATGATTACTTTTTTAGCGGTGGTAGTAGATAAGAAATTGCGATATGAGCGGGTGGCAAAACGGCCAGGACGAGCGTTCGATGCAGCGGCAATTAGAGAGCGTGACCGTTCAGAAATCGAGAATTTAGAAAAAGGTGGGCCGATTGTGGCGGCAGATTACTATGTACTAAATAATGGTTCGGTTGAAGAACTTTGTGAAGACGTGGATAAAGTATTAAAGGAGATTGAGTTTTGAGTTCTAGCACGAAAAGATTAGTGCTGATAGATGGGAAGTCGGTGTTTTATAGGGGGTATTATGCGATGGGAGCTTTGTCGCTGACGGATGGAACGCCGACGGGTGGAGTGTACGGATTTGCCGCAATTGCGATGGAAATTGTAAGGAAAATAGACCCGACGAAGGTGGTAGTAGCTTGGGATTCGAAGAGTTCGACATCGAAAAGAAGAGCGATTTTTAAGGATTACAAAGCGGGACGGGTAAAACCAGGGGAGGATTTTTATGCGCAGATTCCGTTGCTTCGTGAATTGATACTGAATCTTGGATGGAACTTTGTGGAAATTGATGACTATGAAGCGGATGATATTATTGGCACTTTGAGTTTGCAGGCGGACGAGGCGGGCGATTGGGATACGTATATTATCTCGTCAGATCTTGACATGTTGCAGATTGTGGATTCGAATACACATATGTGGCGGATTTTGAAGGGGTTTTCGAACATTGAAAAGATTGACGTAAAAGAAGTAGAAGCAAAATATGGGATTTTGAAATCACAGTTTCTTGACCTTAAAGCGTTGAAGGGCGATTCGTCGGATAATATTCCGGGAGTGGCTGGGATTGGCGAAAAAACTGCGGCGAAGCTTTTGAATGAATATGGGAGTCTGGATGGGGTTTATGAAAATCTGGATAAGATTACTGGTTCAACGCATTCGAAGTTGGAAGCGGGGCGTGAATCGGCATATATGTCGCGAGAGCTCGCGAAAATTATGTTTGACGCACCGGTAAAACTTGATGATTTGAAAGATTTTGTATTTGACAAGGAAAAGATTGTTGATGGACTCAAGAAATTAGAGTTTAATTCTCTCATTCGTAAAATTAATTCTAGCGAATTTGGATCTGAAACACTTAATTCTCGACACGCTCGAAAAGGTAGTTCTGATGAATTTGAATCTGAAACACTTAATTCTCGACACGCTCCTTCGCGCCCGTCGTTACGGGGCTCAGTCGCTCAATCCGCTCCCCGTTGGTCGCGGACGGTCTCGAATCAAGTGTTTCCAGATTCAAATTCGTCTGATTTAGTTATCGATTGGGATGTTAAAGGGTTGATGCATAAGGATGAGGAGGTTGCTTCGGAGATATTAAACGGGAAAGAATATTGGGATCTTGGTCAGGCGAGGTTTTTGCTTAATCCATTATCTCGCGAAGAACCAAAGCTTGTAGTACCTGAAGAAGAATATCAGAGACAAAGAACGGAATTTGAGAAAAATCCGAAGCTTTATAAAGTTTACAAGGATTTTGATTTGCCTTTAATTCCAATTCTTTACAAGATGGAAAAGAAAGGGATGTTGATCGACCGAGATTATTTTAAGAAGTTAGAGAAAGAATATGCGGAGGAAGTTCGGGGGCTAGAAAAAGAAATCTGTGAACTTGCAGGGCGGGATTTTAACGTGAATTCGCCGATACAACTGTCGGAAGTACTATTTGAAGTTTTGAAACTACCGACGAAGGGAATTAAGAAGACAACGAGAGGATACTCGACAGGTGTGAAGGAACTAGAAAAGTTGCAACCACTCCATCCAATTATTGATAAGATTATGGAATATCGTGAGGCTTCGAAATTGCTTTCGACTTATATTATTCCGATGCCAACTTTGGCGGATGACGAGGGGCGGGTCCATACGACTTTTACGCAAAATGTGACGGCGACGGGGCGGCTTTCTTCAAAAGATCCGAATTTGCAAAATATTCCGGTTAGGACTGATGCTGGTAAGAAAATTCGGGAAGGATTTGTGGCGCCGGAAAGCAAGGTATTGGTGTCAGCAGATTATTCACAGTTTGAACTACGACTTGCGGCGATTCTTGCTAATGATAAGGAGCTAATTGATGATTTTAATAATGATGTAGATATTCACACTAAGACTGCTTCGGAAGCATTTAATGTGCCCATTAATGAAGTGACTAAGGCTCAACGACGAGCGGCAAAAGTAATTAATTTTGGGGTTTTGTATGGGATGAGCGTGAGAGGGCTCGCGGATGCGGCGAAGATGCCATTTTATGAGGCGAAAGAATTTATTGATAATTATTTCAAATTGAGAGCGCCAGTAAAGAGGTTACTCGAAAGAATTTTGAAACAGGCGAACGAACAGGGTTATGTGGAGACGTTTTATGGGCGGCGACGTCCGACTCCCGATGTAAAATCTGCTAATTTTGTGATTCGCCAAGCCGCGATTCGGGCAGCAGAAAATATGCCGATTCAGGGAACGGAAGCGGATTTGATGAAACGAGCGATGATTCGGGTGGACGAGAAATTACCAGAGGGTGCGGATTTGATTATGCAGGTACATGATTCGTTGATTGTAGAATGTGATGTAAACAAAGTTGAAGAAGTGAAAAAAATATTGAAACAGGAAATGGAAGCGGTGGCGCCGGAGCTCAATATTAAGCTCGCGGTGGAGGTGACTACGGGGCAAAACTGGGGATGTCTATAAACAATAATCAAAAAACCGGCTTTAGAGCCGGTTTTGATTATTAGTTGGTTGCGTAAGCAATATTGTGTTGCATGGCTTGAGTTTCAAGAGCAGCAAGACGCTCGGCATCGTTTATGGCAGAATTGACAGAATGTTTGACGCGGGCATGCTCCTCGGCTTTCTTGGCATCATTCCAACGATCCAGGGTGCCTACTAGATAGCCGGTGATACGGCGGAGGCGTTCGAATTTGCCTTCGTCGAACCACATTTCGTGTTCTTTGAAGTATTCCTTGGCGGCTTCTTCGCCAGATTTGTCAGCAATTAATTTCATAGCTACTTCAACTAAGCAGGAAACATGCATAGTTTCGTATTGGTCGAATTCCTTAAGAGCTTCTTTGACTTCCTTTTCGGACACTTTAGCATAACGCGAGATGGATTTTTCGAACCTTTTTAAGTCGAAATTCTCGACTTCTTGGGGGTTGCGATAAATGATTTTTTTCATGATTTAACCTTTCTTTATGTTTATAAGCATTACCTGCTGTCTATTATAGACGCTATATGTGGGGGTGTCAAGGACTTTTTTGACGCTAAATGTGGGGTGTTTTCCACAGTTTGACGGAATTAACAGATATGGTATAATAAAACAAATGCCAGGTTGGAATATTCATCTAGAAGCGGGAGAGCGCGTTTGTAAAAAAATAAAATATACTGGGCTAAAACGCAAGGAGTTTTTGCTAGGTTGTATTTTGCCGGATATCAACAATGGTTATATTAATAAAGTGCTTAAACGGAAACAACATGAAGAAACGCATTATGCTTATAACCAGAAATCATCGCTGAATTTTTATGCGGAGAACAGAGATAAAATTTTGGAACGTGACCCGATATTTTTGGGATATTTGTTCCATTTATATACGGATGGGTTTTTTAATTATGATTTTTATCGAACAATAAAGAGACATAAACTTGGGGAAGGATTAAATCGTGATGAAAAAAGAGAAATAAAACATCATGATTTTTGGCTATATGATATGAATTTTCACCATAGTTTAGGGGTAAAAAAAGAGGAAATGCGGCAACTTGCTAGGCGCTCAAATCAGGTGCCAGCAGTGGATTTGACGGCAGAAGATATTGAAGACGTGGAGCGAATCCTGGTAGCGGATGATTTAAATAACAATTTGAAGGGCTCGAAATATTTGTTTTATACAAAACGGCGATTAGATGAGTTGATGGAGGATATGATTGATAGTTTTATGAACGATTACGTGTTGAAAAGGGGGAAGAGTGCCTGAACTACCTGAGGTTGAGACAATTAAAAGGGGGCTTTTGAAGTTTATTGTGAAGAAGAAGTTGGTGAGTACTGAGATTTTGTGTGAAAAATCGTTTATTGGTGAGCCAGTAAAAGGCGTGGTATCAGGAATTAGAAGATTTGGAAAGGCTTTGGTAATTGATTTAGACTGTAATAAATCGCTGATGATTCATTTGAGGATGACGGGACAATTAATACATGATGGGAAAGAACGATACGCTGGGGGGCATCCAAGTGAAAATTTTGTTTCTAAACTGCCCAATAAACAGACAAGGGTAGTTTTGGAATTTGAAGATGGAACATTGTTTTTTAATGATCAGAGGAAATTTGGATTTATTAAGGTGCTTTCGACTGCGGAGGTGGAGAAAGATAGTTTTATCCGAGGGCTAGCAAAAGAACCATGGGCGATGAAAACAGAGGAACTATACGAAAAACTGCAACGACACAAGAATTCTTGCATTAAGGCAACGATACTTGATCAGAAAGTGGTATGTGGACTGGGGAATATTTATGCGGATGAAGCGTTGTTTGCGTCAGGAATACATCCGGAAAGAAAATGTGGCGAAGTGAGTTTAAAGGAAACAGAGCAATTGTTGAAAGCGGCGCGCGAGGTGATGAATAAATCAATTGAGTCGGGAGGCTCGACGATGGCAACTTATGTAAAAGCGGATGGGACAAAGGGGGATTATTTGGAATTGTTTGCGCAAGTTTTTCATAGAGAAGGTCAGCCATGCGCAAAATGCGGAAATAAGATTTCAAAAATACGTGTGGCAGGACGAGGAACGCATGTTTGTGAGAGGTGCCAAAAATGATAAAGATTTTTACCGGTGAAGATCGGGTGAGGGCGGGGCGCGAGATTGAACGAGAACTTGGAGCTGATTACGAAGTAATTGAAGGAATAGATTTGGTGGAATCTGATCTTCCAAGTATTTTTCAAGGAGCTTCGTTATTCGAGGAAAAACGACGAATTTTGATTAGGGATTTATCGGCTAATAAAGCGGTGTTTGAAAAAATATCAAATTATATCGAAACACCACATACGGTGATTATCCTAGAATTGAAGCTTGATAAGCGTTCTGCAGCGTATAAAGATTTGAAAGACAAAATCGAGATTCGTGAGTTTAAAATAGCTGCACATCAAAACTATGGATTGGTGTTTGATATTTACAGAATGGCAAAACGAGACGGACAAAGAGCAGCGGAAATGTTAGATAAGATAAAACAGGATGAAGACCCAATTCGATTTTGTGGATTATTAATTTCGCAAGCGTTGAAAGATTATGCGAGAAATCCAGTGGCAAAAGAAAAGAGAGTCTTGAAAGAACTCTCTAAACTTGATCTTGAATTAAAGTCTACTTCTTATTCGCCTTGGCTTTTGGTTGAGAGCTTTTTGCTGCGGGTTTCTTCGCTGTAGATTTCTTAGCGGCTGATTTCTTGGTGGCTGGTTTCTTGGCGGATTTTTCTAATTTAACACCGGCAGCTTTGGCGATTTCATGAAGCTTGGCTTTACGACGAGCGGCGGTGTTTTTCTTGAGTAAATCTTTCTTGACGGCTTTGTCGTATTCAGACTGAGCTTTGCTTAAGGTTTTGGCAGAAGGGTTCTTTTTGAAAGCCTTCAAAGCGGCCTTGATATCTTTCTTGATTTGTTCGTTGTGCTCGGTGCGCTTAACAGCTTGACGAGCAGCCTTTTTGGCGGATTTAATAATCGGCATTTTTTTCCTATACAGTTAAAAATTAATAAGTTTTAATCATTATACCCCATTTTAATAAAAAAGTAAAGGGGGCTCTGAGATAAACTTTGGATAAACTCTTGCGGTTTTGAAATGCTCGTGCTAATATAGTAGAAGAAGGAATAATATGCCAGAAGATAATACAGCTGTTACACCAAGTATGCCACCGGTAGATCCTACAGTTACTGGGGCAGATTCTGCGACGATGCCGGAGGCGAATGCTGCACCGGTAGATAATGCTACGACTGAGGTTGACGTTACGCCAGCAACGGCTACGACACCGAGTAGCTCGGTTGTAGTTGATCCTTTATCAACGCCGGATATGCCTGAAACAGCCACCGCAGAAGGTCCAAAGGATATTTATACGGAAGTAGCTGGTAAAATACGAGATTCTAAAAATGTTTTGATTGCACTTTCATCTGATCCGTCAGTAGATGAGATGGCGGCGGCAATTGGTTTATCGTTGTATTTGGATAAATTAGGTAAGCGAGCGACGGCGATTTATTCTGGTGCGACTCCGAATGCGTTGGAATTTCTGAAGCCGGAAGATACTTTTGAGTCGTCGGCGGATACTTTACAAGATTTTGTAATTGCGCTTTCGAAAGAAAAGGCTGACCATCTAAGATATAAATTAGATGGTGATTATGTGAAGATTTATATTACACCTTATAAAACAAAGATTACTGAAGGTGATTTAGACTTTTCGTATGGTGATTATAATGTTGACTTGGTGTTGGCGCTGGATGTGGCAAATGGAATCGATCTTGATTCTGCCCTGAGAGAGCATGGACGGATTATGCATGATGCAGTAATTATTAATGTAACGACTGGAAATCCGGGTAAGTTTGGCGAAATTGAATGGAGTGATAAGCATGCAAGTTCTGTGTCGGAAATGATTGCAAAATTGCTTTATAATGTGTCTGGAGCAGAGATTGGTAAAGAAGAAGCAACCGCGTTTTTGACCGGTATTGTTGCGGCAACGAACAGGTTTTCAAATGCTGGTACAACACCGGAAACGATGCAAATATCTTCACAGTTAATGGAGTCTGGTGCGAATCAACAATTAGTGTCAAAGAATATTACGCCGGATATTGATAATGAGATGCTTTCTTTGTCTAGCAAAAACGATGGTGCTATTGAAACTGATGGAGAAAACGCAGAGAAAGATGATTTGACGGGTTTGGATATTGAGCATGTAAATGGTGGAAAAAATGATGATGCTGAAAGTAACGAAGATAGTAAGGACGAATCAGCCTCTGATGAAACAGGTGAAGATGTGAGCTCTAGTGCAGATTCTGATAACGAAAAAAATAATAAAGATGAGCAAAATGACAAATCAGAGGAATCAGAGGAATCTGAAGGCGACAATTCTTTGTTGGACGATTTGAAAGCGGCGGAAGAGAGTTTATCTCATGCGGGGGCGGAAGCAGTACCTGAGGCGAAGGAAGAAAAAGTAACAATTGATAGCGAAAATGGCACTTCAAATATGGATGAAGTTAAACCTGATGCTCCGTCGAATCCAGAAGAACATGCAGTGGATGCACCAGCGCAAGAAAAAGTTTTGCAGCCAAGCGAGGATTTAGCTTCAAAACCGATGACAATGGAAGACGAGAGTAAATACGGTAAGATGTTGGAGGATGCCCTGGAGAGCGTAAATGGCGAAGGAACTACTAATGAATCAGTTGCTCCAGTTGAAAATCCAGCGGCGATGAATGCACCGGCAGTACCGGAGAATCCTGAGATAAATGGTGTGCCGGAGATGAATTATATGCCGATGCCAGATGAGCAAATTTTGCCACCACCGCCAACGCCACCGATTGACATGTCAGGGGCGATGCCGACAGACGAGCCAACAGTTTCGGCTATACCTAATCCTATGACTGCCCCTGTAGAGCCGACTATTCCTGTAGCGCCAACTGGACCGATTGAGCCGGCTGCTCCAGTTGCTAAGCCTGAACCGACTTCGCTTGGCGAGCAACCAGCGATGCAAGATCAAGTATATAATCCGCAAGGAAGCGATCCGGGTGCTTTTAAGATTCCGGGGATGTAGTAGGGACGAGTCTCTCTTGCCCTACGGGCAAGAGACCACTGGGCGTCACCCCAAATAATCCGAAATGAATTTCGGATTATTTTTGGTTCCTACAGTGGGCGAACTTTCGTTCGCGACTCGTCAGAATACCACTATTTGAATAAAAAACAAAGCCTTTTAGGCTTTATTTTTTATTCAATGGCGGATCCGACGAGACTCGATTCGAAGAACGAGTCTCCCAGTTTAAAAAATGCCCTCTGGAGGCATTTAGATTTACTGTGGCGGATCCGACGAGACTCGAACTCGCGACCTCTGCCGTGACAGGGCAGCGCTCTAACCAACTGAGCTACGAATCCACCTGTTTGGTATTATAGCTTATTTTTGACGATAAATCAAGAGTGAGATTATTTGATAACGCCGAGAATGCCGCGAAGGGCGTAGGCAGTGTCTTCGTGACTTCGGACGGTAATAGTATCGATACCCATTTCTACTACTGGGTAGTCGTTGCCACCAGGTTGAGTCATGTCTCCGAAGTAGAGAATGTCTTCTTTTTTGACGTTTAATTCTTCGAGTAAATGTGTCATGCCGAAAACCTTGTTCATGCCAGGGGTAATAGCGTTAATTGAGGTCGTACCGCCGATTTCGTAATCGAACTCAGGGGCGAGTTCTTTGCAGCGAGCGACGATTTTTTCGCGTTTTTTGCAATCAGGATCCCAAGCGTATTTTTCTTCGGTGCCGGCCTTTTGACCGAGAGCGGAGAAGGTAACTTGAGAAAGGCGGTTTTCGATGATTTCGTCGCCAGGTTGAAGTTTGTCTTCTTCCCAGTAGCCGAGTTCACGGGCGGATTGTTCGATTGTCTCGGTGATTTTTTGAACTTGTTCGTCAGTTAATGGATAATTATAAACCTGCTCCCAATCTTTTTTGTCGATATTATAGCGGTAATACTGAGTACCTTGAGCGACAAATAAGTGAAGATGGGACAATTGTTCAGGGGTGGGATTAGGTAGTCGATCGACAATTTGGATTAAAAACTGATCGAATTTTTGGCCGGAGATTGGGCAAATTTCGAAGTGGTCGAGACAATTTACCAATAATTCAGCGATATCGTCCGTGATAGGAGTTTTTGCTACGTTTAGAGTTTGGTCTATGTCAAATGATAAAACTTTTTTCATAATACTTACATTATAACATGGTATAATGAAGTTATGAAAACTTATATAGTGGGCAATTGGAAGCTGAATTTTACAGTTGGTGAGGCTTCTATCTATCTTCATAAACTGTTAAAAGCAATACCTAACTATAGAGATACTGAGGTGGTAGTGGCACCGTCTTTGATAGCGCTTCAACCGCTATCTTTGCAAGTTGATCGACATAAGATGAAACTAGCCGCTCAAAATGGTTTTTATCGTGACTATGGAGCATTTACGGGAGAAGTGTCGTTTTCGCAACTAAGAGGGATTGTGGACTATGCAATTGTTGGACATTCAGAACGACGTTATATTTTGCGTGAGGATGACAAGATGATTGCCAAGAAAGTAGCTGCAGCGATTCGCAATAAAATAAAACCAATTCTCTGTATTGGCGAAACTGAAGGTGAGCGTGCATTTGGAGAAACGAAAGACGTAATTCGCGATCAACTCCTGGGCGGCCTTTCGGAAATTGGTGACGACATGGTGGACAAGGTGATAATTGCGTATGAGCCGGTGTGGGCAATTTCTTCTGGCAAAGAAGCAAAGTTGGCGGCGCCAGATGAAATTAGTGAAGTAGTGAAATTAATTCGGAAAGTGTTGACTGATACTTATGGTAAAAAAGTGGCCGAGAATGTACCAGTGTTATTTGGGGGGAGCGTTAATCCTTCAAATGCAGGAGCGTATTTGACCGTCCCAGGTGTAAATGGGCTTTTGGTTGGGGGGGCGAGTTTGATTTTGAGTGAGTTTACTGATATAATAGAGACAGCTAAACGAGTGAGAGCATGAATAAAAGATACATAGATTTTGTGCCAGCGAAGAAAGCTTCGGCAAGACCGAGAGCAGCAATGGTGACTAGGGCTACCGTAACAAAAACAGTAATAACTGAGGTGCCAACACAGCCTACGGTTGTTTCTCGATCAGTAGCGCCAAGAGTGATAGTGCAGAAGACGCCGCAGAAAATGTCGCGAAATGTACCACAAAATGTACCACAAGCAACAGAGCCAGCTCTCCATAAGATGCCGGTAGATAAGAAACCGATGCTAGGTGTTGTAGAAGATTTGAACTCGCATTTTGTAGAGACAAATGTCCCGAAGAGACCGTTAAGCGAAGGATTAGCGGCTGCACCAAAACCGTCTGGAGTGAAGGCAGCAGAGGCGAAGCAGAAAAAAGTAAAAGCTAGAGTGCTGAAGCCAGTAGCTAAAAAATCGAAATCTACTCCTGTTAAACCAGTGGAAAAGCCGGTGGAAAATTCAACTTATAAACCGCCAAAATCGCCGTTTATTAATCAGAATAAGGTAGTGAAACGGCCGTTATCTGGAAATATTTACAAGCATCAAATTAAAGAGGCAGTAAAAGAGGAACCGAAAGGCCCTGTGACGATTATCGCAAAGCCAGAAAAAGATCGACATATTGGAATTATTGTGACGATTATTATTACGATTATTTTAGGGGCTGCTGCAGGAACGGTGGCGTTTTTGCTACTCCCGAAATAGAGGAGGATTTGAATGGGTGATTTGCTTTCAAAATTTATAATGAAAAAGAAGACAGAGGATGTGGTTCACTCGTCGGCTTATGCGGAGGCACAGAATAGTGGTGGAATAGGAGCAGCTTCTACGCAAAGTTTTAGTGATAGGATGAAAATTGAAAAAGATAGAAGTCGGATACGAGGGTATAATGATTCGCGGTTGGTTTCGCAAGCGAGGGCTTCGTCAGGAATTAAGGCAAAGGCATATGAGGCTCCAGAGAAGAAAGATGGATTTTTAGATAAAAAATCGCAAACTAATGCATCTTTTGCTAAAAAACCTAATGGTGCAAGTGGGTTGTCTCGCCCACCGGTGGTGAGAAACCCTGGTATTTCGAAGAAAATATGATATAATATTCTGTATGGTGGGATTAGCTCAGATGGTTAGAGCGTCTGATTGTGGTCCAGAAGGTCGTCGGTTCGATCCCGATATCCCACCCCATACAAATAATCCAGTGGAGTGCATCGAGCTGGGAACCGTAGCGTCCCAAGGGGCTATCGGTTCGATCCCGATATCCCACCCCACAAAGATATTTTACTAGCGGGTGTAGTACAGCGGTTAGTATGCAAGTTTTCCAAACTTGAGATAGGGTTTCGACTACCCTCACCCGCACCAAGAAAGTAAAAATAACCATTCATGGTTATTTTTTTGATGTAAGAAAAATCTAATGCTTGACTTCTTTAAGAATATATGATATACTAATGGACAGTTAGTGAGCCTTTATGGCTTTATAGTGGGACTGAAGTACTTTGAAAGGAGGTGCTGAGCTTGGATAAGTATTGGACTATAGCTGACATAGAGCTAATTAACGATGATGTGGAAGTGGCAGTCTATATCTTGGATGATTTTATTAAGACAACCTATGTTTACAAGAGGTCTGAAATAGCTAGCGGGTTGATTCCGTTTGTCTCAATCGATGATAGCTGTATGGAGAGAGTTAGACTTTCTGATGAAATTGCTGCGGTTGATTTGGAGTTATCTAAAGCAATAAACAGTTGTAAAGATTTTACAACTGCTGTTAAAGGCGACGAATCTATAAAAGACTCATCAGTGAGCGGTTATTTAGCTAGAAATGAGGAGTATAACTTGCTACTGAAAAGGGCTGTACTGGCTGAAACCAAGAGAGAACTCTTGAAATACCGGTACGATAGTACTGAGCGCCAGATGTTCATGTTCTAGCACCAAATAAAGCGGCCTAAATAGGCCGCTTTATTGGACTTATAAGAGTATTTATGTTATTGATATTGACAAATTGAATAGAGTGTGCTATAATTAGGACAGGTACGTTAACAAAATATTTGGCTTTTGCAGGAATCTATGAAGGAGGGAATCACGATGAAAGATGATAGAATTTTTGCAATAAAAGTAAATAAGGATAGGAACACTGATACAGAAGTAGAATCGGCAGCTAAGGACACATCCACTAAGGTAGTGTCGGAGAGCAAACCGGAAGCCAAGCCGAAGGTTGAGCCTAAGAAAGCTGAGCCTAAGAAGACTAAACCAGATGGATCTGGCGATGATGGCTACGTGACAGAATTCGGTACTTTCTACAGTATCGAAGAATATGATTCTTTTTTCAAAGAACAGGTAAGAAAGTGGCGTGAGCTTCAGGATCGGCAGAAAGATGACTACTCTGAACTCTTTGATAAATACGAAGAGAATGCGAAGAGGGTCAAGACTCTTGAAGAGTCTGAGACAAATCTTCTTGCGACGGTTGATGATCGTGACAATACTATCACGGACCTCACTGGGAAGATGAATGCTGTGAAGAAGGCTTATGCTGAAGGAGTACTCGTAAAAGATCTCGTTTCAGATGCTGAGAAAATATCCGGTGTCGTCGTAGATGAGTTTAATGCTGCCGTTAAAAATGCCAGAGATCAGTACGACAGTGATGTAGCTGATGCTCATTCAGAATATGACAAAGTAAAGGAGGCATATAAGACAGCGAAAAAGGCTCTTGATGCGGCAGAGAAGCTGAAGGAGAAGAAACTGAAAGAGGCTGATAGCAAGTACTATGAAAAGATAGAAGCAGCTTCTGATGAGTTTAAAGGCCGTTTTGCCGAAGAATTCGAAAAGAAGAAAGATGAGCGTGCTCAGGAGGCTCGAGAGAGGGTCATCGAACGTGAAGATATTGCGGAAGAAAAAGCTGCTATCGAGATAGCTGAAAAGTTTGCTGAAGAGAACGACAGATCGATTAGGAAAAGAAAAGAAAAGCTCGCTGAACGTGAGCGCAGAGCCAAATAGGGCTAACGTACGGAGAGGGTCGACCAAATGGTCGGCCTTTTTCATGGTCAATCATAAGCAGTTTGATATAATGTGAAATATCTGATAAAACTATTGACAAAAAAGCTAAAGTGTGATACAATTAAGATAGTCTGAGTTTTCGGTGTGTTTTCGTAAATACAGAGGGAACTTAACAACCAAATCATCTCAGATTTCAAATATACTGAAATCTGTTTAATATAGATGCTATCATACCTAATAAATATGTTGATGCTTTTAGAGAGATCTGGAGGTGTCAGCCTCCAGATTTAGAAATAGAAATGGAGGTGCCTGATATGAAAGGTGCAATTTTGTTATACTTGATTGCAGGTCTCGTTGTTGCTTGTTTAATGTGGCCTGTGTCAGGAATGTTCGTTTTTTCAAAGGATGAAAATGGAGATCCGGTAAAGGGTTCTACCATAGTTCCGTCTTTACTGTTCGGAGCGGCTACGTTTTTTGCCTTGTATGGCATAAACAAATGGCCGAAGTTGTCGGCACTGTTTTTAGTGCTTATGTTGGCATTAATAGCGGTGCTAATATATGTATGGCGAAAGAACGGCTCTACGAAAAAAGAGTTCGTGTGCTTTACCATCATTACTGTTGTCCTTGCGGCAACAGGTGTTGCGGCAGTAGCGGGTAAGTGGGTAGCAATAATACCTATTATGGTAGGTGTTGGCGCTATAGGATTTTATGCCTATAATGCTATGAAATACTACCAAAACGGGTATGCCCTTTTGGCGGAAGGATATAATGATTCTGACGTCAAAGATGCTAAAGCTGAGGCGGAAGAGGCTGAGAAAAAATCAGCTAACTTTGGACGTCTTGCGAAGGTTGCTGTTGCAATTACGGTGGTAGCCTTGGTGTTTGTTGGTGGATTAGCAATTAGCAACCAGTTTGGTGATGATGCTTCAGCGAATGCATCAACGAGCAACACTAGCAACACTAAGACTAAAGACACTGGGGTTGATTCTCGGTTTGCTCAGAACTGGGCGAAGAATGAGAATAACCGAATCGACTCGGAATTTTTGCCAAAGCTTTTGAAAAAGGCTAATAACGGTAAAATAACCGAGGAAATCTTTGAGGAAGTTCTCCTTGATGATTGTGCTCACGATGCCAGGATACTGGCGATAGTGGCGAACAATCTCAAGCTGAAAGATGACACTTCGTATGACAACTTACTTACTTCAGAAAAAAATTATCTTTCGGAAGAGGGAAAAAAGCTGTATTTCAAGGTTGAGGGAGCTCTAGCGACTTCGAACCTTCTGAGGACGGAGGTTGACCCCAGCGGTACGAATACCGGTATGAACGGTAATCAATACGTCGTGAGCGCTGAAAATGGCGTGACCGGCGAATTGGCTGGAACAAAGATTACCACTAAGGATGGAAAGATTACGTTTTACATCTTGGACAGATGTGCCAACGTAGTTTATCCTGGTAATCCGCCAGGGAACATTCCAAGGGGGAATACAGATAATCCTCCAAAGCCGACACCGACACCAACGCCGACACCGACTCCGTCGTACTCAAAGCAACCTCGGGAAGATCCGGTGAACCAGGGTAACGCACAGAAGGGTGGAGGCCAGAATAAGCCGAGCGATGGAGCTGGAGAGGTTCAGCCTGTCGACCCGCGGACGGAGAATCCGACTGGATCGGGGAATGACAATAATCATGGATACTCTGATCCAAAAACGGTGACTCCGTCTAATCCTCCGGTAGTGGAGGAGCATAAGTCAGAGCCGGTAGTTACGGATTCAAATCCGATGAACTATCAACCAGACCCAGTAACTAATAGGGGTCCGGTTGACACTTCGGTTCAACCAACAAGTCCAGAAGGAGATGGGGAATTTACTCCTGCGGATTAAAGGGATGATAGCGCATGGAAGAGGTTGGGGGGGACCTAGCACTTTATTAGTCCCAGCGGCTTAAATGTCGCTGGGCTCTTCCAGGATATGAATTGAAATTTGAGATGATTTGGTTGTGGGCAGACGAAAATTAACAATTCGGCTAGCAAAAGGAGTTATTAATTTTCGTATTAATTTTTAATATTTTTGAGAGGATTATATATTATGAAAACTATCTATAAATCTATTCTAGGTGTGTCGGCGGCCGCGATGGTGGTCGGCGCGTCTGTTGCTCCAGCGTTAGTGAGCGCTTGGGGTAATGCGGGGGCGAATCGTAGGACTTATACGATTGCAGAAATTAATAGTGGAGCTCTTGGCAATAATATTGTCTTTAACTCCATTAAGGATACTGATGCGAATTTATCGCAGAAGGATAAAGAAGCTGGTGTGATTATGCCACTAACTGACGAACGGAACTTCGTTGGGGCGCGGGATAAGGCAACTGGCAATAATGGTAAGAAAAATGTGTGGGACGGTAACCAGATCACTGTGGAAGAGGGTAAAACTTACATAGTGCGTCTTTACGTCCATAACAATAACCCAAAAGGTGAAGCTGCAACTGCGGAAAATGTGAAGGTTTCCTTCCAAATTCCGGAAATGATTTCGGCGACACCACGAATTAATGGTTACATTGATGCGCCTGGTACGGCAATCAGCTCTTACTGGGACTATGTCGACTTTAAGAGCGCTGATGGTCGGGCATTTTACCTTGACTACGTTGAAGGTTCGGCTTTGATCGAAAACAACCATTACGGTGCTGGCGGTGGTAAGACCGTAAGCGACGCGATTGTGTCAAATAGCGGTGTAAAGGCTAGCTATAAGGCTAACGGCGACGGTAAAGTTCCGGGCTGTTATGGCTTTGCTTCTTACTATACAATCGAAGTGAAACCGGTGTTTGAATCAACTGCGGTTCAGAAAACGGTTCGCAAAGAAGGTGAGAAGGATTGGAAAGAATCGGTTGACGCCAAAATAGGCGATAAAGTCGAGTTCCAGATTCACTATAAGAACCTAAATGCTTCGACTGTGAATAATGTAATGATTCGTGATTCTTTGCCAAATAACTTGAAGTATGTTCAGGGTTCGGCAAAATTGCTAAATGCATCACATCCGAATGGTTTAGCTTATAACGATCCAACAGTAGCAGCAGTGAATGTGGGTGACTACAAAGTAAATGGTGATGCTTACCTACGTTTCACAGCTCAGGTGGTGGATAAGGATTTGGCTTGTAATAAGACAAATCAATTAGTTAACTGGGCGAAGGTATCGGTGAATGGTTATGCATTGCAAGATTCAGCACAAGTGTATGTGGCGAAAACTTGTGACAAACCAACACCTACACCAACACCAACTCCTACACCAACACCTACACCAACTCCTACGCCGGACAATCCAAGTACTCCTACCACGATTGTCAATACTGGTGCAGGCGAGATTGTGACTGGCGCGATTGGTGCTGGTTCTGTTGTAACTACGCTTGGTTACTACCTTGCTAGCCGTAAGAAGTTAATGTAAGAGACCGCTTCACGGGCGGGAATCTAAGAAAATAGGCTGTAGACTTTGGTTTGCAGCCTATTTTTGTTGTGTTTGTGTTATATGGTAGAATGTGGTATAATATCGATCAGTAGGTTTTATTGCCTGGTAACTTAAAAATAGGCAAGATTATGATTTATTTTTCTATTGGAGGTGTGGCGATATGAAAAAGAAACTAATGTGTATGTTGTTGGTTTTTGGGCTGGTGTTTGCGCTTGGTGCATGCGATCAGGGTTACGAAATTAATGAGGATTTAGAATTGAACTCGCCTGAAGATGGACCTTATGATTTGCCGGACAATGATTCTAGCCACGGGTTAGATTTGTTGGTATGGGAGCCAAAAGAAGGGAATAATAGCAATTTCTTTTTATTGAGAGATGGGGTGAACTATAGTTTAAGTACTATTGATCCCGAGAAAGCTAACGGGGTATTGCCATATACGGATTTAAGAATGGGTTACGACAAAGGGTGTTATGTTTATAGTGATTTGTTAACTTCTTTACCAGATTCGGTCAATAATGGATTCTTTTCATATGGTAATATTCCGGTTCCGACCTATGAACATGGAGATAAGATCGTTTCATATTCTTCTAGTTCTGTACCTAATATGGGCTTAAGGAGGGTGAATTTCTATGGTGATGCGATTAGATTACACACGATAACTCTAAACTCTGGTCGTTATGATATTCTAGATGATGAACAAGGAGCTTCGTTCTTATTTTCTGATAATGTTGAGATAAAAGATTCAAAAGGAAATGTAATATCTGATATCCCTAGTATTTACAACTTGAATGAAGGTGAGGATTATATAGTTTCTTGGTATGAAGGAACACAATATAGAGAGGTAACTTTACCGGCGGATAGTAAGTATTATGTTTTGGCAAGAGATAGATTGGACGATCCGGAATATATAGTTTCGGGTACACTCACAAAAGATGGATATGCTGAGTATGATATTTCTGGCGTAGAATCGGGAACGTATGTTGTTACCAATGCCGACAATGGTGGGTACCATGGGTTGATAACTATAGAGTAATTGCCTTTTATTTGAATTAGCGTCGTGAAAACGACGCTTTTTTTTGTTAAAAATGAAATGCTTATGGTATAATGTACTTATATATGGATTCGTCATACAATAATCTTGGTGGATTTGGTTCGAATGGGGTTTCGTTTTCAGCGCCGGTTAGTTCTGGCACTGGAGATGTTATTTTGACGCAGGAAAAGAAATCCCATAGAAAATGGATTGTCGTTGTTTTAGCTTTGGTTTTCTTGATTATTATTGGGGTTTTTGTTGTGAATTTTTTATTACTCAAAGATAACAGGTTGAGTGTAAGTGAGGATGCCAAGCTGGCATTTAATAGATATGCAAATTATTTGCTTTATGGGGAAGATTCAGATAAAACCTTAGAGGGGGAATATGATGAGAGTGACATTTATAAAATAGATGAGATGCAAAATGAAAATACACAAACTATAGCGAATTATTTAAAAACCGCAAATGAGCTTTTGATTAATTTTGAATCGTTGGTGGATAATGACTTGAATAACGAAATTGTGATGGCTATTAATAATTACAGAGCAAACTTTGAGTTAATGAGACTGACATTTAATAAAACTTATATTGATGAGAAAGAATTGATCGATAAAGTGTTGAACAATAATTTAGATGATGTTAAGGATTGGATTGCTAATAAATTTAGTAGTTTAGTTAAGTCAAATTACGAAATTGTTAAAACGTACGCTGAGGAGGAAATAAATTATTTTCAATTATATGCAGAATTCTTGGAAAATGTTAAAAATGTAAACTGTTTAAACACGAAGGGAATAATAGTTTGCGACGATTACGATGATGAGGAATTGGAGTTGCAGATAGAAAATGCTTTTGATGAGGCAGAAGATACTATATGGAGTGCGAATAATGATGTCGTGAGGCAATGTTGGGATTTGGAAAAAATGATGAATGGAGAAAAAACTACTGAGAGTGAGGAGAGGGTAGAATCATGAAGATGAGTTATGCAAAAGTATTGGTATTAATAATTGTTGGTATATTTGTTGGAAGTTGTTTGCGACAAGAGAATGCTCATGCATATTGGAATGAAAATAAAAATAAGACCTTTCAATGTTTTGCTGTCCAGTACAAAAAGCTAGAAGAACACAATGATCCTGGTGGAGTTGTTGGCGGAACTCAGCTTAAACGCGTAGTAACCGGGGTTTATTCTACTAATCAAATTTGTGCAAAAGTGGATTCAGATGGTAAAGCGGTAGGGCCTCTTTACTATAAGGCTAGGCCAAAGAATACTACGCCAACTAAGCTTTATCCAGAATTAAAGGTTGATGATAAAAATCCACGACAAATAAATATGTTTTTTTGTGGAGATGGGAGTGCTAAATGTGACCCTCCATTATCATACTCATATTCAGTAGAGAATAAATCTTTTAGAGAAGTTGCTGAAACTGTTGTTCGTCAGGCGCAGGCTACGTATAATAATAATAAAGCTATTAATAAAGTGGGAATTGATGAAAACATCACAAAAAAGAGTGTAGGTGAAGAGGCTAACAAAACTAATTCAGAGAATTATAAGGACGCAGTAGAGAATGGGTATGGTAATAGATGTAAAGCTTCTGGTGGTGCAAATGCTTTAGGGTGGATAGTATGTCCGATTCTTGAATGGTTGAGCGATGCGGCAGACAATATATATGATGAATATGTAGAACCTAGTTTGCGAATTGAGCCTCAGTTGTTTACTAATGATGAGAGTAGTGTAGAAGTGGCGTGGGATACTTTTCGCAATTTCGCCAATATCGTTTTTGTAATATTACTCTTGGCTGTTATTATTTCACAATTAACTGGTGTAGGTATTGACAATTATGGCATTAAAAAAGCTTTGCCAAAATTAATTGTAGCAGCAATACTTATTAATTTATCATATATTATTTGTATTTTGGCCGTGGATATTTCTAATATTTTAGGAAATAGCTTTCAAAGCTTGTTTAAGAGTTTAGGAGATAATTTATATTTGCAATCATTGAGTATTGAAGGACAGAATATTCCATTAAGTAATGATAGTAATTCTTTGATGACGACTGGGTTGACTGGAGTTGGACTTTTGGCATTACTAGTTGGTGGAGGATTTGCCATTTTTAGTAATCCTGCAATCCTTCTTTCGCTTTTTGTATCAGCGCTTGGTATTGTCATTGCCATATTTTTCTTATTTATATTATTGTCGATGAGGGAGGCGGCGATTATTGTGTTAATTGTGGTATCACCACTAGCATTTGTAGCATATATATTGCCTAATACTAAGAAATTGTTTGACAAATGGCTGAGCTTTTTCAAGGGACTATTAATAGTATATCCGGTTTGTGGATTATTGGTGGGTAGTGGTAATTATGTGTCTAGACTATTGCTTGCTGCTAATATTGGAGAGGGTGGTTTTATCGCTGCGTTTACTGCTATGATAGTAGGAGTATTGCCAATATTCTTTATCCCGATGGTGATTAGAAGTGCGTTTAATGCAATGGGCGCTATTGGTTCGAGGTTAGCTGGGCTTGGTGGTAGATTGGGAAATACAGCGACTGGAGCGATGCGTGGATCGCAAGCTTATAGAAATGCGCAGGAATTAGGAGCTGAAAGAGCGACTAGACTTCGGGCTGGAGTAGATGAGAATGGCAAAGCATATAAGATGGGACGATTAGCGACGTTCATGAGTGGAGGTAGTCGAAATGTTGCTAGAGCTAGATCGCAGTATTTGAGTAATCAAGATACTAGAAATAGAGAAGAGAATTTGTTGGGATCGGGCTATGATGCTACTATGGCTGGTATTGAAGATAAGGCTAAGCAGCAGAAAGTAGCTGATTTTGAGGCTTTGATGACTAGTGGAAGAGTAATTGGTGCTGATGGTGAGCCGGTTAACACTAATGATCCATCTTCGGTTAGCACTTTTCATGCAAATGCGTTGGGGAGGTATAATAATGCTAAGACTGCTGCAGAGAAAGAGGTTGCCATGACACAAATCCAAGCTGCTCAGAATATGTTAATGAAGACTACAGCTGGTCGAGATAGTATGCAGGGCAATCTTGAGGCATATGCAAGGGCATCTCAGGCTTCGGGACTCTCTAAGGATGAGAGAGAAGCAAGAGAGGAAGGACTCAGAAAAGCATCTTCTCATATTATGGGTCAGTATGGCGATAAGCTGAAGGCTACTAATCGTGGCTCACATGCTATGATACAGGCTATGGCTTCTGGAACTTCAATGAGTGATGTGGTTGATAATATTAATGCTAATACTTATGATGCGACTGGAGCTAGTAAATACACGTCTGAAACGTTGGCTATGGCAGATGATGGGGCTATTGATAGGTTGGAGCGAAGTTTGGGAAGTATGTCTGCGAAGGATTTGGCAGACATACAGTCTACGGCTTCAGGAGCTTTGCGTCAAGAGGCTGCTGGTAAATTAAGCCTTAAGCCTGAGGTTAGAAGAAAAATGCAAAATATTGCTGGATGGAGTGGTCCTCCACCTGCACCATAGATTATAGCTTAGCTAGTGGTTGCATGGTTGAAGGATGGACTAGGTTTTGGGAGTCGACGTAGTTTTGGATGACATGGTCTGAGGGGTAGGTTAAGTAAGGTGATTGATATCGTTTTGAATGACGTGATCAAATAGGCAAGACACTGTTAGTGGTCCTACTCCTCCCGTCGTGGGGGTGAGGGCAGAGAGATCTTTGCGTTCGCGGACTTCCTCGGCAAGATCGCCCTTTAAGACACCGTCTTCTGACGCGGTGCCAGCATCAACGATACAAGCGCCGGGCTTAACAAAAGAATTGTTTATTAAACCTGGTTTGCCAGTTGCGGTAATAATAATATCGTATTCGCTTAGTTTTTCTAGATTATCGCCACGGTGAAAGAGAGAAACATCGTAATGTGAATCAGTAAACATTTTAAAAAGTGGCATGCCGACGAGTTTACCGCGGCCGACGATGGCGATTTTTTTATCGTTTAATTTTATGTCGTAGCCGGAAAGGAGCCAATTGATAGCAGTGGCGGTGGCGGAATCAAATTTAGCGTTTTGACCGAGACCATCGACGTCTTTTGATGGGTCAATGAGATTGCAGAGTTCGTCGGTTTTGGTTTTTTCTAGAATCGGTAGTTGAATGATTATTCCACTGATGCTTTGGTCTTGATTGGCGGATTTGATTTTTTCTGCGATGGCTGTGGAATTTTCGGCATAATAATCCTCAACGATAACGCCAATGTCCTCGCCGTATTTGATTTTGAGATTGACATATTTCATGATGACAGGATTGTTGCTGTCGCGGATGATGAGGAGTTTGGGTTTTTTGGTTAGAGTCCGAACTTGGTGCGCCTGGCGCTCCTTGATAAAGCCGGCTAGTTCTCGGCCGTTTAGGATTTTCATTGAGTAGCTCCGCCTGCGAACATGCCAGGTTTGACTGGGGGATTGATGATTTCAACGGGTTCTTGTTTTAGCCAGTAGCCGAATCTGTCATAGACGGCACTGATGATTTCGTCGCGAGCGCGTGCTAAATCATCAAAAGATTTAGCTGATTCGTTGATAAGAACGAGAGGGGCTTTATCACTAACACGGATGCCGTGGAGGAGTTTGCCTTTGAAGCCGCATTGCTCAATTAACCAAGCGGAACTGAGTTTGTTGCCTTCGGCACTGCGATGGAACGGATAATTCTTTCCTTCGGCGATTTCGGCTTCGGCGTCAGTGAGATAAATGTTGTGGAAGAAGGAGCCAGAAGAAGCTTTGTCCATAGGATCAGGGAGCTTGTTAGCGCGGATAATAGAAACTATATTACGGATGCCTTTGGGGCTGAGGTCAGCGAGGTCGTGTTCGTCAATATAGCGTTCAATAGAATTATAAAGTGGGCGCTGCATTTGGCCTTCCTGTAATTTTATTGTGATAGAAATTACGAAATAGCGACCTTTTTCGGTAGTGTTTAAAAGGCTGTGACGATAGGCGAACTGTAAATCGTCGTGGGATAATGTTTTGTAAGTACCGGTGTAGGAATCATAAACATCGATTTCGGTTAGGACATCAGAGATTTGTTGGCCGTAGGCGCCGATGTTCTGGACAGGTGCGGCTGACGCGAGGCCGGGGATTTTGGAAAGAGCTTCGATGCCGGTGAGATTTCGATTCACAGCGTATTCAACGACATTATCCCAGTATTCACCACCCATGACTTTGAAGGTGATTTCGTCTAGTTCGGTAATTCCTTTCATGCGGTTGATGATGATGACACCGTTGTAGCCGTCATCGTGGCCGAGGGTATTTGCGCCGTAGCCGAGGACGAAAGTTGGCAAGCCAAATTGAGCGGCGAAACCGTAGGCATCGGCTACTTCGGCTGGAGTTTCGACTTCTAGGACATAGCGGGCGGGGCCGCCGAGTCGCATGGTGGTTAAGCTAGAAATTAGAATATTTTCATTAACTCGCATGGGGTTATTATAGCATTTTTAGTGGGGGGTTGCAATTTGATATCTACCATGCTATAAGAGTGCGCAGAAAGTGGGGTGGATTTTATTAAAATAATGTATAATAGATACAAGAAAGGTAATACTATTATGGCAAAAAAAGATGCGGTGGATAAGAATACTAAAACTGAAACGAAAAATGACGGAAAATCCGAAGCCTTGAAGCTTGCGATTGCACAAATTACGAAACAATTTGGTGACGGTTCAATTATGAAACTTGGCGAGACTCCGAAGATGGATGTGGAACTGCTGCCATCTGGTTCTTTATCTTTGGATTTGGCGCTGGGCGGTGGTTGGCCTAAAGGGCGAATCATTGAGATTTATGGGCCAGAATCTTCCGGTAAGACTACTTTGGCACTTCATGCGATTGCAGAAATGCAAAAGCAAGGTGGTCAGGCGGCATTTATTGATGCAGAGCATGCACTTGACCCGGCTTATGCGAAAAAAATCGGTGTAGATACAGCTAATCTTTTGATCTCACAGCCAGATAATGGTGAACAAGCTTTGGAGATTTGTGAAACATTGGTGAGATCTAATGCAGTGGATTTGATTGTGGTGGACTCCGTAGCTGCCTTGGTACCACAAGCCGAGATTGATGGCGATATGGGTGATGCGCAGATGGGACTTCAGGCGCGGTTGATGTCGCAGGCAATGCGAAAACTGACAGGGATTATTTCAAAATCTCGTGCGACAGTAATATTTATTAATCAGATTCGGATGAAGATTGGTGTGATGTTTGGCAATCCAGAGACGACGACTGGTGGTAATGCACTGAAATTTTATGCTTCGGTGCGGGTAGACATTCGACGAATTGGCCAGATTAAGGAAGGCGACAATGTGTCAGGTAACCGAACAAAGATTAAAGTAGTGAAGAATAAAATTGCGGCGCCATTTAGAACGGCGGAATTTGATATCATGTATAATGAAGGGATTTCGAAACCGGGTGATGTGCTAGACCTTGGCGTGCAATATGGAATTCTTGATAAGGCTGGAGCATTTATTAAATATAATGGTGAAACATTGGGACAAGGTCGTGAAGCGGTAAAAAAATTATTCCGTGAAAAGCCGGAATTGATGACGGAGATTGAAGAAAAAGTGCGTGAAAAGGCATCTCAGAATTAATGAAGATTACAAATATCAAACAAGGGGTGAAAAATCCAAACCGAATTAATGTTTTTGTTGATGATGAATATTCTTTTTCATTAGATGTGAAGCAGGTGGTGGATTATAAAATAAAGATAGGTCTCGAAATTGATGATAGCCAGTTGACAGAATTTAAAAGAGCTTCGGAGTTTGGAAAGTTGTATCAAAGAACACTTGAATGGGTGCTTGTTCGTCCAAGATCGATTCGAGAAACCGCCCAATACTTAAGTAGAAAACTCAAACAGTCTTCTTCGGGACGCTCCTCGCGCCTGTCTTCACAGGGCTCGTCGCTGCGTCCTCGTAGCAACTGCGGATGCCCCTCAGAAGACCGTTTTGAGTTTTCTGATGAAATAGTTTCTCGGCTTATTGATAAGGGGTATTTGGATGACCGAAGGTTTGCGGAGTTTTGGGTGGAGAATCGGTTCGTAAAGAAGGGTGTGTCGAGAAAGAGGTTATCTTTGGAATTAATGAAAAAGGGAATTTCTCGAGAAATTATTGAAGAAGTGCTGGATAAACGAAATGATGAGGAAGAGATATTAAAAATAATTGCGAAAAAACGCGCAAAATATGATGACGAGAAGTTAATTAGTTATCTTGTGCGTCAGGGGTTTTCGTATCAGCTGGCGCAAAGCCAGGTTGTGACTCACGAAAAGGATTTACAAAATTAGGAACAAACTCTTGTTTTTCGGCCTTCTTCTTGATGGTTTTTTCTTCTTCTTTGACAATAATTTTGTAGTCGGTGATTTCGACTATTTCATTTCGGGGGATAGTTAGTTCAGGGTCGTTGAGTGATTTAATCATGGGGCGCTTGACGATGATTTGTTGAATAATGAAATCTTCGGAGGTGAGAGTAAAATCTTGAACTTTGCCGAGTTTAGAGCCTTTTTTGGTTTCGACTTTGAGACTTAGGAGATTAAAATTCAGTTTTAGGATGTTATTAATTCTAATTACGTCGTCTGGAGAAACTAATTCGTCGATATCGTCGATAACGAAGCCATAGCTAGAGTATTCACGAACTGAACGAACATCGAGGATGTTTTGTTGTTTATTGATGGGTGGGCCGTCGATGTGAAAGGCAATAACGCTAAGATTATCTGGATCTATGATGGCGTCGACGATTCTACCGATTGGGCCACCGGCTTGAACACTTAATACTGGGGCGCCGAGAAGGCGAGAATTCATAACTAACATAAGTAGATTATAGCATATTATTCGGTGAAGCGGGAAAGAGGGAAAGCATCTTTGACATCGTAGTCGCCGATTTTGACACGGCGAAGAGCTGTGAGGTAGGCGCCAGTGTTTAGTTTTTTACCAATGTCTTCGGCGAGGGTGCGAATATAAGTGCCGGAACTACAGTGGACGCGGATTTTTAATTTGGGATAATCGTAGTTTAGGATGTCGATAGAGTAGATTTTTACTTTACGACTGGGTATTTCAAAATCTTGGCCTTTTCTTGCGAGTTTGTAAGCGCGCTCGCCGTTAATCTTGATTGCGCTGAAACGAGGTGGGGTTTGGGTGATAGTGCCGATGAAGCCATTAATAACAGATTCAACAGTACTTAATTTCGGGGACGGGTCGCTTCGGCCCGTCGTCACGGGCGAAGCGCCCTCATTCTCGGTCGTAACCTCCGAAAGCCCCTCAATTAAGTACTGTTGAATCTGCCCTTCTGGGTCGCCGGTGGTAGAAACCTCACCGAGTTTCAGGGTAGCTTCGTAGATTTTGTCGAGTTTTAGGAATTCGTTAGATTTTTTGGTATTTTTGCCGGTTAGGAGAATAAGAAGACCGGTGGCGAAGGGGTCTAGCGTGCCGGTGTGGCCGACTTTTACCTTGTGGCCAAATTCATTTTTTAGGTAACCGCGAACTTTTGCCACGACGCCAAAACTGCTGATACCGGCTGGTTTATCTACTAAGATGATTTGGTCTTCGTTTTTCATGGGTGGAGTTGCTCCATAATGGCGAATTGATCGTAATATTTTTGCATTTTTGCAGGATCTGTGCGCCAAGAATTATTTCCGAAGAAATAATCACAGAATTCTTCGCGGGCTTTTAGAATTTCGGTGAGACGAGCATGATTTTTGAGATTGGCTTCAATAGTAAAATCAAATAGTTCGAGAGCGCGGTCGATGGCTTTGCTGGCGCGAGTTTGGTTTTTGGTGTTCCATTTTAAAGATCTGGATACTTCGCTGCCGATATTGCCCATTTGATAAGTGATGGGGCGGATGAGCCAGTCTTTGCGCGCTTCATCGCTATGAATATAGGTTAAATTAGCCATTTTGAAACTATTGATTTGATTTTTGCTTGTATTTCGGGATCCTCGACGGAACGGGAACGATTCCCCTGTGCGGGGCGGATATTTATCATAGAGTCAAATTCAACTAGATCGTCGATATCGTCACTGTCTAAATAGAGATTGATGCCCCATAAATCAACCTGTTCTGAGCCATTTTCAAGGAACAATTGCTCGCAATCGCAATGCATTGGTGAATCTACCGCTAAAAGCTCTCGTTTGACATCTACTACACCTTTGATGGCATGGTCGTCAATGAAATTTTCGGATGATTTAATAAGGTCACTTTTACTGATTGGGGTGTTTAGTATTTTCATGTATATAATTGTAGCTTAATTTAGACAAATTCACAAGGTATAGGGGGTTTACTTTCTAGGGGAGAAGTGGTATAATGAGGTGCATGATAACAAAAGAGAATAAAGACAAGGCTATTGCCAAAGTCGCCCGTAATAAGGCGGATGTTGGTTCTCCTGAGGTTCAAGTTTCAATTCTCACAGAGCGGATCAAGGAAGTGACCGAGCATGTGAAGAAGAACAAACATGACTTTATGGCCAAAAGAGGTTTAATGCAAATGGTGGGGAAGCGCAAGAAGTTGTTGCGCTATCTAGAAGAGACCGATTTTGAGCTATACAAGAAGACTGTAAAGAAATTAGGCCTCAGGAAATAATTTGTCGAACAAAAGAATAACCCGCCGGTATAATCGGCGGGTTTTTGATTAGAAGTACTGAGGGCTTATTGAATCGAGGATTTCTTGGAATTGTTTGTTCCGTGCCCGTTTTCTTACTTCGTCTTCTTCGGTTTTTACACCGATGGATAAGAGAAACTTGTTGAGTAGTTCATTGCATGAAGCTATCAAATCATCTTCTCCTGTGAATTGGTGATTTCCGATAAGCTCAGCATATGCGCGAAGGCCGTTTTCATCTGTTATAAATTGTTCCATAACGAGGATGAATAAATCTATTTGTTCATCGAAGGTTTCGTTGAACAAGTCTAGATATTTTTGAACTTCTGTGTCGTTATATCCAGCTTCGTGGCAGCTTGGGTAGAAGTAGCATACAATGTCTTCGTCTTTTCGCGAAAAAACACCAGATACCCCGATTCCGAAGCGCTCGTAATTGCGCTTGCGAACACTGGAGTATATTTTGCCCATCAGGCTAAACTCTTTGTTTTCTGGAATGGTTAGCCCTTTTATGACTAATTTTCCGGATCCCTCGGAGTGTTCTCTGATGTAATCTCGTTCTGTGGAATCTATCCCCCAGACGACATTGTCATTGTCATCATGAACCCAGAAGCATTTAAGGTCATAGTGATACTGATGCCTCCAGAGGTTAATCTGTTTAATTGCTTCTTCCAGAGTAAAACACGATTCCTGTGTAAGCAGTTTCTCGCTGGTTTCTTTAACTATTGCTACAGGCCAGTAGAATCCCATATTTTGCCTCCTATGAAAAGTTCTATATTTACTGGAAAGTATCTATCCTTACTATTATAGCATATTTTGCGAAAAAAATCAAGATTTGGTATAATAAATACAACATTAACAATAGGGAAGACGGCAGATATGGGATAAGGGGGCCCGTATCTGAGGTTTTCCCGGGAAAGGAATATTTTTATGGACATTATCAATCCTAATGGCAAGAAGACGCTTTCGGTGTCAACGGAGTGGTTGGGACGAAAGTTGACGCTTGAAGTAAACAAGGTTGGGTTTAGAACAACCTCATCAGTAATGGTGACTTATGGGGATACCGTGGTTCTAGGCTCAGTGGTGGTTGGGACAAAGCCAGTGGTGCTTGATTATTTTCCACTGTCGATTGACTATGAAGAAAAGTGGTATGCGGCTGGGAAGATTTCCGGTTCAAGGTTTATTAAACGAGAAGGTAAACCAGCAGACGAAGCGGTACTCGTGGGGCGATTGATTGATCGACCGATTCGGCCATTATTTCCGAAGGGGTATCGTCAAGAGGTGCAAGTGGTTTGTACGGTTCTTTCGATGGACCCTTCGTTTAGACCAGACTGCGTGGCGATGATTGCAGCTTCGGCGGCTCTTATGAACGCGGGCGTGCCGTTTGATGGACCAGTTGCTGGAATTCGAATTGGCCAAATTGGTGGGAAATTCAAAGGATTTTTGTCACCAGAAGAGCGTGAAGAATCGCCAATGGATCTCGTGGTGGCTTGCAAAGATGGTAAGGTGATGATGGTGGAAGCTGGTATGAAGGAAGTACCAGAGGAGATGATTATTGATGCAATGCGTTGGGCGGTAGAAAATGTACAGCCAGTACTTGATTTGCAGAGAGATTTAGCGAAAAAGGTAAAGGCAACTTCACAGGAATATGAATTAGTTTTGCCGGATGAGGAAGTGATTAAAGAAGTTGAAGATTGGACTAAGGACAAATTTGGTTCTAAGGTGCGCGGAAATGTGATGGAAAGAGCACAGGTGTTGGATGAGATTAAGTACGCGATGCATGATGAATTTGCACTTTCTAAGGGTAAAGGTGAAACCGATAATGAGAAAGTTGCATGGTATGATGAAAACTTGCGTGATGTGTATGACCAGGCGTTTGAGCTTGCTTTGTTCAAGGAAGTGCGTCGTGGAATTGTAGAAGAAGGTGTGCGTCCGGATGGGCGTAAATTAGACGAGGTAAGGCCTTTGTCGTCGCAGGTCGGACTATTGCCAAGAGTGCACGGTTCGTCGCTATTTACCCGTGGTGTGACGCAGGCAATGAATATTGTGACGCTTGCACCACTTTCCTACTCACAAGAAGTGGATACAATGGAAGTGACAGAAGGAAAAAGGCGCTATATGCATCATTATAATGCTCCGTCTTATACAGTGGGTGAGCCTGGTAGAATTGGTTCTCCTGGAAGACGTGAGATTGGACACGGATATTTGGCGGAGAGAGCTTTGATTCCGGTGCTTCCTTCTGAAGAGGAGTTCCCTTATGCGATTCGTTCGGTAACTGAGATTATGTCGCAAAATGGTTCGACTTCGATGGCGGCAACGTGTTCATCGTGTATGGCTTTGATGGATGCAGGTGTGCCTCTTAAGCGACCAGTATCTGGTGTAGCGATGGGGCTAATGGTAGACGTACCAAAGGGTACAGCGATTGAAGCAAAAGATATCGACAAAGCTTATGTGCTAACTGATTTGATGGATGCTGAAGACTTTGCTGGGGATATGGACTTTAAGGTGACTGGTACGACGGAAGGTGTAACGGCGTTGCAGATGGATATGAAAGTACATGGCCTTCCAGTTGAGATAATGGAAAAGGCTTTGAAGCAGTCACATGAAGGTAGGATGTTTATTTTAGACCATATTGTGTCGGTGATTCCTGAACCAAAGAAGGAGATTTCGAAGTATGCGCCACAAATTGAGAAGATTATGGTGAAACCAGAGAAAATTGGCTCGATTATTGGTAAAGGTGGTGAAACGATTAATAAGATTACGACTGAGACTGGAGCTGGGGTTGACATTGATGATTCTGGGCTCGTGACGGTATCTGGTAGTGACCCAGAGAAAATTGCAAAAGCCGTAGAATGGATTAAGTCGTTAGTGGAAGAACCGGAAGTCGGTAAAGTGTATGATGGCACGGTAGTATCAATCAAAGATTTCGGTGCGTTTGTAAACATTATGCCAGGGATTGATGGGATGCTCCATATTTCACAGATTGTTGAAGGTAAGCGTTTGAAGAAGGTTGAAGAAGTACTTCACGTAGGTGACAAAGTGAAAGTGCGGCTCGTGGCGATTGACCACGGGAAGTTGTCACTTTCGATGATTGGAGTCTAAATGGATAAAATCCGGAATTTTTGTATCATTGCGCACATCGATCACGGGAAATCCACGATTGCGGATCGGATGATGGAACTTACGGGGACAGTGTCGAAACGCGAAATGAAGTCGCAGCTTTTGGATTCGATGGAGCTTGAACAAGAAAAAGGGATTACGATTAAGCTGGCGCCGGTGACGATGAAGTGGAAGGGATATACCTTGAACTTGATTGATACACCGGGCCATGTGGATTTCTCGTATGAGGTATCGCGTTCTTTGCAAGCGGTGGAGACTGCGGTCTTGGTGGTTGATGCTACGCAAGGGATTCAAGCGCAGACGCTGGCAAATGTTTATCTAGCTTTGGAACAGGACCTAAAAATTATTCCGGTGATTAATAAAATTGATCTTCCGGCGGCTGATGTCGAATCGGTTTCAGCGCAAATTATTAATCTGCTTGGATGTAAGCGTGAAGATATTATAGAAGTCTCCGGTAAGACCGGACAAAATGTGGATAAAATACTGGATAAAATAATAACTACTAAGCCCGAACTGAAGATTGGTTTGGGACACGGGTCGCTTTGGCCCGTCGTCACGGGCGAAGCGCCCTCTTTCTCGGTCGTAACCTCCGAACGGTCCCAAACCAACTTCAGCTTCGGGCCTACTAAGGCACTGATATTTGATTCATATTTTGACGATTATCGAGGAGTAGTACTTTATATAAGGATATTTGACGGGGAGATTAAGAAGAATGATGAGATATTGATGATGGCGGCGGAGACGAAGGGCTTGGCGTTGGAAGTTGGAATATTAACGCCAAAAATGACACCACGAGATTCTTTGAAAGCGGGTGAAATTGGCTACATCGTGACGAACCTTAAAACTACGCGTGAAGCGAAAGTGGGTGATACGGTGACACTGGCCAAATCACCAGCGAAAGAAGCTTTGCCAGGCTATAAAAACGTCTTGCCTTTTGTGTATGCTGGGTTTTTCTCAGTTTCAAATGACCAGTATAAGGATTTGAAGGAGGCGATCGAAAAACTAGCACTTTCGGATTCGGCGCTACGGTTTGAGCCAGAAAATTCGCCAGTGCTTGGGTTTGGGCTTCGGATTGGATTTTTGGGGCTACTTCATATGGATATTATTCGCGAGAGACTAGAGCGAGAGTTTGGGCTAGATTTGATTGTGACAAATCCGTCTACGAACTATGAAGTGGTGATGGCAAACGGTGAAATACGCGAGATTAAATCAGCAGCGGATTTGCCAGACGTATCGGAAATAGCTGAAATCCGAGAACCGTGGGTAAAAGGTGAAATTATTTTGCCGAAAGATATGATTGGCGGAGTTTTGAATTTGATTAATAGTAAACGAGGGCATCAGACAAACCTTAGTTATATTGAGGATCGGGCAGTGATTGATTTTGAAGCGCCAATGGCGAATTTGCTGACGGATTTTTATGACCAATTAAAATCGGCCACTTCGGGATATGCGTCGTTTAACTATGAACTTGATGGGTACCGAACAGAGGATTTGGTGAGGGTGGACTTTCTGGTAGGTGGACATAAAATGGATGCGCTTTCGGTGATGGCACATCGATCGGAAGCTGAGGGAATTGGGCGAGAAGTGACGAAAAAGCTGAAGGAAGTGATTCCGAGACAAAACTATGAGGTTGCTTTGCAGGCGGCAATTGGGGCGAGAATCATTGCGAGAGAAACAATAGGAGCATATAGAAAGGATGTGACGGTAAAAATTCATACTGGGGATAGAGATAGAAAAGCAAAACTTCTCCAAAAACAGAAGCGCGGGAAGGCACGGATGAAAGGATTTGGAAAAATTGATATTCCTTCGGAAGCTTTTACAGTCATGTTGAAGCGTGATTAATATGCTATAATCGTTGTATGAAACGTTTATTGGTAGTATTTGCGGTTTTCGTGATGAGTTTGGTTGCTTTGCCGTGTTTTGCGATTTCCGAAAGCCAGGAAAAAGCAATTGTTGATAAATGTAATGAAATAAAAGAACAATTAAAAGCAGTACAAAAAGACGACGCAAGAACAAGAGTTCATTTAGGCGGCAGATATGAGACAATTTTAACTAGTTTTATGATGCCACTTAACGTGAGGTTACTAGAAAATAATCTGTCGAATGTGGAACTGGTGGAAAACCAAAATAGTTTTGCAGAGACGAAGAGTTTATTTAATAATGATTATATTGATTATCAACAAAGATTAGAGGAACTCGTGGCGTTAGATTGTAAAAAGGAGCCGGCAAATTTTTATGAGAAGTTGGATAAGGTTAGACAAAAACGAAAAATCGTAGGGCAAGATGCATTGAAACTTCGAAACTTAATCTCAAAACACGTAAGGTTGGTAACGGTATTAAGGGGTAAAATCTAATGGAAGAGAAAAAAGTAGAAGATAAAGTTTCTGACGAGAAAAAACAGAAGAAAAAGCTGAATAAAGGTGGGTGGAATTTAGTGATTTTAGGAATAATGGCCGTAGTGATTGCCGTTATAACGAGCGGAGTGAGTCTTTTGATTTATCATAACTCAGGTGATATTTATCTAGACCGGTCTAGGCCAGGGTTTTTGCCGGATGAGGAAGAGATTGAAGAGGAAAATAATGATGATGACGAGGAAGAATTTAAGTTTGACAAGACGGGACCGATCGATTTGACTGTTCTGGAAAAATATTTGGAAGAATTACAAGCAGAAGTTGATGCAGTGAATGCTTACGAAAAACCATTTGAAGAAAAAGTGTTGTCTGATGAGAGTTTTGGGATTCCAAAAACGGAGTAGGGTTGATTTTTATATGAAAAAAGCATATACTTAAAATGGAGAGTAATATGAAGAAAAAGAAAAAATCACGACAATTGGGTATAGTAGCGTTAGTAACTTTTGTAGTGGCGATGATTTTGGCGATTGTGGGGCTCTCTTCTACAATGGGGGCAATTGATGAGATTGCGATATCAAAATCACCGACAGCGATACTAGCTAGTGCGGGTTTGTCCGGGAGTGAGGATGTTTATCTGTCGGTGGCATATTTTGATCGAAAGTCAGACGAATGCGTTAATATGTATGATTTGAATGTAAAAAACAGCCTGAAGACTCGTCAATTTGAATGGAGTAGCTGTAAATACTATAATAAAGAAGTTGAAAAAGGTTTGGCGGAGTATGAATTATCTGAGGAATATTTACCAGTAGCGACGGGCAATGGTAAGCTAACTCCAAATCAGGGTTTAAGTAATTTTGATGGATGGTTTGAGGCGGTAGATGGGAAGAGTGCTAATTATACTGGAGCTTTGAAATTAGAGTATCAACCGGAAGGAGCGGAATTCTCTTTTCACCATGATCATTTTTATCCTTTGGATGGTGCAGATTTTAGCAATGGCGATGCGGTGAATAGGGATGGGCACAACCATTTGTTCACAATGAGTTTTGCGGTACCATTTACGGTACTTGCGAGCGGCAATGAAGGTTTTGCAATTCGAGCAGATGATGATACGTTTGTCTATATAGGTGATAAATTGGCCATTGATATGGGTGGAATACATGATGCGACGACGGGCAGATTTGTAATTAATGACAATGGTGAAGTGTATACCGGAGTGAATGGTGAGGAGCTGGCTTATTCGGGTATTAAACTTGATGCGGGGAATGGGTCAATTATTAGAATATTCCATGCGGATAGAGACTCTGCAGATTCAGTTTTTGAAGTTAAGCTCGTCGGCATGAGTTTGACGATTACTGATGCAAAATTGGCAAATCGCGAAGGTGATGGTGTGCAAATTGCTTACGACCCGACGGACCCATCATATGTAGCACCGCTTGGTGAAACGTCAGTAGTAAAACCAGATGGAACAAGAGGTTTTATTGTGATGGCGACAATAGAAGGCGTGATGGTGATAGTGTTTTCAGTATTAATGGCGGCGGCAATTCGAAGTGTAGTGCGTCGAAGACTATCGGCGCGTGAAGCAGAAGAAATGGCTTCACAGCAAAAAACGATAGAGAAGAAATGATTATTTAACGGGCTTTGAAATATTAGCTGCACGACCATAATCGGGAATGATTTGGTCGTGTTTTTGACCTTTGTGATCATAGAGTGGGATTCTTAGTTCATGGGCGAGAGTGTTTACTATGCTAGCGCCGATGCGAAGGCCTGTAAAGGAGCCGGGGCCGGACATAAAAGTGATTTCGGTGATGTCTTGCCAAGTGTAATTGTTTTCGTCGAGTTTGTCTTTGATGAATTTTAAGAGTTTTTCGGCGAGGTCGCTGGCAAAAGGGTATTTGTATTCTTTGTCGTTCAATCGTAAAACTGTTTCGGGAGTACTGGTGTCGAGAAATAGCCGAACAGTGTTTTCGGGGGACGGGTCGCTCGCTCCTGTCGTCACAGGGCTCGCGCCCTCATCCGACGCTACGATACGCCTTCGGCGAGCGGTCGTAACCTCCGGAAGCCCCCGAGAAACACTGCTTCGGCTATTTTTGATGTCAGTGTCTCGAAAGACACTATTCCGATTACCTTCAATAATTATTCTTCTGCCCCCATCATTTTGTAGTTTTAATGAGATAGTTATCTTGTTTTTAGGTAAAACGTTTTTGATTGATTCTCCCCATTCGATAACTACGACATTATTGCTACTGATGGCTTCTTTGAGATTATTGGCCATGAGACCCACATCGTTTAGGCGGTAGAAGTCGTAATGGATAAGTTTTTTGTTGTTTGGTAAAGCGTAAGATTTTGAAATGGTAAAGCTGGGGCTGGTGATTTGGCTTTTAACTCCAAGGCCTTCGGCGAGGCCGCGAGTGAAAGTGGTTTTACCGGCACCAACGTCGCCAACTAATTCAATCACTGCTGGGAATTTAAGATTCTTGGCAAAATCTTTGCCAAAATCGAGCATTTCTTGTTCAGAATCTATTTTCATTGTATAATATATTATATCATGAATATATACATATCGGGGATATCTGGAACGGGGATGGGACCGCTTGCTTTGATGGCAAAAGCAGCGGGGTTTAACGTTTTTGGTTCAGATTTGATGCGTGGGGCGATTTATGATGAATTAGTTGCTGAGGGGATTGAGGTGGAAATTGGAGAACAGGATGGAAAGTTTTTGGGCGAGAAATTGAAAGAAGGAATTGATTGGTTTGTGTATACTTCGGCATTGCCGGACTCTCACGCGGAACTTGTGGTGGCAAAAGAGGCTGATTTGAAGTGTACGAAACGGGACGATTTCACGGTGTTTTTGGTTGAAAAATTGGGACTTAAAATGGTGGCGATAGCAGGGACACATGGTAAGACCACGACTACGGCGATGATTATTTGGGCAAGCTTGAAATTAGGCCTCCCGGTTTCTTATATTGTGGGTACGACACTTGGATTTGCATCTTCTGGTGCATATCATCCAGGGGATAAATATTTTGTTTATGAAGCAGATGAATATGATCGAAATTTCTTGAAATATCATCCGTGGCTTGCGGTAATTCCGGCAGTTTCTTATGATCATCCGGATATTTACCCGACACGGAAAGATTATGAAGACGCTTTTTTGCAGTTTAAGTCGCAGAGCGAGAATGTGATTGAAGTTGAAGAAGGTAAGATTATACGGCGAGATGGTGGCAGAGTGATGTTTATGGCAGATAAGTTTAATCTAGCAGGAGAAGTGAGAAAACAAGACGCAGCACTTGCAGCTGAAGCAGTAATGAAAATACAGTTTACAGAATATGCTGAAAAGAAAATGATAGTTGATTATAATTTTGCTGAGTTAATCAAAATCTTAGATGAGTTTCCGGGAGTAGGGCGAAGGTTTGAAAGAATAGCAGATGGAGTGTATACAGATTATGCGCACCATCCGGAAGAAATAACGGCGACAATTGAGGTAGCAAAGGAAGAGGCGGAATTAAAAGGTTTTAAAGGTGTAGTGGTGGTATATCAACCACATCAAAATATTCGTCAGCATGAAGTGAAGGATGACTATAAGAATGCCTTTGTGGGTGTGGACAAGCTGTACTGGTTACCGACGTATTTAGTGCGCGAAGATCCAACCCTGACGGTTATTACGCCAGAAGAATTTGTGGCTGGTCTTTCAAATAGGGAAGTGGCAGAGGCAGCAAAACTTGATGATGATTTGGCGAAGAAGCTGTGGGAATATGTGGATGAAGGATATTTGGTAATTTTGATGACGGCTGGTCCGGCGGACGAGTGGTTTAGAGATGAGTTTGCGGAATAATAATATCAAAATTCTTTGATTTTTGATAATGGTTGTGATAAAATAGGATTATGGAAAAAGGTGGTGGTAAGAGCAGGTGGTTGGTAGCTGCACTATTTAGCTTGTTATTTTTGATAGTTGGACTAATTATAAGTATCATTGTGGTAAAAGAAAACCAAAAAGAATATATAGCGAAGCAGGAAGAGGAAATAGAGGCGGTGGTGTCAGGAGGGGAGGCTACAGAGGATCAGTTGAATAATTATATAAAAGATGTAGACAAGCAAATCGCTGAGGCTAGCACTAATGATGAAAAAGCTAAGTTGTATGCCGACCGTGCTTCATATTTATGTAGTTATATTTCAAGGCCTGAATTTGAAAAATATAAAGAGCAGATATTGTCAGATGCATATAAGGCTGAGGAATTGAACCCTACTGCTTTTTCGGCATACAATATCTCTTATTATGAAAGAATGTTTGGAAACGAAGAACAAGTTAACCAATACTATGATTTGGCTAAGGAGAGAGGATTAAATGAACAAATACAAGATACAAGTAGATAGAATGAAGACAATAAAGGCAATTTTGGTTTTTATAGTTTTCTTGGTGACTTTTTCTTGTACAAGTAGTGTTTCTGCGAAGACGTGTCAAGATGTTACGCAGTCAGATAACCGGTCTATTTGGCGTGCTTGTGAAATGATAGCAGCGGGGAGGTCGGCAAGATTCGGAGCTTTGTGGATTAGTAATAACCCCTCAAGGAGTGATATTTCGGACGGAATTACAGTTTCACAATCAAGCGGCCAAGCTACTATTTACCTTCATGGACTTGCTATCTGTAGGGGTGGAGGGTGTATCGGTAGTGTTAAGGCGACATATATTAAACTTGTCCAGACTGCTAGAACTAGTGAGATATGCGATAGCGAGTATTATGATTATTCTACCTGGGGTGTACTAAGTGAGGTTCCTTTTTCGTTGGATCGTCCTGTCCTTGACAGATATACAATTTTTGAATCTGGTGTCCAACCACTAAAACTTGATATTGGTAAATTGAAGGCAAGTGGACTTCCGTATGAGATGCGGAACGGTAACAGGGTTTATAATGTGCCAATACATCCATATCGCTGTATGGAGGGGTTTGAACCGAGCAGTTCTACCTATTGTAACTGTGGATCAGATGATGACCCAATTTATGTTAGTATTACAGTTCCTGACGAGACTGTTTATTCTGGCTCTTCCACAGCTGGCGACAAATCAACTGGATTTGTAAGAAGCAATACAAACGCGCCAAATTACTATTTGAATAATTGTAGTCCAACGACAGGATGTAAAGTGACTTTTAGTCATAGTTTGAGGCGAGATATGGGGGATAAGGCTTCGGCATATACAATTACAAGGACGTCTAATTATCCGTATAACTCTACTACTAAAAAGGGAGTAAATGGTGGAACTTTGGCTAACTCATCTTTGAATGGGACGGGAACAGTAAGGTCGGAAACTTTGACTTTATATCCAGGGATGGTGGTTTGTGAAAGCATGAGTTTTACGACTAGCGTTAATAATGGACAAAGGGCTACTACGACTGTTTGCGCTTCTGCACTTGGTAATGCACAACCGCCTAACCCTGATCCTGATGGGCCTGATGGTGACCAGGCTTTTATAAATATAAAAGTTAAGAATACTTATGCTAGTGCTAATTATCAAAGCTATCAACGGACGGTTTATGCGAAACCTGGTGATAAGCTTTCGTGGCGCGGAACATACAATCCAGTTCTGCAATACACAGCTTATTTAACTCCGAATAAAATGCAAATTAATTCCGGTACTATTCGTAATGGCAATGGAACAAATTTGATGAACTTGTTTAATACATACCGAGGTAGTTTGCCGGGCTGGAAGAATGGATTTAGCATGCAGGTTGGTAGAGACGGCAAGTTTACTAACACGATTAGCAATGACAATTATGCGGCTGGTAGCACTATTTTGAGGTCACGAGAGATGTCTAAAAAAACAGAAGTGTTAGATAGTGATGTTGGCAGAACTATTAATGGTAAGGCTATCACTAGTTTTAATTCCAACAACCAAACAACTCCTAGCCAAGTTATCTTTAGTAACAATGGCAATAGCAGTTTGGGCAACGTAAAGACTGATTCGAAGGATAGTGTGGCAAATGCTATGGTGCCATACAATTACAATACTAATATAAGCGTGACTAAAGATGAGAATGATCCGGTTTTTGCAGGGGAACCTGTTAGTATCCCAATTACTTATCAAGTTCTTCCGAGGTCTAATTCGGTAACTATGAAAAGTGGTGATAAGAACTATGTAACTAAGGTAGGAAACCCGAAATTTAAAATAATCGTCTATCGTGGATCTAAAAAAACTGGTACTGCTAGTTGGAGTGGTGAATTATGTTCGTATTATGGCCTAGCTAATAATGAGACTAGCTGTGGTTATTCGGCGGAGACAAGTGCTAATGATGTTAATGTTGGGCTAAATAGGTACATTGGTAAAGCAGGATCTTCGGCTAAAACTATTTATGTGCAAGATATGAAAGCCGGAGAAAAAGTTTGTGTGGCAGCAGCTTTCTGGCCGGCAAATAGTGGCGGTCCAACTAATATGGATGCAAACGGGAGTAAAACCTGGAGAATTTCGGATTCTAAATGCTATATTGTAGCAAAAAGACCGAGTATACAGATTTGGGGTGGCAATGTATTTTCAAGGGGCAATATCGCTACCAGTACAAATTTGAAACGCAATTTGAGAGGATACACTGAGTATAGTGTAAAAAGCGCAAAGGGGACTTATGCTTTTGGCTCATGGGGCGAACTTGGAGTAGTAGGAAACGGGACAATAAATGGTTTTGGTAGTGGTGCTAGTATGGGTTACGGTGGAAACAATGGTGAAATTTTATCACCTAATCCTTTCAGCGTGAATAGTGTTGCTACAGCACCTAACCCAGGTGGCGGTAATACGGCTAATTATTGCGATCGTGTTCCGTTGACGATTCCAAATTCTCCATGCAATAATAGTATGGGTGTAGGAGGGCTTAGTTCTGCAGTGAGTACAACTAAGGCAGCTAGTGACAAAGAATCAATAGTGAACCTACTCGCGTCAGGTGATAACATGATGAATCGTGAGCATAGTTCTGTTAAACTTGACGTAAATAGAGCATTAGTTGGAGAAACTATAAATGGTAATACTACAAGAGTAATTAGCGCTGATGAAGCTATCACAATAACCGAAAATTTGATTTATTTCAACGATGAATATTCAAGTTATGAGGCAATGCCTAAATTAGTAATTTATTCTAGAAAGAATATTTATATTGATTGTGGTGTGACCCGAATAGATGCGTTATTGATTGCGGACGATACAGTCGTTACTTGCAATAATATTGGTGATGTTGCTGATATTAACAATAAAAACAAGGAATTAGACAGAAGAATACAATCAACAATTAATCAACGAGCAAATTCTAATCAGCTGTTTATTAATGGGGCAATTATTGCGAAGAGACTTATTGCCAACCGTACTTACGGAGCTGCAACTGGAGCAAATTCTATTGTACCAGCAGAAATTGTTAACTTTGACCCGACACTATATCAGTTTGGTGGGAGCGCTGAAGCCAATGACGATACCACTGGCAGGCTTGACGTGACTACTATGCATGAAGTTGCGCCGAGACTGTAGTATAATATAATATATGAAAAACAAGACGAGGTTTGTTTGCCAGCAGTGTGGAAGTGCATACACGAAATGGATGGGGCAGTGTAGTAACTGTTCGGCATGGAATTCTTTGGTGGAGCAAGTTGTTGAAGAGGGTACTAATGGTAAGAAATCAGCTCTTGCTAAGGGGCAGGCTTCAGGAAAAAAACTTGATTTTGTAAAGATATCGACAATCACGCCGTCGGACGCAAAGGCGAGGCTTTTGACTGAATTTTCTGATCTTGATATTGTACTTGGAGGTGGAATACTGATGGGGTCGGTATCGCTACTTGCAGGGCAGCCGGGGATTGGAAAATCAACACTTTTGATGCAGATATGCGCAGTGGTGGCAAAAAAGCATAATGTGTTATATGTATCTGGTGAGGAGTCAGCGGGTCAGGTGAAATTAAGAGCAGTACGCCTTGGGGCAGAATCGGATAAGTTGTCATTTGCAGCTTCGACATCGGCAAATGATATAGCAAAAACAATTGAATCGGGTGAGTTTGACCTTGTGATCGTCGATTCGATACAAACTCTCGCGATGGACGAAATATCTTCAGCGCCAGGAACAGTGTCGCAAGTAACAAATTCGGGAAATTTGATTATTAGAGCGGCGAAGGCGACTGATACAGCAGTGGTGATTGTGGGCCACGTAACGAAGGAGGGGACTCTGGCTGGACCAAAAGTGCTAGAACATTTGGTGGATGTGGTACTTCAATTTGAAGGAGATAGGTACGGTGGTTTTAAGACGGTACGAGCGGTGAAGAACCGATTTGGTTCGACTAACGAAGTGGCGATATTTGAAATGGTATCGTCAGGACTAAAGGAAGTAGAAAATCCATCGGCAGCACTACTTGCGGAACGAACGAATACGGATGGTTCGATAATTCTTGCGACCCTAAATGGAAATCGGCCGATTTTAGTTGAGATTCAGGCACTTTGCACGAAAACGAGTTTTGGGTACCCGAAAAGAACGGCTTCGGGATTTGATTTAAATCGATTGAACTTACTGATTGCGGTATTAGAGAGAAGAACGAAATTGAAATTGTCGGATAAGGATATATTTATAAATGTGGTGGGGGGAATGAAGCTCAATGATTCAGCGGCGGATCTTGCAGTGTGTATGGCGATTGCGTCGGCAGTGGCGGGGAGAAAGTTGGGTGAGGAATATGTGGTATTTGGTGAAGTAGGGCTTGGTGGAGAAGTACGGTCAGCGTTCCGAGCGGATCAGAGAATTGCAGAGGCGAAAAAACTAGGATTTAAACACGCGATTGCGCCCGCGACGATTCGAGATAAGTTTGTGGTGCCAGTGAAGGATTTACGCGAAACTTTAATTAGGTACGTAAAATGAGAATACTTGGAATTGATCCGGGACTTGGCAGGTGTGGGTTTGGACTGATTAATGCGGTAAATAGTTCTTCGGCTGCTGCCTTGGACTATGGTGTAGTAACAACGACGGTGGATGCGCCACTTCCTTCACGTTTGAAAGAATTATATGATTCTTTGAATCAAGTTTTTGATGAATGCCGGCCGGAAGTAGTGGCGGTAGAAAAACTGTTTTTTTCAAAAAATATAACGACTGGGATTGCGGTGGCGGAAGCGAGGGGGATTGTACTGCTTGTAGCGGAACAGAGAGGTTTGTTGGTTTATGAGTATTCGCCGAATGAAATTAAAAAAACTTTGACAGGATATGGCGCGGCGGAGAAAGGTCAAATCCAGGAAATGGTGCGGGTACATCTTGGACTTGAGAAAAAACCGCGCCCAGATGATGCGGCGGATGCGCTTGCGGCTGCGATTACGTGTAGTTTCTTGTATGCGTATGGTCAAAATGATGAATATAAGTTTTCGAACACTAAAGGAAGGTGATAAAATATAAATATGATTGCGCATGTTAAAGGAATTATTGAAGAAAAATTTGGTTCAAATGGGCTGATTGTGGATGTTGCTGGTGTGGGGTATGAAATGTTAGTGCCAGCTTATGATTTTGAAAATTGCTTGCTTGGTGAAGAGCGAAAATTTTACACTTATCATCAAGTGCGGGAAAATGCAGAAGAGCTGTATGGTTTTTCGTCGTTAGTAGCGAAGAAGATGTTTGAACTGTTAATATCGGTGCAGGGTATAGGACCAAAGGCTGGAATTGCGATTATGTCGCTTGCGGAAGCGGAGGAAGTAAGAAATGCGATTGCTAACGGTGATGTAAAGTTCGTTTCGCAAGCCGCTGGTGTAGGAAAAAAATCGGCTGAAAGAGTAATAGTAGATCTTCGTGATAAGGTTGGAATACCAAGTCGGTATGGAGCGACTGAGGTTAAAGGCGTTGTTGAAACTGCTGAGCCGGATGAGGCAATGGATGCTTTGATGGCACTTGGATTCACATTGAAAGAAGCAACGACGGCGCTTGAGAAAATTGATAGTTCTTTGCCTCTGGAAGAGCGAATTAAACTTGCCTTGAAAAAATGATTAATTGGCAAGAGGGAACCAGGTAATATTAGTTTTCATGGGTTGATTTAAATCGCCAGAGACAGAAGCAGCGGCGAGGAGTGGTTGGTGGTTTTTGAATTTGGCGTTTTGATACTTGAGGTAGGACTCGGCTGCGAATTGCATTTGTTGTTGTTTTTCTTTCGTGATGGTATCAAGTGGCGTGCCGCGAATGTTGGATTTACGATATTTTACTTCGGTGAAATAAATATAATTGTCTTTGGTGGAGATAATATCGATTTCGTAAAAATGAGTTTTGTGGTTTCTAGCGATAATAGTGTGGCCGTGGTTTATTAAGTAATTCGCGACGGCGGATTCGGCTTTTTGACCGATGTTAGTGGTGTTTTTCTTTGAGCTTGTTTTTGTAGCGAAATTAGAAAGAGATTTACAAGGTTCAAAGGACTTGCGATGTTCCAAAGTGAGACCATACTTATAAATTGCTTCGACGTGGGATTTGGTGCCGTAGCCAACATGTTTGTCGAAGCCGTATTCAGGGAACTTGTCAGCGAGCTTTATCATGTAATTATCCCGAGCGACTTTGGCAATGATGGAAGCGGCGGAAATTTCACGGATTTTATCATCGCCTTTGATGCAGGTGGTGGTGAATTTTTCTAGCGGAGTGCTTTTTAGAAAATTAACTTTGCCGTCGATGATGATTTGAGAAAAAGGTTTGTGAAGCGATTGGATTTGCTTCACGGCTTTCTTGGTAGCGAGAGCAAGTGCTCTGGATATACCAAGTTGATCAATTTCTTCTGCCGAGATCCAACCAAGTCCGGTGGTGGAGTTTTTAAGGATTAATTCGTTTAGTTCTGCGCGTTTTTTGGCGGAGAGTTTTTTGGAATCTTTGAGATTTTTGAACCAAGGCTGTTTATCGTCTGGTAATATAACAGCGCCAATAACAAGCGGACCCGCTAAGGGTCCGCGTCCAACTTCATCGATTCCTAGAATTGCCACTTAGGCTTCTTTCTTTTCTTCGGTTTTGTCTGTTTTAGCCTCTTCTTTTGGCTCTTCGGTTTTCTCTTCTTTTGGCTCTTCAGCTGGTTCTTCAGGAACGGTGACGTCGTTTACTGCTGTGCGGTCAAAATCTTTGCCTTTCAAGCGAGCAGATTTACCAGAACGTTCGCGGAGATAACTTAAATTGTTGCGGCGAACTTTGGAGCGTTTGACGATGACGATTTTCTCGACGAGTGGGGAATGAATGAGATAAGATTTCTCGACACCGACACCAGAAGTAACTTTGCGAACTACGATGCGAGCAGTGTGAGAATCTTTGCGATCAACGCGAATTACGACACCCTCGAAAGTCTGAGAGCGGAATTTATTACCTTCTTTAATCTTTTGGGTGACTCGGATAGTGTCACCGGAGCGAACATCGACTACGGCTTTCTTTTTTTGGGCGTCACCAATTTGCTTTAAAATATTAACACTCATATTTACCTTTATTATTAAACGATTAGTAGTTATTTTATCATATAACCTGTAAAATAGCAAGGGTTTTATGGGAATTAGACGTTAAATTTGAATTCGACGACATCGCCGTCTTGCATAATGTAAGTTTTGCCCTCTAGCCGGAGTTTGCCGGCAGCTTTTACGGCTTGTTCAGAACCGAGTTCTTTGAGGTCGTCGTAGTTACAGATTTGGGCGGCGATGAAGCCGCGTTCGAAATCGGTATGAATGGTGCCAGCAGCTTTGGGGGCGGTGGAGCCTTTTTTGATGGTCCAGGCGCGACATTCTTTTTTGCCGGCGGTGAGGAAGGATTGGAGACCGAGAGTTTTGTAGGCGGCTTTGATGAGCTCGCCGAGAGCATCTTCTTTGACGCCGTAGGATTCGAGGAATTCTTTGCGTTCGTTGCGGTTCATGCCGGACATTTCTTCTTCTAGTTTAGCATTAACGAAAATTGCTTCAGCGGGTTTGACGAGATCTTTTAGTTTGTTTTGAAGGTCGGTGTCAGTGAGACCGGATTCGTCGACATTGAACATGTAGATGACTGGTTTATCGGTGAGGAATGGAATGTTTTCGTCGTTTGGGTCCTTTTTGCGTTTGGCTTCGATTTTGGCTTTGGTTTCCTCATCAGCGAGCTGAAGTTCGAGATTGATGATGTCGATGTCGTCCCCCGCTTGTTTTAAAATATTATCTTCGGGCTTATTGTCGGCACGGACGATATCATCATTTTTAAAAGCACGGACAACATGGCAAATAGCTTGGCATTCGCGAATGTGAGCGAGAAATTTGTTGCCGAGACCCTCGCCTTTTGAAGCGCCTTGAACGAGGCCAGCGATATCGACAAATTCGACAGTGGCGGGGACGACTTTATTAGTTTCGTACATTTTAGCGAGAACATCTAAGCGCTCATCTGGAACGGGAACGATGCCGACGTTTGGTTCGATGGTTGCAAAAGGATAGTTGGCGGCAAGCGCACCAGCGTTTGTTAAAGCATTAAACAAAGTGGATTTACCAACGTTTGGTAAACCGACGATTCCTATCTTTATATTCAAAACCAACCTTTCTATCTGTTATTTTAGATATAATTATAACATATTTTGGAGTATAATATAAGGTATGAATAGTTCCGAAACAATTTCTGATAGTGCCGAGGAAAATATAAGTCAAAGTAACGGAACAGTTGATTATCCGCCATTCCAGAATCCAGAAGCGGTGTCAGATTATGATACTGTGCGTGCACGAGAGCTTGGAGAAGTTATAAAATCTCCAGACGTAGTAGGACTTAACTTGGACTCGTCTAGTATAGTTAATCCAAGAAATCTGAGAGGAATGGCATTTGTCGAAGAATCGTTGGCTGACGGAAAGACAATGGAAGAGATAAGTGAGCAAATTAGTTCTCGATACGGAAAAACTATCACTCCGGAACAGATTCAGTCGGCGATTAATTCTGAAAAAGAGAAGATAGCAATTTTTGATAAAGAAATTGATTCCTTGCCTGACGGAACAAGGTTTCGGGTACATTCAAGTGGATCTCAATCGCCGTTTGTAGTGTCGGAATGTATTAGAGCAGATGAGACTGGTAAAAAACAAGTGGTATTTAATGAAATTGCTATGAAACAAATTGAGAGGTTGAAGGAAAAAGCTGGTGATTCTGGATTGACCGTTGTAATGAATATGTTTGCAAAAGAGAGTGGGGCGAATACACCAAAAACTCCAGAAGAAATCGAGAGCTATCTCTTGATGTGCAGAGAGTTTATTAAACAGACTAGTTTTGAAAATGGAAAGGGCTTGACTTTGGAACTTGGAAATGAAACGAATGTGAATCGCAATACGAGTGATAATGGATATAGACCATTTGATAAAGAAGAATTTGGTGATTCGAGTTCTCCAGAGGAATATGCTGATTTTTATTATCAAGTAGCAAATAGATTAAAAAGTGAATTTCCGGAGTTGAAGTTGTCATTAGCCGGAACGGCATTTTATGATAAGACATATGTTGAAAAAGTAGTTAGCTCTGTGCAAGATCGTGAGAAAGGTTTAATCGATGTGATAAGTTTTCATCCGTATCGTGGTGATGTTGAAGAAGGAACTGCGGAGATAGTTGATAATAAAAGGCAAAAAAGCAACCTAAGCTTCGATGAACAATTCGCAGAGATGAAAAAGATTGCCGATGTCATAGGGGCAAAAGTAACTGTTGGTGAGGTTAGTTTTACTAAAGAATGGGGGAAATCAATAAACACTATAGAACAGGCTAAAAATACTAGGAAGAGTTATGAACTCGGAACCATAAGCTACATTTGGCCTGGATGCCAGATTTTGAAATATCCATAGGAATAGTTTTTAAAATGAAGTTTTCCCATTTTGGCTTCGGTAAGCGAATTATAACTGTAAATGGGATAAAAGAAACAGGCTGGTTTAGAAATTCGAGATTCCGATCTTTATATTCATAATTAACCTATGATATTTGTTAGTGTAAGTTTGATTATAACATTTTAATGATATAATGTTAATAGTAGATAGGAGAGTATGGAATGAGTAAAAAGAAACTAGAAATAACTCGACGTAATTGGGGTCTTATGGGTCCGGGTGCATGGGATAATACGAAGTGGGAAATATTTGATGATTTGTCTGTTGTTAAGACGGATGAATATCTTGACGTTGAAAAACCTAGACAAAACCCAAACAAAAAAGAGGCTAGTAATCATACGATAAGGCAAGAAGATTTTAATGTTTTAATGGACAACATTGCTCTTGCAAAGAAGATGAATGAAGTTGTTGAAGCCAGTGATGGAGAAGTATGGACTTTTGTAGAATACAATGATGATGATTCGATAAAATGGGTGCGCGAGACTGGATATATTTATGGTTTGGAGCCTTTAGAAATAATCTCTAAATACTTATTAACTGTTGATTAATTAGTAGTGTCGTTTAATCGAACAAGATAAAAATCAGGTTGGTTTAGAAATACAAGATTCCGATCTTTAAATTCGTATCTGTTAATATATCACATTTATAGGTTAAAAGAGTTTTTGGAGGGCGGAGCGTTGAAAGAGGATGGTACGACGATGATGGCGGGCGTATTTTTCGGAATTTGAAAGTTTAGTTTCGTCACAGCCGAGACTTGTGAGTTTTTGCTTGATAGATTTAAATGGCGGAAACTCGTTTTCTTCGGTGATACCTTTGCTCATCGCAATGAACAAATCAGTGAGGACGTAAACTGGCTCTTGTCCTTGCTTTGCGGCTTCATTTGAAATGACTTCAATGAATTTAATAAAATGACGGTCGATGTAGTTTAGGATGAATTCACCTACATTCATAGTATTGGCAGTAATAACGAGCGATTCAAAACAGGCAAGACGCGAAGTACCAGTGATGCGAGCTTTGTTGTCGGTGCGGAAAAGTTCATCGAGCAAAATTTCGGCTTCTTCAATGCCGTTAGGATAGGATAGATATTCGTGATAATCGTTTGGTTCGATAACTTTTAGAATTCTTTCAAATTCTTGTTTTGGTTTTAATCTTCGCAAAGTATAAACGAAAGCGCGTCGACCTAGGGGACCAGCATTGTAATTAATGTGTTCGGCGGTTTTGTCGAGGAAGGTTTTGATTTCGGCGTTTCGTTCAGTGATATCTTCTAGGCTCATGGCAAAACTAAGGGAGTCATTGAATATTTTGTTGGCCGATTCGTACTTAAAATCAAAGCGATCACGATTGATAACTGGCCAAAGACTGCCGACGCGGGGCCAGTATAGTTCGTAAACTAGATTGCGATATTTTTTTTGAGTAGCTTTGTTTTCCTCGAGATAGCGCCAGGCGCGGTCAATGATTTCGCCACAAATCCAGAATAAATCATCGGTGTGGGTATGGTTAAAATCGTCGTCTGGCATAGATTCGATAATGTGTGCAACAGCTGGAATAACATCAGCATAGGAAAGTTTATCTTCGTTTAACATGTAATTTGTAAGATAATAAGCAATGGACTTGGCATCAGGATTGAAGGAGTTGCCGCTACGGTTAACTATGTTTTTAATGATGGTATTATGAGCGGATTTGGTGAATTCTACAAGGACTGGTCGGTTGAAAAGATTTTCGAGCTTGTCAGGCTGTAATACTTTGGTGCTAGTGTGGTCTGATTTTATGGTCTCAAGAGTGCTATAGATATCTTCGACTTTTTCACCAAGAACTTTTTCGATTCGAGAAAAGAGTTTACGAGATTTAGTCTTGACTACGTTTGCGAAAATGGAGTCAAGCTTGTCCCAACCAATTTTATCAACAATATATTTGAGTCGGTATTTGTTGATAGCGGTTTGACAATCTATAAGTATCCCCCAGTTTAGAATGTAATCTTCACCAGAAATGTGTTTCAGCCAAGACACAGCATTTAGATAATCTATGGCGGTAAAATCGAACCAACCTTGGCCAGAGTCGGTGCGTTTGATTTGGCTTAGGTATTGTTCGAAAAGGTAGTTTTCGTCGGGGGATGAAAATTTAACATTTCGGTCTTTGAAATATTGCTCGAGTGCCTCGATGGATACTTCACGATTGGCGAAGGCGGCAACGATATGATCGTAGACACCTTTGACAGAAACTGGGATTTGGTAGGTTTTGGATGCTTTTTTGTAGATAAAAGAGCAATGATCGTCATCGCGAGTAAATGAAGCTTTTGGCGACTTATAAGCGTAATTGCCAAAACCAGCGTAAAAGGAGTCTAATTTGCCGGAATCTTTGAGGTTCTCTAAATAGATGTTAACTTCAGAGTAAACCTTGGCGTTAGTTTTGTTTTTATAGATGTTATCAATCAGGTAAAAAATGAGCTTGCCGTTTTCTAGAGTAAAAATACGAGCGGTACCACAGCAGCCCATGGCGCCGTCAGTAGCGAATTCGGCGTAGAGAATTTTCTTCCAGTCTAAACTATTTAATATGTTGTGCGTAAGTTTGGTTGATTTCATTATATTAATTATACGTTTTTTGGGCTTGATAGTCTAGCTTAAGGAGTTAGATATGTGATTTTTTAAAAATATGTTAAACTAAAAGTGTGAATAGACGAAAAGACTATGTAGTGTTCGCAGGGGGGATGGTTTTGACGGTGGCTTTAATTGCGGTAGTTGCTTGGGGTTTAGTTAATCGGGAATGGATTTATGACTACGTTCGAGGAATGACATATCAACCAACTGCAGAAATGAGCTTGATACGAGACAAACTGAAATTGACGGAAAAGGGAAAGTTCTTATTTAATGCTGCACAGCCAGAGTTAAATGAGAGAGATGCATTTAATAGCTCTTGTCGCTCGGCGGTGGACACAGAAGTAGCAGTGCTTGGATGTTATGCGGCCGGAAATATACATATATATAATATAGTGGAAGATGAACTAGCGGGAATTAGAGAATTGACGACGGCGCATGAACTACTACATGCAAACTGGGCGCGAATGAGCGAAGAAGAAAAACGTGATTTGGTTGAGCCTTTGACGCGAACTTTTGATGCGAACCGAGATTTATTGGAGAGTGAGATTACGACATATAACGTAGACGAAAGACAGGAAGAGTTGTATGTCAGGGCGGGGACAGAAGTGGCAAATTTGCCGGATGTACTTGAGAAACATTATGCGGAAGTTTTTTCAGACCAAGATTTAGTTGTGAGTTTTTATAATTCGTATATTAAAGTATTCCGGGAAATTGAAGCGGAGATGGATGCTTTGAAGGCAGAGATGGATGCGATTATGGTTGAGGTGAATGCTAAGACCGCTGAATATGAGCAGAGAGCTAATCAATTAGAGGCGGAGGTAGAGAGTTTTAACAATTGCGCGAGGATGGAGGGGTGCTTCGTGTCAATGGATGAGTTTTGTGTGAAAAGGAATGCTTTACTATCGGAGCAGAATGCTGTTGAGGCGCTTTATAATGAAATTGACAGTTTAATTCGGGAATATAATTCAAGAGTCGAAAGGTATAATGCAGACATTACACGACATGAGACTTTGGATAAAAAGATAAATTCTAGTGTGAAGGTGGATGAAATAGAATGAGGTTAAAGAAACGAAGACTTATTGCCTTACTGCTTGCTCTTGGAGCAGTAGTGGTGTGGCTCATTGTTAATCCAGCAAGTTATGAATCAGAATTTACGCAGGCGGTAAATGACGGAGCGGACTATGCGGCAGAAGCGGTAAGTGCGCCGGATGAAAACGCGCCGCTAGCTAGGGACATTCTGGAAAAACTAGAAGTAAAAGGTCGGGCCCCGAAAACGGATTATTCGAGGGAGCAGTTTTATTCGGGGTGGCCGAATGTGGATGGATGTTCGCTTCGGCAAAGGATTATTCGGCGGGAGTTTGGTGAGAGTGCGGTGCTTAACGAGTGTAATGTGATGGCAGGTGAATATGATGAGCCGTATACTGGTGAACATATGGTGTTTACTGAGCGAGAACAGATTTCAAAAGGGATACAAATTGATCATGTGGTAGCACTTTCGGATGCATGGCAAAAAGGAGCACAAAATATCTCTGCCGAAAAGAGATACGAACTTGCGACGGATCCTTTGAATTTATTAGCGGTAGATGGTGATGCCAATAAGAAGAAATCGGATGGTGATGCGGCGACCTGGCTTCCTTTGAACAAAAAATTCCGCTGCCAGTATGTGGCGCGGCAAGTGTCGGTGAAATATAAGTATTCATTGTGGGTAACGGAAGCGGAGAAGAATGCAATTTCTAAAGTTCTGGAGAATTGCCCGAAAGAACCGGCGGTGGGGGTATAAAAATAAGGCTTCTTAAGCCTTATGGTGTGGTGTGTGAGCGAAGAGACTCTAACTCTCGCAACGCAAGTCCGAGAGTTAGCCAACAAAATAAGGCTTCTTGAGCCTTATGGTGTGGTGCGAGCGAAGAGACTCTAACTCTCGACCTCTTCCTTGGCAAGGAAGCGCTCTAAACAACTGAGCTACGCTCGCATCTTATGCTAATGCACTATTAATATTATATCATAGATTATTGCTTTTTTGACAAAAATCATTTATAATATAGGCATAAACGAAATAAAAATAAAAAAATGGAACTAATACTACAATTCATATTACTAGCGGTCGGGTTTGTCTTTTTGATTAAGGGCGCTGATTGGCTAGTAGAAGGAGCATCTTCTGTAGCTTCAAATTTTAAGGTCAGTAAACTTTTGATTGGTCTTACGATTGTAGCGTTTGGTACTGGTGCGCCGGAACTGGCCGTTTCTTTTTCTTCGCTTATAAACGGTAGTACGGATATCCTGATCGGTAACGTGATTGGTAGTAATATTATTAACGTACTTTTGCTCATTGGTATTGCAGCAGTAATCCGTCCGATTAAAGTAAAAAAGGCGACGGTGTCAAAGGAGCTACCGCTACTTCTTCTGATTTCAACGGCTTTGATTGTTTTGATTTTAGATACTAATCTTGCGGAAGCGATGACGAATACTTTCTCGCGTGCGGATGCGATTATTTGCTTGTTGTTCTTTGGGATATTCTTGTACTACCTGATTACTTTGGCACGGAAGAATAAAAAAGAAGCGAAAAAAGTCGAAAAACCAAAATTTAAGCTAGGGAAATCTTTCTTGTTTGTAATCTTGGGGCTGGTTGGTGTGGTGGCGGGTAGCCAATTGGTCGTGAACTCAGCTTCTGCTATTGCACTTGCGGTGGGAATATCGGAGCGGATTATATCGCTTACGATTGTGGCACTCGGCACATCATTACCAGAGCTTGTCACAACCGTTAATGCCGCAAGGAAGGGCGAGTCGGATTTGTTGGTTGGTAATATTGTAGGAAGTAATATATTCAATATATGCATTGTGCTGGCGCTTCCTGTTGCGATTGTGGGTGGAATTACGCCAAATAGTTTTGAGGTGATTGATTTGTTCATGTTCGTGTTTTCATCATTACTCGTATGTGTGTTAGCAAGGCGTGATCATAAAATTACTCGGCGGAGTGGCGTGATGATGCTTCTGACATTTTTGTTGTATTACGGATTTATAATATATAGTGCGGTGGTATGAGCTGGTTAGTATTAGTCATCATCGCTGTGATTTCGGATTCTCTTAGAATATATATTGATAATTATTCGTCGGATGTGTATTTTAGGGGACGTGGAGCGGTCTCGCAGAAACTGTTTAATGGTTTGGCGTTTCCAGTGATTGCATTGATTGCACTTATTATTACGGGGTTTGATTTTAGTGGTATGGACGTTGTGGCGGGGCTACTTTTGATTCTTTCAGGTTTTATTTATGGATTTGCGGGAGTACCGTATTACCGGGCATTGGAATTAGACGACTCTACTAACATTGGAATATTTACTCAACTTTCTCCGGTACTATATTTGATATTTGGATGGTTCTTGCTTGACCAAACATTTTCTCCGATGCAGCTTCTAGCATTTTTCGTGATATTATCGGCGCCTTTTCTAATTGTTTTAACTACTAGAAAAAGATCTCGCAAGATTAAGCTACGTGCGGTATTTTTTGCGTTTTTATATGTTTTTATTGCGATTTGCGGTAATGTGTTATTTGTGAAGATTAGTAACAGCGAACAGAATTTCGTTACTGCTATCGCGTTGGTGCTACTTGGTACTGGTATTGCAAATCTGTCGATTATGCTGATGATGCCAAAGCTAAGAAGGCGATTTAAGGAGGTTAATAAGAAGAGTCGTCACAAGGTATTAAGGCCATTATTTATTAATAGTATTGTGCGAGTAGTGCAACAATTCTCGTATCGTGGAGCATTAATTGCGGCACCAACGATTGCGATTGCTTCGGTGGCGTCGGATTCGGCAGAGCCGATCGTGATTTTCTTTATGGGATTGATACTGACTTTAATTTGGCCGAAATTTGGTCGGGAAAAGTTGGATAAAAAAACGGTGTTGGTGCATCTTATCGCTACTGGGTTGGTTGTAATTGGCATTGTCTTGCTTCAATTATGATATAATTAAAACAGATGGTGCTTTGGCGGAGTGGTTACGCAGCGGTCTGCAAAACCGTTTACACCGGTTCAATTCCGGTAGGCACCTCCATATAAACTTTAAAAGGAGATAATATATGTCAACAGGTGGTATTATAGCGATTGTAGTTGTCGTCGTGATCGTTCTTTTGATTGCGATGGTGATTGGTGCCTATAATGGTTTGGTTAAATTAAACGAGCGGGTAAATGAAGCTTGGAGTGACATTACGGTACAGCTTAAATATCGGGCGGATTTGATTCCGAATTTGGTGGAAACCGTAAAGGGTTATGCCAAACACGAAAAAGACACTTTTAAAATGGTGACTGAAGCTCGTACTGCTTCGATGGGTGCGAAAACAGTAAAGCAAGCATCAGAAGCGGAAAAAGAGATGCAGGGGGCATTAGGTCGTCTCCTTGCGATTGCAGAAGCTTATCCGGAACTTAAAGCTAACGAAAACTTCCAAACTTTGCAAACTCAACTTCAAGACACAGAAGATAAAATTCAAGCAGCTCGCAGATTCTATAACGCTGGTGCAAAAGAACTTAACACGAAGATTAAAACTTTTCCAACTAATTTGATTAATAATTTCGTTGGTCATTTTAAGACGCGTGATTACTTTGAGGTAGATGATGCCGAAAAGGCAAAGATTAAGGATGTGCCAGAAGTAAAGTTCTAAAATGTATAAGCAAATAGCAGAAAACAAGCGGCGAACAGCATACATCATCATAGGTTTTGTGTTGATGATTGGTGGGATTGCCGCTGTTTTTGCTTGGGCCTATAATGACCCATGGATTGCGGTTTGGACGATTATTGTGGCGATGATTTATGCTGCTATCCAATATTATGCGGCTGGATCACTTGCGATGATGATGACCGGCGCGAAGGAAATTGAGAAAAAAGACAACCCCAGATTTTATAATATTGTTGAGAATTTATCTATTACGACGGGGCTTCCAATGCCGAAAGTATACATAATTGATGATAAAGCGCCAAATGCGTTTGCGACGGGACGAGATCCGAAACATGCGTCAGTAGCTGCTACGACGGGCTTACTTGATATCATGAATGACAAGGAAGTTACTGCGGTGATGGCACACGAGATGTCGCACGTAAAGAATTATGATATTAGGGTATCGATGATTGTATTTGGCTTAGTTTGTGTGATTGGTCTGATTTCGGACCTCGCGTTTAGATTTATGTTCTATGGCTCGAGAAGACGAGATAATGAGGGAAGTCCGGTGGGTTATATTTTGATTCTAGTGGTGGCGATATTATCGCCAATTGTGGCAGCGTTGGCACAGATGGCAGTCTCAAGACAAAGGGAATATCTAGCAGATGCATCAGCAGTTAATATTACGCGCTATCCGGAGGGGATGATTGACGCTTTGAAAAAATTACAATCACATAGTACGCCGATGAAGAGCCAAAATGTTGCGACGGAAGCGATGTATATTAATAATCCGTTAAGGAAGGGTTTTTTCAATAATCTATTAAGTTCACATCCCCCAATCGAAAAACGAATAGAAAGACTTGAGCATGGCAAAAAAACGTTCTAAAAAACGTGAATCTTTTCGACGAGTTTATCGAGATGAATTGAAACGTGATTTTGAAGCGCCGAGCATGAGCGAACATATCGTAAGAAGTTTTCAGATGATTTTTAAAAACTGGAAACTATTTTTGCCGTTAGGTTTGATTGGCGTATTGATTTTGGTTTTAACGGTGGGGGTGACTGGTTTTTTTAAGGAAACAGCGGGTGTGTTTGAGGTACTTGTTTTTTTGATATTGTGGCTAACGACACTATTTCTTGTCAGGCAGATTATGGCAAAGAATAAAGTGAGTCTTCGGGATGGACTTTACAATTCAATGGCGCCGCTTATTCCTACATTTATGATTTTTGTAGTGATGATTTTAGAATGTATGCCGATATTTTTGTTTGTTATAGCATATTCAGCGGCAATTGAGACTGAATTTTTGGCGGCACCTTTTTATGCATTGCTTTTTTGGGGATTTGCGGGATTGATGTTTATAATATCAGGATATTTGCTGTCATCATCTTTGATGACGCTTCTTGCTGTAACAGTGCCGGGGGTTTATCCGTTTAAAGCATTAATTATGGTCACGGAATTAATGCGTGGTAGAAAGATAAAATTCGTTTTACGATTAATGGTTTTAATTTTGGTGCTTGGAATTATTTTCTCTGCAATTGTTTTGCCACTTTCAGCTATACATATTCCACCTGAGGTCTTAGCTGTGATTGTTGAGTTTTTGGCGTGTTATGGTGTGATATATACAGCTATATATTTATATATATATTATAGGAGTATGTTAAAAAATGAATAAGTTGGATGCGGAAAAAAGAATTCAGAAACTGCGGGAGTTGATTAATGATTATCGATATCATTATCATGTACTAGACGAGTCGATTATGAGTGAGGCGGCGGCAGATTCGCTAAAGCATGAACTAAGCTTACTTGAGGAAGAATATCCGGAGTTGATTACGCCAGATTCACCCACGCAACGAGTAGCAGGAAAACCTTTGGATAAGTTTGAGAAAGTTGCGCATAAAAAAAGAATGATTAGCCTTGCGGATGTGTTTTCGGAAGAAGAGATAAAGGATTGGATTTCTCGAAACGAGAAACTGATTCCTGGCGGAAAGATTTATGAATTTTTCACAGACATAAAGATGGATGGGTTAGCATGTTCGTTAAAATATCGTGACGGAGTGTTTCATCAGGCGGTGACAAGAGGGGATGGGTTGGTTGGCGAAGATGTAACGTTAAATGTTAAAACGATTCAAAATATCCCACTCAAACTTCATCAGAATATCGTTCCTGATGAGATTGAAGTGAGAGGGGAGATTGTGATATTTAAGGAGGATTTTGAGAAGCTGAAGGATAAGTTTGCAAATCCGAGGAATCTTGCGGCGGGTTCGATTAGACAACTTGATCCGAAAATTGCGGCGTCGAGGCCTTTGAAGTTTATTGCATATGATTTGGTGACGCCGGAATCACCAACTTGGAAGGACGCTTATAATATGTTACGGGAATTAGGTTTTCAGACTTCGGGTGAGGATAAAGTTTTCAAGGATACTGAAATGAAACAAATGTTTCAATACATCCAGGAGCTGGATGAATATAGAAAGGGTTTGAAGTTTAATACTGATGGAATGGTGATTAAAATTAACGACCGCAAGGTGTATGATAAGCTTGGAATCGTAGGAAAAACCCCGCGTGGAGCGGTAGCATTTAAATTTCCGGCGGAAGAATCGACGACAAAGGTGCGGGATATTGTGATTTCGATTGGGAGAACTGGTGCAGCGACGCCGGTGGCGATACTAGATCCGGTTTCAGTGGCAGGAACAACGGTGCGACATGCTTCGCTTCATAATGCGGATGAGATTGCTAGACTGGATGTAAGAATTGGTGACACTGTGATTATTTACAAAGCGGGAGATATCATTCCGCAAGTAAAGGAGGTTTTAGTAAGTCTTAGGCCAGAAGGGGTAGAACCATTTGATTATGGGAAAGCTTTGAAAAAACAGTATCCGGATTTAGAATTTGAACGACCGGAGGGGGAAGTAGTGTATCGGGTGAAGGGTGAATCGAGTGATTTTATTTTGAAACGAGCGATTGAATATTATGCTTCGAAGCCGGCTCTAAATATTGAAGGTTTGGGTGAGAAAAATGTAGTGGCTCTAGTTGACAGTGGTTTAGTAAAATCGATTGCGGATCTTTATCGCTTAGACGTTCCGGAAGTGTCGCGGCTAGAAAGATTTGGTGAATTATCGGCTGCTAACTTGATACAGGCGATTCAGTCATCAAAACATCCGACGCTGGCAAAGTTTATTACAGCGCTTGGGATTAGGCATGTGGGTGCACAGACTGCTGTAAGCTTAGCACGAAGGTTTAGAAATTTAGACGCATTAATAAATGCTACAGAGGACGAACTGCTTGAAATTAATGATATAGGCGAAGTTGTGGCGGAGGCGATTTTGGCGTGGTTTGCGGATGAAGATAATGCTGAATTATTGAAAGAACTGCGGACGCTTGGTGTATGGCCAGTAGATGAAAAGGATGAAAGTTTGCCGCTTGATGGTAAATCTTATATTGTGACAGGGACGCTAGAAAAAATGGGACGTGAGGAAGCGGAGGATAGGCTGCGAGAACTTGGTGCGACTGTCACTTCGTCAGTAACTAAAAATACTACTGCTTTGATTGTTGGTGAAAAACCAGGAAAATCGAAAATAGAAAGAGCAGCGAAACTCGGCATAAAAACTATTTCGGAAGCGGAATTTTTGAATTTAATATCAAAATAATATGTGTTATAATTAAATAGTAATGTTTAACTTTATTAAACAACATAAGGCTCTAAGCTTACTATTGTTTTTGAATGTAGTGGCAGTATTGATTGTGATTTTGATTATAGTGATTCATAATTCAAAAACAGCTACCGTTGATATTATGGTGACTCCATATGATGCGGTTGTAGAATTAAATGGCGCAAGATACGAAAACATGAGGTCTCATAATATTGTTCCAGGTGATTATCATGTAAAAATTTCAATGGAAGGTATGCAAACGAAAGAATATGATTTTAGTATTGAAAGGGATGGATTTGTAAGAATTTGGAATTATTTATTAGGCATGGATGGAGGATTTGAGTATTATTTGAACCATCCAAATGATGAGATAATTTTAGAAAAAGTCGTAGATGATGATACAGGTAGAAATTTTGTAGACAAACATCGGAGGATAGTAAATATTGATGAAGTATTGCCACTTGAATATTATGACAACGATGATCCAGCGGACCCGGTTGCTATTTTTATTGAACAAGCTAAGGATATATGTGGCGATAATATTGGCTGTTTGTCTGTTTATGGTGGAGAGAAACATAAGGATATAGCTTTTAAATTGATCCGTGATGCTGGATACTCACCTGATGATTTTGACATAATCTTTGTATCGGAGTCGGAGAATGTTTCGCAGTAGGTTTATCCTAATTGCTATATTTAGCATGGTTTTATTGCCTGGCATGGTTAGTAAGTATACAGCGAATGCTGAATTGACCGATGAAGAATATATGGAACACGCTTTAAATAGCATAATTTTTCCTGAACCTTGCGAGACTGGATCTTCTGACAGTAGTACGTTGAGTGGTGAAATAACTATTGCTGGATCAACTGCTGAGGATAAACTATGGAGTGGTTTGAAGAGTTTTTTGAGCGACGAGCAAGCAGCTGGCATTATGGGCAATGTTGGGGAAGAAGATGGTAATTATAATCCCGTGAGGCGTGAAGTTGGACAAAGTGGGCGTTTATATGATAGAAATGTCCAAATGGGCATGGGGTTTATACAGTGGTCATTTGGTAGAAGAGTAGATTTATTGAATTACGTAAAAGAGCAAGAGCCGTCATTAATAAAATACTTTGAGGATGATAGCTTGGCACAAATAAGTGGAGATGAGTTTATCGAGAAGGTTGGCGAAAAAGATGCAAATAGAATATTTCAATTAGAAGTTGAATTTATTAAAAAAGAAATGGATGAAAGTTATCAGGAGTATTACAATAAAACGGATATCGATGATGCTACGGTGTGGGCTAGGGTCCATTATGAAAGACCAGGTACTTTTAGTGATGAATTCCGAAAGAAAAAAGCACACGAGGCTTTTGATAAGCTTGTTGGAAAAAGTATTACCCCGACTTCAACAGGAACTGGTGGATCTCCGTCCTGTAATGCTTGTGAGAAAGGTAGTTTGAACATAAATGGTGCAGCAGTGTGTTTGGCATGGCCACTGGGGACAGATGAAAGCAAAACGCTTTGGCCAGATGGAGACGGCACAGATTTGTTTAATGAATTCTGGGCTCAGGAAGAAGGAGTGGTAAAAGGAAACGGAACGGGTGATTGTTGGGATAAAGGGGCTTATTGTTGTGGTTTTTCTGCGGCAGCTGTGCGATATTCTGGTTATGATCCAAATTTTGAAAGTGCGTGTAGCGTGGGAGACCACTTAGGTGGTGGAGCTAACCAATATTTATATGTTGTAAATCATCCGGACCTTTGGGAACTGATTCCTTGGAATGGGGATAAATCAAAAGTACAAGGCGGTGACGTCATTTATTATTCTGGTCCTGGGATAGGTCATTCCTATGTGATAGTGCAGGATGAAAGTGGTGAAGTATATGATGCTGAGGCATCGATGTGCGGATTCTTTGGACGTATTGGTGAATTTGGTGCACCACCATCTTCTGCGCAGGCATTTATTTTCAGGGCTAAAAATGCAAGGAATTCTAGCGTTGGAATATCTGTGACAGACGAGGTAAAGCCTTCTTCCATAACAGGCGAAATTGAAAATGGGGCTAATTCTGGCAATAAAGATATTGGTGCTAGCGCTATAGAACTTGCTTGGCCTTATTCCGATTTCACAGGGGAAATGAATTATAAAAAGAGGGCTAACGATAAGTTCACATCGTTTTATGAGACACTATCTGGGAGAGATGGTGATGCTAATGGAGAAGGAGGAAAGAGCTGCGACTATTTTGTCCACACTGTTTTGGTGTATACAGGATTAGAGGAAAATGATTCTCTTCCGTGGGGGCATGTTGGTAAGTTGAATGATTATTTTGAACAGAGTAGTAATTGGGAAGAAGTTAAAATGACAGATAACAGAAAGTTAGATGAGTATAAGAGTGGTGACATAGTTATATATTTTAAGGGAGATAGTGCAGCCCACATTGCTATTGTGGTCGAAATTGACGGTAAAAAGTATACAGCTCAAGCATCTCACGGAGATTATTATGGCGTAATAAAAGGAACCGGAAACATTACTGGTAAAAAGGGCCCTGGTGATGATGACTTTGATTCAGTTCGAGTGTTTAGGAACAAGAACAATGAAGAAAAGTCTGGGGAAGAATGTGATATATGTGGTGATGGAAGTGATGGTGGGCAGTTGAAAGCTGGGGGATTTGATACAGTTGAGGAAGCAACGAAGTTTATGCAGAGTTATATTGACGCTGCTTCGCCTAATGGAAAATACTATAATTATAAATCCGATGTAAAGTTTGGTGTAAAAAATGGACAGATACATGATGCGGGATGTCCATTTGGTGTACTTCATAACTGCGTAGCGTTTTCGCAATGGTTTGTAAATAATTATACAACCGTAGGACCAGACTGGAATAATACGACTAATGGCGTAGATTTAGTTGGAGCATTGGAGCAAAAAGGGTTGAAACGTGGAACAGAACCAAGACCATACGCAATATTTAGTAAGAATGGTCCTAGTTCTGATGGACATACGGGTGTTATATTGGGTGTGAATACTGCTGCTAAAAAGGTGATAGTGGGTGATGCCGCTTGCAATCAAACTTCAGGACAGTTTTATAAGCCTAGAGCTTATGAGTTGACATTTAGTGAGATAAAAGATTGGTGGTATGCGTATACTGATGATAAACTTTCAATGGGAGGACCTTTAAAAAATGCTTAGGACGTTTTGGGATAATCTTTCAAGAGCTCAGAAAATTGGATTATTGGCGATAGTTCAACTACTCTTCATAGTTGTTTTGGTGCTACTAGTCCAATCTTTTACGAGAGAAAAAAGTCATGTTGAAATAGAGGACCAGGCAGTTGCCGAAAATGACATTCCGGAGAATGCAGAGGAATTTATCGCTGAAAATATCTGGTCTATCGTTAGTAGTAAGGTGGCTGATGTGTCAAGTAATGATATAAAAGACGTCGTAATACGAGAAGGAACTTACGAAGAAACTCAGAATAAAGATGGAACTGTCTCAGCGAGTTTTATTGTAGATATTGATTCTTTGAAGCAAACTTTTACGGTAGGGGTTGCGTGGTCTAAGGATGGAAAAACTGTATATGAGCCGATTATTGATTGTCCGCCGCTTGAACTAATGAAATATCCAGAAACTGTGTGCTATGGAGCATATCACAATACTTATTCTTTAGATTTGTATTTACCTCATCTTGTATATCCGGAAAATCGTGGAAAGAGCGGTGTGTCCTCAGCGCCTAATATTATGATTACTGGTGATCAAGAAAAGAAGTCTTTGAATATCATGGTATCAGTGTGCGATGAAGAAAGATTTAAAAAAGAGGCTTGGGAATATCTGAATACACTGCCGATTGATTTTTCTGATTATACTGTAAACTACGAAGTTAATGGGCTTAATGCGGGGTGTTAAATGGAGCAAGGTTATAGTTTGGGTAATATATTCAGAAATACGACGAAGAAACAAAGGATTGGCTTTGGGTTGGCTTTTGTGATCATAGTAGTGTTGGTTATAATACTGTTTTTGTTAGTCGGTTTGCCACAGGAAAACTCTGACAATACGGATAATAATGGTTCTACTGAAGAATTGATTGAGGATGGAATCGGTTCAGCATCTTTTGAGGAAGGTGTTTCTGGAGCAGATTTGAATAAAGGAAATAATGATGAGGATAACAGTGTGAATGTTCCAGTTAGCGTGGATTATAACGAAAACCATGAGTATACTTTAATAGAATATATTCCAAAATCTAAGTACGATTACATAACCTATGGTGATAATCAGCATGGATTGCGTGCATATTGGGTTATTAATGAAAACACAGCTATAAAGAAAGGAATTGTGGTATCGGTTGATAGTTGTGACGTCGAGGGGAATAAAGTAGCGGCAAATAATTATCTCAAATCTTTGCCTGTCGACTTATCAGACTATGTTATTGTCTATCGGGTTCACGAAGGTGATATACCGTGTGATGTTAAAATAAAATAGACTTGACAGAGTGTCAAGTTTGTTGTGTTGGTGCTCGGAGCGGGAATCGAACCCGCACGGGTTTCCCCATTCGATTTTAAGTCGAACGCAGCCATTTTACAATTCCCCGGACAATCCTTATGCTTTTATTTTTTAAGTGTTTTACACACTCACATACATCAATAAACATGTATAAACTGATGTAAATTTTGATGTATGATTGGTGCCCGAAATGGGACTTGAACCCATACCCCTGTCGGGAAGCGATTTTAAGTCGCTCGCGTATACCAATTCCGCCATTCGGGCTAGTATTTTCACATTTTATTTTACTACATATCGGGTTATTTTTCAACTGTAAGTGTCCAATCCCGTCCAAATTTAGTGATGTATTTTGTGATGTATGATGAGAAAATCATTCCCTAACCGCTTGCTACAATAGAGTTAGTAAAGAGTTAAAACAAAAATGAAAAAGATTAGGTTTTTCTCGGCATTTAGTGGCATTGGCGGTTTTGAGCTAGGGCTTAAGAACGCAGCAAAATCCGCAGGTCTAGAGGCAGAGTGTATAGGACATGCAGAAATCGACAAATTCGCCGAGGCTGTTTATCAGAATCATTTTCCAGGAAACAAAAACTATGGAGACATTACTAAAATCAACGCAAAAGAACTACCAGATTTCGACATCCTTGTCGGTGGATTCTGTTGCCAAAGCTACAGCACCGCAGGTAAAAGAAAAGGGCTTGAGGACGAACGAGGGCAACTCGTCTATGACCTCATTAGAATCATCAAAGAAAAGCAACCTAAAATCATTGTTCTCGAAAATGTTAAGGCAATCCTCAGCAACGCTAGTGGAGCAAGTTTCTCCACAATCCTTAGTGAATTGGCAGAACTGGGGCTGTATGTGGAGTGGAACGTGCTCAACAGCTCGCATTATGGCGTCCCCCAAGAGCGAGAACGTGTTATTATTGTCGGAGTTCTTGGAGAAATCCCCAGCGAGCCGATATTTCCACTTAAGCCCTTATATAAGACACATTTTGACAAAAATAGAATCATCAGCTACAGTAAAAGCCGAGATATAGTCAAATTCAGAGACACCGCAAACACCATTATCGCCAGTTATAAAGGGTTGGGCAATTATAACCAACCTGGAGTATTAGAGAAAAATGGTCGAGTCAGGAGATTTACTCCCCTAGAGTGTGAGCGTCTGATGGGTTTTCCGGACTATTGGACGCAATATGGGGCGGATGGAAAACTAATCAGCGATTCGCAACGCTACCGCCAATGTGGAAACGCAGTTTGTCCTAAAGTAATTGAAGCCACATTCAGTCGCCTATTTAGTATGGACGACATTGCCAGAGATTTAGCCTAGACTGTTAAGACATATAATTGAATTAAAGACGCTGTTAGAAATTATAAAACACTCCGCGTCAAGGTCTGAAAAGCCACTGCTACCTTGTATAGCCTAAGACTAAAAATAATTCAATACTATAACAAACAATGTCATATAATCCTAAAAGCCTCAAAAACCTCAAACCCTACAAAAAGGGCGAGTTTTCTAAATCTCGCCAGGTTGGTAGAAAAAGGGGTAGCGTTAATCGTAAAACCCTAGTAAAACAACTAATGGAATCAGAGTTGGACCCGAGCCAATTACTTGGCGAAACAGCCCTTAGAATTGGCGAGAGAGCCAAAGGTAAAACAGTTTATGAGGCGATTCTAATGTCCCTGGTAAATGGAGCACTCAACCTTGATGTCAAATCTGCGAACGCCTTGCTGAAGTTAATCGACAAAATCGACACAGAGGAATCTAAGAAGCCTACTTGGGAAACGGACAACCGAATCGAAATTGAGATTGTAAATCCACCAGAGGATTGGGGCGATATTTAGAGAGATTTGGAGAGATTAAACTTAAGCTACGGGTCTATCGTGGAGGGTTTTAACCTCAAAATCTGCCCCAAAGTTTTCGTTCATATATTGCCGCCCTGCGGCATTTCTTGTAGCAAAAGCAATCAAATTATCGCACTGGAATAAGGTTAAATGCTCCTTATCGCCGGTCATTGTTCCCCAATTAGAGTAGCAAAGATAAACGAATTGGAGTTGCTGGTCTATCGTCCCCCTCAGTCTTAAGCCTATGATGTCGAAAAATTGTTCAGTTTCTCCGTTTATTCGTGGAACTTGGTTTGGGAACTGGTAAGCAGCAAGAGTAAGCCAAGCCTCACGCCCCCAACCCCTTATATATCGCCCACTGCCCTCATCTAATAATTCGTATACAGCCTCGAATCGTTTTTCCTCAGGTGTATTATGTAGAAATCTAATATCGTCAATTAGTTTGAGTCGGTTTGCCTCGCACTCGTTCTCATCTTGGAATGGCTTGTAGGCATGGCGATAAACCATACCGTCTAACCATCTCGGCATATTAGGCATTGCCTCATTTCTTAGCCAGTCTAGGAATTTGTCTGATGGTATAGATTCCAGTTTCTCGGGGTTTAGAATGTTTTGGCTTGCCCATTCTACCCCAGTTTCGCAAGCGTTAATAAATTTGTTCGTTTCGTTTCTGAAATCAGAATCGTTTTCTAACTTGTCGAGATAGAGCTGAATTAAGCCTCGGATTTTCTGAGTTGCAGTCCTTAGAGTTTCAACATCATATTTCTTACTACTAAGTTTTTGACGTGTAGCGTTGTCTCGACGAGTAGTCGGAGAGGTAATCGGTTTTTCCCATCTAGAGATAGTTAAACCCGCTAAAGCCTGCCGCCTCATTTCATCAGTAAAGACCTCACCGTCCGCATGGGTTTTTGCTAGTGCTTGGTAAATAGTCTGTAATCCCTTATCGGAAAGCAACAATCCTAATTCTCCCCCTACCCGTTCGTTAGAATCCTGCAACCGATTTTCGCCATCCGTTCTACTGATTCTAATTTTAGATAAGGCAGACTGCCATCCCTCATTGGTGCCACCTAGAGTTGGCAAGGCGCTGAGTAGAACATCCTTACCCCTACCAGATGTGAGCAAATCTTTTAAGTCCTCAATTCTGCGGAGATAAAGTTTCTGCTCGCAATAGTCCTTGAACTTAGCCTCGTCATAGGAATCACGACCCAATAAATCCCCTAATTTTGCGCCATCCTCATCCGTTTCATCAAAATCTAAATCCAAAATACACTTGGGCTGTTCCCGCATATCTAAGGGGTGATAAAAGAGCTGTAAGTTTTTGTCGTTCGCTAAGATTCCGAACTCAGCTTGAGTTTGGAGCATATAAGAGGAAACTTGCTCAGTAGAATCCCCAGAATAGAGCCGAATGTTCGGAGCCTTAAGTTCGATTACTAGAGTATAGCGATTGTTATGGACTAGAGCAAGGTCAATTCGCTTAGGCTGGTGTCCGAAATACACGATTTTTTGCCGGTCTATTTCTTGAGGATTCCAGCCGAAAATATCTACTAGGAATTGCTGAAAATGGGATTCGAGGTCAGCCTCGTTCTGATAAGTCTGAGATGATAATGCCTTACATAGATTCGACCAGTTATTCATTTTAGGAGTTCCATTGAGCTTAATTATTAGTTAAACTCGACTGGGCGCTCCCCTAAAACTATAGGAACGCCCGATTGTTCTCGAGCGTTCTGGACTCAATTTTGACAGTAAGGCGTTAACCCGACTGGAACGAATCGGACGTTCCATCTAGGGGTTAATCAATTAGCCACAGCGCCTAACTGTAGACCTTACTATCATTTTGATTCCAGAACAATTATTATTTTACCATGAAAACCATCAAAAATCTAGTTTTCCTGCCCCAAAAAACCTCGCCAAAAACAGCGAGGCTCGTTCTTTACGCGCGCGTTTATTTCCCTAGTAGAAATCTCTTAAACCCCGCCCGATTCTTAGCGTCCGTTTTCCTAACTAAAGCCCGTTTGAGCTCTCGGAATTTATCGCTCGAGATTTCGCCAGTCTTTTTCTGGTGCTTAAGTTTTTTAAGTTCCTGCTTATAATTCTGTATAATTTCACGATGGTCATCAGAAAACTCACGATAAGATTTATTAGTGTCTGTGGCGAACTCAAAATCCGCCTCAATGCCCGTAGGTTTTACCTTAGTTTTGCCGAAAGTATTGTCGGAATCATCCATCAAGGCAGCCTGTTCATAAGCACCCTTAACCCCCTTACCGTCTGATGTTGGAAATAGTGGGTTTGTTCCGCGTTTCATACTCCTATTTTATCGCTACTAGACAATAAAGTCCAGCATAAGGCAACCATAACCCGTTAAAACGCGCCCTGTGGGGTGTTTAGAGCCATTTTGAGGGCGGTTTGGAGCTGAAACAGGCAAAGTATCATCTGGAGAAAATAAAGCCCCAGGAAAGCCAAATAACAGGCTAGAGCTGGATTTTTACAGAGAAAAATGTTAAAATATGGACAATATGACGAACGACCACAGAGCTACAAATCTATACAATGAGTCGGTAGTCAATCAGGAATTGGCTACCATATTGAAGCCATTACAGGTCCAGTTAGAGCCAATAAGCAAAATCGCACAGGAACAAAGCAGGCGAATTGCGGACTTAATAATTCCAGTTATAGATAATGTGGCATTCAAAGAGTCAATGAAACAGGCGGCAGAAATCGCAGAAAGCATGCAGCAGAGTTTTGCGATTCCTCAGATTCAAGACCTGCTAAAGAATATCTCCGAAATGACGAAGTTTAATCAAGAAGTCATAAAACAAATGGCGCAACCGATTATTGCCTGCTCATTTCAAGCCAACCTAAGTTCGATGAGTCTGTTTCTTCAAGATAAAGCTAATACAGAGCCACCGAAATCGGTTTTCTCAGTCCAAACCAAATCCATTGAATTCCTACAGACTAAAGCTATTGACACAGACGATGAAAAAGAAGCCCCAGTTGTCGCAGGGCAAGTCGTAAGGGCTAAACATGGGGCAGTCGAATTTTGCCAAGAACAATCCATCCTAGGAACGTTAATTACCGCTACGCCTGAACAGATGTCGGAGCTAAAGCATTACATAAAAGCCAATATGAGTGATAAAGAACTCGAAGAAGAACTTGAAAGGCGCGGAGGACAACTTGTGGTTCAGCATATTAGTAATATGAGCCTAATAAGACAAGAAAACCCAATTCTAGTGATAAACGGTAAAGAGGTAGAATTTGGAATCTCGACCAATTGCGCTGCTTTTGTAATGGCATTTTTCGGCAAACGAAAAAACTGGAGCAAAGTTGTTGATAGAGGGACGCTCATGGACAAGATTTTTGAGAATCCAATAACGGAGTCCGAAAAGAAGCACGCAAAACGCGGTCTCGACGAGTGTGTTAGACAAATTAACAGAAAAGTTGGTCGAGCACTGACTGGAGAAACCAACTTAATTATACCTGTTAAACGTGGTTTTAGGGTTAATCCCGAACTTCTTAAATAATTGAAAGTGAAAAAATCCCCCTATAATCTCCGGACGGGGGCGTCCGGATACCTTTTTGTTATAAGAATAATTAGAACATCCACAAACTTAGGCAAATAATGTAGGTCAAGTTGGAATGTTCTAAAACAACTAATGACGCGCGTCATTACAGACACTAACTTAAGCCGCAAGGCAAAGAAAGGAAATGTCAGTAATGGCAAAACTTAAACAACCAAATCAAAAAACCGTAGGAATCGACACAATTGAGTTGTCCATCCCTATTGAGCGGAAACTATACCCAAACGAGTTCCGTTTTGGTGCTACTTATCAACATAAAGAGGAATCAGATGGGGGCGAAAATTCGCCAACTGGATTCCAGGACGACATTAAAATCAACTGGAGCAAAGACCTCCGCAAGTATTATCTCCCAGAGATTCATTTCGTGGATTACCCATCTCCTACTGGTGGGAGGTGCTACGAATATCAAATTCGCCGGTTATCGCTACCGAAACTGATGTATGGGAACAACATTACAGAAGTTCCCGCTGGGGATTTCGAGAGAGTCCTAGACCAACTATATAGAGAGCTGGTATTCCTAGAACTACCAGTAGAAATCACTAAAGAACAACTACGAAATGCCAAAGTCTGCCGCGTGGATTATGGTAAAAACCTCGTATTTTCAGATGGAACCAGTATGGAGTTATTAAACGAAATGTTGGGCAAAGCACCCCTAAAGAAACGCAGCAAGCATGGTAAAACTCAGTATCACGAGGGAGAGTTGTTTCGAGATTCAATCAAACACAGAGCGTTTATTGTCTATGACAAACTAGCAGAGGTTAAATTAAAGAGCAAAGATTCTCGCCCTGCATACGGAAACAACAATCTAGGATTCGACCTCAGTAAGGTTAGCCCGAACAAAAAATTAGTTCGTTTTGAAGTCCAGATTCAGAGGACAAAACAACTTAAACTTGAGCTAGGGCGTCTAGGATTCCCTAAGGACAGTGTATCGTTTGCTGATATTTTCTCATCGGAAATCGCAAGTGCCACCTTAAGTCATTACTGGAGCCAAGTCGAGCAGGCAATTCGCCGGGGGAGCAGTGTAGATTCTGTAGATGGTGTTTCGGTATTGTATCGTTTTACCCAAATCACAAAGGACGGTAAAGGTGGAGCCTGTAAGGCGCTCGGTAAATTAGGGTTTAACATTTTTGCCGACACTTGCGGATTCGCCAAGGTTAAAGCCTCGCTTGCAGAATGTCTACCGAGTTCTAATTGGAGCAGAGCTAAAGCCTCCCTATTAGTAGAGGTAGAGAATCCAGACAAATTTGCTTGCCTAGACGTAATCACAGATGAATTAAAAAACATGAATCGCTTGATGGCTGAGGAGGTAGAAAATGGACGCTAAAACCACTACCACTATTAAAAGGTTGCCAAGCCAAAGCAAAAATGCAGACGACGAACAAACTGAAATTCGCGGGAGTTTTGACAAAAAGTCCAAAAAAGGGGCGGACAAATTGAGAAAAACACGACAGAATAGTGATATGAACTACCTACTAGACATTCAAGAGGTTTGCGAACTGCTGAGGGTTGGTCGCTCGACACTATATGGGCTAGTTAATGGTCGTCAGCTTGTAGCAGTTAAACTGGCTGGCAGAACACTATTTCGCCGGTCTGATTTGGCAGAGTTTCTAGATTCATTGCCAGAGTATGAGGGGGAACAGTATGGCTTCTAAGGACAAATTTCACCCCATTAAACGCAAAGATGGCTTATATATGGCTTATTATTGGATTAACCTACTAGACGGTAGCAAAAAGCGAAAGGCAGTCTATGACAGAGATAAAAAAGCCTTAAGAGAAAAGTGGCGCAATGTTGTTGCCGATAATATCAAAAACGCAGCCGTAGATAGTCAAAGCCTTACTGTCGCCTCATATCTTATGGATTGGGTAGAAAACACTGTAGGTATAAAAGAAACCACTCGTAAGGGGTATAGGTCTGTAATCACTAATCATATAATCCCAAGAATAGGCAAGATTCGCTTGTCTAGTTTGACTACAGCACGAATCCAGGGCATGATAAGAGAAATTGTCAAAGATGGAAATTCGGTAAGAACAACACAATTTGTCAAAATCATTTTATCGCAAGTGCTTGAGATTGCTGAGGATGAGAATTTGGTTCGCCCCAATTTGATGCGTCATGTAAAACTTGAATCATATACCCCCGAAGAACGTAAAGTTTGGAATCTAAACGAAGGTCGCAAATTTCGTGAGATTATTGAGGGCGAAAAATATCAGTTTTTCTATGAAATGTATATTACTTACGGTTTGAGACGAGGTGAGGCTATAGCTCTTAAATGGAAAGACATAGATTTTAAGGAGAAAGTAATTCATATTAAGCGCGAAGCCATAGTAGATAAGGGTGGTCCTATTATCAGCACACTTAAAACTGAAGATAGTGAGCGCGACCTACCCTTAATACCATGCATTGCTAAATTATTGAACAACATGAGGTCTATAAATCAAAAACCAGATGACTATATTCTGTCCAATGAGGGAAAGCTTATCAGTCCAGATAGTGTCAGTAGAAGATTTCGTGTCATTGTCAGGAATGCTGGATTACCAGATGTGGTATTACACAGTTTGCGCCATTTTGTAGCTACTACACTGAAGAATGCTGGCGTGGAACCAACTGACGCTCAAAAAATCTTGGGGCATTCTACGCCAGCTACAACTATGAAGTTTTATCAACATTCCCACATGGAAGATAAGCGTAGAGCATACGATAAATTTATGGATTTTACAGATTTTTAATCAAAATTGATGTAAAAAGTGATGTAAATTCTAAAAATAGCGACTGCAAAAGGTCGCTATTTCACTATTCTATAAGGGGTAATTTTCGGAACATAAACCAAAACCAAATAAAAAGAGCATTCGATTTTAAGTCGAACGCGTATACCAGTTCCGCCATCCGAGCACTCTTTAATTATAGCACATTATCCCAAATAATCTACTACGGCTTGAGAGGCAATGGCACCGTCTCCGGCAGCGGTGACTAATTGGCGGATGTCTTTGGTGCGACAATCACCGGCAACGAAGACTCCTTTGCGGGAGGTTTTGCAATCTTCGCTGGCTTTGATGTAGCCTTTGCTGTCGAGCTCGACTAAATTTTCAAGGAATTTGGTATTTGGGATGCGACCGATTGCTACAAAGACTGCTACGGCATCTTTGGGAATTGGATCGTCATGGTGGATGTGATAAACCTTGGATGCAATATTTTCAAGATACTTGATTTCGTGTTTGGCGGTGTTGCCGCTGCCTACGACGACTACAGGTTTGCCTTTATAGAGGGCGCCATCACAGGTTGCACAATAAGAAATAGTGCGTTCCCCGGCATCTTGTTCTTGCTTGGCGCTGAGCTTGCGGGGTTCGGTGCCGGTAGCAATGACGATGGATTTAGACGAGTGTTCACCGTCGTCGGTTTTGACTGTGAAACTGTCATCAGTTTTATTAATGGACAAGACTTCTTCATATTCAAAATCAGCGCCGAGCTTGATCATTTGAGCGTGAATGTTTTCGGTGAGTTCTGCGCCAGAAATCCCTAGGGCGCCGGGCCAGTTTTCAATGTTGATAGTGTTGATGATTTGGCCGCCTTGCATTTTGCTTTCGAGGACGAGGACGGATTTGCCGGCTCGTTTGAGATAAATCGCGGCGGTCATGCCGGCAATGCCTGCGCCGATAATGATAGTATCGTATTTCATGATTGCTCCTTTTTACTATTATATCATTCCCAGACTGGTAAGTCTTCCGGAAAAGGGTCGAAATCTGTTTCGGTAAAATCGTCGTCAGTGAATCCGTCGCCATCCTCGTCGTGATAGCCGGCTGAGCCGTAGGGGTTGTAGCCGAGTTCGGTGAGGAAACGCGATGGCATATTGTAATTACGACTACCGAACGAGAAACGGCTGAGAGCGTAGGTTAGGAAGAGTTTTTGCATGGCCCTAGTCATCGCGACATAGGCGAGGCGTCTTTCTTCTTCGAGGTCGGCTTCGTTGTCGTAAGAACGCGAGCCGGGGAATAAGCCTTCTTCCATTCCGACCACGAATACTACTGGAAACTCTAGGCCTTTGGCGGCGTGCATGGTCATTAGGGTGACAGCGTGTCGAGCTGAGGATTCATCGGCTGAGGACATAAGAGAGGCATCGGCTAGGAATTCTTCAAGATTGTCATATTCCGCTGAAATGTTTTTTAATACCTCAAGGTTTTGCATGCGGTCTTCGCTACTTGGCGTGCCATCATTAGTTAAAGTGCGGAAATCGAAGTACTCAATAGCTTTTGTGATGGTTTCGCTAGGACTATCGGTCGCTTGGTTTTTGCAGAGGAAGTTTATCAGTCTCATGAGGGCGTTTTTAGCTTTGGCGGCTTTTAAGACTGTGGGTAAATCTTCATCAAAGAGTGGTTCTGGGCCTGGAATGGCATCGATTGCTCCGAGGATTTTGCTGAGGGATACTTCGCCGATACCCGATAAAACATTTGAAACGACTCGCGTGAGGCTGACTTTGTCTCTTTGATTGACGATGAGACGCATGATGGCGAGGACGTCTTTGATTTCTTTACGATCATAGAATCTGACGCCACCGATGATTTTGTAGGGGATATGCATTTCGATGAAGGCTTTTTCGAAAGCATATGATTGGGCATTGGTACGGTACAAAACTGCAAAATCATGATAGCCGGAGTAGTTTTTACGCATTTTGAGGATGGAGAGAGCAACGTAGTTCGCTTCGGCGTTTTCGTCTCTTAAGGATTCGATATCGACTGGTTCGCCTTTTCCGGCTTCAGTAAAGAGAGTTTTGTCGGTGCGCTGTTTGTTTTCGTTGATGATTCTTTGTGCGGCTTCGAGAATATTGCCGGTAGAACGGTAGTTTTGCTCGAGCTTGATGACTTTGGCGCCAGGAAAATCTTTTTCGAAGTTTAGGATGTTCGTGAAATCTGCTCCGCGCCAGGAGTAAATAGATTGCCAATCATCTCCGACAACGCAGAGGTTGAGCTTGTCGTTTACAAGGAGTTTGACGATGTTGTATTGTACCATGTTGGTATCCTGATATTCGTCAATGAGAATGTGTTTGAAGCGATGTTGCCATTTTGCTCTGATGTCGGGGTGGTTTTTAAATAACTCTAGTTCATAGAGCAGTAAATCATCAAAATCAAGAGCACCGGCTTTTCTCTTCTCCTCTTCGTATTGGTAGAAGACTTTGGCGATGCTTTTTTGATTGGGGTAGTAGGAAGAAGCTTCGTATTCTTCGGGGCCGTTGCCTTGGTTTTTTTCGCTTGAAATGATGGATTGAATGGATTTGGGTTTGAGTTGCTTATTGTCTGATAGTTTTAAATCTTTTAGAATCCTTCTGATGAGTGAAACCTGGTCGTCGATGTCATAAATAACGAAATTACGGTCAAGGTTCAGCGCATCTGCCTCGATGCGTAGGATTTTGACAGCAATACCATGAAAAGTGCCCATGTAAGGCATGAATGAGTGAGGTGGTTCGGTATCTAGTGTGGATTCATCTTGAAGAAGGCGCCATAGTCTACCTCGCATTTCCTTGGCGGCCTTGTTGGTAAAGGTGACAGCTAGGATTTCGTTTGGGCTGATACCGTGACGGATGAGGTTGGCGATGCGATGAGTCAAAGTCTTGGTTTTGCCAGAGCCTGCGCCAGCGAGAATTAAGAGTGGACCTTCGAGATACTCGACAGCTTCTTTTTGTCTTTCGTTTAATCCCGCTAGAATTTTATCCATTTAGTTATTATAGCACACTTTACAATTATTCATCCTGTGATATAATTTGAAATATGAAAAAACCACGTAGTTATCAGCAAGTGATTGGCGAAACGATTGCACATATGCGTGAGGAGAGGGGCTGGACGCAGGGCGAGTTGGCTAAAGCAACTGGTACTTCGCAGTCGGCGATTCACCGAATTGAAAAAGGTGGACAGAATGTCTCGCTGGAAATGATTAAAAAGCTGTCAGAGGCTTTTGGTACTCAGATTCTCTCTATAAATGACTCTGCTTCGCAGAGTTTTCGAATTCGAGGTGGGAAGGAATTGATGGGTGAGATTACGATTAATACGTCAAAAAACGCAGCAGTAGGATTACTCTGTGCGGCGCTACTTAATACCGGAAAAACGGTGCTTCACCGAGTGGCGCGAATTGAAGAAGTATTTCGGATTATTGAAGTTTTGGAATCAATTGGCGTAAAATGTCACTGGACGAACCGCCATCGAGATCTTGAAATTATATCACCACGTGAATTAAAACTTGATGAACTTGATATTGAAGCAGCGAGAAAAACTCGTTCGATTATTATGTTTTTAGGGCCGCTTCTTCATAAATTTGAAAAGTTTACTTTGCCTTATGCGGGTGGATGCTCACTGGGGACTAGGACGATTGAACCGCATCTTAAGGCATTAGAATCGTTTGGACTGAAGGTAGATGCAGAATGTAACAGTGGTTTTTATGAAATTGAGGTTGAGCAGAAAGCGTTAAAAAATCGTGATGATAGGTATATCGTACTAGCTGAGCGAGGCGATACGGTAACCGAGAACGTGTTAATGGCGGCAGCGCTGAATCCGGGTAAGACTACGATTGTGGGGGCGTCGCCGAACTATATGGTGCAGGACATGTGCTTCTTCCTGGAGAAACTAGGAGTGAAAATTGAGGGGATTGGTACTACTAGACTAGTGGTATATGGTAAGCGGAAATTTGATTTTGAAGTGGATTACTGCATTTCAGAGGATCCGATTGAAGCAATGTCGTTTATTGCGGCGGCACTAGTGACTCATTCAGAGATTACGATTACAAGGGCGCCGATTGAATTTCTCGAAATAGAACTTGAGGTGCTGAAAAATATGAATGCGAAGATTGAAAGGTCTGAGGAATATTTGTCGGCAAATGAAAGGACGAGGCTAGTGGATTTGGTGGTAAAAAAATCTGATTTAGTCGCGCCAGTTGATAAAATTCATCCGATGCCGTTTCCAGGGCTCAATATTGATAATTTGCCATTTTTCTCAATTATTGCTGCGGTAGCAGAGGGAAGGACATTGATTCATGATTGGGTGTTTGAGAATCGGGCGGTGTATATTACGGAGTTATCTAACCTTAATGTGAAGGTGGAGTTACTGGATGCGCACCGGGTTTATATTGAGGGACCAACGAATTTTCGCCCGACAGAACTGGTTGCACCGGCTGCCCTTCGGCCGGCGGTGGTAGTATTGATTGGAATGTTGGCGGCACCTGGGAAATCAATTTTAAGAAACGTTTATACAATTAACCGTGGCTATCAAGATTTTGCTGCGAGATTAAGGCATCTTGGAGCTGATATCGTGCCACTAACTGGAATATAAGGAGGAAAATGAAAACAATTCGAGATGTAGATGTCAAAGATAAAATCGTGCTAGTCAGAGTGGACTATAATGTGCCAGTTGAAAAAGGTAAAGTGACGAGCGATTTGAGGATAAGAGCAAGCCTTCCAACGATTAATTATTTGTTAGAGAACGGAGCAAAAAGAGTGGTTTTGATTTCGCATTTAGGACGACCGGAAGGGAAATTAACACCGGAAACTACTTTATCTCCGGTAGCTAAGGCGCTGAAAAAACTCATGCCAGAGCAGAAAGAGATAGGTTTTTATTCCCTACCTGAAAAGGGTGAGAAGATTAATATTCCAGAATTTGTGAAGGTTGCAATGCTTGAGAATTTGCGTACTAATGAGGGTGAAGAGGCGAACTCGGAAGAATTCATCAAAAATATCGTAGATGCTGTAGGGGCTGAGGTGTACGTGCAAGATGGGTTTGCGGTAATTCACCGAGCGCATGCTTCGACTGATGCGGTGGCTAAGTTTTTGCCGGTTTATGCGGGACTTTTGCTCGAGAAGGAAATTACAGGACTTAGGGCTGTGCTGGATAATCCGACAAAGCCGGTACTTTTGATAATTGGGGGAGCGAAGGTTGAGGATAAGCAACCTTTGATTGATAAATTTGTGGACATTGCCGATAATGTATTTGTGGGTGGTAAAATTGCGGCAGATGGTTATACATCGGATAATTCTAAGGTAATAGTGGCGGATGATTTTGACGAAAATGAAAATGGCGACAAACTAGATATCGGGCCGGTGTCTACAGGAAAACTGTCAGAGTTAATTAATGAGGCAAATACGATTATCTGGAATGGTCTTTTAGGTTATGCTGAAGATCCGGCTTATGCTACGTCTAGTACGATTGCGGCGGAGTTAATTGGTGAGAAGGAAGGGGCGACAACAGTGATTTGTGGTGGTGATACGACTGGGTTTGTTGAGAATATGAAAAAAGACCACAAAAATCTTGAATACACACTAGTATCTACAGGTGGTGGGGCGGCATTAGAATTCTTGCTCGGCAAGAAATTGCCAGGCCTTGAAAGCATAAAACAATAATTAGACTCTGCGGACTTTGATGGTATCGGTGCCGACTTTGTCGCGGTCGCCAGAGACGATGACGGTGGTGAGGTCTTTGACACCGTCTTTGAGTTGTAAATAGCCGACCTCTTTTAGTTCGCTTGCAAGGTTGTAGCCAAAATCTTCGGAATATGGTCTGACGAAGGCTGAGTTAGCATAGATGAGAGCAAGTTGATTGGCGACTCTGGCGTTTGAAGTGACAGAAACGATAGGGAGGTTTGGCCTCTCAGCGGCCATAGTAGTAGCGGTAACGCCGGAGGCGGTTTGACAAACGATGACGTCGGCGTTGATGTTTTCGGCGAGACGGGCGGCGGCTGATGAAATAGCAGTATAGATAGATTCTAGTTTGTCCATGTCGCGATTAACGGTGGCGACTTTGGAATGGTTTTGCGTAAACAGAATGACTTTTTTCATTTCTTTTACGGTTTCTAGTGGGTAATTGCCGTTGGCAGTTTCGTCGGAGAGCATGACGGCGTCGGCGCCTTGTACAACAGCGGTAGCGACGTCTGAAACTTCGGCTCTAGTGGGTTCAGGATTATCTACCATGGAAGACATCATTTGGGTAGCGACGATGCAAAGTTTGGCGTGTTTGCGACAAAGCGCAATTAGTTTGCGCTGAATAATAGGTACAACTTCGGCACCAGCCTCGACAGCCATATCGCCGCGTGCGACCATGATGCCATCAGCCGCTTCGACAATTGCTTCGAGATTATGCTCGGGGGCAATGGCTTTTTTGGTTTCGATTTTGGCGATAACTTTGGCGGTTGAGCCGTGAGACAAGAGGATTTGTTTGAGCTTCAATACGTCTTCGGGGCTTTGGACGAAGCTGAGTGCTACATAATCGTAGTCACAACCGGCGCCGTATTCGATATCGGATAAATCCTTTTTAGTTAAAATATCACCACCGAAATCTGTATCGGGGAGATTGAGACCTTTTTTGGACATAATGAAGCCGTCGTTTAGGACTTTAACCTTGATGGCGGTGTCCGATACGATTTCGGTGATTTCGGCTTTGACTTTGCCATCGAACATGGAAAGAGGTTCGCCAACGCGACATTTTTCGGCTAAATTATACTGGACTGGAACGGTCAGTCCGCCGTCGTGTTCGTAGTTCTCCTTTGCTTCGAGAACAACTTCGTCACCGGATTTGAGATCTAAGTGGTTATCTTTTAGCATGCCTAGCCGAATTTTTGGGCCTTGTAAATCCTGAAGAATTGCGACGCTACGGCCTTTTTTCATGGCGGCTTCGCGAATCCATTTGATTTGTTGATCACGCTCTTCGTTGGAACCATGCGAACAGTTCAAACGGCAGCCGTTGACGCCGGCCATAATTACGTTCGTAATCATTTCTGCTGAATTAGTGGATGGGCCAATGGTGGCTAGTATTTTGGTTCGTTTAAAAAACTTGCTCATACTATAATCTTACCATAAGTTTAATAATATGATAAGATATAATTATGGTTAAATCTAAAAAACGAAAGTATATGCGGCGTTCTTATTATAACGGTGCTCCCGAGATTAAAAAGACCGTATTAATTGTTATCGTGATTGCTAGCATTATTGTGGTTGGTGGGATAATTTTTGCGATAATTTTTAATAGCGAGAATATGGTGAAGTCGAAAATAACGGCGATGGCTGAGGATTATTATGAAAACTATCTTTACGAGAAGATGGTGAATTCTGATAAATATAAGAACATTACGGATCTAGATGCGGCGATGGAAAAATATCGCACGAATGGTCTCTCGCCGGTTACGCTGAATGATTTACTGCTTTATGATAACGAGAAGAACAAAGAGCATCGTAAATATCTGTCAGAATACTGTGACGAAAACAAGACCATGATTAAATATTACATGGAGCCGCCATATGAGCGAACTTCGTATCGCATGGAAATAACTTATTCTTGTAATTTTTAGGAATTGTTGCTATAATTATCATTACCGTGGCCTCATAGTATAACGGTTAGTACATCGGGTTTTCATCCCGACAATCCGAGTTCGACTCTCGGTGAGGTCACCAAGTAAAAATAAGTCCGTGAGGACTTAATTTTTATTTGGTGGCCGATAAGAGAGAAGCGAAACGACTCTCGGTGAGGTCACCATTTTTAATTCTTGTAGATTAAATAAAATATGTGTTATAATGGTTACAGTTAATTAAAAGGAACCACATGAAGAATATCAAATTACTTATCATTCCAGGAGCGTTAGTGACTTTAACTGCTGTTTCTGGGTTTTTACTTTCTTCTAACCTTGTTCATGCTGATAATGATTCTTCGGTTAGTTCTATCAATATCCAAGTCAATACTTCCTGTACTTTGAAGGGCGGTTCATCCGGTACTACGCCAGGAGGAGACACCTATACTGCTTCTATTGATCCAGGTACTTACGAAGAAATAGCTGGCTCTAAACTAGTAACTTTATGTAATGATAGTGGAGGCTATTCTCTTTATGCTATTGGGTATTCTGGTGATACCTATGACACTAGTACTAATACTAAAATGCTTGGAGAAGGCAGTATTGGGAACATCAATACTGGAACATCTGGTACTGACTCTTATTGGGCGATGAAACTAGAATCTGTTTCCGGTACTACTCCACCTACTATCCTAAATAACTTTGATAACTACCATGTTATTCCAGAATCATTTACTCAAATTGCAGGGTATACTGCTACCACAACTCAATCTACTGGCTCTACTGTCCAAACTAAATACAAAGTCAATATCTCCTCCACACAAGGCACAGGAATTTATACCGGTAAAGTCAAATATACTATGGTGCATCCTAATAATACTTATGTAGGCTTATATTCCATTACTTATAACAAGAACACGACTGATACCGTAACTAATATGCCAACTAACATAGAAAACGAAGTAGCTAATACTGGTACTATTACCCTATCTTCTAATACCCCAGCACGAGATGGCTATAACTTTGAAGGCTGGTGTACGGTAGCGGTTGTGGATGGAGCAGCCTGTACTGGTACATCCTATCCTGCTGGTGGAGTCTGGACTTTGGACCAGACTCAATCTAGTAACTCCCTTACTCTTTATGCGATGTGGGCCTCGTCTGCTACTCCTACCGTGCTTTATGATGCTGTAGCTGGTATGACTAAGGGCACTATGGCATCAAACAATATCGGCATCAACGATGCTATAGTAGCCCCTACCGCAGAAACTCCTATCAGCTCAAATTCAGGCGTATTTACTTACAATGGTAGCCACAGTGATGCCGCTAGTACACATACTATCTACTTCTATCGTGGCATTCTAGACACTTATGGCAATACTGGCACTTATGGTAGCAACGGACTTTCCGATGCTTATCCTAATTATGTAGTCCTCTCTACTGCCAGCAATAAAGGTAGCCTCACCACTTCAAACACTTGCTGGCGAATAGTTAGAACAACTGGTAGCGGTGGCGTAAAGATGGTCTATAACGGTAAATGGACTGGCTCTACTTGCGCCAACTCTAGCACAAGCGCTAACGCCGTTTCATCCATTTACTTCAATCGCGGTAATCCGTCTACTGCTGGTAGTGATAATTACGGTACCAAAGGCTTTATAACCTACGTAGGCTATAATTATAACAACACCTATGCTTACAACAATACTAGCTATACTTCAAATGTTGATAATAGTACTCTATTCAACAACGGCACTGCCTCAAATCTCAGAACTCAACTGGAGAGCTGGTATAGTGGTAGTTCCAGTGGCATGTCTGCCTATACGTCTAAACTAGAAACTTCTGCTGGTTGGTGTAATGACAGAACTACTTACACTAGTAATAGCGCTACTGCGTCACCTACTACTCAAACTATTCCATATAAAACTTCATCCGCTGCAGTCTACTTTGGTGCATATCATAGACTAGCAACAGATAATGCTGCCCCTACACTACAATGTCCTAACACTACAGGCAATGACCTCCTCACTACCTCAAAAGGTATGAGTTACCCAGCAGCCCCACTTACTGCTGATGAAGCAGCTCTAGCTGGTTCAGGCTTTAGCGGTAAAGAAGCCTACCATGCTAATAGTTACTTGTGTTCGCGCAGCAACTTCTGGTTGCTGTCTCCTTACTATCGCTACTCTAGCGGTAGCGTCTACGAGTTCAACCTGTATTGGGATGGCGGCCGCTTGAACTACGACTACGTGAGTAGCGCGTATGGGGTACGCCCGTCCATTTCCCTAAAACCTGGAATATCGTCAGTGAATGGTTCTGGTATCGCCACAGATCCGTGGATAGTGAACCCTTAGTAGCTGCGTGGCTTAGCAACCGCAACGCCCACAAGGGAGGCGTGGTCCCGCCTTGTGGAATTGTGGAAAAGGCTAGCGCTCGAATTTGATATAATGATGGTATGGGGAAGAGTTATATTGCGATTGATCTGAAATCTTTCTATGCGTCGGTGGAGTGCGTGGAGAGGGGGCTTGATCCTTTGAAGGTGAAGTTGGTGGTGGCGGATGAGTCGCGAACGGATAAGACGATTTGCCTCGCTGTGTCGCCGGCTTTGAAAGAGTTAGGTATTCCTGGCAGGGCGAGACTTTATGAAGTGAGGCAAAAGGCGCGAGATTTTATTATCGCAAAGCCTCGGATGGCATATTATATGAGCTATAGTGCTAGGATATATAATATATACTTGAGATACATTGCGGCGGAGGATATTCATGTTTATTCGATCGACGAAGTATTTATCGATGCGACACCGTATTTAAAGAATTATAAAATGACAGCGAAAGAGTTAGCGGTGAAGTTAATGAAGGAAGTATCCATGGAAACTGGGATTACGGCGACGGCGGGAGTGGGAACGAATCTGTATCTTGCGAAAGTAGCGATGGATATTGAGGCGAAGCATGCGAAGCCGGATAAAGACGGAGCGAGAATTGCGGAACTAGACGAGATGAGCTATCGGCGAAAACTATGGAATCATCGGCCGTTAACAGATTTTTGGCGGGTGGGGCGAGGATATGCGAAGAGGTTAGAAAAGGCGGGGTTATTTACAATGGGGGATGTGGCGCTTTGTTCGGAGACGAATGAGGACTTTTTATATGATGAGTTTGGAGTGAATGCAGAGCTCCTGATCGATCATGCTTGGGGATGGGAGCCGTGTGAAATTAAGGATGTGAAGAAATATCGGCCGAAAACGAATTCTCTTACCTCGGGACAGGTTTTGAAGGAACCGTATAGTTATAACAAAGCACTGGTGGTGGTAGAGGAAATGGCGGAGGAAGTGGGGCTGACTTTACTAAAGAGAAGACTTTTGACTAATCAAGTAGTACTGACGGTGGGGTATGATGTGAGTAATGTGAATTATGAGGGAAGCAAAATGCAGGATTATTACGGGCGAACAGTACCAAAACATGCGCATGGAACTTATAATTTGGATAGCTATACGAATTCGTCACGGGAAATTTCTGAGGCGGTGAGGAAGATTTATGAGAAAAACGTGAATTCTGGGCTAACGGTGCGGCGGATTATGATAAATGTGAATAATGTGAAATGGGAAGAGGATTTGAAGAAGGAGCTAACGCAAGCGAGTCTATTTGATAATGTGAAAAGGCGTGAAGTTGTAGCGAAGGAGAAGCGAACGAATGAGGCAGTGCTTGAAATCAAGAAGCGTTATGGTAAAAATGCGATTCTGAAGGGAATTAATTATGAGGAAGGAGCGACGGGGCGAGAGAGGAATGCGCAGATAGGAGGGCACAGGGCATGAAATATGATGCGATTATCGACCATCCACATTACGAGCCGAAGAATCACCCGCGAATGTCTAGAGAAATGCGGGCAGCGCAATTTGCACCCTATGCGGCTTTGACGGGGTTTTCGTCGGTGATTTCAAAGACGGCGAAGCATGCGGAAATGAAGTCTAGACGCGTGATTATCTCAGATGTTTCAAGCGAAGGGGTAGACTTGGCGGAAGAGGTTTAGATTTGGTATAATGGGGATATGAATATACTATACTGTGGGGATGAGGGGATTTCTGACGGAGTGCTGGTGTCGATACTGTCGATACTGAAGCATAATAAGGAAGAGCTACATTTTTATATCATGACGATTGAATATGAAGGGGTGAAGCCATTCAAGAAGGAAACGGCGAAATATTTAGACACATTAGTAAAAAAGACGAATTCGAAGAACTTCGTGAAGCTAATTGATGCGACGGAGGTATTTGTCCGGAATTTGCCGAAGAAAAACATGGGGTCGTATTTTACGCCCTGTTCGATGTTGAGGCTTTATTTAGATAAGGTGCCGGAGCTGGCTAAATTAGATAGAATCTTATATTTAGATTATGATGTGGTGTGTAGGGGCGATTTGACGGAGTTTTATGATACAGATATGGAAGGGATTGAAGCGGCAGGGGTGCTAGATATTTATGGGAAGTATTTTTATCATTATCATGGACTGAAGCAGACCTATATGAATTCGGGGGTGATGCTATTTAATGTGCCGGAATGTGTGAAATCGGGGATGTTTGAAAAGGCGGTGAAGCTATGTGGGGAGAGGTGGATGATGCTGGCAGATCAAGCAGCGTTAAATAAAACTATCGTGCATCGGAAGCTACTACCTAGAAAGTATAATGAGCAGGGGGAGAGGCCGCGAGAGGATACGGTGCTGCATCATTTTTCGAATAATTTTAAGTTTTGGCCAGTTTTTCACGTGCAGAAGGTGAAGCCGTTTGAGGTGGACAAGATACATGAGGTTTTGAAAATCCATGAGTATGATGATATATTAAAAGAATATGCTAAAATGAAGGGAGAATTGTAATGGCGAAGGCAGAATTATTTCAGAAAGATATACCAGAGGAAGAACGGGTGTTTTATTACAAGTCGGAGACGGATGATCCGATTAAAACGGATGAGCAGGAAAAAGGCGAGGAAGTGAGGCTACCTAAGGGATATGAATTTATTCCGAAAAATCCTTTCGTGAAATTGTACTCGGCGGTGTTGTTTAGGGTGTTTAAACTGTTTGGACAGTATTATGAGAGGGGGTATTGGCAGGCGAAGTTTTATGGGCGAGAGAAGTTGAATAAGGCGCGTGGCACGGGGTATGTGTTATATTGCAACCACACGAATCCGTTTCATGATGTGTTTGGGCCGGCGATTGCGGCGGATAGAAGGATTTTTACAATTATTTCGCCAGTGAATTTGAAAGTGCCAGGGATTGGGAAGTTTTTGCCGCTGATTGGCGGGTTGCCACTTGGAAAAACCAAGGAAGAGAAAAAGGCTTTTCACGAGGCGGCGGATACGAGATTAAAACAGGGGAATTGCCTAGTGATTTATCCGGAGGCGCATCTTTGGCCGTATTATACTGGGGTGCGAAAGTTTCCGGCGGGGGACAAATCGTTTACCTATGCAGCGCGTAATAATTTGCCGATTTTTACGATGACGACGACTTATCATAAACGTAGTGATAAGAAGAAGGGTGATTTGCCGCGAATGGATATTTATATTGACGGGCCGTTTTATCCGGATAAAAACAAGAGTGAGGACGAGAACCGAGCGAAATTGGCAAAAGAAGCTTATGATTCTATGGTAAAATATAGTAAGAAGAATAGTTATGAGTATTTTCGATACAGGAAATCCAATAAATAGATATACTAAAGTCGTACCGGTGTTTTTGACGATTAATAATGCGTATGCGCCTTATGCGGCGGCGGCGATTCATTCGCTGACTCAGCATACAGATCCGAAGCGGTATTACAGGGTGATTATCCTGCATGATGGGTTGTCGTTTATTAACCGGATTCGGCTAAGGAGCCTGGTGACTAGGAATGTGGCTTTGCAATTTAAGAAGATGACGCGAAGCTTGTATCTTAAGGCTATTATTGCGTATTGTACGAGACGGCAGAAGGGGGCAGGAGATTTCTTTTCGAGTGCGGTGTATTATTATCGGGCGTTTATTCCCCTGCTGTTTCCGATTTATAAGAAGGCGGTGTATATTGATAGCGATGTGATTTTACGAGGGGATATTGGGGAGTTGTTTGACACTGAGCTTGGTGACAAGGTGCTAGCGGCGATGGTAGACCCGAAGGTTTCTGCTATTTTGGAATTTAAAGATTATGTGGATAAGGCGGTGGGGGTGCCACATACGAAATATGTAAATTCGGGGGTACAGGTGATGGACCTGAAAAAAATGCGGAAGATGAAGTATCTCTCGACAATGATTGATTTGATTCGGAAATACGATGCGGATCTCGTAGCGCCTGACCAGGATTATTTGAACGTGATATTAAATGGAAAGATTCTGCCACTTGATGGAAAGTGGAATGCGGAACCGGTGGCGGATTTGCCGCGAAGCGTGAAGTTGGTGCATTTTAATCTGTTTAATAAACCATGGCACTATAAAAATGTGCCATGCGAGAGATTGTTTTGGAATGCAGCAAAGGGGACGGGATTTACGGGTGATTTAAGGCGGCAACAGGAAGCGTTTGACGCAAAAAAACAAAAGGAAGACCATGCAAAGGTGGAGGCTTTGATTAAAAAAGCGGGGAGACTTGCGAAGTGCAAAGAGCCACTTTTGAAATTAGAAGAAACTGAACCTAGTAAGACTAAAAAGACTGGTAAAAAAACATAATCGTAGTATAATAAGTATAAATAAAGTGGAGTTAACATGAAAAAACTGTTGTGGGGGTTAGGAATTGGTTCGTTGGTACTGATAGTGCTGGCGTTTTTGTTGGGAAGATATGCGTTTCCGAATTTAATGTTGCCGCTACCTAAGCCGGAGGTGTCGGAGGGACAGAGAGGGGAGCTTGGGATTGATAAAAATATTAATGAGGCGACGATTGATGCTTATCTAGGGCGGTCAGATGCGGTGTATCGTGACGTACGGATGCTGGAGGACCCGGGGAATTATGAAGCAATTGGGGGTGATTCGAAACTGTCGGGATTCGTACGAGGATTTGAGGTGGTGCCGTTTCCTTATATTGTAAATGTAGCGGGACTTCCGGAAGCGGTTGGCTCTACTTATACTGGGCCGACACTATTCCACCGTCATTCAGATGGTAGCTTGACGGCGAACTATGAGGAGTCTTTAAATATTTTGGAAGGGTTATTCCCAAAGGATAAGGTGATCTTCTTGATGTGTGGAGGTGGTGGATACTCAGGAATGCTGAAACAGTTATTGGTAGATTTAGGATGGGACGGCGAGAAGATTTATGATGTGGGGGGCTATTGGTTCTATGAGGGAAAGAATAACGTCGAAGTTAAGCGCGTACTTCCGGATGGTTCGGTGGTTTATGATTTCTATAAAGTACCGGTACATGAGATTGATTTTGAGAGGTTGACGGAGAAATAGAGTGGGTAAAGACAAAAAGAAGCAATTAGGGGTGCTGGGGCTGATTGTGGCTCTAGTGATAGTGTTGATCGGGGGACTGATATTTATGGGAGCGGTAGCGGGATGGTTTGATGATCCGAAGGTAGTGATTGATGGTGAGTATGTTTGCGACAATGAATCAGGGTGTGACTATATGGAGCTTACGGCAGGAGAGTATGATGAATTAGTGAAAACTCAGAAATCTTTTGTGGTGTTTGTAGACCAGGATGGCTGTACGACTGCGGATAGGCTAAGGGGGTATATTTCGGACTGGGCGACAAGTCGTGGAATAAAAGTGTATCGGATGATGTTTGCGGAAGTAAAGGAATCGTCGCTACATGACCGAGTGAAATACTATCCATCAGTAGTAGTGGTTGATAAGGGAGTGGTGCGAGCGTGGCTTCGGGCGGATTCAGATGAGGATGCGGAAAAGTATAATAATTATGATGCGTTTAATGGGTGGATGGGGCGGTATTTGTAGGAGTTATAGGGGTAAGCTTGTGGAAAACTCTGGACAAAAAACCATAAAAATTTTTTAAAAAATTACTTGACAATGTTATTAAGCTTATGTAAAATAAGAAATGTTAAAGGTTATACATTTAACACAAATAATAAATAATTCCGTATAACGGAAGGAGAAAAAATATGAAAAAATTAGCAATTGCAGCTTCTTCGGTAGCTCTCGCAGCGTTACCAATGGCTGGGGTATTTGCTACGCAATCAAACTTTACAGATACCCTTAACCTAACCATTACTGGTGGTTGTACTTTCAAGTCGAGTGTTTTGAACGACTATGCTCGTGCTTTCAGTGCTGAGGTTGCAGCTGGTCAGGAAACTGATTTTACTATGAACTCTGGTGAGCCAACCATGTCGGTGGTTTGCAACACGGAAACTGGTAATTACACTGTTCAAGCAATCGGTGGTACTAGTGTAGCTACTCAAGCTGTTGGTGTTACTGTTCTAAGTGATAATGCTACACCTGCTAACGAAATCGCTACTGGAACCACGTTCTCTGGTGATAGTTCTGCTTGGGCATTTAAGGTAACTTCTACAGGTTCAACTGCTACTGGTTGGACTCAAGTTCCTTCTGCTTTGACTACTGTTGTTACCAACTCTGCTTCTAGCGCAAAGAGTGCAGAAGGTGTGTCGTTTACTCCGGGATACCACATCTATGCAAGTGGTAGCCAAGCTGCTGGTAGCTACACGGGTAATGTATCTTACTTGTTGGTTAACCCTGCATAATTGACCGTTGATAATAATGGTTTAAAAAACGACCCCTTAAGGGGTCGTTTTTTGTAAACAATATTAATAATTATTTTAAAAATAGGATATAATAGATATATGAAGAAAAGAGATGCATTTATACTATTGTTTATAATACTGATATTTATAGTGGCGATAATTGCCTATTTACTTACTAATACGCACAGATCATACGTGAAAACTGATGTTGAAAAGAAATCACCAGAACAAATTAGTTGTGTTGCAACTAGCCCAAGTGAATTATTTTATGAATTAAAAATTAATCCAGTTAAAGCCGAACATAAGATAATAGCTTCGTTTTATGGCGATACACTTGATAAGCTGTTTTATTCTTTTCGGGGAGAGTTTGATAGCGATAATGACGCAGTAGCTGCTCAGTTTGATATTTTGGACAAATATAATAAACACGTCAATCAGTCAGGGTTGAAGCAGGATGTTTTGTCGCACAATGTTTCTGCTAACCAGAATAGTGTTGACGCTTCTTTCTATGCAGAGCGAGGTGATATGAATCCAGCGCTTATGCCAATCTTTTTCTTGAATGCGGATGAGTATAACGCTCGGGAAGGTGGGCTTAAGGAATACTTGATGCAGAATTATAAAAGTAAAGGTTTCTCTTGTGAGCAAAAGTAATTTGTGCTATACTAGATTATAATTAGTAGGAGGTATAATGAAAAAAACAACTAAATTTAGGGTGATTTTCGGGGTCTTGGCATTAGCGTTGTGCCTTAGCTCTTGTAATATGCTAGTAAAAGCAGAGGAAAGAAGTTCTTTAGGGTTTACGGTGTCGCCAGCGAATCAGAGAATACTGCTTGTCCCTGGTCAAAAGTATGAAACAAGTGTTGCTGTTTCTAGCCCTAATGATTCGACTGTTGATTTGAAATACTCGGTCTCGGTTGGCTCATTTAGTCTTCGCGGGTCGGAAGGAGGTAAGGATATTTATGATGGTGATGTAGATTTATCTACGACAACTTCATATAATCAGATAAAAGATTGGATTACTTTAGGGAAAGATAGTGGCACGGTAGCTCCTAACAGTACAGATGAAGTGCCATTTACGATTAATGTGCCAGAAGATGCCCCTGCGGGTGGACAATACGCTACTATTATTGTAAGCGATAACACGGAAGGAGCAGGTGAAAATGAGGAAGGAAAGTCTAGCATAAAAAACATTATGCATATTGCTTCAATCATTTATGCTGATGTAGCGGGTGAGACGAGAGAAGAGGGCGCTATTTTGGAGAATAATATACCGTCTTTTATACTAAACAATAATCTTGAAGCTACTTCGATGGTTCGAAATGATGGTAATGTGCATACTGACGCCTCGTATGTTTTACAGGTTTGGCCATTATTTGGAGGCGAGGAGGTTTGCACTAATGAAGAGAAGCCAGCAACTAGCTTGATAATGCCAGAGACTGAACGTTATCATACAGAATCTTGTCAATTGTCTCCGATAGGCATATTCCGAGCGAAACAGACTGTAAAACTATTTGGAGAAGAATCGGTGATTGAAAAATTGGTGTTCGTGTGTCCAATATGGTTGCTTTTCTTGATTCTATTTGTGATTGCGGCACTGGTGATTTGGATTGTAATGAAAATTCGAGCTGGTAAAAAGAACAGTAAAAAAACCGAAGAGTAATAGTTTTGCATATAAAACTATACTTAGCGATTATCATAAATGCTAGGTATAGTTTTTTATAGTAAGGATGAAATAGCCAATGTTTTATAAAGATTAATATTTTACACTTATAAAATTATATAAAATATATTGACTTTCGAAATCTTATAGAGTATCATGGTGATGAATAATAAAGTGAGGAGACGATGGCTAGATTAATGTGCCAAAAATGCGGAAAAGTATTGTCTAATACTTCTGAGAATAAGGTAGAATATTTCTTGATTAATACCTGGGTTGGACATTATTGCGAGAATGAATATGACAAAGTAATAGCTGAAAGTAATGTGAAAAACAAACAGTGGATTAAAGATTATCCTGAAGATGGGGAGGATATTGATACTTGGTTTGATGTTAACATGGAGTTTGCGAATGATGTGTGGATTTGTCCAAAATGCAAAACAATGCATGTTTTTGAAGTGCATAGCAATAATATTAAGGATATATATTGGAGAATTCCAAACGATGAATGGGTCAATGAGGATACCACTAATTTAAAGCATTTTTACAAGTGGATTGATACTAAGAAGGATCTCCATGCTAGAGGAAAAACTCCAAGTGTTAAGGAAGGAGAAGTCTGGTGGAGCGGTGTTGGTGAGAATGTAGGAATAGAAATAAATGGAAAAAGTTCTCGTTTTTCGCGCCCTGTATTAATAATGCGCAAATTAAGCAGGGAAGGATTTATGGGGGTGCCGCTGACTTCTCAACCAAAAACCGGTGCATGGTATGTGGAAATTGATTTTTTGAACTCGAAACAATATGCGGCAATTTGCCAGGCGAGAGTTTTTAGTGTTAATCGGCTTTTTGATAGAATGGGGACTTTGCCAGATTCGGATTTAAAGAAAATAAAGGAGGGATTCCAGAAATTATACAAATAAAAATATTCCCTTTGCCTCAAATGGCAAAGGGTGTTGCGGGTATTCCCGATTATGATTCTATTATAACAAATAATATGTAATAAGTCAATAGTTTGGAGAAAGTATGACACATTTAAATATGCTAAAGCAAATCTTAAAAGATTCGCACTGGACGCAAGAGCAATTAGCAATGAAGTTGGGGGTGAGTTTTGCGACGGTTAATTCGTGGATGAACGGTCGCACGAAGCCGCAAAAGTCATTGATGGCGGATATTGAAAAATTATATTTAGCTCAAGATATGACTAGAGAGGCAGAGCCAATTTATGTGACTTTGGTAAATGTGGACGAGGTGAAAGTAGGAGATTATGTAGTATTAGAGAAAGATTATGATAATGAATATGATGATGAAGCGATTATGGCCTACCCAATAGATGAAGAAATGCCGATTGTTGTGGAGAATGATTATAGTACGGAGGAGGATTGGAGAGAAAAAGTGGAGGCAATTAGGGTGTATATGGGGGAGTCGCAGTCGGTGGGGTATTATCGGCCGATGCATGTGGCAAATTCAGTGAATACAGTGGTGAGAGGGACGCGTTCAGCGGGGAGGATATATGATAAATTTGAGGATAAGGCGCGAGCGCGAGTAGTGTTTGTTGTGAAGAAGAGTGCGATTGCAAGGATAATGGAATGGAATTACAAAAAACAAAAGTAAAACGGTGGTTTGCGAAATGTGTGACAGATGAAGGTGAGGCATATGTGATAGATAACGAGCAGGCGGCGGCGGTGGTCTCAGACGATTTGAATACGATTGTGGTAGCGAGAGCGGGTTCAGGGAAAACACGGACGATTGTGGCGAAAATTGTATATTTGATAGCCCGTAAAGGGGTGAAACCGGAGGAGATTGTGGCGTTTGTGTTTAATGCGAGTGCAGCGCGGGAGATTAATGAGAGACTAGGAAAAATGATGGTGGATGGCGAACCGGTGGTGGAGAAAGCTCGGATTGCGAGTACTTTCCATGCGTTTTCAAGAAGGATTGTGTATGAGGCATGTGGCGGGAGGGATAAATGCGGTAGGATTTTGGCAGGCGAAAAGGAAGGGTTTATACTAGCGGTAGTAAGGAAGATGATGAAAGAAACGGAATGGATGGACAGGATTAGATTATTTATCAGAGGTACGATAGACGACGAAAGCATTGAGGAAGCGGAACTGATGAGATTTGCTAGCATGATGACGTTATTTATCAATCGGGCTGGGCAAAGGTATTTGGGTGGAGAAGTGACTCTGGCTAAAAGTGTAAAAGAGTATTTGGATAGTAATGAGGTTGATGATAGAGAAAAGGTTTTCGTGGAGCTTGGGGTGGAGTGTTATCGGAGATACCATTGGTATTTACTGGATGCAAAGCGAAAGCTGAAGGGGTTTGAGGAGTATGGGACGGATTTTAACTTGATTGTGTCGTGGGCAAGTAAGTTAGTCGCGGCGAAGCGAGGAAAAGTGCTTAAGCTCTTGGCTAATATGAAGTATATATTAATAGATGAATACCAGGATTTTTCACAATTATTCTTGGCGGCGGTGGAAGCAATTCAGAGTGTGGCGAGTGAGGCGAGGCTGTTCGTGGTGGGGGATGATTGGCAGGCGATTAACCGATTTGCGGGAAGTGACGTGGAATACTTCAAGAATTTTGAGAAGTATTTTACAGGGGCAAGGCGGTATGAAATTACTACGAATTACCGTTGTAATTATATGATCGTTGATACAGCGCGAAAGTTTATGAAGAAGGCGATGGGTGAAAAGGGTAATTTTAGAGCATTTTCTAAGAGAGCAGGGAGAGTGATGTTGGTTAATGTGAAACGAAGTAAGGTGGAATATTTGAAATATTTGGTGAAAATACTGCGGGAAAATCGGAAAGCTAAGGATATTCTAATTCTTCATCGCAACAATGAGACGAATCTGAAGATTAGTTTGGAGGGTTTAAAAAAGGCTTTAAAGAGAGAAGTGATAAAGGCGAAAGTAATGAGCGAGGAGGATTATGACGAAAAAGTGCGAGTGATGACGATGCATAAATCAAAAGGGCTCGAGGCGGAGGTGGTGATTATATTAGAAGCGGATGAAGGAATAATCCCGAAAACCCATCCGGACACGAAACTGTTTGCGGTGTTTGGCGAGACAGAGGAGGTGACACTTGATGATCAGAAGAGGCTATTTTATGTGGCGATGACTAGGGCGAAGAAACGACTATATATTATGCATGAAAAGGCGAAAAAACGGAGTATGGCGGGATTTATTCCATATCTAGGATGGGGGGTTGAAAAATGGGAGGAATAGACGCCGTGAAATTATCTAAAAAAGTCGAAAAAAGTACTTGATTTTATTCAAAAAGTGCGATATAATGATTGAAGTTGAAGCAAGTCGTGTTTTTACGACCTCTGTAAAAAGATAAGAAAAGCGAGGGAATCTTTTGAGGTCGCTTTAACGACTTCAGAATCTTCTTTTAAGACTTTTCGATTAACAATTTGGGTAAGAAAGATTTTAAAGACGGAACAGCAATCGAATGTCGATTGCTAGTTAAGTCAATGCATAAAAAGGTTACTAAGGGCACTGATAGTGGATGCCTTGACAATCAATACCGATGAAGGCCGTAGAAGTCTGCGATAAGCCTCGGGGATCTGACAGCGAGAAATGATCCGGGGATTGCCGAATGGGGAAACCTAATCTGGGTTATGCCAGATTGCGTCTGTCTGAACACATAGGGCAGAAAGCGGGAACGGGCCGAACTGAATCATCTTAGTAGGTCCAGGAAAAGAGAATAACCAATGATTCCGAAAGTAGTGGCGAGCGAAATTGGAACAGCCTAAAC
>JAFWCN010000004.1 GCA_017536895.1 Candidatus Saccharimonadota bacterium | reverse complement strand
TGTTATCGTTGATTGAAGTAAAAATAGTTAGGTTATAACCTGAGCGACAAGTTGAAGTGATATTGACATTATCTACACCGATGCTAGTAGCTGTAGCGCCGCTAGCATCTGGCTTTACATCTATATTTTGGGGGCCACTAGTCGTGACTGTGATTTCTGCGGAGACAGCAGAAGCGGTAGAAACAATGAAACCTAGGTTACAAACACCTAAAAAAGACAGTGTTAGTATCAAAATAAGCAACATTACAGCGCCGGCTTGAAGAAGTGTTGAAAAACCAGCGTTAAAATACCGCCTAATTACTGTGCTTAATCTATTATTCTGAGTGCCTAGACACTCTTTTCTTTGCTTCATGTACTCCACACACTTTTTAATAAGTTTATACTTAAATTTTATCTTTTTTATGGGGTAAAGTCAAGATTTTTCTGTAAGAAAAATCTTGTCCAGCGGGCGTCACTTCGGAATATCTCAAATAAATTTGAGATATTCACTCAGTTTCTACGCTGGTCAAGCTATTTTTGAAGCAATTTGCTGATTTTGGCGCGGAGTTTGTTCTCCTCCGGAGCGCCGGCGAGGGTGTCGGTACCAACGCGAAGTAGGCCGAGAGCTGTCGCAAAAGAATGGTCAAGCAGACTAGCGCCTTCGACGTTTAATTTGGCAGTGTCAAGGTCGGGAAGCTCAGCAACGTCAATTAAGTGAATCACTGGACGACGTGAGAATGGTAAATCTTTGTACCAATCGGAAATGGCAAGTTCTTCCTGAAGTAATGATAAACTAGCGCCACCACCACATAGTAAAACATTGCGTGGCAAACTGCCGAAACTGTTGAAATCTTCGAGTGCGACCTCTACGCCGGTCAGCCAGACGGATAGGTTGCGAGAAATGGCGGCTTCGACTTTGGCTTTGACACGGTCATCTAATTTGGTGGTATCATAATCCAGCTTATATTGTTCGGCGGTGTCAAAATCAACACCGAGTGAGCCGGCAATTTGGTGAGTAAAACTCTTACCACCAATAGAGAACATCTTGGTGCCTTCGACGCCACCGTCTTCTACGACGGCAATATCGGTAGTACCGCCACCAATATCCATCACAATGCCAGAAAAACTAGAGCTGAGATCATCGCCAAGGCAAGCACGACAAACGGCAAATGGTTCAACGGCAACGGTGAGCAAATCAAGGTTCAATTCGGCGCAAACTTTCTCAATCGCAGCCACGTGGATTAGGGGAGCAAATGCGGTATAGAACTGGATAACCACATCGGAGCCTTTGAAGCCGATGGGGTTAGAGATTTTGTATCCGTCAATAGTTAAAGAGACAATGGCAGAATTGATCAAACGAACTTCGACATTTTTGTTATCGGTTTCAATGGCGACGGTTTTCTTGGCGACTTCGCCGGATTTTTGCTGGACTTTACGGATAATTTCTTCCATCTCGGATTCGGTGATGGGCTTGTTGGGATTCTTGCGGTTGTAGTTTACGGTGGTGGTGTTACCTTTGATGAGTTCACCAGCAATTCCAACGACGGTGAGGTTAGCACGTTCACCGGCTTGCTCCTCGACCTGAACCAAAGCCTCCTCGCATACGTTAACCACAGCCGGAATATCGGCCACCGCACCTGCGTGCATATTGCCATCAACTTGTTTGGCTTTGCCGACACCAAGGATTTCGAGGTCGCCTTTTCGGGTTGGTCTCGCGAGAACAGCCTTTACAAATTCAGTACCAATATCAAGTCCTAAAATAGTACTCATGGTTTGATTATAACACATTTACCAGATTTGAGTCCACTCAACTCATATTTTCCAAAATGTGTTCGATGAAGTTTGATGACTTTGTAGCCAAGGGCGGCGAAAGTTCGGCGGATTTGGCGATTGCGACCCTCAGTAAGTATAACAGTGTATATAGGAGCCAAACCGTTCTTTCTGGCGCCGCGTCGCTCGCGCCCGTCGCCACGGGGCGAGCGCGCTAACTCTCGCGCTGCCGCGCTCCGAAATGCGCCAGAAAGAAGGTTTGACTCCTCCTTACGCACTATCATAAACTTGCTGGGGCCGTCGTCGAGCATTACGCCGTAGTCGGAAATCATTTGTTGGTGGAGAGGTTCGAGGGGTTTGCTCAGTTCGACCTCGTAAACCTTTTCTTTATGAAACTTTGGGTGGGTCATTTGGTAGGCAAAATCGCCATCGTTGGTCAGCAGAATCAAACCGGAAGAGTCTTTGTCTAGGCGTCCTACGGTTTTTAGTTTATGATACTTTTTTGGGAGTATCTCGTAAATCGTTGGAGCTTGGCCTTGGGCGTGACGAGAACATACACAACCAACAGGCTTATTAAAGGCAAGATAAATAAATTCCGTGTCAAAAGGAATAGTTTTATTATTATAACATACCTTTGACTTGCTGTCAATTTTATTGCCTATTACAGCAGGTTTTCCGTCCACTGTGATTTTGCCGGCAGCAATTAGCTCATCAGCTTCGCGGCGAGAGACACCGAGTCGCTCAGCTAGAAATTTATTGAGCCGGAGCTGCTGGTTCATTTTCAGCCTGTGGAGTTGGTTCTGATGGGGCTTCAGGAGCAGGAGTTGGTTCGGCAGGAGTTGCTGGTGTTTCTGTAGCTGGTTCTGTTGGGATTGGAGCAGGTCCAGTTGGCGTTGCTGGGGTTTCGGGTGTAGGTGCAGATTGGGCTTCAGGTGCAGGAGTAGCTTGGGCTTCAGGTGCAGGTGCAGCAGCTGGCTTGTCGCCAAGTACTTCATGAATAGTATTAACTACATCTTCGATACCGACTTGAGATTTTACTAGGTAGCGATCAGCGCCAAGACGTTCGCCGCGTTCGCGCTGGTCGTCGGCGGAAAGAGCCGTCATCATAATGACTTTAATGCTGGCAGTCTCTGGAGTAGACCTAAGAATATCTAGCATATCAAAACCAGAAATTTTTGGCATCATAACGTCGCTTAGTATTAAATCGGGTTTCTCACGGACTGCTACCGCAAGGGCTTCTTCGCCGTCGCCAGCAGATACCACATCATAACCCTCAGCGGTAATGCGGATACTGTAGATTTCGCGAAGCGCTGCATCGTCTTCAACTACCATTATTTTGCTCATTTTGATTCTCCGTTTAAGTTATTATTAATTATTGGTGTACTAGGTGTTGGCGTCACGGGCGCCGCTTGAGCTTGTGGCGAACCGCTCAAAGATCCTCCTTCGGGAGCGCTCCGGGCCGCTAGGCCAAGTTTTACTCCCTCAGGAGGACTTTTGGTCGGCTCGCTATCACGCCCAATCGGCGCCACTGGTTGGATTGCAGGTTGGGTTGCAGTTACGGGTTGAGCTGAAGTCGTAGGTTGGGCTGGAGCTGTAGGCTGAGCTACAGGTTGCGTTGATACTACAGGCCGAACTGGAGCTACGGGTTGGTTTGGAGTCGTAGGCTGAGCTGGAGTTGTAGGTTGGACTGGAGCTGCAGCTACGGGTTGTGGTCGAGGTTGAAGTTGTTGATTATTCACAGCAATCATACGTTTTTCGTATTCTTCTTGAGAAATCCGCGGCAGGGAAACGAAGAAGGTCGAGCCTTCGCCAAACCCAGATTCGGCCCAAACACGACCGTCCATCGCCTCGACGCGTTGTTTAGTAATATATAGTCCCAGGCCCGTGCCACCAATTTCGCGAGTATCAGAGTTATCGGCACGATAGAATTTTTGGAAAATATGAGTGAGATCATCGGCTGAGATACCTATGCCTGTATCTGTGACATTAATTAATACTCTATCACCATCACCACGCACATTGACATAAACAGAGCCGCCAGATGGGGTATATTTCAAAGCGTTTTCAATAAGATTGTCCATAATTTCACGCATAAAATTCACATCCACATAGCCATAGACTACTTGGTCGAGACGGCGACTAGGATCGAACCCGGCCGCTTCAACTGAGCCGAAAGTAAAGCTTATTTTAGCGTTATTAGCACGAGGAACGTAATCTTTATAAATAGACCTGACTAGTTCCGTCATTTCAACTGGTTCAAGTTTAGGGCGAATTTTACCATCATCTAACTTCGTGACATCGAGCAAATCTTGGAATAATTTACCGAGATGCTTGGAGGCTTTCTCAGCGGCGGTGAGGTAACCGCGCGCTCGTTCATCGATAGTAGCTGTCTCGGGGTTAAGTGCAAGAGTCAAATAGCCATCAATGGTGGCAACAGGAGTGCGCATCTCATGCGACGCGGTTGAGATAAACTCAGTTTGTTCGCCTTCCTCTTCGAGTTCGGCGGCGATATTGCGGAAAGTAATGATGCGGTTGCCAGACAATCCCTCGGCCGGGAGCATGGAGACGGCTACCGGGATACGTTTGCCGGATTTTGTAGGAATCAGCATCAGTTCAGCCCGTTCTAGCGGACGGTTTGCTTTCATAGACTGAATTAACGGGTTCTCGGCGTCGGAAAGTTCACGACCTTCTTTTGATTCTAATTTAATCACTAGACCATAATCTAAACCAATAGCATATTCGGGCGAACCAACTTCCGTCATGGTAACTGCTGCGGGATTGATAAACTGAATGACTCCGGCTCTGTCAGTCATCACGACGCCATCATGGATAGCCTTCAAGGTCATTTCAGCTAGTGCGGCTTGATCGGATTTTTTGGCGGGTGTGGCTGGACTGGCAGCTTTGGGCTGGCCAACTGGCTGTTTTATTTTGGCGAAAATATCCTTAACTAATTCCATTTATGTTTATTTTAACACAAATATTAAAAAATGTGCTAAAATTTAAATATGAATAAGGATGTGATTTATATTGAGCCCGAGGATGACATTACTGATATCATTCTCAAAATCGAAAACTCAAAAGAAAAAATCGTAGCACTTGTACCGCCCAAAAAGGCTGGAGTGTTTCGTAGCATTGTCAATATTAAACTAATCTCAAAAGCGGGAGCATCATCAGAAAAGACCGTAGTACTCGTAACGGTTGACCCATCAATCGTTAAACTAGCCGCAACGGCAAAACTGCCGGTTACTAAGGATTTACAATCGGCTCCTACAATTCCGGCTGTTGATGAATCGGAAGAACCGGAAGAGGAATCTGAGGAGGAATTAGTAGAAGAGGAAGACGGTACAGTAGAAACTGAGGATGAAGTAAAGGATTTAAAGCCTTCAAAGTCCGAGAAAACAGCCGCCGACGCTGACGAAGAAGATGATGAAGATGAGGATGCGGATGAAGATGAAGAAGAAGCGGAAGAGTCAGCGAAGAAATCTGCTAAATCAAAGAAAAACATGAAACTATCTGGCAATAAGCTTCTGGATTGGATTAAGCTACACAAGAAACTAGCAATTTTTGCTGGTGTTGCGCTCGTTGGCTTAGTCGGGTTTTTGATTTGGGCGTTTGGATTTGCGCCGGCCGCAGATATTACTGTGGCAATCAAGACTGATCAGAAGAATTTTTCAGAAAATATTTCCTTTACTGATAATTTAGCCAATGAAAATGCAAAAGAAGGTAAATTCTACTTGGAGCAGAAGAAATTGGATAGCGTCCAGGAAGTAAACTTTGATGCGACTGGACAGAAAAATCGTGGTAATAAAGCGACTGGAGAGGTAGTGTTCGAACATGTATTCCGTGGAGGAGGGACTTATAGTATCGATACTATTACAATTAATGGTCTAACTTTTTATGCTGATTCTGGGTCGACGATTTCGTGGAACGATAAGCTTAGCCTATGCGAAAACATAAAAGGAATCAAGGATCCTGATGAAGCATACAGTGAATACAAAACAAATGGTTGTCGGATTGACCAAACTGTCAAGGTTACCGCTTCTGAACCTGGCGAAAAATATAATATACCAAAAACTTGTGGTTGGTTGAGTCTCTCTGGTATAAGTGGATGCTCTAGTGTTGCGACCACCGGCGGGAGTGATGATATTATTACTGTCGTACAACAAGGTGATGTTGAAAAAGCAAAGAACGAATTAACCTCTGCGAAAGAAGACGAGTATAAGTCGAAACTATACGAGACAATTGATGATAATTATTATGTAATTGATTCGACTTTTGAAATCAAGACCGATTCAGCAACAGCCACTCCAGGTGTGGATGAAGAGGTCAAGAGCGGTACTCAGCCAGTGCTCAAGGCTACTACTACAGCGACTGTATATGTAATCGACAAAGTAAAGCTCGAGGAGTTTATCCGCGAAAAGGCTGACCTCGCCGACGACCAGAAGATTTACGACGTGAGGGATATTTATATCGAAAACATTTCTGAAATTAAGGAAGGTGCCACGACGAAGCTAAAGGCGCAATATTTCCTGGGACCAAAGATTACTGAATCAGAGGTGGTTGACAAGATTAAAGGCAAGGGTCTTGGTGACGCACAGCGTGAGATTCGCGATATTTATGGAGTTTCGGATGTTAAAATCAACACATCTTATCCTTGGGTAATGTCAATCCCGGGTGATTCGAATAAGGTGAAAGTCACTTTCGAAGTAAAGGATCAAGACGGACACGAGATTAAAGAAAAAGATGAGAATACCGGTAAAGATGAGAACTCCGAAGAAAACAAAGATAGCGAATCAGACAAAAAAGAATCAGAAGAAAAGAAATAAGCTTAACAGGGGTGAGGAAGGTTTTTAGATTTTAAAATGAAGCTTCTAGGGTTAGATGTAGGCGAAAAACGTATTGGCGTAGCTAGGGCAGATTCAAGTACTCGGATTGCGGTGCCAATCGGGTTTATCAACGTGGACGGCATAGAATGGCAAGAAATCGCAAAGCTTTGTAGAATTCATAGCACTAACTGTTTTGTAGTGGGATTGCCTCGCAGTAACGAAGGGAATGAAACAGCGCAGTCGGTTTATGTCAGAAATTTTGCTAAGGTATTAATCGAGAAAATACCAGGAGCAAAAGTACGATTTCAGGACGAATCGCTAACTTCTGTGATGGCGGAAGAAAGATTGAAAGCTCGTAGGAAGGCTTATGAGAAGGGTGAGATTGATGCTGAAGCAGCTGCGATTATCCTGCAGGATTTTATGGAGAGTTTCAAAAATCCAAGAAATACAACAGATAATACGCCTCCTGATCAATTTTCAGGGTCTAACCCAAACGATACGTCAAATACTTCCTCAAATACAACCCAAAACGTCCGTTCAGATATACAATCCTCGGAAGAAGGTTCCGAACGTTCCCAAGAATTAACAGATACCATTAAGAAGGAGACAGATAAAATGAAGCTAAAAGCCAAAAAAACAAAGCATAAGATGAGGACTGCAATCAAAGTTATTTCAGTGATAGTAGTCATTTTGGCCATTGTAGCAGGGGCAACAGGAGGATTTCTTTGGTATAAACAGCGAGAGGAAGAGCGAGCAAGATATTGGGCTGAACTTGAAGCCCAGCAAAACGCTGATAATGTGTTTAGTTTCACGATTCGCCCAGGGGAAAACATTTATGAGATAAAAAATAATTTAATAGAGGTAGGATATGAGCCGACAGAGGTAGATGAAGCGTTTAATGCTCCTTATGATTTTGCATTTTTACAGGGGCGGCCGGAAGGGGCTACTCTAGAAGGTTATTTGTTCGGTGAAACCCATGAATTCTACAAAACTGATAGCGTTAAGGATATTCTAACGAAGTATCTTCAGGGGATGGAACAGGTAATTACCGAGAATAACCTCGAACAGAGGTATGCTGCGAGGGGGCTTTCACTCTATGAGGGGATAACTCTGGCCTCTGTCGTACAAAAAGAGTCCGCTGACGCCGAAATGCCAACGGTGGCACAGGTGTTTTTGAGTCGTTTGGCATATGGAATACCGCTTGGAAGCGACGTAACGGTAACTTACGCGCTTGATACAGTTGACCCTGATAGACAGACCTATACAGATAATCAGGCGGCTCTGAGCGTTGATTCGTGCTACAATACACGTTTACACGCTGGTCTCCCCTGTGGACCTATCTCAAATCCAGGGCTCGCCGCACTACTTGCAGTAGCAGAACCAACAGATACAGCTTATCTTTACTTCTTGACAGGAGACGATGGTTTGATGTATTATAGTTATACGGAGGCTGAGCATCTTCAGAACGCGGCAGCACATTGCCAGAGCCTCTGTAATGTATCATTATGACAAAGAAAAAGCATCAGTTTTGGAACGGTTTTAAGCGAGTTTTGCCTTACCTTCTAACAGGGGTAGGGGTGCTAGGCTTGGTTTTTGTTGGCTCAATCGACAAACAGAGGGGCGATAATAGCCTTAGCCTCAGTTCATTCGCTACTGAAAACCAAAACGAGGTATCAGTAGACCAAATTTCGGAATTATATACTGTTGCAGGCTTATCTGATTCACTGGGACTTGCGTCGGCCTCTGATGTAGGTTCAAACTATGTTATGGTGAACGCTATGCACGATGCAGGTCAAACGTCTACAAACGGCAAGCTCGAAAAACCGAGCCTGACAGACGTAGATGATTCGCGTGGCGTAATTGAATATACTGTACAAGAGGGCGACAATATCGACACAATTGCGGCGCATTATGGGGTATCAGCAGATCAGATTCGCTGGTCTAATGGTCTAAAATCTGCCAATGTTGACGTCGGTAGATTGCTATATATACCAAGTTCCTCAGGGATTGTTTACTTAGTCAAATCTGGAGATACGATTGATTCGATTGTTTCTCGTTACGGGTCTTCGGCAGCGGAAATTATTGCTCTAAACGACCTCGAGGTATCAGGGGTAGTTGAGGGAGCAAGAATTCTAATCAAAGATGGCTCTTTGCCTGAAAATGAAAGGCCAGAATATGTTGCACCAGTGCGACGTTCATATTCGTCAAACAACAATTATTCTTATACCTATCTTGGGGATACGGCTAATCGTGCTGGCGCCTCTTGTAACCGTGGTTTAGGCGCTGGTCAATGTACCTCTTGGGCATGGCTGAAACGTCCGGATCTTGGCTTTATTAAAGCGAATGCTAACCGTTGGGATGACGTTGCGCGTGCTAATGGCGTATTAGTTAACCGTTCGCCTTCGGCGGGGGCGGTCTTCCAAACTGATTCTGGTTGGTATGGACACGTGGGATATGTGGAATCTGTCAACTCAGATGGTTCAATTAATGTATCCGAGCGAAACTACGCCGGCTGTTACGGCGTAATGTTTTCAACTATTCCAGCAAGCGAAGTTGGAAAATTCAACTATATTCACTAATTGGTTTTTACCAATCCTCGACGAGAGGGAAGCGTTTGCCGGCAATTTCAATGATAGAATCGGGCTCGGCTCCTTTTGAGGTGAGTTCCGCACGGATGCCGAGTTTTTTCATGATGTCGCGGAGACGGTTGATGCTGGCATAGTTATCCATATCAGTACGCCGAGCGAATTTTTCGATTTTGGCACCAGTGACCAGGAAAGAACCGTCGTCTAATTTTTCGACCTTCCAGGTGTCATCCAAGGCTTTGTCACTAAGAGAGATGGTAGGATAATCAGGATATGACCGTTCAGTTGAAATCCCGCGAGAATACTCGTCGTTCTCGGAACGCTCCCTCGCGCCCGTCGTTACGGGGCTCGGTCGCTCCGTATTTTCCACGTCGGAAAATATGCTCCTCGAACGAGAGTATTCCTCGCGGGCTTGCTCAATGCTCGCGAAGTAAGCTGTCTTTAGTTCCCGCAATAGCTCAGTGAGGCCTTGGTGGGCGCTGGAGGAAATCGTGAAAATTTTGGCGTCGGGGTTCTTGTCAAGGATTGAAGTCATTTGCATTTTGATAATGTCTTCGTCGACGCCTTCGCACTTGGTGAGGGCGACGATTTCGGGACGATCTTTGAGATCGGAATACTTATTTAGTTCATTACGAATAGTTTGGTAGGCTTCGCCGGCGTCGTTATTATAAACATCGACTAGGTGGAGTAAAACTGCAGTGCGGTCGACATGGCGCAAGAAATCATGGCCGAGACCTTTGCCCTCAGAAGCGCCTTCAATCAAACCCGGGATATCGGCAATCAATAAATCTGTGCCGTCAATAGTGGCAACGCCGAGATTTGGCGTAATGGTGGTGAAAGGATAGTCAGCGATTTCGGGCTTAGCGTTTGAAACTACAGAGAGAAAAGTAGATTTACCAGCATTAGGAAGTCCCACTAGACCGATATCCGCCATGGATTTGAGTTCGAGTTCGGCGTCAAATTCATCGCCTGGTTCGCCGACTTCAGCAATTACAGGGGCTTGGCGGGTGCTGGATTTGAAATGGGCATTGCCAAAGCCACCGTCGCCGCCATGGGCGATAATCGCTTCGTCCCCATCCTTTGTTAAATCAGCAATCAGAACACGAGAAACACTATCGTTTTCGAAACGCTCCCTCGCGCCTGTCGCCACAGGGTTCGTAACGCCACTCTTCGCCTCGCCAGGCTCCGGACCCCCTTCGAAAGACCCTTCCTGGCTGATTTTATAAACAACCGTGCCGATGGGAACGTCGATGATTAAGTCCTTGCCGGAGCGGCCGGTGGAGCGTTGACCGGAGCCGTTTTTGCCATTTTCGGCTTCTAGAATAGGGGTGAAGCGGAAATCAATCAGGGTGTTTGTGTCTTTGTCGGCACGGAAGATAATATCGCCACCTTTGCCACCGTCACCGCCGTCAGGGCCACCTTTGGGGATATAAATCTCATGGCGAAAAGAAACGGCGCCGTTGCCGCCTTTACCAGCTTTCAAATGGACTTTGGCGATATCTACAAACATAACTTTATTATAACACAAAGATGCTACTTGTTAAAGCATATTCTTGACTTTCTATAAAGTTTGTGCTATAATATAGTTAGTATTCAGAGCGCTCCAACAGGGGAGCGAGTATTATTAACAGGGAGGTGTATTAGTATGCAAATGATGATCGAGGGTGCTAAAAAAAGCGCGAATAATACGATGACAAAAAAATGGCTGCGCGAGGCCGCACTGGAAACCTTTACAGCAAAGGAACTGGAGAAAATGGCTGACCAGAAACGCAAAAAAGGATCGAACAAAACTGTCAAAAAAGGTATCCCTTGTGGCTTGCCGGAAGATTATGACAAGATGTAGAACCTAGAGTATACGTACTCCTTCTAACTGGCCCCGACCCGATATCGACAAGATTGACGGCCGGGGTATTTTTTATTCAGTTTTTTTGGAGTGAGATTCTCGCCATTTGGCGATTTCGCCGTGGTTGCCGGATAGTAAAACATCAGGGACTTTCATGCCGCGAAAATCGGAGGGTTTAGTGTATTGGGGGTATTCGAGGTTGTCGCCGTCGGAAAACGACTCAATAGCAGCGGATTGCTCGCCACCAAGGACACCAGGAATAAGACGAGTAATACTATCAATAAGAATGAGGGCCGGTAGTTCGCCACCGGTGAGGACATAATGGCCAAGCGATATTTTATAGTCAACAATGCTTAGGATTCTTTCATCATAGCCCTCATAGTGTGGGCAAAGGATGATATAGTGTGCATCTTTGGCAAATTCTCGAGCCATCTCCTGGTTCCAGGTCGTACCAACTGGTGTTGGAAGAATAACTTTGGCGGATGGATCTTTGGCTTTGACGGATTCAATGGCAGCAAAAACTGGTTCACATCGGAGCAACATGCCATCGCCACCACCATAGGGAGTATCATCGACGGATTTATGTGGGCCGAGCCCAAATTCGCGTAAATCCACAAAATCAAACTCGGCCAAACCTTTGTCCGAAGCTTTCCACATCATAGATGTTTTGAGATATGGCTCTATTGCGTCTTGAAACAGTGTAATTATCGTGAATTTAATCATGTAGAATATTATAACATTTTTTTAAAAAAAGTGCTTGACAAGGAGATGCTTATGGTTTATTATAAGGATAAGCTGGTACGCTTCACAGGGGTTCCACTGAATGCAAAAGTGGAGTGTGGAGACTTGACAAAAACAAACAGCGGATTAAAACAAACCAATGTGCCCCAAGGGTGGGCGCGCATCAGCGGGGGAAGGACCACCATACGGTGGTCTTTTCATGGTATAATTTTGTTATGAATTTGTCGGATGATGTTGATACTTTAAAGGGTGTAGGCCCAAAAACAGCGGAAGTGCTCAGAAAATATGGTATTCGAACGGTGCGGGATTTTTTCTATAATTTGCCGCGCGGCTATGAAAATTACGAGACGCCAACAAAAATTACTGAGATGCGACCAGGGAAGGTAGTAATCAAAGGTAAAATCGATTCCTTGACCTCGCGGCGAGCAAGACGACGAATTCTGTCGGTAACTGAGGGTGTTGTGCGAGATAATACCGGAGCGGTGAAAGTAGTGTGGTTCAATCAATCATATCGAATGAAGCAGTTTTCGCCAGAGAAAGAGTATTATTTTAGCGGGAATTATGAATTCAAAAACGGACGTTACAGCCTGATTTCTCCTTCGGCGGCGGAAGTATCTGAGATCGACCTAAATACGGGCTTAAACCCGATTTATGTGGCGCACGGAAAGCTAAAATCACATGATTTTCGGCGTCTGATGACATGCTCTAAGGATAAATTTGCCTTGATTCCGGATTTACTCCCCTCAGTAAAACCCGGGACAAGAAAAAGTACTCTATTCTATGCTCATTTTCCGAGTTCTCTAAAGTCAATTAAGAGTGCACGAGATTATTTGGCGTATGAGGAATTGTTTGAATTGATACTAGCCGCGAGGTTGAACCGCCTAGAAAACGAGAAGCTAAAGGCGGTGGAGATGCCATTCAAATCTACAAAAATACAAGAATTCGTAGCCAAATTACCTTTTAAACTAACCGGGGCACAACGAAAAGCGGCTTGGCAAATTTTTCAGGATATGGAAAAAGGACGACCAATGAATCGGTTACTACAGGGGGATGTAGGCTCCGGCAAAACAATGGTGGCGGCGCTAGCGGCCTACGGAGCGGCTTTGAACAAAAGACAGGTGGCGATTCTTGCGCCGACAGCGATTTTGGCAACGCAACACTATGAAAATTTAGCGCAGATTCTCGAGCCTTTTAACGTTAGGCTCGCGCTCCTTACTGGCGCGACCAAGAAAAAACCAGAGCTTAAAAGCAAAATTCAATCCGGCGAGATTGACCTTGTGATTGGCACACACGCACTTTTAACCGATGATACGGAATTTGAGGATTTAGCTCTAGTGGTGATTGACGAGCAACACCGTTTCGGGGTGGAACAAAGGCAAAAACTAGTTTTGAAATCACCAGAGGGGCTAGCACCACATCTTCTTTCGATGACGGCGACGCCGATTCCGCGCTCTTTGCAACTTACGGTGTTTGGCGACCTTGATGTATCGATACTGGATGAAATGCCGCGCGGTCGCAAGCCGATTACAACTAAGATTCTCACCGAAGTTGAGACGCGCGAAAACTTATATCCCCACATTCGCGAGACTTTGACGCATGGTCAGCAAGTGTATTGGATTTGTAAAGCGATTGAGGATGATCCGCGTACCGAGGCTACTTCAGTTAAATCACGCACTGTAAAACTGCAGCGAGAATTTCCGCAGGCGAAGATTGAGTTCTTGCATGGGCGGATGAAACCGGCGGAAAAAGATGAGATAATGGAGAAGTTTTCGAAGGGCGAAATTGACGTTCTGGTCTCGACCACGGTGGTAGAAGTGGGAGTAGATGTGCCAAATGCTACTTTGATGATAATCGAAAACGCCGAATCTTATGGCCTAGCGCAACTACATCAGCTGAGAGGTCGCGTAGGGCGGGGACAGGTGGCTTCGTATTGCTATCTTATTACCTCAGGTGATACTCAGCCGTCGCGCAGATTAAGAGAATTAGAAAAATCCTCGGATGGTTTTTATCTCGCGGAAGTGGATTTGAAACTGCGCGGACCGGGCGAGATATATGGCGCCTTGCAGCATGGTGCGCTGGATCTCAGGATAGCGTCGTTATCTGACACCAAGCTAATTGCTAGGGCTCAGAAGGATGTTTTGGACTTCTTGCAAAATCCCGAAAATATGTTAAAATATGAAGAATTGATGCGTGGCATTACCAAATATCAACAATTAACGACTTTAAATTAAGATGAATAGTGTTAAAATTACATCTGGAACACTGCGGGGGCGAACAATTGCGACGCCCGGCGGAAATACTCACCCAATGGGAGAGCGGGAACGGCTGGCGCTATTTAATATGTTGACGGAATACATCCCCGGGGCCAGAGTACTTGATGCTTTTGCGGGTTCGGGGGCACTCGGAATTGAAGCGATGTCTCGCGGGGCTCTCACGGTAGAGTTTGTGGAAAAAAATCCTAAAGCTTGCCAGGTAATACGCGATAATTTGAAAAAACTGGATCTTGAAGCTAAGGTGACAAAAAGTAGTGTCTTAGACTATGCTTCCGATGCACAATTTGACCTTATTTTAGCTGACCCACCTTACACAGATTTTAAGGTGGAAGAAGTGAAACATTTGTTGCGATTTTTAAAAAGTGGTGGAGTTTTGGGATTGTCTCATCCAGGTGACGCACCGAATTTGCCTAAAATGGAGCTAGTTCGGTCACGAAAGTACGCTGGGGCTTCGATTTCGCTTTATTTTAAGGGATAGGCTTGATTTTTTAGCAGAAGTGTGATATAATTAGAAGATAAGGAGTTTTATTATGTATAATCAGATAGAAGCTGAGAAGAAAGAGCGCCGAAAGATTATTGCTGTAGCGACGATTGCAGTTGCGATTATTTTGATCTTGATTGCGGCGATTGTGGTGGTGGCGACCAAGAAAACTAACAAAAACACGGATGATAACGGAGCTAGCTCTGAGGTTGTAGCTCAGGACGATAATAGTGAGGCGGATAAGACGGAAGCTGAAAAGTCTGAAGCCGAAAAAAAGGCTGAAGAAGAGAAGAAAGCAGCTGAGGAAAAGAAGGCGGCCGAGGAGAAAAAGGCAGCTGAAGAAAAAGCGGAAGCTGAAAAAAAGGCTGCTGAAGCGAACAGCAAGGCAGCACGGGAAGCTGCGGCTAAGACCGATTCTCCGATGCCATCGACTGGCCCAGAAGATTTCTTGCCAATTGCTTTGATGGCCGGAATGCTAGTGACTTATCTTGGTTCACGCAAACTTGCGAAAAAAGAGGCTTAATAAGAAAAAGCGAGACCACTCAAAGTCTCGCTTTTTTGTGCTGGCTATGCTATAATTTAACTAAGCCCGGGTGGTGGAATTGGTAGACACGTATGCCTTAGGAGCATATGCCTTCAGCGTGCAGGTTCAAATCCTGTCCCGGGCACCAAAATACTGGTTTGTACCAGTTTTTTTGTTGTTTTTTATATTGATTATGCTATAATTATAAGTACAGTATGACAAGTGGAGGTGAACGAAACTGCTACAGGGCGGGGGTAGTTGGTAAGGTAGTCAGCTTTATGTCGACATGCTTTGTTTTTGGGTGTCTCTTAATTATTTTTAATCTTATTTATAGTCTAATATCTAGTAATGCTGCATATGCGGATTGTTCTATGTCCATGGTAGTTGATGGCAGTGTTTTGTTAGACGTAGAAGCCGATGATGGAAATATTACGACCGACGTAGTGACAGTCAATACAGATTGTTTGAATGGTTACACACTAAGTGTTGGTGCGCCGGCAGATAGTAATTTATATCTTGATGGTGATTCTGCTAATGACACTAGCTACATCAGTCCTACGTCTGGCACAATGGCCTTTCCTACTTCTATTATTGGTGCAGGAAAGTTTAATACTTGGGGAATTAGTATGGACAGTAATACGACAGTTAGTTCTAATACCTTCTTTAACATACCTAACGAGGGAATTGAAATATACAGCAAAGATTCTCCTTCAGGAACTGGAGGCGATGATATTACGATCTTTTACGGTGCGTCCGCCTCAAGTGACCTTAAGGCTGGGGCATATACCATGGTAAATGGTAGCGAAATAACATATTACTTGGTTGCTCATCCTGGAACGATAGTGTATTTTGATGCTAATGGTGGCACTACACCATCATTTGAAAGTAAGGAGGTTGTTCCAGGGCAACCATATGGGGAACTACCTACTACGACTAAGAATGGCTACACGTTACTTGGATGGAGCAAATATATTTTACCTGCGGAATACCAAGCAGTGGAATATATCGAGTCTACTGGAACGCAGTATATTGATACTGGAGTCATCCCCTCAGATACAACTGGCATATATGGAAAGCTTTCAAGTAATCAAATTGTTGACGATTCGATATACTTTGGTTCAAGAGCGAATAAGAATAATAGGTTTTGGATCGGCAATTGGAAGAAATCCATCTACTTTGGATGGAATGAGAATACTTATAGACAAATCAATATCACCGATGATTCTAAATATATTGTAAAAATGAACTACTTAAATGACAGAAAATCAATTTTTGACGATGAGTTGATAAAGGATTTTAGTGACATCACACTAGGACCTAACGCATACTCAATACATGTTTTTGCCGGTAATGATGATGGGGATCCATCTTATAATGCAAAGATGAAACTATATGAGTTTAGGATTTCGGTAGGTTCGACTATTGCGCATGAGTATATACCGTGTTACAGAAAAAATGATGGAACTATTGGGCTATATGATGTAGTCGATGAAGTATTTTATGAAAACCAGGGAACAGGAACTTTTAACAAGGGGAATGACACTTCATATATTACCTCGCAAATCATAACCCCTCAAACTGTAGTATCTTCTGATGAAAATCATACACTCTATGCCATATGGGGCAAAAACATAACTGTTGCCTTCGATGCTAATGGAGGTGAAGTCAGCCCGTCGAGCAAAACAATTAATTATGATTCAACTTACGGAGAATTGCCAACTCCTACAAAAGCCGGATATAATTTTGTCGGTTGGAAAACTGAAAACAATGGTTATACTTTACCCAACGAATACCAAGAAGTTGAATATATAGAATCAACTGGATCTCAGTATATAAACACTGGGGTTCTAACCTCTGATGCAACCGGTATTTATGCAAGAGTCTTGAGCACTGACGTTTCTAATGATTTAGTCTATTTTGGTTCAAGAAAAGGGAGTGCCGATACCAGATTCTGGATTGCCAATAAAAGCAGACAAATTTATTATGGATGGAATACTAATACTTTCAGGCCTGGAACTATTTATACTACCGATATAAATAGAATAAGCTTGAATTATTTAAATGATAGGAGAGCTATGTATAATAATGAGGTTGTAAAGAACATAGATACAACACTTGACGCATCGAATAATTTACCAATTTTCATTTTTGCAGGAAATACTGGTAGTGCATCATATAAATCAAAAATAAAGCTATATGAATTTAAAATCTCAGTTGGCGCGAGTATAGAACATAGTTATATAGCCTGCTACAGAAAGAGCGATAATATTATAGGCCTATATGATGTTGTTAGCGATGCGTTTTATACGAATAACGGAACTGGGACCTTTTATGTGGGACGCAACATGATAAACGAATATGTTACTCCGTCAACCAAAGTGATCAAGAATGAAGACCATGCTTTATATGCTCAATGGCAAATAATACCAACTTTTACGGTAACTGGTAATCCGACGAGTTGGCAAAACACTGATGTGACACTCACTATTGTGCCTGATCAAGCTGGTACTTACCAATACTCCTTCGATGGTGGCTCAACTTGGCAAGATAATCCTTCGCATGTTTTTTCGGGTAACCAGACCGTTGAAATGAAAATTAAGACACCGGACGGTATTGTTAGTGGGCTAGTCACAGAAAACATCACTAAAATAGATAAAGTGGCGCCAACAATTACATATGCTAATAGTACAGAATATAATGCCGATCACACAACAAAGACCGTGACAACACTAATTACGACTCTCGGTAAAGACGATGGTATTACCACTGGCGTTACCACATCGGACGACGCGAGTGGAGTTGCAAGCGGTTTTCCGGCATGCTCTCGCAATGGTGTTAGCATAGTATCCACTGACGTATTCACCAACATTGGAAGGTATGCGATTGTTTGCATAGTGCAGGATAATGCCGGAAACCAAACTGTGGCGAATAGAGAGGTCTTAGTGAGATGGCCTACGGGTGGTAAATATATTGTCAAGAAAACAGAAATCGATGGGCCAGGGATTGTAGCTACTGGATTAGCAGTAACAGGCTCCTCGGATGGTTTGTTTGAAGACTCGGCAGATACTGGTGCTGATAGCACTCTGCCGTTTGCAAGTAAGTATTATTATTCTGGCGCCGTGGTAGACAACCATCTATCATTTGCAGGGACAGATTTTAAAATTTTTAATATTTCAACCAACGATGATATCAAAATAATAAGTACAGCATCTAGTGAGACCGTATCGATGGGAAACGCTAAAATATATGATTCGAGCGTTTATAATGCCTGGAGTACAGTTTGGTGGCCGAACGGACAAATATATAATAGTAGCGACAGCCATTACAAAGTTTTTTCCGACACAGAAAAAACTCACATTGATTTAGCAACTTTCTATGTTGGTAGAATTGATAAAACTGCGGATTCTAATATTGCCGCAATCATTAACGCTGAGCGCACAAATACTACGCGACTTGGCGACCATGATAACAGTCCGTCGTTTGAGGGGTATTCAGCATACCCTAATCCAAGTGATTTCATGAAAGCTGCAAATGTTCAGGATGTTATATACAATATTAATCAAGTCGACACTGCTTCAACTCAGTCCCAAGTACAGAAATGGAACAGTCACAATTGGGTAGATATGAACGATGAGTTTTGGACTATGAATGGAAGAACGGGTACTTTGCTACAAGATAGTGATTTTTGGACGATTGATAATGACTTTGGTGGTCGATTTGAATCAAGGAGTGCAACAATAAGCCCACGACAATACAGACCAGTATTATATATCACTAGCGATACTATAGTTTCAGGAACCGGATCTTCCCAATCTCCGTACACAGTGCAAGAGGATTGGGCCTGGTTCGATAGCTATCAAGTGGTCCAGTAATGGGTGTTTTGGCAAGTAATTCTTCCATGCTATAATATTACTATGGCTAAGGATAAGGATTTATCATACAAAAACATCTTTCATAAATACCTGAGTGGAGGGCTAAAATTAGAAAAATACCAAAGAGTCGGTATATTGTTTTTGGTGATTGTTTTGTCTGGGATTTTTGGTTGGGTGTATGAGTTTATTTTTTACTATTTTGATGGTGGAACGGGCGAGTTTTATATGCAAGGAGGAAATTTCTTACCGTGGATTAATATTTACGCGATTGGTGCAGTGTTAATCATCATCGCAACGCAGAGAATCAAACGCTATCCATGGGCGGTGTTTCTGATCGCGATGGTGGTGTCAGGAATTGTGGAGCTAGTTGGCGGATGGCTGGTTTACACCATGTTTGATGGGGCGAGGTATTGGGATTACAATACCGAGATATTAAACTTTGGCAATATTGGCGGATTCGTGTGTTTAAGGAGCGTGCTCTTCTTTGGCGTATCGGCGCTGTTTCTAACTTACGTGATGGTGCCGTTTTGTATATTCCTTTCAAAGCGGATGTCAAAACAGGCTTTCCTAATTCTTTCTATTTCGCTGTTTACGATATTCATGGTAGACGAAATATATAATCTACTCGCATCGAAAGTGTTTGGCTGGCCAGATGCGATGGAATTTTATCGTTCGATTGGCTGGAAGTATTTGACCTAAATATGATATAATACTGAAAAAGGAGGCTTAATGGAATATGTCAGACTTAAATATGCCAACAACAAACTAATCAGTGCAGACATCAAAGAGCACCGCGACGTGATAGATGAATATGTCGAGAAAAAAGGAATGGAATATGTTGGATTCATTCCAGTACTGTTCGGACCAAGTGGCAAGACTTTGGAAATTGACTTAATTTTCAAAAAACCAGCTGGAGTCAAAGAAAATACCGACAAGAAATCCGAAACAACCAAAAAATAATCGTGGGGCACTGCTAATTCTGTGATATAATGATAAGCAGTATGGGGAAAATTGCAAAATACTTAAATCAGTTGACGGTTGGAAATGTTTTTGATACTCCGGAAATATTAGAGGAATATGCGACAGACCGCTCGGCCCTAAAAATCAAACCGAAATTTGTAGCTTTTCCGGAATCAACTGACGATATTCGGAAGTTGATGCGGTTTTTTAACCAACTTGCGACCAAGGATATTAAGGTAGCTGTGACAGCGCGCGGTTCAGGCACGAGTGATACGGGTGCTGACCTCACAAATGGAGTAGTGATTTCTACCGAAAAATTAAACAAACTGCTTGAAATCGACACGCGTGAGAGATTGGTGCGCGTACAATCTGGCATCACTCTAAGAGAATTAAACACCGCTTTGTCTGTTTCGGGCTTAACGATACCAGTAGATGGTCGCGATGAGGAAACTATCGGTGGACTAATTTCCAAAAACGCCCTGGATGAATGTACTGGTAAATACGGTGGAATGTATAACTATGTTGAAAGAGTCGAGGTGGTGTTGGCTAATGGCGAAATACTACAAACAGAGCGTCTAAAAAAATACGCCCTAGCCAAACGGGCGGCGGACAAAACCTATGAAGGCGAAATCTATCGCAAAATTGCCGGTATCGTCAAAAACAACAGTCAATTACTTGAGAAAATCACTAACGATAACAAAAGTCTAGCAGGATATCCCGGAATTGCTAAAGCACCTAGGAAGGAAACTTTGGATCTTCTGCCGTTATTCTTCGGGGCGGAAGGAACGCTCGGCATTATTTCGGAGGTTATTCTAAAAGCCGTGCCAATCAAAAAACATCCGGAGAGAGTAGTAGCAACTTTCAAGGAAATCTCACACGCGGTAAAATATGCGGAAGAGATTAGTGCTTTGAGACCGCGTAAGCTGAATCTATTCGATCTAAAAATCATTATGGAAGCACGCGAGACCGGCAAGAACTTAGATGGAGTAATCAAAAAACTCGAGGATGGGTTTGTGGTGTTTGCAAACTTTGACGAAAAACCAAATATTGCGCTAAAGAAATTAATGAATATGCGTGATAATTTTCCACGCACGGCGAAGTTTATTTATGAATCAGTCAACGACCGACCGACTTTAAATGAGTTTGAAAACGCTTTACCTAGCTATTTAAATCATGTCAAAAATGGCGAAAGAGTGCCGATATTGACGGATTTTTATTTGCCGCGCGAGAATATTGAAGGTTTCCTCAAAGATTTAGAAGTGCTCGAGAATAAACTGGAATTAAAACTTGAATTGTTTGGTTCGCTTAGCTCGTCGGTTTATAGCCTTCGCCCGAAACTCAATCTCGAAGATGAAGGATTCAACAAGAAGGCTACTATGTTCCTCAGGGCTGGAGCATTTATTATTAATCGCCAAGGCGGCGAATTAACTGGTGGTTCTTCAGAGGGGCGCTTGAAGGCAGTAGTATCAAATACTACGATGCTTGAACCGGAGAAAAATCTTTATGAGGATATTAAGAAAGTATTCGATAAAAACGGGATTTTGAACCCCGATACGAAACTCGGTGCAAACTCTAAATACACCTTGACGCATTTTCGGTCTGTTAATCAACCGAAGATTATGATATAATATATTAAATTTATAGGAGTTATTTTTATGAAAACTAAGACGAAAAAACTGTCTGATTCGCGTGTAGAGCTCACTGTGACTCTCGATGCAAAAGATTTGAAGCCGATTAAGGAAAAGGCACTTTTGAAACTAGCAAAGGAATTGAAGGTAGAAGGATTTCGCAAAGGCAAAGTGCCAGCAGAAGTCGCTAAGAAGTTTATCCCGGAAAACGATTTGAATGCTGAGGTAGTAGATTATGCCGTGCGCACCACTGTAGTGCCGGCTTTTCAAGAAGTAGAAAAATCACCGCTCGTGATGCCGTCAGTTAATGTGACGAAATATGTGCCAGACGAAATAGTAGAATATACAGCGACAGCCGATATTATCCCGGAAGTAAAGTTAGGCGATTACAAGAAACTCGGTGTCAAGAAAGAGACCGTCAAGGTTACCGAAAAAGAAATTAAAGAGATCCTAGACAATATCGCGACGTCATTCGGCGAGAAAAAGGTTGTGAAGCGCGAGGCTAAGTTAGGTGACGAGGTCGTGATTGATTTCGTTGGCAAGAAGGACGGCGAAGCTTTCAAAGGTGGTTCAGCAAAAGATTACAAATTAACACTCGGTTCTAAGACCTTTATCCCGGGCTTTGAAGAGGGAGTCGTAGGCCATAGTTCAGGCGACAAGTTCGATTTACCGTTAACCTTCCCGAAGGATTATGGTGTGAAGGACTTAGCTGGCGCCAAAGTGGTGTTTGAAGTCCTTGTAAAACAAGTTAATGAAATCGTAAAACCAAAAATCGACGATGAACTTGCGAAAAAATGCGGCCCATTCAAGAAGCTCGATGAATTAAAGGCTGACATTAAGAAAAATTTGCAAGCGCAAAACGAGCATAAATTAGAAGACAAATATAAGGATGATTTAGTTAACGAACTCGTGAAGAAATCTAAAATTCCGGCACCAGAAATCTTGATTGATGACCAAGTGCATGCAATCCGTGACGATATGACTCGTAACGCTGCAGCGCAAGGGCTTAGCTTCGAAGAATTCTTAGAAGCAAATAATGAAACTTTAGAAAACTGGGAGAAGGAAGCACGTAAAATCGCCGAACAACGAGTAAAGGCATCATTGGCTTTGCAGAATGTGGCGTTAGCTGAGAAAATTACCGTATCGGATGATGAAGCAGCGGCAAAAATCGCAGAGCTAAAAGATGTTTATAAAAAGTCACCCGAAGCCTTGAAACAACTCAAAGATCCAAATGTCAAGATGGATATCAAGAATCGCATGACGATTGAAAAAACTTTGGATTATCTTGTAAAAGTCAACAAATAGTGATATAATTAAGTTAAGAGTTTCAGCTTGGTTTTGATTGCTGTAATAAACTAAGCAAAGTGATAGACACTAGATATGGAGTTTTGGGGCAATTTTGAAGCACTAAAACGCTATATATAGCGTAGTGAAAATCACTATATATTATATGTTAAATTTAAGAAGGAAATTTGAATGCCAACGATTAATCAGTTGATTAGGAAGCCTCGTAAAAAGGCGGCAAAAAAATCAAAATCTCCAGCTCTTGGCTCCATTGTGAATACTTTGAAGACCAAAAAGTATGACAAAGCGGCGCCTTTGAAGCGTGGAGTATGTATCAAGGTAACGACCAAGACACCAAAGAAACCAAACTCAGCGATGCGTAAAGTCGCACGTGTGCGTCTCACTAACGGTCAGGAGGTTTGGGCCTATATTGGTGGCGAAGGTCACAACCTACAGGAGCACGCTGTGGTGCTAGTACGCGGTGGTCGTGTGCCTGATCTTCCTGGTGTACGTTATCATGTTGTGCGCGGCACTTTGGACCTTCAGGGTGTCCAGGGTCGCAAGCAAGGTCGCTCCAAATACGGTGCGAAGAAGGAGGGTAAGTAATTATGCCACGTAAGACTACTAAATCATTAGTACGCAAAGTAAATCCAGATCGCAAGTATCAATCGATCTTGGTCCAGCGCCTAATTAATAAATCGATGCTTAACGGCAAGCGCCAAGTAGCAGAGCGCGCAGTTTATTCAGCAATTGAAGGTGCTGCGAAGAAATTGGATTCTGAGAATCCAGTTGAGGTACTTGAAAAAGCAATCGCCAATGTTTCGCCAGATTTTGAAGTTAAATCACGCCGAGTTGGTGGTGCGAACTACCAGATTCCATTCCCAATTGCGGGACACAGGCAACTACATTTTGCATTTTCATGGCTAGTGCAGTCAGCTCGAGCACGCAAAGGTATGCCATATGCTAAGCGGCTTGAAGCAGAAATTGTTGATGCCTACAATGAAACTGGTGCAGCGTTTAAGAAGAAAGAAGACTGTCACCGGATGGCTGAAGCAAACCGCGCTTTTGCGCACTTTGCAAGATAAAAAGCCTTTCCGAGGCTTGGACTTGTTTGCCTGTAATTATTACAACATAAGGCAAGAAAAAATCTCCTTATTCGCCCTTCGGGCTGGGGGAGATTTTTTCATTGTTAAGTTGTAATAATCACGCAAACAAATCTGGTCTAAATCTCATTATGCCTCGGAAAGGCTTTTTATCTTGCACAATGCAAAAACGTGGTATAATAGGCATAAGTATATTAGGAGGTATAAATGGTAAAAGTTGCGATTAATGGTTTTGGTAGAATTGGGCGAAATGCACTAAAGATTTTACTAGACCGACATGATGCTCAAGTCGTAGCGATTAATGATATTACCGATGCGAAGACTTTGGCGCATCTTTTGAAACACGATTCGACCTATGGCACCTACGACAAGAAGGTATCAGCAGGTGAAAATTCCATCATTATCAACTCGCGTGAGATTCCGGTGTATGCAGAAAAAGACCCGGCTAAGCTACCATGGAAAGATTTAGGCGTGGATGTCGTAATTGAATCGACAGGATTTTTCACGAAGCCTGAGGATGCTAGAGCGCATATTAAGGCTGGTGCGAAGAAGGTGGTGATATCGGCGCCAGCTAAGGGTGAAGGTGCAAAGACCGTCGTGCTAGGAGTAAACGAAGATGTGGTTGAAGATGGTGACGAAATCATTTCTAACGCATCTTGTACAACCAACTGTATTGCGCCAGTCATGAAGGTACTTGAAGACCAATTTGGTATCGAAAAGGCGATGATGACGACAGTTCATTCCTACACTGGTTCACAGCGGATTTTGGATGCCCCAGCAAAAGATTTGCGTGAGGCTAGAAGTGCAGCAGAAAACATCGTACCGACTTCAACCGGAGCTTCAAAAGCTGCCGCATTGACAATTCCTACTCTCAACGAAAAATTCAATGGTTTGTCCGTACGAGTTCCAACGCCTGTTGTTTCTTTGTCGGATATTACGGCAGTGCTCAAGCGCAATGTTACTAAGGAAGAATTGGTCGAAGCATTTAAAAAGGCGGCGGCGGAGCCATATTATGAAGGCATCATTGGCGTAACAGAAGAAGAACTAGTTTCTTCAGATTTCATTGGCGACCCACATTCTTGCATTGTAGATTTGCCATTAATTGACGTAGTCGGCGGCAATATGGTGAAGGTCGTAGCCTGGTATGACAATGAGTGGGGATATTCTAACCGACTGGTAGAGCTCACAGTTGATTTCGGGAAGGGTGCTTAAATGATTTACGTGGGTGCGGATTACCGTGGATTTGAAAAGAAAAATGCCTTGCTCAAATTCTTGGCAGAGAATGATTACGACGCGACAGATTTGGGACCTTACGAGTATAATGAGGGTGACGACTTCAACGATGCGGCAGTGGCGGTTGCAAAACAAGTGCGCGAGAATCGTGGTGATTTCGGAATTTTAATTTGCGATTCGGCGCACGGTATGACGATTCAAGCAAATCGTTTCAAAGGTATCCGAGCGGCACATTGCGACAATGCAGAGTCAGCCAAGCTAGCGCGCGAACACGACGATGCCAATATACTATGCTTATCGGCGCATTTTATGGATGATGATAAAATTCAAGAAATTGTAAGAGTATTTCTTGGAACAAATTTTGAAAATATAGAACGCCGCGTAAGGCGCATTAATCGTTTAGACGAAAGGGAAGATTATGATTAGAACCGTTTCAATCGTGCCGTCAATTTTGACTGATAACAAGCAAGATTATCGGGCACAAGTGGAAAAGATTAATGTATTTACAAGGCGAGTACAAATTGACGTGACAGATGGCAAATTTGCTCCAACGCAAACACTTGACGTTACTAACGTGTGGTGGCCAAAAAACTGGCAGGCTGATTTACACTTAATGGTGACGAATCCGTCTGAACATCTAGATACGGTCTTAAAACTGAATCCATCTCTTTGCATTTTACATGCGGAAGCGAGTGAGGATTTACTTCCGACTTTTCAAGCTTTGAAAGAAGCCGGAATTAAAGTAGGGGTGGCGCTAATGCCTTCAACATTTCCTGGTAATGTAAAACAATATATTGATGAAGCAGACCACGTTTTGATATTTGCAGGTCAGCTTGGCATGCAAGGTTCACCAGCGGATTTGATGCAGATGGAGAAAATTGCCTTAGTGCGCAATATGAAGCCAGAAGTAGAAATTGGTTGGGATGGAGGAGCAAATATGAGCAACGTACGTGCTTTGGCGCATGCTGATCTTGATGTGATTAATGTAGGCTCGGTGATTTCACTCGCGGACAATCCGGCGGAAGTTTTCCAGGAACTAGTAAACGAAATTGATAAAAATGGAGTGGTTTTGTAATGGCACGAATTGTTTCACTTGGTTCGGCCCTGCAGGATATTTACTTAGTTGATCATGATGATTTAGTGGCAACATCAATTGGCGATACAGCGATTTTTGGAAAAGTATTAGTTGGTTCGAAGGTTGATATCGACCGTATTTCTTATGAGGTTGGGGGAGGCGGAGTGAATTCTGCCATTACTTTTGCCAGAAATGGACACGAATCAATATTCATGGGCAACATCTCGCGTGATTCGGCAGGTGCGGCAATCATCCGACGCTTAGATCGTGAGGGAGTAGATAGTAGCTATGTAAAATTCCTGGAGCGTAAAACTACTGGTACATCGGTAGTACTACTTGATACCAAATCGGGTGAAAGAACAATTCTAACTTGCCGCGGAGCAAGTGAGCAATTTGGGAATTTCGAGGCGAAAGATTTAGAATTGATTGAACCGGATTGGCTATACGTAACGACCCTCAGGGGAGATTTAGATACTCTGGAAAAATTCTTCCGCAAAGCAAAAGAATTAAACATAAAAGTAATGTTTAATCCGGGCGTAGGAGAACTCGCACATCCTAAGGAATTATTGAGATTATTAAAGTTCGTTGATGTTTTGAATGTCAACAAGGAAGAAGCTTCAAAACTAGTACCAGGTGTCGTCTTGACGGAACTTTTGTATCACTTGAATGGATATGTACCAACTGCAATTATTACAGATGGAGCAATGGGTGGGATTGCTGGTGATGGTTCAGAAATATATCGATTTGGAATCTATGAAGACGTACGAATAAAAGATGCGACGGGAGCTGGTGATGCATTTGGTTCAGGTTTTTTGGCTGCAATTTGCTCGGGCAAATCGTTTAGAAGTGCATTAATATTTGCATCAGCAAATTCCACTTCAGTAGTAGCAAAAATCGGAGCGAACCGAGGTGCTATGACTGGACGAGAAAAACTACACCCTATGCCGATCCAAAAAATCTAAATACTAAGGAGATGATATGATTAAAACCCAGGCAGAACTATTAGAAAAACTATCAATTGCTGATTTGGAACGAGCCAATGCCTATGCGAATGATTTAATGCATGGGCTTAGGACGGTACGTTCATTTCCGCAAGGCGTGACAATTTTTGGTTCGGCTAGATTAGCACAGGATTCTAAATACTGTAAAATGGCTTACAAACTGGGTAGATTGCTCGCGGAAAACGGTCATGCCGTGGTGACTGGTGGTGGTCCCGGTATTATGGAGGCGGCGTCGCATGGGGCATATGAAATAGGCGGACGAGTAATCGGATTTAATATTACATTAGCACATGAACAATTCCCGAATCCATACCTGACTGATTGTTTGACTTTTGAATACTTTTTCGCCAGAAAAGTGTCGCTCGCTATGGCGTCAAAAGTTTTCGTGTTCTTTCCAGGTGGGTTTGGAACTATGGACGAACTATCGGAAATTCTATGTTTGATGCAGGAAAAGAAAATGCCGACGATGCCAGTGTTTTTGGTGGGCGAAGACTATTGGAAAGGTTTTGATAAAATGATTGGCAAAATGATTGCCTTAAAATTAATCAGCGCAAAAGATACGGGAATTTTTAAAATTACTAACAATGTGAATGAAGTCGTAAAAGCAGCGAATAAAATTGGACATCCAAAAGTATCAGAAAACTTTTACGACGGTTTTCGCGAAGCAAGTGAAATTGCTAAGAATAATAATTAAAACGGATGAACGAGACCGAGTGTAGAATTGGACTCGGCGATACGGATAAGCTCGTTGTATTTGGCGATGCGATCAGTGCGGGAGAGGGAACCGGTTTTGATTTGACCGGTGCCAAGCCCAACGGCAAGATGGGCAATGGTGATATCTTCGGTCTCGCCAGAGCGATGCGACATGACGGTTTTGAAGCCAGATTTTTTGGCGAGTAGCACGGTGTCAATCGTTTCAGACAGAGTACCAATTTGATTCGGTTTGATAAGAATGGCGTTACCACATTTTTCGGTAATACCACGTTCTAATAGCTTAGCATTCGTAACGAACAAATCGTCTCCCACCAATTGGATACGCGAGCCGAGTCGTTCGGTCAAAATTTTCCAGTTAGACCAATCGTTTTCCGCGAGACCATCTTCGATGGAAACTACTGGATAATTATCGACAATCCAAGTGTACCAGTTAATCATGTCATCGGCAGTCTTCCAATCCCCATTGGTTTTTAGTTCATAATGGTCTTCGTTGTAAAATTCCGATGCAGCAATATCCATCGCGATTGATACGTCTTCGCCAAACTTATAGCCGGCTTTCTCGACGGCATATTTAATACATTCAAGTGGTTCATTGTCGCCATCACGCATTTTGGGCGCATAACCGCCTTCGTCGCCGACCGTAGTGGGATAATCGCGCTCTTTTAAAACGTCTTTTAGCGCGTGAAAAACTTCTGCACCAACTTGGATTGCTTCGGCAATATTGCCACTGGATTTTGGTATAATCATGTATTCTTGAAAATCAGTAGACCAAGAAGCGTGTGCGCCACCATTCATGACATTCATCATCGGCATCGGGATAGACATGCTGTTTTCAGTGCCGGCAAGCCTTGCTACAAACTGATAAAAGGGGATTTTGGCAGCTTTAGCATTGGCTTTTGCGTTAGCAAGTGAAACAGCCAAAATAGCGTTAGCGCCGAGACTAGATTTATTATCGGTGCCATCTAGGTCGAGCATCATTTGATCAACAGTGCGTGGATTAGCTGTATTACCAACCAGTACATCGCGAATTTTAGAGTTAACGTTCCAAACTGCTTTTAGTACGCTTTTACCGCCGTAGCGTTTTGGGTCACCATCACGAAGCTCCAAGGCTTCGCCAGCACCAGTGGAAGCACCAGAAGGAACAATGGCACGCCCAAAGCCACCATTTTCTAAATACACTTCGGCTTCGACAGTAGGGTTACCACGCGAATCTAAAACTTGTCTTGCTTTTATATCTTTTATCACATTTTTATCCATAAACATATTATATCATGTTATAATAAACATAAGTATTATTAAAATAAGGAGTTTTTTATGAATGAGAATCCGGGGGAAATGCCAAACCCCTTGAATCCAAACAACAACCCACTCGACGCGAATCCAGCGGATAGCACACCGCTTGAAGAAATCGTTGAAGAGGTTCAAACAGTCAGTGTAGGTCCAGCACCTACTCCGATGAGCCCGACGAATCAAGCTAGTCCGGTGAGTGACCCAATGGCGAGACCAATGGAACAAGCACCAGTAGCCGTACCGGAAGCACCAAAAAAGAAAAAAACTGGGCTGATAGTTGGTATCATCATTGCCGCAATAGTACTAATTAGCGGAGGAATTGCTGCTGCGCTTGTTATTATGAATTTGACAAAAGGCGACCCAGTAGCGAAAGCAATTGAGAAAATTGTAGCTGGCAATGCGCCAGCCAATATGGTGGTTGATGGTTCATTTACTTTAACCCCAAATGATGAGAACTCGCTATTGTCGAGTGTTGAAATAAAGCTAGACGCCGAAACATCAACCACTTCGATGCTTAACTCTTCAAATGCAACCGTTACAGCCAACTTTGCCAACGGCGAAAGTACTGAGTTTGAATTTGATGAAGTATATGCAGCGAATGGTGATTTGTATTTTAAATTGTCTGGCTTAACTAATGCGATGGAAGATTACAATAAAGCATTGCAAGAGGCTGCTGCCCAAAACAGTGCAACTGGGACAGACATTGATTGTGTTACCGACGAAAACGGAGAAACTACTTGCAACGAAACAACCGTTGAGGTGGTTGATTGTGAAAGCGCAGATGGTTGTGAGCCAACAGTCTTATCTCCTGACGCAGAATCTGGTAATGCAATGGTTGATACGCAATCGTTAACTGCGATTTTAAGCATTGTGGAAGGTGTCGATGGTGAATGGCTGAGGCTTTCGACTGACGAGTTAAGCAGTTTTAGTGACTTGACACAAACTGATAGTAATACAACTTGTTTAGTAAATATGATAGGTGATGTCAAAAATTACAGTAACAGCGTTGCAGAAATGTACAACAAAAACCCATTCATTAAATCAACTACCGAAGGCGTTACTCTAGCTAGCAAAAGCGGGGAACCGGTTTACAAGGTAGCAATCGATGACGAAAAGTTTAGTGCATTCGTGACTGAGTTCCAAAACTCAGAGTTAATCGATAATCTGTTTAGTTGCATGGGGTATAGCAACAGAAAAGTAAATATCGACAACATTACAAGCGAAATTGGTAATATGCCATCCTTCTATGTGGAAGTTGACAAAGATTACAATTTTACTAGACTATACTTCACTGCTGATTTATCAGAAGGGGCAACAACCTTAACTTCAGATATTGGTTTCACCTATCCAACCAATATTAACGTAGCAGAACCAGTAGAATACACTGATTTCTCGGAAATGGTTCAGCAAATCTATACTTCAATGTATGCTCTCCCTGGTACAGAAGCTACGGATGGTGCGGTAGCACAGTAAGTATGATATAATTAAAGGGTGGATAAGCGTTTGAAACAAAAACTTGGTAAACTCCCGGCGCGTCCGGGAGTTTATTTTCATAAAAATCGCGAAGGCGAGATTATTTATGTTGGAAAGGCGGCGGTTTTAAAAAACCGAGTCAGGCAATATTTCCAGAAGTCGCAAAAAGACGTTAAGACTGAGGCATTAGTGAAGGAAATTGCCGATACGGACTGGGTGGTAGTAGACACCGAAATGGATGCACTATTTCTAGAGTCTGAAATGATTAAGAGGTATAAACCAAAGTGGAACATACTGCTGCGTGATGACAAAACAGTAAGTTATGTACGGATCCCGATGAAAGACGAAGTGCCTTATGTCTCATTTACGAGGACACCGATGGACGACAAAGCCACTTATATTGGACCGTTTTATGGAAAAGTTTCAGTTGAAAAAGCCTTGAGGGTGCTCCGACGAATATTTCCGTATTATGTTAAGCCCTATACTGGAAAAAAGACTTTAGATACCGACCTTGGACTCACGCCGGGTATTGAAATTAATAAAAATACTGCCAAGGATTATAAACGCAATCTCCGAAAACTAATTCGATATCTTGAGGGTGGTCGGGAAAAACTGTTAAAGGATTTAGAGAAAACTATGAAAAAAGAAGCGGCGGCAGGGAACTATGAATTGGCGGCTGAAGCGCGAGACCAATTACAGGGATTAAAAGAATTAAAAAAGAAAATTGTGTTTTCGGATAAGGAATTCTTGGATATTTCATCTGACCAAGCATTGAAGGAATTACAAGAAGTATTGGGGTTAGAAAAACCTCCGCGGCGAATTGAAGGTTATGATATCTCGCATCAGTCGGGGGCAGATACGGTTGGGAGCATGGTGGTGTTTATAAATGGTGCAGCGGCGAGAGATGAGTATCGCAAATTCAAGGTGCGGACATCCAAAAATGATGATTTAAAAAGTATGCGGGAAGTAATATCGCGGCGCTTAAAGCATAAGGAATGGGATTATCCGGATTTAATAATATTAGATGGTGGTATTACGCAAGTCAATGCTGTTTTGCCATTAATAGAACCTTACGGGATACCGGTGGTCGGCCGCGACAAGTCGGGCAATCATTCGCGCAATGCTAGAGTGTGTTTGGTAATTCCAGATAACCAAATTTCGGGGTCGCGTCGCTCGCACCCGTCTTTTGAGACGTCGCTGCCTCGCTCAGAAATCCGAGCGAGCTCGGATTTCTCTCGCTTCGTTGCGTCGTCGCCACGGGGCGAGCGCGCTAATTCTCGCGCTGCCGCGCTCCGAAATACCCCGAAACATGATTATCTGGAATTTCCTAACAATTCTCACATTGCGCGATTGATTGCCCGAGTTGACGAAGAGGCCCATCGATTTGCAATAACGTACCATTCTTTACTGAAACGAAAAAGTATGCTAAAATAGAATCACCAAGGAGTTATTTATGCAGATTGGAAATTTTCTAGAAGTGACTACGTTTATTTCAGCAATTCTGACTATCATTTTGATTCTATTACAGCAACGCGGAGCATCACTTGGTGCTGGGTTTGGTAGTTCGGGAGAACTTTACACCACTCGTCGAGGCCTAGAGAAGTCGCTCTTTGTAACGACGATTGTGTTTGCAGTGATTTTTGTATTATCAATTATAGGACTATTAGTAATTCCATCATAATATGAAAAATTCTATTCAAAAGCGTGGGCAAAAGTTTGTAAGGCGGTTCTCGCGAGCTTCAGTAAAAGCCAGCGAAGATAGTAAGGAACATATTAAGGAGAACGTCGTCGAAAGGATATCGCACATCGAAAATATTCGGTTGCTTATTCTTGAGTGGTCGCTTCTAGTTACGGCGCTTATTATGCTAGCGGTGGCGCAGGCTTTTTGGTTTGGCGATTCGTATGCAGAAAATGTATTCGTGGAAGGTGGGGCTTATACTGAGGCGACGCTCGGTGAAGTTAAAACAATGAATCCGCTGTTTGCGACAACGAGTAGCGAAAAAGTGCTTAGTCGGCTAATGTTTGCGACTATTTCAACGATTGACTATTCTGGTCATGCGAAAGCAGGTCTGGCTGAGTCAATTCGTCCTGACGAAACTGGTAAAATTTGGACCGTAAAACTACGTGATGGGCTAAAATGGTCGGATGGCGAACCAATTACCAATGAGGATGTGATTTTTACGGCAGAGCTAATAAAAAATCAAGCTGTTAGCTCAATTTATGATTCTAATTTGTCGAACGTGAAGGTTAGCGAGAATGAGCAGGGAGAAATTGTATTTAATCTTCCGGTGAGTTACGCAGATTTTATTACAGCGTTAAACTTTCCGGTGGTACCAAAACACATATTAGGCGAAGTTGATCCTAAAACACTAATAGAAAACAACTTTTCAAATGCGCCTGTAACCTCGGGAGCATTTAGTTACAATGCAACGCAAGGCTCGACTGTCGACGATAAAACTTATTACTTATCGGCTAACCCGGACTACTACGGCGGGAAGGTAATGTTGAATAGTTTTGCGGTTCATACTTTTAATACTAAGGACGAAATAGTGAACGCAGTGAATGCTGGCTCGGTGACTGGAACAGCGGAATTGACTGAAGCCGAATCTGACAAAGTCAAGGCTGGGCAGTTTCTAATCAAAAACTCTCAGCTGAACTCTGGTGCATTTATTTTCTTTAATACTGCGCGTGAAATGCTAGGTACCGAAATGAGGGCGGCAATTAGGCAGGGAATTGATCTTGGGAAAATCCGGGAGGCTGCATCAGAAGCCACACCGCTAGATTATCCGCTACTGAGTACGCAAATCGAGTTAACGAATTATCCAGCGATTCCAGAATACAATTATGATGCTGCCAAGGCAAAAATTGGCGAGCTTAGTGCTGGCACGCCACTCCATCTAGACATCGCGACGGTCAATTCGGGATATTTGCCTGGCGTGACTGACGCTATTAAATCGGAACTGGAAGGATTAGGATTCGAAGTGAGTACGACGGTCTACGAGGAAAACCAAGATTTTATTAATAATGTAATCTCAAAACGAAATTATGACATCCTGGTTTACGAAATTGAACTTGGTACGGACCCAGACCTTTTGCCATATTATCACTCTTCACAGGCAAGTAGCTCGGGGCTCAATCTATCAAATTACCGCGAAGTTTTGATGGATGATTTACTACTTGGCGCGCGTGACGCTATGAATAATGAAGTACGTATCAAAAAATATGAGTCGTTTTTGGAACGTTGGGTGGCAGGTGTACCAGCAATTGGTCTTTACCAGCCCAACTTGACCTATTATTATAATAAGAATGCACGGACCTTTAATGACGTACAACTCGTGACTGCGCTTGATCGATTCTCGGATATAAATGAGTGGGCAGTTAATAAAGCTGCCAAAAATAAAACGCCATAGTTTAAAAAGTATGATATAATATATTATATGTGCGCGTGGTGGAATTGGTAGACACGCTACCTTGAGGTGGTAGTGGCCACATTCACGGCTGTGCTGGTTCAAGTCCAGTCGCGCACACCACCAAACCCTTACTAATGGAGGGTCAAGACGAACAAAAAATACCCCATTTTACAGGGGTAATTTTTGTTTTTTGTGACTTTTTCTACATTAATAATATTTGCGGTAGTCTTGATTTTATGTCTTAATTTTGGTCTTTCAAAAAATTGTACGAAGTATTAGCCCGATGCGAAAAGATTTTTTCACTACTGTACGAAGCTGTACGAAGCGTACCCGCGATGCGAAACGACCCGCCATTTATTATAATACTTGGTCACCATAGTCAGGAGATTTGTCAAATCCTCTATACACGAGATGGATTTAGATCCCCTACGCTCCACCATAATCCTATTTTTCCTGGAGGGTCATTTGACCATTTTGAAAGGCCCATTTTACAGGGGTAAACTGCATTTTTAAAAATCGCCATTGGCTGGAAAAAGCAAGCCAAAGGCGATAATTTTTATGATTTTTATTACGGATTATCGTAACTGCTTAAAAGTGACCTGCGATGCGAAAAACCGCTCAAACTCAGGAATCTAGCCGATGTATTGAGCTTTTAGTCTTGCTCGTCCCGCCCATTATTCTCCTTGGCTTGTGCCGTTTATGTTTTAACTATGTCTGTTGGGCCTGGCCCTAGGCCGTTGGTGCTTCTGGGCCTTAGGGCCTTATAATTATTATGTAGAATCGCGCCAGGAATCCATATAGCAAATGCAGAGTTTTGTAGAATATTCTGCGAAACTTAGAGGTTGGTTGAGCCGGTGCCAAAGGTTTACAAATTTTTAACGTTTGGTACAATGGTAAGTGCAACACATAACGATTTAATAGTGAATAGCTCTTTTAGTATTAGACAGATTCTGCACAGAGAATAAAAAACGGCATCGTTAAGGCCCATATTGTTCTTTGTGGTTAGATCTGTCTATTTCATTAAGTCATTATGTGTTGCACCCTTAGCGGTGCCGTTTTTGTGAGGAAGTCACGAAAGAAACGTGCCGCCTAGGGGATAACAACTAGTAAGAAAGGTACACATGAAAAGCATGAAGAAGTGCGTAGTCACTAAAGAAAAAATAAGCAAAAGAATTAAGCTGGATAAACGACGAAGCAATAAGCGACATCCCAGCGCCGGTACGTTTTACACTTCTTCAGCCGGCGCTGTAATGTTGCTTATTTTGACACTAACACTGTCTTTTTTAGGTGTTTGTAACCTAGGTTTCATTGTTTCTACCGCTTCTGCTGTCTCCGCCGAAATCACAGTCACGGCTAGTGGCCCCCAAAATATAGATGTAAAGCCAGATGCTAGCGGCGCTACAGCTACTAGCATCGGTGTAGATAATGTCAATATCACTTCAACTTGTCGCTCAGGTTATAACCTAACTATTTTTACTTCAATCAACGATAACA
>JAFWCN010000003.1 GCA_017536895.1 Candidatus Saccharimonadota bacterium | reverse complement strand
TATTGTTATTTGGAGCATCATAGGAATCTCCAGAAAAACCTATCGCATAAAGAGCGTAACCTCCTGGATCATTACAGGACACATTAATTCCTGTACCAGTATATTCTTCATAGGTACCTGGATCTATAGTATCAGTGATGTCATCACCACCTGTAGTAATAGTACATGAAGCATTGACATTAACTGAGGCATTACTGGTGACGGTGGTATCGGCTTGGACAGATTGCATACCAAAAACTCCTCCTAAAATCGTCACCGTCACAAAGACAATCACTACGACAAGAGCACTTTTACCAGATTTCTTTAATTGCCATTTTTTCATTATGTAAAACCTCACTATATTAACTACAACTCCATTTTACCATAACAATTTACATGAATCAACTACTTTTTCCCACAAAAAATAGACCAACTCGGCCTATTTTACCAATGGTGGAGTGTACGAGATTCAAACTCGTGACCTCCGCAATGCGAATGCGGCGCTCTATCAGCTGAGCTAACACCCCATAGAATAATTATAACACAAAAAGTGACCTTTTGAAAGGTCACTTTTGCGTTAACGCTTCGAGAACTGCTCTTTCTTACGTGCCGAGCGCAAGCCGTATTTCTTGCGTTCTTTCTCTCTAGGATCACGCTTCATCATTCCAGCCTTCTTCAGTACTGGACGAAGATCGGCCGCCTCTGTGACGAGCGCCTTCGAGATAGCAAGTTTAATCGCATCTACCTGTCCAGCTAATCCACCACCCTTCACTAGGATAGTGATATCATAATCTTTCTGCTTTTCAGCAAGAGCTAACGGGTCAGTAATCTCCGCAAGATAAGTCTTGTTCCCCGAGAGATATTCCAGCGCTGGCTTGTTGTTGATTGTAATTTCACCTTTACCTTTGTAAAGCCGTGCCGAAGCAGTCGCAGCTTTACGTCGCCCAAGCCCGTAGGTGTATTTTTTCGTACTTACCATTATTTAATCTCCTTCGGATTTTGCGCCGCGTGAGCGTGTTCTGCTCCGTCAAATACGCGAAGCCTCTTCAAACGCTCAGCTGCTAATTTATTCTTTGGAAGCATCCCCTTCACCGCAGCAACAATCGCCCGTGATGGATCTTTCTCTACTACTTCCTCGAGTCTTAGCTCCTTCAAGCCACCAGCATAACCACTGTGACGGTAATACTTCTTCTGTAGCATCTTATCACCAGTTACTACTAAGTTCTTGGCATTAATCACTACTACAAAGTCACCGTTATCAATATGCGGAGTATAGGTTACTTTACTTTTACCCATCAATTTGTCCGCAATCACTACAGCCAATTTACCTAGTGGCATCGTGGAGGCATCAACTAGCCACCACTCGCGCTTAATTTCGCTAGATTTTTGAGAATAAGTTTTCATTATTTATCCTCCTTTTTAGCTGATTTTGTCGCTGGTTTCTTGTCAGTTTTCTTCTCGGTCTTCTCAGCTGGCTTCTTCTCAGCTTCAAAGTCAATCTCATCCACAAAGCTAATCGTACCCATCTCCGAATTATCACCACGGCGAAAACCCGCACGTTCAATTCTGAGATAACCCGAACTACGCTTAATCTGTGGTGCGATTACATCTACGAGTAGTCCCGCCGCTTCTCGGTCGTTTAATCTTGCGATAATCAACCGACGATTGGCGAGGCCTCCCTTTTTCGCGAGTGTAATCAGTTTCTCTAGCTCACGGCGAGTTTCCTTACAGCGAGCCAGAGTTGTTGTAATTGTTTGATATTCAATCAAGGAGCACATCAGTCCCCGCAGCAGAGCGCGCCTTTGGTCAGTTTTTCGGCCGAATTTCCGACCTCTAATTCCGTGCCTATGCATATTAAAACTTAATCTCCGATATCTTTTCTTTAACTTCCTCTAACGCCTTCGACCCAAAACCTTTGAGATCCTTAAGATCAGTCTCGGACAAAGTCACGAGTTCCCGAACTGTTCGGATATCATTGTTAAGTAGTGCGTTAGTAGTGCGTGCCGAGAGGTCTAATTCTTCAATTGACATCTTGAGCCCGCTATCTTCTTCGTCAGCATTAGCACCTGGTGCTGGAGCTGATTCAACCGTCGTACCACCAGCAAGTGCCTTGTATTGATTTACCAAAATCGCCGCTGCCTCTTCAAATGCTTCCTTTGGCGTAATCGTACCATCGGTATCTACCGTCAAAGTCAACTGTTGCAAATTCGTATCTTGACCGACACGAGTATTTTCTACCTTATAACGTACGCGAAGTACTGGAGTAAATACAGCGTCTACTGCAATCATGTCTGAATGAATGCGACTTTCACTTGAGTTCTCAATCGTGAGGTAACCACATCCAGTCTCCACCACAAAACGCATCTTCAAGGTGAACTTTGGATCATCAATGTGACAAATCGTCTGATTTGGGTTTGCGACTTCCACCTCGGCTGGCAATTTAATATCACCTGCCACTACGCGCTTATCACCATCTTTATCTGAAGTTTGCTTATCACCTTTCATCTCAAGCGAAAGCTCTACTGGCTCATCCGTGTGAACCTTGAAACGAATGTTCTTTAGGTTCAACATGATATCTACCACGTCTTCACGAATGCCTTTAATCGCTGTAAATTCATGCGTTGTGCCATTAATCGAAAACGCCGTAATCGCTGCCCCCTTCACGCTCGAAAGAAGCACTCTTCTTAATGAATTACCAAGCGTATTACCGTATCCAGGATAAAGCGGCTTAATCACAAATTCCGCGCTATTTTCACCGAGTTCCTTGACGGATTCCAACTTGGCTTCATGAATATTTTTTGTTGTCATATTCTATTTCTCCTTAGCGTGAGTAATACTCAACGATTAATTGTTCATTAATACCAGCTTCCATTTCTTCGCGTTTTGGAAGACCAGTGATTTCAATCTTCATTTTCTTGCCGTCGACCTTCATCCAGGAAAGCGGAGTAGTATTAGCCGCCCCAATGATATTCGGAAGATTCTTGAAATATTCAGTCTTTGCTGATTTCGGACGAACCTCTAGAACATCACCCGGGTTCAAACGAATCGATGGTACATCAATTCGATGACCGTTCAAAGTAAAATGTCCGTGTGAAACTAATTGACGAGCTTGGCGACGAGTCAAAGCAAATCCCGCTCGATAAATCGTGTTGTCTGCTCTTCGCTCCAAGAATTCAAGGAGCTTCTCGCCTGTCAAACCTTCAGCCTTTACAGCTTCTCGCATTAGTTTTGCAAATTGCTTCTCAAGTAAGCCGTACATACGACGAACTTTCTGTTTTTCTCTGAGCTGTGTAAGATAAAGGCTGCCACCTCGTTGTCTCTTATCACCATGCTCACCCGGAATACCGGATTTTTTTGCCATCACTTTGTGGGCTTTTGGCGCAAGCGCCACGCCCTCGCGACGACTTTGTTTAACAATCGGTCCTGTATCTCTAGCCATTATGGTTTCCTTTCTCCCTTCGGTCGCACACCACCATGCTGAATCGGGGTTACATCGGTAATACTGTCAATTTTGATTCCAGCCGCTGCCACAGCTCTCACTGCCGCATCACGACCAAGACCAATTCCAGATACAAATACATCTACCGAGTTCAAAGCGTGATTCTTCTTTGCAAGTTCCAAAGCTTTTTCTGCTGCAACACCTGCCGCAAAAGCTGTACCCTTCTTTGAACCACGAAAACCATTCGCTCCCGCACTCGACGCAGTCAAAACTCCGCCCGTCTTGTCGGTAACACTGATAATCGTATTATTAAAGGTCGATTGGATATGCACCTGACCGCTGTTAACGATTCTTTTACCTTTTTTTGCTTTCGACTTTGGAGCCGCTACCTTCTCAGTAGTAGCTTCAGCAGTCGTGTTCTTAATTTCATCTTCTGCCATAATTACTCCTTAAGTCTTACTTGCCGCCTTAGGTTGTGCACCACCGACCGCGATCGCCTTACCCTTGCGAGTACGTGCATTCGTTCGAGTACGCTGGCCGTTGACTGGCAACTTCGCCTTGTGACGCATTCCCTTATAGGAATTAATATCCTTTATACGTTTAATATTGTTGCTCACGATGCGACGAAGATCACCTTCAACACGATATTTCTTCGAAATAATGTCGTTAATTTTCTGTTCGTCAGCCTCGGTGAGATCTTTCACCCGAGTGGTAGGCTCGATTTTAGCCTCCGCAAGGATTTTCTTACTGGTCGTCCGACCGATCCCATACACATAAGTCAGTGCAATCCACACTTGCTTATCCGACGGGATTACTACACTAGCTATTCTAGCCATATATTTAACCCTGCCTTTGCTTATTCTTAGGTTTTTTCTTATTGATGACTCTTAGTACACCCTTCCGGCGCACGATGATGTCATCGGGGGAGATTTTTTTAACACTTGCACGTACTTTCATAGTGTCAAAATACCCTTCCTTCCTTTAATTAGGTTGTAATCCACACTCTATTTTAACTTTCTTAAGCTAAGTTAAAACATTGTTGTAAAAATTACAACGGTTGATATTATTTAAGCCGAAAGCTGATTCTGCCCTTTGTAAGATCGTAAGGGGTTAACTCAACCTCGACTTTGTCACCCGGGACCAAACGAATATAGTTTTTTCGCATGCGTCCACTCATATGGGCAACAATAATATGGCCATTCTCGAGTTCCACCCGAAACTGGGTATTCGGCAGTGCTTCAACAACACTACCCGTGAGCTTAATCACTTCCTTTTGACTAGCCATAAATTACTATTCAATTCTATCACACTTTTTTCTACTCGTCAACAAGAATTGCACGAGTAAATTGCCTTGAAAGATAAGTTTGTTGTTTAGAAGACCATTCACCCGTACAAGTAATCAAAGTCACCGACTCAGTTCCCGGCTCTGGTGATCTCGCCGCCGCACTCATATAAGCATCTGAATCTTCAAGTGTCACAGTCTTATTCTCGACCACTTTATAATTGAATATCGCTCCATCCCCTCTTTCAATCTTAATAATATCCCCCGTAGCTAAATCCGGCAGATTCTTAAATACCCCATGTACATGTGGACCACCATTATGGCCATCAATCATCAAGGTACCACCTTGCCCAGGCTTTCCAGAAGCCTCATACCATCCCACATCAAAAATATTCCGCGGAGTGTCTAATTCACCCGAAGTATTTACCCTCATTGGCAATACTCGAGCATTTTTCACTCCTAATTTCTCTACTGTTAAATAACGTGGCCGATCCGGCGCCACGGTGTATTCTTTAACTTCATCATCAGTTGGCTCAGTTTCATCCAAATCTGTTCCTTCATTCACAATCGCTGCCGAACGCTCACTCCCCTCTTTTTCGCCGTAATAATTATTCTCAAACACCAATACGCGCACCAAAAATACAATCAAAAGTATCGCAAGCAGTGCCCACACTGACCATTTTACAATTTTTCGCCAACCCTTAATCTTCAAGCTCATCACCAAAATCGTCGTAAGTTATCATTAGAGCTCTCGAATCTATCGACCGTAGATTCTCTAACGCCACCGTCACGATAATCAGAAGCCCAGTACCCGAAATTGAAAGCCCAATCGGCGCACCAGTCACCATAATAAAGATATAGTCCGTGATAAACGGCAACATCGCCACAGTACCAAGCGCCAAAGCTCCAAACAAGTCAAGTCGTGTCACTACCTTCGATAAATAATCCGCTGTCTGAGCACCAGGTCTCACTCCCTCAATGAAACCACCCTGCTTCTGCAAGTTGTCTGCAATTTCTTTCGTATTAAATATGATTGAAGTATAGAAATAAGTAAACATAAATACTAACACAAAATACATCGCCGGATACACGAACCATTGCCCCGTAATTCCATTCGGATACATCGTAACAAAGTTATTCGCTGACGGCGCCGAAAAGGTTTGCACCAGCCACGCCCCAGCTTCGTTACCGCTATCTACCGTTGTGATTACTTGCCCAATCAAAGCCGGCAATGACAAGAACGCTGTTGCAAAAATCACCGGAATCACGCCGGCAGCAATAATCTTAATCGGCAAAATTGACTTAATTCCGCCATACGACGAGTTGCCATGTACCCTCTTCGCATAGTTAATTGTAATAATCCGCTGTGCTTCATTCAGCTTCACTAGGAAGTAAATTACCAGTAGCATCGCTACCGCAAACCCAAGCACGATCCAGAACGTTGTCGGATTGAGTGGCAAATCCATACCAAACAGATTTAACATCCCCTCAGAAGTATCCGTAAGAGATGCTCCGAGCGTCGCCATTGTGCTTGGAAGCTGTGAAACAATTGATGCCACGATAAGTGTCGAGATACCATTACCAATCCCCTGCTCAGTAATAAGCTCACCCATCCACATCAAAATCACTGAGCCAGCCGTCATCGCTGTCACTGAAAGTACCCAGTCACCTGCCGTCGGTACAAAGTCCGTCGCAACATTCGCCCCCACCACCTGCTGATACAAGATAAAGATATAGGCAACCGACTGCACAATTGCTAGAGGCACGGTCAGAATACGCGTCCACTGGTTAATCTTGCGTCGCCCAGTCTCACCGTCATTTGAGAGCTCTTCGAGTCTTGGCACCGCTTTCGTGATAAGTTGCACCACAATTGAACCAGTAATGTATGGCGAAAGCCCAACTAGAATAATACTAAATGATGCCAGTCCACCACCGGAAATAAGGTTAAGAAATGAAGAAAAATCAGACTTTTCCAGAAGATTAGATACGGCTTCCTTAAATGTTGCCGCATCACCCATCGGTACAGGGATCTGCGCGAGCAACCTATAAGCCACAATAATGCCAAAAATCACCCCCACCCGCTTCAGCATATCTTTATTTCGTAATGACTTAAAAATTGTCTTAAAATGCATAAAACCTCTTGATAACTATAACCCATAATATCACATTATGAATTAAAAATAAAGCCCTTTTCAGGGCTTTATTTTTTATAGGTTCTCGAGATCTTCTTCAGTAGGTATTTTCGAATCTGGAACCTCAAAATCCGAAAGTGGCGCCACGCCAGTTCCTACCGGAATCTTGCGACCAATAATCACATTTTCCTTGAGACCCTTGAGGTGATCCACGCGACCATTAATCGCTGCGTTGATAAGCACCCGAGTGGTATCCTGGAAGGATGCCGCCGAGAGGAAGGAATCTGAGAAAATTGATACTTTGGTAATACCCAGTAGAAGGTTCGTAAACGTCGCTGGGGCTTTACCAGCCGCCTCGAGCTCCTTGTTTTCAAGCGTCACCGCTGCGCGTGAAGTAATATCACCCGATACAAACGACGAATCGCCTGGATCGTTGATTTGAACACGCGAGAACATTTGACGAACCAAAATCTCAAGGTGCTTTGGCGAAATCTCATGACCCTGTGCCGCATACACGTTAAGCACATCGTTCATGATATAGCGCTCAGTCGCCTCAATACCCTTGTACTTCAAAAGATCTTGGAGGTTAAGCGAACCAGTCGTCAATCGATCGCCAGCTTGAACTGTATCGTTAGATTTTACCACTAACTCTGCGTCACCAGGAATCTCAATCTTAACTGATGAGTTTGCCGAACCAACTACGATGATAGCATCTTTCACCAGTTCAACAATTCCTTCAAACGGAGCCTTGATCGCAGCTTTATCACCCTTCTTCTTTACGAGGGTAGCGCCTGCCGCAACCTTTTCACCATCCTTTACTGCTGGTTTACGACCATCATCTAAAGCAAATTTCTTAATCTCACCGGCTTGAGGTGTAATTTGGGCAACATAGTGGTTACCATCTTCCCAAATCTCTACTACACCATCAATTGGCGAAACAAAGGCTTGACCTTTTGGCGTACGAGCCTCGAGAAGCTCCTCTACACGTGGAAGACCACGCGCAATTGCACCCGAACCTGCAAGACCAGAACCGTGCTTAGTATCGAGTGTCAGCTGAGTACCAGGTTCACCAAGAGACTGCGCTGCAATCACACCAACTGGCTCGTTTGCAGCCACTAGCGAACGAGTAGCCATATCCACACCGTAAGCGCGGCGAGGAATACCTTCCACTGCAGTAGTCGACAAGATAGACTGAATCTTTACTGACTCAATCTTATCGTCAGCCTCAATCTGTTCTGCAATTTCTTTGGTAATTAGCTCATCTTTTTCTAGGTAGCCCGGCACTGCTTCTGCAGTATAGCGTCCCACGATTCTTGCTGAGAAATCAATACCTGAAGCCTCAGTCTCATCTCTAAACACCATGAAGCCTGGGTCTTCTGCTTCTTCATCGGTCGTAAACACATCCTGTGATACATCCACCAAACGACGAGTAAGATAACCAGAGTCAGCCGTACGAAGAGCCGTCGACACCTGACCCTGACGCGCACCTCGTGTCGCGATAAAGGATTCCAAAGTGTTTAATCCTTTCTTATATGATGACTTCACCGGAAGCTCAATTTCGTTGTTATTAATATCCACCATGATACCAATTTCTGCCGAAGCAAGCTTGATGTTCGAGATGTTACCACGAGCACCCGAGTTCACCATCACCGCAATATCGGTATCCATTTCTGAAAGTTTCCCTTGCAAGAATTCCGAAATCTTTTTATCGATATCTCGCCAGTTAGCGACTGTCAGTTTATGACGCTCTTCCTCAGTCACCAACCCATCATTGAATTGTTCCTGAATAAGAGCCGTCTTCGCATCACCTTCAGCCACGAAATCATCAATTTCGTCGTAAGTTGGATAATCATCCTTCGCGGTCGAAATCGAAGCAACCGTCTCATATTCAAATGCAAGATCTTTCAAGGCATCAGCAGTCTTTACCATCACCTCTGACCCGTAAAGATCAAAGATATCAGCCATTACCTTCGACAAATGCTTCTTGGTTTGCACTGAGTTATCATACGGATACTCTTTTGGCAAAATCTCATTAAAGATTACGCGCCCCAAGGTCGTATCGCGAATTTCGCGCTTAGTAAATACACGAATCGGGGTCTGGAGCTGAATGATACCCTGATCATAAGCCATTTCCGCTTCATATACACTCGAAAATGCCTTTGGCGTATCGGTATCTGTACCTGGTTTATCGTAAGTCAAATAGTAAGCACCAAGCACTACATCCTGATAAATCGCAAGTACCGGTGAACCATCGGCAGGTTTCAACAAATTCTTTGAAGCCGACATTAACTCACGCGCTTCAGCCTGCGCCGCCTCAGACAAAGGCAAATGCACCGCCATCTGGTCACCATCATAGTCAGCATTAAAGCCAGATGCTACGAGTGGGTGAAGCTTAATCGCTTTACCATCAATTAGTCTTGGCTGGAAAGCCTGTACCGACAAACGGTGAAGCGAAGGTGCACGGTTAAGGAGTACGTATTTACCACGAATTACATCATCGAGTGCATCCCATACCACCGTTTCCTTTGCTTCAATTAATCTCGAAGCGGCACGGATATTAGATGCATATTCGTTGCTGATTAACCATGAAATCACAAATGGCTTAAAGAGTTCTAGTGCCATCTGTTTTGGCAAGCCACACTCGTTGAGCTTAAGTTCTGGACCTACCACGATTACTGAACGACCGGAGTAGTCTACTCGCTTACCAAGCAAGTTTTGGCGGAATCGCCCTTGTTTACCCTTCAAGAGGTCAGATAACGATTTAAGTTTTCTACGACCGTTTGAAGCATTTGCTCCACGAGTACCATGAGCTGCAGAGTTGTCAATCAAAGCATCGACTGCTTCCTGCAACATCCGCATTTCATTGCGACAAATCACTTCTGGCGCATTCAAATCAAGTAGTTTTTTCAACCGATTATTACGGTTAATCACTCGGCGATACAAATCGTTCAAATCTGAAGTCGCAAATCGACCACCTGGAAGTGCAATCATCGGCCTGAGATCCGGTGGAATCACTGGAATCGCAGTCAACATCAAATCTGTTGGGCGAATACCAGCTGCACTCATTCCTTCGAGAGTCTTGAGGCGCTTTTGTATTTTCTTCTCTTTCTGACCCTTTGCCTCTGCTTCTTGTTTTTTCAAGTCAGCAATTAGTTTCTCAAGGTCAATTTCGTCAAGCAACTTCTTAATCGCAGTAGCGCCCATCTCTACTTCAATTAAATCCTCATATTCCTCTGGCAAATTGCGATATTGTACCTCTGTAATAACACCACCCTTTTTAAAGGAATCAAGCATCGATTTTTTGGCATTATAATCTGCTTCGAGCTCATCTAATTCCTTAGTCTGCGCCTCAGCCAGAGCCTTAACGTCTGCATCTTCTGCTTTCGATTCCTTCTCATAGCGAAGACGAATCGCATCACGTGCAGCCATGGTTTGACCTTCCAAATCCTCTAATACTTTTTGAATTTTATCAGTCTTAGCGTCTGTAATGAGATAAGTTGCAAAATATACTACTTTCTCGATATTCTTTACAGTCATATCGAGCAATAGTGATAATGCAGAAGGTACACCGCGCATAAACCAGATGTGTGCAACTGGTGCCGCTAGTGCAATGTGACCCATTCGTTCACGACGAGTAATCGATTTAGTCACTAAGTTACCCTCTTTATCAACCGCCTGTTCACGCGAACGTACACCTTTTAATTTACTATCGTGTGGATTGATATCTTTAGTTGGCCCAAAGATTCTCTCGCAGAATAAACCGTCACGTTCTGGCTTCTGGGTACGATAGTTAATTGTTTCCGGCTTCGTTACTTCACCATAGCTCCAATTAAGAATATCGTCACGACTCGCAACTGATAATCTAATTGAGTCAAAGTCCGAAGCGCTAATGAAATTATCCATCCAAGCCATCTTAGAACTCCTCTCCGAGATCAACGGTACCATCATCCTCGTCAATCTCCGTTATTTCGATACCTTCCTCTTCCATCATCGCCTCAGCCTCGGAATCATCGAGATCAAGGATTTGTGGTTCAGTATCTTTTTTATGCTGATCATAGATGGATTGATCATCTTTGTCTTTCTCAATTTCCTTCGAAGTCTTCTCAATCACGTCACCTGCATCCGCTGACTCACCGTGATCCAAAAGATCAACCTTCAGGCCAAGGCCTTGTAGTTCCTTCACTAATACATTAAAGCCTTCTGGAAGCTTCGGACCTTCAATTGGTTCATGTTTGATAATTGACTCATATGCTTTCGCACGACCATATACATCATCCGACTTAATTGTTAGCATCTCTTGAAGAGTTGTAGCAGCACCATAAGCCTCTAGTGCCCAGACCTCCATTTCCCCGAAGCGCTGACCACCATTTTGAGCCTTACCACCTAGCGGCTGCTGTGTCACCATCGTGTAAGGACCAGTCGAACGAGCGTGAATCTTGTCTTCCACCATGTGGTGAAGCTTCAACATATGCATTACACCGACCGAAGTACGCTCATTAAATGGCTCACCAGTGAGGCCATCGTAAAGTTGCACTCTACCATCACGGGCAAAACCTGCTTTTTCGAGCTCATCTGAGATTACTTCATCTGGCACACCGTTAAATGACGGTGTAGCAACTTTATAACCAAGTGCTTTCGCCGCCATACCAAGGTGCGTCTCAAACAACTGTCCAAGATTCATACGAGAAGGCACACCCATTGGTGACAACACTACATCTATTGGAGTACCATCTTCCATAAATGGCATATCTTCCACCGGCAAAATCCTTGAGACCACACCTTTGTTACCGTGACGTCCAGCCAACTTATCACCTACACCAATCTTGCGCATTTCGGCTACGAAGATTTTAATCTGCATAATCACACCAGCCTTTAGTTCGTGGCCCTGATCGCGAGTATAGACTCGTACGTCCACTACCTTACCGGTCGAAGAACCGTTCATCCGCACTGAAGTATCACGTACATCTTTGGCTTTCTCACCAAAGATAGCTCGGAGTAATCTCTCCTCAGAGCTGAGCTCTTGCTCACCCTTCGGAGTAATTTTACCTACCAAGATATCACCATTAGACACTTCCGAACCAACCGTCACGATGCCATCTTCGTCAAGATGTCTGAGTGAATGTTCTGACACATTTGGAATATCGCGTGTTACTTGCTCTGGACCAAGCTTAGTTTCGCGTACTTCTACATCGAAATCTTTGATGTTGATCGATGTCAAAGTGTCATCCTCAACCAAACGATTCGAGATAACAATCGCGTCATCCATGTTGTAACCTCGCCACGGCATAAACGCTACAATTAAGTCCCGTCCAAGGGCAAGTTCACTATTATTAATGGAAGCACCCTCAATCAAGGTGTCACCTTTTTTGACTTTTTGACCACGTGCTACAACACAGCGCTGATTGTAACAACGATCATCATTAGTCTTTTCAAAATGTTGTAATTTGTATTCTTTGTCACCACCTTTATCATAAGTAACAATCACTGATTCACCATCAGCCTTTTTGACTACACCGGCACCGGCGGCAACTACTAATTGCGAGGTATTTTTAGCAATCTCACCTTCGATACCAGTACCAACTACTGGGTTATCTTGGCGAAGTAGTGGCACTGCCTGCTTCTGCATAGCGCAGGCCATGAGCGAGCGGTCAACACGGTTTTTCTCGACAAACGGAATTAGCGAGGCCGATGTGCCAAGAATTTCCTTGTGAGCTGCATCAATATGGGTAACTTTGCTAGCTTCCACCTGAGCTGGCGCACCGTGCACTCGAGCAGATACCCAGTCTTCTACGAATTTACCATTTTTATCTAGTTTCACTGATGCGTCCGCAATCACCATGTCATTTTCGGTGTCAGCATCCATATAAACCACTTCGTCGGTTACTTTGCCGTTCTTCACTACGCGGTATGGAGCCTCAATGAAACCATATTTATTAATCCGAGCATAAGTCGCAAAGTTAAGCACGAGACCTACGTTGCCACCTTCCGGCGTCTCGACCGTACAAATACGACCATAATGAGTCGGGTGCGCATCACGCACATCAAACCCGGCACGCTCCCTGGTCAAACCACCAGGACCCATCGAACTTAGACGTCGTTTATGTGCAAGTTCTGAGTACGGGTTCACCTCGTCCATCAATTGTGAAAGCTGCGAGGTAGCAAAGAATTCCTTTACCGCAGCCACGACTGGACGCGAGTTAAGAAGTTGTGACGGGGTCACTTCCTCGAGGCTCGCCATTGACATTCTGTCTAGAATGTTACGCTGTAAACGAAGCATCCCAAGGCGAAATTGCCTCTGAACCAACTCGCCTACTAGTTTTACCCGTCGGTTACTCAAGCTATCGATATCATCCGGTGCTTCCTGAGTATTGTTCAAACGGATAATTTCAGAAATGATATCTACCACATCATCCATCTGCAAAGTACGGAATTTTGGTTTATTTGGCGTTTCCTTATGGAGACGACGATTAATCTTAAACCTACCAACTTCCGAGTAATCATAGCGCTTCGGGTCGAAGAACGTTCGCTCAATCATCGATTTCGCGTTCTCTACCGTCGCGAGATCACCTGGACGTAGTCTGCGATATACCTCTAATAATGCTTCACCTTGAGTAGAAGTCGTATCCTTATCAAGCGTCGCTTCAATGTATTTCTTATCACCTGTATCTACCTTTTCAAATGCTTTTTTGATATCTGATTGACTCATTCCTAGAGCTCGAAGGAAAGTGGTCACTGGGATTTTGCGACGACGGTCAATCTTGACATACATCGCGCCATTCGCTGCAGTTTCAAATTCGAGCCATGCACCACGGCCTGGAATCACCTTTGCCCCGTAATAGTTGCGAAGTCCAATCATCGTAGCATTGAAAAATACCCCAGCCGAACGAATCAACTGCGATACAATCACGCGCTCCGTACCATTGATGATAAAAGTCGCCCTCTCGGTCATCCATGGATAGTCACCGAAGTAAATATCCTGCTCTTTTTTCTCACCAGTAGTTTTGTTTTCGAGTTCCACCAATACATGCAAAGGTGCCTCATAAGTTGCGAGATTGTATTTCGCTTCTTGTTCGGTCTCCTTTGGCTCTTTGAAATAATAATCTTTGAACCTCAAAGAAAGCTTCTGCCCCGTATAGTCGTCTATCGGGTTGAGTTCATCAAAAACCTCCTTCAGGCCGTTTTCGACAAAGTCTGCCCACGAATCCTTCTGGTGGATAGTCAGATCCGGAATTGGCAGTGCTTGGTCACCTTCGGTGAAAAATACTCTTTCACCTTTTTTCGGTTTTGTAGCCATTTTACCTCTTGTTTTATTAGTGTTGATAATCTTTTTGACAATTTTTAGAGCGCACAGCACTCCATACCCTTACGCCCTCAAATTGTCTCAGCGCCGAAGATTACTGCTCGCTTTTACTCTAGCCTCGCTACTTCTAGAGTCATAGAAAAACCGAGCACACTGCTTCTTGCATTCAATACTATCACATTTTTTCAAATAATTCAACACCAAAACCAAAAAATTCCGCAACGGAACGGAACTTTTTAGACATATAAAACTCTCAACTTTATGTGTTATCTTATAAGCGAACTCGCAGTTAGTTAGCTTATGTTTAATTATACCCAGGTTTTACAAAAAGTCAAGTACAATTTTTAAGCTTTCACCAAAACTTTTCCACAAAAAAACGCCCCGACTGGCTGTCGGGGGTTTAAAGTACTGCTAGGCAGGATCAATCTCACAAAGAAGACCGAGATCGTTACCTTCATCATCACATACGATGAAAGTCCGGTATGATTCTTCAGATTTCGTAAGGATATATCCTTTCGGTACTCCCTCATCTGTTTCACCGGATTTGACCCAGTAAGCCTCACCAGGATATCCAGTCTGATCTCCCCAGCTTGCGCCGTAGCTCCACGATCCATCCTCATTGTGCCAAACATTTGCTCCACGGAACAACTCCGGAAACTCGTCCGTCATCGGAACAGCCTCGAGGATCGTAGCTTTGGTATAAAACTCACCATCCTTCTCGATCAGGTTCGTAGCAGCATTGGCAATGAACCAGCAGTTCCAACCGCTTTTAGTCTTTTCGGATTTTTCATAGCCGATAACAGAACCAACCGGACACTCCTCATTTCCTTCTACGCAGTTAAGATACAGTTTGCCACGAGCAATATCGATTGCCCCTCTGAGAAATTCAGGAATGTCCTGCACTCCATTAATTCTCACTGCATCTTTTTTAGCTCCAGCCTGCTTGTGAATTCTGATGATGTTCATCATACCCCTCCTATGATTTAGATTATTAAAGTACTTATACTTACATTATACCACATATGCTTATTTCTGTCAATAGTAAAACCACAATTCATGTCAAATTAAAAAATAGCCCCTGGATAGAGGCTATTTTATAAATTTCTTTTAGATATCTAAATCATCTAGATCGGCAAGCTCTGCTCGAGTTTTCTCAGCAAGCTCTGAGGGTTCCTCCTCTTCCTCCTCCGGTTCCTCTTCAACCTCTTCAACTTCTTCTTCTACCTCTTCAACTTCAGCTTCTTTTTCGGCTGGTTTTTCTTCAGATTTTTCCTCACGAAGCGGATTGCCTTCCTCATCAGTGTTTACAATCTTCAAATTATAACGCGCATCTTGCTTAGTACCAAGTGCTCGGAGCAAAACTCGAATTGCCTGCGCCGTCACTCCACGCTTACCAATTACACGTCCCACATCAGAAGGATCCACGGTAAGAGAGAGTAAAACCCCTTTCTCATCGATTTTCCGTTCCACTGCTACCTTATCGGGATTGTTGACTAAGGTTTTTACGATATATTCTACGAATTGTTGGTCAATAGTAGCCATGTATTTCTCCTGTTAAATTGTTATTGATATCATTATACCACAAAAATAGTCCCCGCAGGGACTATTTTATAGTTATGCTTCAGCTGAATCAGCAACTTCTTCCGCTGGAGCTTCCTCCGCAGGAGCTTCCGCCGGAGCCTCTTCCTTTGGCTGATTCTTACGAAGTTTATCAGCGTGTTTTGCTGTAGCTTTCTTCACTGGTGCCATCTTGACCCATTTTGGTAATTTCACGCCATTTTTCTTCAAAATAAACGCTACTCTAGTAGATGGTTGCGCACCATTTGAAAGATATTTTTCCACCAATTTTTTGTCTAAGGTCAAAGCCTTAGTTTCAGGGTTATAGTTGCCGACCTCAGCCACTACGCGCCCCGAAAGAGGATGGCGCTGCGCTTCTTGGACGACTATCCGGTACGTAGGTGAATGCGTCCGGCCCTTACGTTGCATGCGAATCGCTAGCATTTTTTCTCCTTAAAAATTAATATCCTCTTCATTATATCATAAAACAAACCAAAAGAAAAGGGCTGCAAAGCAACCCTCTCCCCCTTTACTTTAAAGAAATTGCGTTCCTCCGTTTCCACGCCACCAAAATAGCAATATCGTGGAGGCTGCACATTTTGCCTGCTTTAAGTAAATGCTGCATTTCTGCCCAAAACTCCTGACGATTTCTATCGTCATCGAACACAGGAGGCATCAAAGTACCTTCCGGCTTCTCCACAAGTGGAATACCGTTGTGATCGACCAAGAATCTAGGGCTAAAAGTCAGCCAATCAAGCAAGGCGTCTATATCCTCTACTGGCGACAGGCCAACCTCAGAAAAAGCTTGGTTTAGCTCTTTTATCAGCCTGCGACAACGACCGCGACAACCGTTATTCATGGCATAATCAAGTCTCTCAAAACCCTCTCTCAGAGTTTTTTCATCAGCCTGATCAATTCTGCATCCATTAAGAAACTTTTTGGTAAAGTAAGCCTTGACTTTTTTATCAATGCTACTTAATGGAACACCACGACCACACCAGCATTCTCCCATCAGGAAATTAACATGGCTAACGTTTGCACATTTCCCGATAGCTGAATTACTGCCCGCTTTAAACAGTTCGTTCACAATCTCCTCTATACTTCTAATATCCTCTGCCATTATTCTTCCCCCTTCCTTTGGTCAATGACAGCAATACCGTATAACCTATATTATACCACAAAACCCCTAAAAAATCAACAGCAAAAGATTATTCTTCAGATTTATGCAATTTTAATCCGCCTCCAACAGACTCCGGATACTCTTTACGATACCATTTAATTCCTTCACGTGCTGCCTCTGTTTGTGCATCTTGCTTCGAATGCCCCACCCCTGTACCGCGTAAATGATTCTCAACATATACCCCTACGGTAAATTTTTTATCATGATCCGGACCTTCATCCTTCAAAGTACGATACACCGGTGTCACCCCTTCAAATTTTTGCGCCAATTCCTGCATATACGATTTTGGGTCGCGCCACAATCCTTCCTCAATCACCACATCAACTTTCGAAATAATACACTTATCGATTAATTCTCGCGCCGCTTCATACCCCTGGTCTAGATACACTGCTCCCACTACCGCTTCAAAACAATCCGCCAGTATCACATCGTGAGCCCGTTCCAACCCTTGTTGTTCACCTTTAGACATCCGGACAAGCGGAGCATAACCAAGTTCCTTGCCAGCCGCCCCAATCGATTCAGTCCTCACAAGTGCTGCCCTCACTGCCGTCATAATTCCCTCAGGTTCGTCGTACGTTCGATACAAAAAATCTGAAGTAACTAATTCTAGCACCGCGTCTCCCAGAAATTCCAATCTTTCATTGTGCTCACTCTCATTTTTATGTTCATTCACATAACTCCGGTGCGTCAAAGCTGTCACTAGTAGCCGGATATCATTAAACTCGCACCCTAGCTTATCCTTCGCAAACTCAATATATGGTGTATAATCCATTTTCCTCCTTTTATTAATAATCACCCGCACGAATCTTCTTCTTTGCGATCAACATCAATTTCTCGATGTCTTCATACTCAATCGCATTCAGGGCCTCAGCAAACGTAAACCATCTAATTCCCTTCATCCATTTTTCTGGCGTCGGCGTCTCATGGCTATCGAGTGACTGCACCAAATACACCTGCGTCGTCATCAATACCAGCTTATCCATCCGGCGATATTTAAAATGAATCTTACCTAGCCACGACAATACCGAAATGTTCTGTAATCCTGTTTCTTCCTCAATCTCACGTCGAGCCGTCATTTTCGCCGTCTCGCCAGGCTCAATATGCCCCTTCGGAATCGTCCATCGCTCCTTCGAATCCTGAATTAATAAAATTTCAATGTCTTTCTGGTCTCTTGTGAATCGAAAAACAATCCCACCTGAAGTTGGCTCCCTGACAATCGCCTGAATCGCTGTTTTCTTCCGAAAAACAGCTGACTTTAGTTTATCAAAAGCCGATTCCTTAATTCGGTCGTCTGGCAAAGCTTCTGGAACCTTAAGCGCTCTTTTGGCTTTCGGCTCCGTTTCCGGCTTTGGCGGATTCTCCTGCTTTGTCGGACTTACTGGTCTTGTTGGCCTTGCTAGTTTTGTCGGTTTTGTCAGACTTGTTTGTCTTACTTGTCTCGCTGGCCTTGTTTTCTTTTCCATTGTTGCTATCTTCTGTAATTCCTAACATTTTATAGGCCGTTCCTAGCACCCCATTGATAAATCTTGACGAATTTTCACTGCCAAAGGCTTTTGCTAGTTCTACAGCCTCATTAATGGCAACTTTCGGCGGAATTGAATCTCTACATTCCGAAAGTTCATATAGTCCCATCCTCAGGACATTGCGGTCTATCGCTGCGATTGACTCGATTGGCCATTCTTTTGCCATTGGCTGAAGAGCCTTATCCAGCGATTCGAAATTTTTCACCACATTTCGCGCCAAATTATACACAAATTCTGTATCCCCTAACGCCTTCTCATACGGCTCAATGTTCTTCGCTACCACGATGTCCAGATCGACGTTTTTGTCCCCAGCCAAAGTCCTTAGTTCAAATTCATATAGACTCTGGAGTACGATTACTCTACCTAAATGTCGATTACTTGCCATTTTAATCTTCTCTTATTTCTTCTTAGTTTTAACTTTTAAATTTGGGGTCTTCTTCTTAGTCTCGAACGCTTTCACTGGTGAAAGTTTATTCACTCGTTTCGCAAGTTCCAGCCTAAGATGACTCCTACGAAGCCCAGTTTTTCTCGGGCTACTCTGTTTCTTAGGTTCAGGCATTTTACTCCTTTAGTTTAATAGATAATTTTACCCATTTTACCACGTTTTTTAAAGCTTCGCAAGTGCTCTTTTGATTGCCGGCCGATCAAATCCCACTATTCTCTCCTCGCCAATCACAGTCACAGGTACCGTTTTGATATCTTTTTCCTTTGTCGCATCCTTCTCAATATACTCCACCCCTTTTTCATCCAGCCAATCCATCAATGCGTGACAATAAATACACGTCGGCGTGGTATAAACTATTATTTTACTCATGTCTAAATTATACCAATATTTGCCAAAATCAACAAAAAATGCTATAATCATGAAGCTAATTTGAATTTTAACAAGTAAAGGGGGGCGTATGAGAGTTACACTAGAAGATGTCAATAAATGGGCTATGAATTCTTGCCCAAGATATTGCAACGGCAAAGCCAGGCGAAGCTTTTATCGAGCGTTATATCTAACAGTCGTCGAATCATTCATCAAAACTCCGATGCAAAAAGAAATCACCGACGAGACGCTCGCAGGCAAATATTGGTATAATTCCTACCCATGGCCATTTTACCAGAAGGAATTTGCCAATTGGCCGGAACACCACAGTAAACAGTACTATTCGCTGGTTACTGACCTCAGCGGTTGCATCGTCAAACACGACACCAGCTATATTGCCTGGAAAATTCGTGAAATCACCGGCAAGTGGCCAGAAAAAACCGATAAAATTAAATTTAACGAGTTTGATTGGGTTATGTTTCTCGCCGAATCGGGTTTTCACGAAATAGCCGAAGCACCCAAAAGAAAACATAAATACGTCGGCATCTATTCCACCAATCAGGAGGAAACGGTTGGCGTATGGTATGAAAAAGCCGAGTTAAATGAGCAAGAATATAAAGGCAAGCCAATCATAGTTACTACTTATCTCGACAAAGAGTTTAAAATCTTACGAGTTAATCCGAAAAAATTCACCTGGGTTAAAATCAAATAGCGCACCTTTAACCGCCTATATCAGGCGGTTTTTTCTTGGTCCATTAATCCGTAAAGTGCAATTCCAGCCGCCACCGACACATTGAAGGATTCCTTCTTTCCCCTCATTGGAATTTCTACAAACAGGTCAATTATATCATGAAGTGAATAATTAATCCCTTTCACCTCTTCTCCTAGTATTAGTATAATCTTATCTGTTAATCTTGCCTTTAAATCTTCACTTCCCAAGGTATAAATTGACACATTTTCAAGATTATTTTCCAGCCCCACAATCTGCCATCCCTGTTCACTCCATTTTGAAAGGTCTAAAAATATATCATCAGATGAATAAATTTCCAACATATCTTCTGCACCTAGTGCAGTTTTATGAATTTCATGGTCTAGCTTATCTCTTAAATGCGGCAACAGATTAGCATCATGCACCCTCGGTGTGTATCCCGACAAAACCACCTTTTCTACCCCGAATCCTTCCGCTGTACGAAGAATCGCTCCCACATTATACGTAGACCGGATATTATCTAACACCAACCAAAGTTTCATTTTATACTACTATATTAACTAGTTTAGCCTTCTTTACGAAAATCGTCTTTTTTACGCCGCTCTCAGTATATTTCTGAACTTTCTTATCATCTAGCACCATTTTGACAATCTTGTCCTCATCTTCTAAGTCGTCTACCGACACTTCGAATTTCGCACGTAGTTTTCCGTTGACTTGTACCACTAGTTCTACCGTATCTGCTACCAAATATTTTTCATCCCATTTTGGCCACTCATCATCTGAGTCTAACCTTTCAAGCATCTCAGATGCAAGGTGTGGCGCAAATGGCTTAAGTAATTTTGCTAGTACAATTAAATCTTCCTTTTCCGCCCCCGACTTATAAAGCTCATTCACATATTCCATCAACGCCGCCACCGCAGTATTGAAACTATATCGGTGTATATCTTCCGTCACTTTCTTAATCGTTTTGTGACGTGTTTGAAGCAATCCGATAGCTTCCTCTCGGGGGCTTTCGGAGGTTACGACCGAGAATGAGGGCGCTTCGCCCGTGACGACGGGCCGAAGCGACCCGTCCCCCGAAGGAACGCTATCGGATTGCTTACCCTCTAGCAAGTTATAACAACGGTTTAAGAACCGATATACACCGCCAACGCTTCGAGTATCCCAAGCGGCGTCAAGGTCATATGGCCCGATGAACATTTCGTAAGTTCTAAGAGTGTCTGCACCATATCCATCATTAATTACATCCAGTGGATCAATCACATTTCCTTTGGATTTTGACATTTTCTTCCCATCCGGTGCATTGATGTAGCCATTGTAAAGCAATCTCTTGATCGGCTCTCTAAAGGGTAGATACCCCATGTCCGCAAAGAATTTACACCAAAATCTAATATATAGTAAATGCGCTACCGCATGGTCAGCCCCACAGTAATAATCTACCGGCTCCCAGTATTTAATCGCTTCCGCATCCCACGCGGCTTTCGTATCATGAGGCGAAGCATATCGCCATAAATACCACGATGAACACGCATAACCATCTAGTGTATCAGTTTCCCTAGTCATTTCCTCACCGTCAATCTCCACTTTCAGCCAATCTTTCGCTTTCGCAAGTGCCGAGCGACCCGAAGCATCTGGTTCGTAATCCTTAATCTCCGGCAACATCACCGGCAACTGATCTTCCGGAATCGGATGCGGATTTCCTTCCTTATCATAAGCAATCGGAATCGGACAACCCCAATACCTCTGACGACTAATCAACCAATCCCGCATCTTATACATCACTTTCGGCGTGCCATACAAATCTCTGTCAATCAGTTCTGCTTCTACTACCGGCAAATCAAACTTCTCTGCAAATTCGCGGTCTCTTTCGTCATACGCTGGCACCGCCATAATCGCACCAGTCCCATATCCCACTAGTACATAATCCGCCACCCAAATTGGGATTTTTTCTTTGGTGGCTGGGTTCACCGCATAAGCCCCCGTAAATACACCGGTCTTTTCCTTGTTTTCTTGCCTTTCAATCTCCGATTTCTTCAACGCCTCCGCCTTATACTTCATCACCTCATCTCGGCAATCCTCCGCCACAATGTATTCTAGCCCAGCATACTCCGGCGCCACGACGATAAACGTCGCCCCAAGGATCGTATCGGGCCGCGTAGTAAACACTGTGATAGAGTTTGTGCCTGTGAGTTTAAACTCTATCTCGCTTCCTACTGACCGCCCGATCCAATTCTTCTGCATGGTTTTAATTTTCTCAGGCCACTCCAGATTATCAATTTCGTCTAAGAGCTCATCCGCATACTCCGTAATCTTAAAAAACCACTGCTTCATTTTCTTCTTCTCGACCTCATGCCCACATCGCCAACATTTACCATTTTCTACTTGTTCATTCGCAAGCACTGTCTGATCTTCCGGACACCACCACTGATAAGACTCTTTCTGATACGCTAATCCCTTCTTATAAAGTTGCAGGAAGCACCATTGTGTCCATTTATAGTATTCCGGGTCTGAAGTATTAATCTCCCGCGACCAATCTATCGCATAACCCAGCTTTTTTGCTTGTTTTCGAAAATTTGCAATATTTTCCTTCGTCACTTCTTGTGGCGCCGTACCAGTTTTAATCGCATAGTTTTCCGCCGGCAAACCAAAAGTATCATAGCCGAATGGTCTTAATACATTTAGTCTCTGTTGTCGATAAAACCGCGTCAACACATCCACAATCGTAAAGTTCCTCACATGCCCCACATGAAGCCCCGCCCCCGATGGGTAAGGGAACATCTCAGCTAGCATCATCTTAGGTCGACCCTCTTCTTCGGAAGCCTTAAAAGACTCTTCTTTTTCCCAAATCTTTTGCCATTTTTGCTCTATTTTCAGCGGTTCATATCTATCCATACCCCAATTATACCACATTTCGATCGCTAAGCATTGCGGTTGCTAGGGATGAGGGTTGCTAGATATGCTCTAACTGTTTAGCACACATCGGACTGAGTCCCCAATGTATTTACGACGGATATCGACAACCCAGTTGCCTCCATCACTGTAGTAACGTAGAAAGTACTGGTCCAAAGTACTACTCGCAGTAGACGCCCACCAAAAGCCGCGAGAGCCAGCGTAGCTTAATGAACCGTTGTTGTAAAATCCGGCGAGACCGGCAGACGCTGTGAAATTTGAATCCAAAATAGGAATAGCATCAAATTGTGTCTGAGTTGGAAGTTTCCAACCAGCAGGGCAGACACTTCTAGTAGCGTCTTGTTTAGTGGTATCATTGCACGCTTCACCGGCACTAGCAGCACAAAAGTTATAGTAAGTGCCATAGTCCGTAGTACTACCAGAAGCAATTCTAGGTTCAGTATAGGAGCTACCAGAAGTGAGTTGACCGTAGGTCATAGTAATGTCTGAAGTGACATCAGATTCACCTACTTTAAGATCCGTACCTTGAAAGCGGAGATTTTGCGTCATCCAGCAGGTGTTGGCGATGGTGGCAGTGGTGTAGCTAGCCCCATCACGAATATCATACATAGTCTTTCCGCAGTCTGCCATAGTAGCATTCTGTAGGTATAATGTATTATCGCTCCACATCGCATAAAGGTTTTTAGTGACGGTAGCAGTAGGTGAGCTGGTGCCAGGATTAAGGGCTACGTAGCCTCCTGGTTGAACTACGTCACTGGAGCAGGTGTCGTCACTTGTTTGAGACGTACACCAGCCTTTGAACATGTAGTTAGCTCTAACTGGGACATTTGAAGAGATTTGTATGGCGGCATTGCCGGTAGTATCAGTATCTTGTAGAGGATTTGGTGTAGGCATGTTTGTCACAGTATCAGAGCCAGCATTGGCATTATAGTTAATGGTGTAGGTAGTAGTTACTACTTTAGCTACACCAATGAAGTTAACCACATTAGAATAAGTACCAGCTAGTTGGCTAGATGTA
>JAFWCN010000017.1 GCA_017536895.1 Candidatus Saccharimonadota bacterium | reverse complement strand
ATATTTAGAGTGATTGAATCGGTGGCATAGGTACTGTTAACATTAAAAAGACTGATAACTCCACATAGTAAAGCTAATGCGAGAAATGAGACTATACCTCCTATTCGCTTATGCATATATGTTTTATTATATCACCCCCCCATTTTATTGCAAGATTTTAATGTTTTAATTTGGATAAAAAATGGTGGATTTGGTAGAAGGGTTGGTTGACTGGAAGTTCGTAGGCGCCGATGAGCTCGACGACTCTGCCGGTGTCGTCCGATGTGAAGCCTTTTTTGAAATCGTAGATGCCGTATTCTTTGCTAGACTTATCTGGGAGGCCTTGGATGCCGTAGAAGTTGTAGGTTCTGTATTTGTGCTTCGCGGCGTATTTGATCATGTGCCACTGGATGAGGTATTGGGCATTGTAATCTTTCATGTACTGTTCGTCGCTGCCAGAATAGAGGTAGATGACTTCGTCGCCGTAGAGCATGAACATAGCCACGGACAAAGGTATCATGGCTGAACTTGAAATGGCACTCTCTCGGGACGGGTCGCTCGCGCCCGTCTTCACGGGGCTCGCGCCCTCATTCTCGGCAGCAGCCTCCGAAAGCCCTCGAGTAGTGTCATTTCCAAGTTCAGCCTCTGAGACCTCTGCAACCATGAACTTTATTTCGCCTCTCTTGTGGAAGAGGTCGTACATGTTTTCGTAGTAGGAGAGCGGGCGGTCTTCAAAATGGCGGCGGGCGGAAGTTGATTCGGTGATTTGTTTAAAAATACCGAGTTCTTCCCTCTTTAGCTCGCGGACTTTGACGCCCATTTTTTCGGCTTTTCTGATGTGGTTTCTAGTGTTTCTTTTCATGTCAGCGAGAAGCTGTTCCTCGGTGCGGTCTTTGAGATCTAGGACGAAGAGGTATTTTGGCATGGAGGATTTGATGGTTTTAAAACCGAGGTTTTTGAGGTTCTTAATTCCCTTTTTATGGTTGAAACCTCCTTCTTTGACCTCGCCATCTCTGGTACGTTCGATGAGTTCAAAATAAGGGTCGATATTGAGGACGTAGCCGTTATGTGATTTGGCGTATTTTTTTAGGTTTTTGAAGAAGAAGTTAGTGAGTTCGGTATCCTCGAGATCAAGTAGTGGGCCGCCGGGGCAATAGTAGGTGGATTTTCCGATAAAGGAGGGTTTTGCGACGAGCATGGCGGCGGCTTTTAGTTTGCCGTCATCTTCTACGCCGAAGTAGTAGGCTGTCCAGCCGTTTTTTTCGCGGAGAGTGGCAATTTCAGGGGTTTGAGTGAAGGATTTATAGGGGGATTTTTCGGCAAATTTTCTAAATTCTTCGTGTTCTATTGTTACAAAATTCATTTTATTTCCTTATGAGTCGGTTAAGTTTACGCGTTAGTTGATAGAGCTTGTATTTGACCGGTTTTAATACTATGTCGTAGGTGCCGGCGTGGTCAAATTCGTAGCCTTTGAAGGTTTTCTTGAAGTTGGTAAAGCCGGCCCAGGGGTGGCTCTTCGGAGCTCCCTCTGGAGCGATGCCCCAAAAATCAAAGGTTTTTAGGCCCTTTTCTTTGGCGTCTAGGATGAGCTGGATAGTGAGAATACCGGTAGCGTGGAGTTTTCTGCCCTCTTCGGTTTGGGCACCTTGGAGATTATAACGAGTGTCCTTGTCGTCAAAAACTAGGCCTGCGGCTTCTACTTTGTCATCTTTTTTGAGGAGATATAGGGTGGCGAATGGTTGTCTTAATTCCGTCATTAGGTATTTCTCAGAAAAGGTGTTGATTCCCTTTTCTTTCGCTAGAGCTTTTTGGAGAGCTAATAGATAGTGGATGTCTTCGGGGCTATGGCTTTTTTCGATGGTAATTCCCTTATTTACGGCTTGTTTGTAATAGCGGAGAAGACGAGAGGGCAATTTGGCTTTTAGGTCCTCGTCGTTGCCTGTTAAATCAAGCAGCCAGGTTTCCTTGGGGTTCAAATCTGTAGATTTTTTAGCGTTCTTTGGCAAATACTTGGCTTGGGATTTTTCAAAAGGTTCAATGCGGATAAATGTCACTGAGTGCTCCTCGGCTAATTCTTGGAGTGAGTTGATTGCCTTCTTGAATCCGGTAGTATCTTCAGCAATCGGCCCATAAGGACAATAAAGATAATTCCCTACTGGGGTGGATTTTAAAACTGTGAGATATTGGTAATCATTATCCTTTTTATGAAAAGTAATTTCTCCCAAATTTTCTTGGAGCTTCTGCCATTCTTTGCTCTGTGTGATTGGAATCTTCATTTCAAAATCAATTATATCATATGTTTTCGTGAATTTTGTTGACAACATAAGCATTATATTTCATGCTTATGCAAAATTTACCGGCTAGAGGGTTATTTGTCGGTTTATTGATCCTTTCTCTCTGTTTTAGCAATTAAATTCAACGATTTCCTCAACGTACGCGGTTGCTAAAACTACTCCCAACTACGCCTGGCGGCGGTAGTTGTTGGTTTTATTTTAGCGCAAGCTTTTTTTGTTGTCAAGTGCGGTTGCTAGGCGTCGCGGTTGCTAGGCACTCTCTGTTTTTCCTGTTTTTGCTTGTGCTTTTTGTGGAAAAGATTGGGGGAATTGCGGTGGAAAATTTACGGCTCCAGTGATACAATTAAGATATGGCTTATATTAGGAAATTTAAGACGACTTCGGGGGCGACTGGAGTGCAAGTTTGTTATAAACAGGGAAATAAAGTTGTGCGAACTGTACATGTGGGTTCGGCATCTACTGAGATTGGTATCAAAAAGTTAGTTGATAAGGCACAGGGAATTATCGATGAGGGAAAGAAGCCATTGTTCAATTTAGATAAATACATCAAATGAAAAACCGCCCCTTAATGGGGCGGGGGAGTTTAGAGTACGTATTCGCGTGCGATTTTTTTATCTCCCACGCTGCACTCAAACTTTACTTTGGTTTTTTGAGAGGTAGGTTTCAACTTTACTTCTGTTGGTCGGTTAATCAGCTGGTTTTTTACTACGCCTTCACCCATTAGTGTAGATGTGACCTTCGATAATCCGGTGATAATAATATTCCCATATACGTCGGTGCGATGAGTTTCATCTTTGTCCCGATCATCACTGAATATTTTACTTTCACCTCCAACTAATACTTTACCGGCCACTGCAGTTTTCTCGCCGCCAACCCAAGCGTTATCTTTGACTACTACTTCGCCAAAGACTACTGCGCCTTTACCTATCCAGGCGTCTCCCTCTTGGGAAAGATTGGATTCTGACTCAATCCAGCCGCCAGAGTCACCTGCTCTTATTCTACTCGATACAATCTTTTTTTCTGTATGGACCGTATCTCCTACGAATACCTTGCAGCTTTGCAGAGTATTGACGTTAAAATCTTTAATTGCCACAATTTTGCGCAACGTAATCTCTCCGCCAAAACGAGCGTTGATGACCCTCCTCTCATCTGTTAAAATGTACTTTTTCATGGTGCACCTCTTTCGAAAAAGTAAATAAGTTATAACTTCTTTGAATATATTAGCATATTTTAGTGTATTTGTCAATTAATTAAATGGGGTTAATCGATATTTTGATGTGATATAATTAAGTCATGACATTTGCGAAAAGTTACGAACCGGGGGCTTATGAATCAGATATTTATGCGGCGTGGGAGGCTGATGGTATTTTCGAGCCGACCATACCGACATATCCCATTGACAATGATGGGAATGGCAAGGATGATAGAGAGGAGGAACGACCTGAAGACCCGTCTTCCTCGGACACGCTCAAGGGCGCTCGCCCAAGCTTACGGTCCTCGAAAGAGGGTCTTCCAGGTCGTCATGCCTATTCAATCGTCATGCCGCCACCTAATGCGAATGGGAATCTGCATATAGGACATGGGCTTACCGTCGCACTTGAGGATTCGTTGACGCGGTATTATCGACTTCGCGGACTGTCGTCCTGGTATATTCCAGGGGCGGATCATGCTGGGTTTGAGACTTGGGTGGTGTATGAACGATTTTTGGAAAAACAGGGGCATACGAGGTTTGAGTTTTCGCGAGATGAACTTTATGCGAGAGTATGGGATTTTGTGGCTGAGCAGAGGGGAAACATGGAGCTACAGCTGCGCGCTCTTGGTGCGTCTTGCGACTGGGATGATTTGACATTTACCCTTGATGAAAACGTAGTTGATAGAGTGTATACCACCTTTGAGAAAATGTGGAATGATGGGATGATTTACAGAGGTGAGAAACTAGTGAATTTTTGCCCGAAGCATCAGACGGCCTTTGCGGATATTGAGGTAGAACACAAGGACGAAAAAGGGACTCTGTGGGATATTGCTTACGAGATTGTGGACGAATCAGAATCAGAGGATTCTCGACTCGCTCCTTCGCGCCCGTCGTTACGGGGCTCAGTCGCTCAATCCGCTCCCCTTCGGTCGCGGACGGTCTCGAATCCTCTGATTCCTGATTCGTCAATCATTGTGTCTACTACCCGGCCAGAGACGCTTTTTGGGGATGTGGCAGTGGCGGTGAATCCGGAAGATGAACGATATAAGGATTTAGTGGGGAAGTTCGTGAAGCTACCTCTTACAGATAAGTTGATCCCAGTAATTACTGACGAACATGCGGATCCGGAATATGGCACAGGGGCGGTGAAGATTACACCGGCACATGATTTTGATGATTTTGAAGTAGGCGAGAGGCATTCATTACCGCGTGTGCAAGTGATTTCGGAAGATGGAAAAATGATTAACGTGCCCGAGGAATATGAGGGTTTGACTGCAACTGAATGCCGAAAGAAAGTTTTGAAAGATTTGAAGGAACAAGGACTACTTCTTGGCGAAAAGAGAATCGAGCATTCAGTGGCACATTGCTATAAGTGTGGTACAGTACTTGAGCCGATGCTAAAGGAGCAGTGGTTTGTGGATGTTGAGAAACTGGCGACCACAGCAATGTCGCACCTTGAGAAGGGTGAAATAAAGTTTTATCCAGAGAACAAGGGGAAGGTCCTGATTAATTATTTGCGGGGACTAAGAGACTGGAATATATCACGGCAAATTCCTTGGGGAATTGCAATTCCGATGTTTAGGAAGATTGATGAAGCGGCGACGGATGAGCCAGATTGGATTTTTGATCGAAGAACAAATCTAACCGAGATTGAAAAGGGTGGCGTGAGATATGTGCGCGATGATGACACCTTTGATACTTGGTTTTCTTCTGCTCATTGGCCGATTGTGTGTACGAACTGGACCGAGGAGAACTTCAATCCTTATTATCCGTTGAATGTGATGGAAACAGGGGCGGATATTCTGTTTGCTTGGGTGGCACGGATGATTATGGTTGGTCTGTACGTGACAGGGGAAGTGCCGTTTAAGGAAGTTTATCTACATGGTTTAGTGCTAGATGAGCATGGGCAGAAGATGAGTAAATCAAAGGGTAATGTGATTAACCCGATGGATTTGGTTGCTCGCTATGGCTCTGACGCTTTCCGGCTAGGGATTCTAAGGGGTCGCTCAGCGGGGATGAACCAAGCTTTTTCGGAAAACTCGGTGATCGCTGGACGTAATCTTTGCAATAAGCTCTGGAATATATCCAGGTTCGTGCAAGCAATAGTTGAGAGTGAAGGTGATTCGGAAGTTTCCTCGAGCGTTTCGCGCGGGGAGTCTGACGACTCTCCGGCTGCACTACGCTTATACTCTTCGGAAACATCCGAATCACCTTCATATTCTACTAATAATATGGGTGAAGACTGGATATGTCGGGAGATTAATGAGTGTCTTGAGGCGGTTGAGAAGGATATGACTGAATATCGGTTTGCTGAGGCAGTGGAGATTTTATATTCGACAATTTGGGATAAATACGCGGATTGGTTCCTTGAGAGCCAGAAACTATTCAAGAATATTGAGCTCTTGAAGGAGACCTTGAAGACACTTCTAATTGCGATGCATCCGTTTGCGCCATTTGTGACGGAAGCGATTTGGCAAAATTTGCCGTGGACTGAAGGATTTATCGCTACCGCTAAATGGCCCGCTAGACTTGATTATGACCCGATTTCGGCCGAGGAGTTTGAAAAGCTTATGGTTGTCGTGTCTGAAGTCAGAGGCACCTTACAGGCCCTGCCAGGCACTAATAATGCGAAAAAATACGGGCTGTTATATGATAATGACAGCTTGGTGCAAGATAATGAGTTCTTGATTAAGATTCTCACGAAGGTGCCAGAAATCAATTCTCTCAATGGAGCGCCACGTGGGTTGAGGTTGGCGCTGGCTAATCATGAATTGTATCTCGATATACCGGAGAAGGTGGTGTCTGAATATAAGGATGCTTTAACCGAGAGAATTATGGCTGTTGGAAGGGAGTTAGATGCGCTCAATATGCGGATGATGAATCCGAATTATGTAGAAAAAGCGCCGGAGCATTTGGTGAAAGAAACTCAGGATGCAATTGCTGAAAAGGAAGCGTTAATTGCAAGACTAAAACAGCAACTGGAGATAATTTAATGGGGTAGATAGTGAAAAAATGAGGCTTTTTAAGTAGGAAGCATTAAAAATGTCAAGATTAAGAAATAGCCCCGTGAAGGGGCTATTTTTTTTATTTGTCATAGAGGCCTGCGTGGACTCTGCCTCGGAATTTGACGTAATCAGCCATTTCATGCATTTCGTGAGTAGTCAGATTGTCATCGTTCCATTTTTCGGGAATGGTTTTATACCCTTTTTCTCTGAGGTCTTTTTTGATTTTGCGGCCATTTTCGCTATTCAGATAAATGTCTATAGTCTTGAAATCCCTGGCGCGTCGTTCGCCGTATTCAACACGTTCTTGCGGAGAGACTCCGTAATCTTTACTAAGTTTCTTGAGCTCTTTGAATCGGTTAGAATCTTCATTGTGCCCACCTGATTTATACCCATAGCGTTTCAGCTCCTGGATTTCTTTGTCGTGCTGGCGTCTTTCCATAAACGAGTGGTCTTTGCTTTCGGCATATTTATCTAACCGACGTTCAAGTTTTTGAATATGGACTATTTCTTTAATGCAAATCCTGCCCAATGCATCCTGGCTGATGCCTTCGGCAAATTTCTCAATGCGTTCCCGATAGGCTTCTTCTTTTTTTGCAACTTTTTGTTCAACGGTAAGCTCGGGCTCCTTGGTTTTTTCTTGGGCTTCTTTGGCAGCGGGTTGGGCCAAATTTTTCATTTGCTGGCGGAGGGCCGCTAATTTACCTAGTCGTTCTTCTTGGGAGTTTTCTGGTTGTTGACGCTCACTTTCAGCGGCCTGAGCGCCCCAATCTTTTTTATCAGCTTCAGCGGCGACACTCTCCCAGCCGGTTTCGGCTGAGCTATTTTCGGGATTTTGATTTAGTGAATTTGGGTTGTTCATTTGCTTATATCCTCCTGCTGCATTCCATTCTCTATAAGGAAAATGAATAGTAATGGTTTAGTAGTTTAATTATAGCATAGTTTTAATTTAAAAAGTCTAGCTTTTTGGATTAGTTTATCGATGTATAGTAAAAAGAAAGGCGTAACGAAAAATATTATAATCTTTGGATGTTTTCTGTAATTAATTCTGGACTGTTGTTTAAAGTTTCCACGTTTCCTCTTTTGAACCCGACTAATAATATCTATTACTGTTTTTTGCGTTTTGATAATTGATACTTGATGTTTTTGTATTTACGGACGACTGGATTCGGCCATAACTTCTTATCAAAATCTTCCCAAGTTTCTACTGGTTTGATGTCTTTGGGGTCGCGTTGAGTTCGGTATAGAGCACCGACAGCTTCACGAGGACTTATACTATCGGGATTGAATGGTTTTTCTTCGGTCTGTTTTTTTGCTAGTTCTTCTTTTTGTTTGGCTTTTTCTTGTTCGGCTTGAGCTTTATTAAATTGACCCGCCATATCTGATAATTGATCGTGGTCGCTACCGGTTTTTCCATTCTCGCTATTATTTTTTAGTGTTTCGGTCATAATCTCTCCTTATTGTTGGTTATTAATTGCGAGTTTAGTGCGGATTTGTTCGAATTCTTCCGGGGTGAGGGTGAGAGTTTTACCGTGTTCCCAATTCTCGTCGAATGGAAGGAGATGAACATGAGCGTGCGGGACATCGGTGCCGATAACTTTCCAGAGTGTGCGTTTGCCGAGTTTTTCTTCCATGTTTTTGGATAGTTTCTTGACAGTAGCCATCAGGGCATTGTAATCCTCGTCAGGGAGTTCGTAGATTTTATCTACTTCGTTCTTGGGGACTACGAGAGTGTGGCCTTTGGTCTCGGGATTGATATCGAGGAAGGCGAAGGTTTTGTCATCCTCGTAGATTTTGTAACAGGGGATTTCACTGTTTATTATTTTTGTGAAGACGCTTGGCATTTTTCTTGCTCCTTTTGATGATTTGGTAGTAAATTTCGCTAAAGATGAAAGCGAATACAAGCCCACCAATGACGTCACCTAGCGAATGCATGTCGGAAAGAATGCGACCGGTGCAGGTGAGAGAGATAGCGATGACCATCAGAACTTCGAGGACGATACGAGTGGTTCGGTTCTTGATGTAGTGAGGCAAAATAATAGTAGTAACGAAGAAAATAGTAGCGACCACCATGACATGAGTGGAAGGGAAGGATGGTTCACCGGAACCGTTCGGGCGAGTAGATAATATAATGAGATGGTCAAAAATAAGATAAGTCGCGGCCATGAGGACGGTCGGGACGAGCATCCAGACAATCTCATAATCGATTTTGGCGAAATCCTTGCGTTTGATCCACTGGTACAATCCGAGTGCACCGAATGCACCGAAGGTTAAAATTGCTAATACTAAACTGATATTTGATATTAATTCCCACATAATGATTTAATTATAGCATAAAAATTAAGACCGCAAGGGTCTTATTTTTATTTTGGTACGCCCGACAGGATTTGAACCTACGACCTTTTGCTCCGCAAGCAAACGCTCTATCCAGCTGAGCTACGGGCGCAAATGTGGATGCTTTGATTATTATCGCGACATCCACCTAGAAATTAAATGAGCATCACCCGTAGAGGTGACATTTATATTATAACATATTTTTCGTGTCTGTGTAGTAATAATCGTGAAAATATGGTAAAATAACTGTGGAAGCGTGGCCGAGTGGTTGAAGGCGCACGACTCGAAATCGTGTGGGCTGGCAACAGTCTCGAAGGTTCGAATCCTTTCGCTTCCGCCATTTGCTCAAATATGGTACAGGTGTTCGGATTCGTTCTTCGAATCGAATCCTTTCGCTTCCGCCATTTTTATTGACTTTTTTAAAAGTATGGTTTAAAATACATTATTATGTTATTAAACGCATCAAACTACTACTATTACTACGGTGAAAGTGGTTGTTTTGTTGCGGAATAATTTGTAAATAGAATACTCAAACTTCGCGGCAAGACGACCGCGAAGTTTTTTGTATTTTAATAGAAAGGAGCAATTATGCCAGAAATCAAATTTTACAAGAATACACCAGTACCCTTAGAACTTCATAGGGTAGAAATCGTGAAGCAGTTGAGCTTGCTGCCGGTGAAGGAGCGGCTCACTAAAATGAAAGAGGCAGGTTTTAATACTTTCAAACTTCACAACGGGGATATCTTTATGGATATGCTGACGGATTCGGGGGTGAATGCAATGAGCAACAAACAACTTGCCGCAATGATGCAACCAGATGATGCATACGCAGGAAGTGAAACTTTCTTTAGGATGCAGGATAAGCTCAATGAGATATTTGGGATTTCTAGGTGTTTGCCAGCGCATCAGGGAAGAGCTTGCGAGAACATTCTAGCGACGAGGTTTGTGAAGCCAGGGAACTGTGTGATTATGAACTACCACTTTACCACAGCGAAGGCACATGTGACGCGTAACGGTGGACACGTGGAAGAGCTGGTAAAAGATGAGGGACTGAAGACCGAGAGTGATTTGCCGTTTAAGGGAGATATGGATCTTGATAAACTGAAAGCTTGCATTAAGAAAGAGGGTGCGGATAATATATCTTTTCTAAGGATGGAAGCGGGGACGAATCTGATTGGGGGACAGCCGGTATCTCTTAAAAACTTCCGTGACGTGACGAAGATTGCGAAAGAGCACGGGATATTGACTGTGCTGGACGCATCGCTCTTGCAGGATAATTTGTTCTTCAATAAGACGCGGGAAGCGGAATGTAAAAATATGACGATTCGCGAGATTACGCGGGCGATTGCGGATTGCTTTGATATTGTATACTTCTCGGCAAGGAAATTTGGCTTGGCGCGTGGTGGGGCAATACTAGTGCGGGATGAGGATTTGTTCCATTCGATGGAGGACTTGGTGCCGATGTTTGAAGGGTTTTTGACCTATGGCGGGATGAGCATCCGTGAAATGGAAGCGATGACGGTAGGATTCGACGAATGTATGGAAATGGATGTGATTTCGCAGGCGCCACAGTTTATCAAATGGTGTGTGGACGAGTTGGTTGACTATGGCGTGCCGATGGTGACGCCGGCTGGTGGGCTAGGGGCGCACATTAATGCGATGGAGTTTGTGAAGCATATTCCACAAGAGGAATACCCAGCAGGGGCACTGGTGTGTGCGCTATACATTTGTGGTGGTATTCGAGGAATGGAGCGGGGTACTTTGTCAGAGGAACGTGAACCAGATGGAAGCGAAAGATTTGCATCAGTAGAGCTAGTAAGGCTTGCGATGCCGCGTAGAGTATTTACCTTATCACAGGTATCGTATGTGGCGGATAGGGTGAAGTGGTTATTTGATCACCGTGAAATGATTGGTGGATTGCGATTTACTCATGAACCAGCGACTTTGAGATTCTTTACGGGAAGGCTAGAAGCGACTTCGGATTGGCCAGAGAAGCTAGCAAAGGCGTTTGAGAAGGACTTTGGTAAAGACTGCTAATAATCTGATATAATATTTTCAAGATGACTGAAGGGAATACAGAGAAGAAGATTGAGATTTATAAAGGACTTGAGGGGGAAGTGGTTTTTGATATCGATACTGAAGAGGAGACGCTTTGGGCAACACAGGAACAAATGTCGCAGGTTTTCGATACAACAATTCCTAATATTAATATGCACCTGAAAAGAATTTACAAAGATGGTGAATTGTCAGAAAAACGAACTATTAAGAAAAGCTTAATAGTTCGAACTGAGGGGAAGAGAAAGGTAACGCGTGAAATAAACATGTATAATCTTGACGCGATTATCTCGGTAGGATATCGAGTGAATTCAAAAAAAGCGACGAATTTTAGGATTTGGGCAACTTCAGTTTTGAAACGGTTTGTAACAGATGGAATAGCAGTGAACGAGCGACGGTTGCTTACGATGCGCGAGAAGAAAGAAGTAAAGAAACTCCATGACGTAGAAGATATGATGGCAGTGGTGAGGCGGCTTACGGCGCGAAACGAGCTTGATGCGGGGGAAGCAAATGGAGTGCTCGAAGTTATTTCAAAGTATGCCGGAAGCTTTAAGACTTTGGAAGAGTATGATGATGGACATATTGATTTGTCGTTTATGGGAAAGAAAAAGCGTGTGAAGGAATTAACGGTAGAGATGTGCACTAATGCGGTTGAAAACTTAAGAGCCAATGTGGGTGGTTCGGATTTGTTCGGGAAGGAAAGGGGTGGAAGTTTTGAGGGGAGCTTAGCTGCGATTTTTCAGAGTTTTAACGGAAAGGACTTATATTCTTCAACACAGGAAAAAGCAGCCAATTTGTTATATTTTGTGATTAAGGATCATCCGTTTTATGATGGGAATAAACGGATTGGGTCGCTTCTTTTTATCCTGTTTTTGACTCTTAACGATTGTCATTTGACCGAAAAGGGTGAGACGAAGATTTCTGATCGAGCATTGACGGCAATTGCGCTACTCATTGCGGAATCAGAGCCAAAAGAAAAAGAATTGATTGTGTCTCTAGTGTGTAAGCTACTGGAATAATGTGCTATAATGGAGGTATTATGGGAGAGAGGAAAACTAATTCTAAAGCTAAAAACAAAAAAGGTGGTTTGAGGGCTGGGCGACAAAAAATCAAGGCAAAGATGCTGAAATCGTACTACGGTAATCCAATGAAGGATATGAAGCTGATTGCGATTACTGGGACGACGGGTAAGGTGACGGTGGCGCATTATGTACATGAGATTCTACGAGCTTCTGGCGAACAGGTAGCAGTGCTGGCCTCAGACCAACCGTTTAAGCTGGGGATGCTTCATAAGTTTTTATCTGATGCATGGAAAGCTGGGGCAAATTATGTGGTTGTGACCGTGCCGGCGGAGGGGCTTCGCGATAACATCTTTTACGGCCTACCAGTACACGTCGCAGCGATGACTAATTTTGTAACGGCAGGACTTTCTGACATGGAGCCTGATGAATACCTAGATAACGAGAAAACGCTCTTTGATATGAAACCAGAATTTGTAGTGCTAAACCATGATGATATTAATTACGAGACTTTTTCGGAATTTAAGGGCGAAAAGGGGACTTTGACTTATGGTGTATCTAGTTCGGATGTGAAAATCCTGAATTCAAAATTATATGCTAAAGGGGCAGAGGCAACAATGTCACTGGCTGGTGAAATTGTCACACTAGCAACCTTCGTAACAGGAGAAACGGCAGTGTCTTATATGGCATGCGCGGCAGCGATTGCTGGAGCGCTAGGAATCTCGGACGATAAGATTATCGACGGGATTGCCGAATACATGCCCGAGTAACTTTGATATCTTCGAAGTCGTGTGGACCGTCGGCGCGAAGGATGGTTTTTTCGTGGCCTTTGCCAAGGATTAAGACGAGGTCGCCTTTTTTGGCTTTATTGATTGCTAGCTTAATGGCCTCTTTGCGATCTGGCTCTAGGAATAGGTCTTTGCCTTCTTTTTTGCCGGCTTTGATGGCACCTTTTTTAAAGCCCGCCATGATTTGATCTAGTGGTTCATCACGGGAATCGTCTTCAGTAATAATGACGATGTCGGAATGCTTGCCGAGAATCTCGCCGCGAATTGGTCTGGTGGAGGGGTCACGACGACCAGCTCCACCGTGAACGGTAATGATGCGACCTTTGTGCCCCTTAACGGATTCAAAGACTTTTTCGATAGCATCGGGAGCGTGGGCATAGTCTACAATGACAGTGTAATCCTGTCCTTCATCAATAACATTCATACGCCCCTCGACAGAATCTAAAGATTTAATGCCTGTTTCGATTTGTTCTTTTTTGAGGCCTAATTTCTCGCCAACAATTGCGGCGGCAAGGGAATTATAGACATTAAATACACCCGGAATCTTGGTTTCGATATTCATGTTGTGATATGAGAACTTGATGCCGTTTACCTTAAGTTCAATTTTCTCGGGCTTGTTTTGGCCATGTTTTATACCATATGTGATATATTCTTTGGCAATTTTCTGATAGTACTTGGTGGCTGGATCATCAGCATTAAGGACGCTGAACTTTGCTTTTTTGATTAGTTTGCCTTTGGCGTTGCGATAGTTTTCTAGTGTTTTGTGGTAATCGAGATGCTCGTGAGTGAGGTTCGTAAAAACGGCAATTTCTACGGGGATATTGAGAATACGAAACTCAGCAAGAGCGTGGGAAGTAACTTCGAGCACAAGATACTCGGCGCCCTGATTGGAGATTTTTCTGATGCGGTCATTAAGAGTAAATGCATCAACTGTTGTCATATGACCAAGTTCTGGCTCTAATTTATCTACTCCGTAGGCGACTGTGGTCATGAGGCCAGTCTTGTAGCCGGCAGATTTTAACATATTCCAAATCATAAAGCAGGTTGTGGTTTTGCCATTGGTACCGGTTACGGCGATAACATGGAGATTTTTGGCCGGAAAACCGTTTTTAATACTAGCGATAACGGCTTGACCGTAGTGGTAGGGAAGAACCGCTTGATTATAGAAGGGGATTTTTTCGAGTAATTTCTTCATATGATTACCTATAATGTTTTAATGAATCGATTGGGTTCTTGCTGGCGGCTTTGAGGGCAGGATAGATGCCAAAAATGATACCGACAACTAGAGTGGTAAGGAAAGTGACTGCGAGAATTTGCCAACTAATGTACGGGGCAAATGGTGTGATAACGGATAACAGGAAGGCGAGGATATAACCGAGAACTAAGCCAAAAATGCCGCCAAGAATGGAAAGAATGAGAGCCTCGAAGAGGAATTGAATAAGAATGTTGCGCGAGGAGGCGCCTACTGCTTTTCGGATACCTATTTCATGGGTGCGTTCGGCAACAGAAACAAGCATAATGTTCATAACGCCAATACCGCCAACAATTAACGAGATACCAGCAACAATTGCTAGCATACCAGATACGATAGTGAATAAATTGCTGGCAGGGTGAGTAATGTCGTCGCCATAGGTAACGGTGAAGTTTTTGTCACCTTGTTTCTGGTTTTCAATGGCGGACCTAATGTCACTTGAAATGGTAGCGAGGCTATCGGTATTTTCGGCTTTGACATTGATTTGCTGGATTTGAGTTGAACCGGTGTATTTATCGAGGGAATTGATATCCATAATCAGAGCGTTGTCAAAATCGACGTTGTCAAAATTGATGGATTTTTCGATTTCATCGAGAACGCCGGCGACCATGAATTTTTCACCCATGATATTTATAGTTTTACCAACAGTAGAATTAATGGTGTTGAAAAGGGCAAGAGAGAGTGTGTGCCCTAGAATAACAGACTTACTGTCTTCGGTGTCGGTAAGGAATGAGCCATAGCGAAGAGCGAGCGGCTCAATTTTGATGAAATCACTGTTGGTGCCGAGAATTGGGACGGAGTCGAAAGTGTTCTTTTCAGATTCAACAGTGTTGGTTGAAACAGCAATTGGTGCTGCGGCGGCAACATGTTCGACATTCTTGATGGCTTTGACGTCGCTGATGGCAAGGTTGGATTTCTGGAAGGAATTTGCACTAGTTAATTCCTCAACGATATTGGTAACGTTGTCCTTAGTACTACTGGGACGAACAACAATGAGATCAGCACCAATTTCTTTGGTTTGTTCTTTAACGAGATTGGAAATACTGCCCATGAGAGAGAGAATCAGGATAATACTGGCAACGCCGATGGCAATGCCAAGACAAGTAAGAAAAGAGCGAGTGCGGTTGTCCTTGATTGCGGCGCGAGCGAGACGATAGTGGGTTCTAACAAGTAATGCCATTATTTGTTCCTCCTATCCTTTTTGTTGTTTTTAGATTTCTTGCGCTTTTTCTTGGGTTTTGCGGGCTCTTTTGATTCATCTTCTTCGGTCGGTTCTTCCTCGGTAGGTTCTTTTTTAATTTCGTCGGTAGGCATAGAAACAAACTCAGATTCCTCGACTTTTTTACGTTTTTTAATCTTGACACTGATGGGTTGAGGAAGGTTAGCATCAGCGACGGTCTTAACATCAGTATCGATTTGACCGTCGAGCATATTAATCACACGAGTGGCATAGCTGGTCAAACTCGGATTGTGAGTTACCATAATGATAGTGTTGCCTTCTTCATGGATGGCTTTTAATTCTTCCATGACGATGTGAGAGGAGCGAGAATCGAGATTGCCAGTCGGCTCGTCGGCAAGAATAATTTCTGGATCGCCGACGATAGCGCGGGCAATAGCAACGCGTTGTTGCTGGCCACCAGAGAGCTGGTAGGGAAGATAGTATTCACGTTCGTTGAGGTGGAAGCGTTTCAAGGCGTTACTAGCGTTTTTTAATTGTGCCGTCTTGGAATATCCAGTATAAACTAAGGGAAGAGCAACATTGTCAATGACAGTCAAATCTTCAATGAGGTTGAAATTTTGGAAGACAAAGCCGATTTTCTTGGCACGAAGCTTGGCTTGGCGCCTGGCAGAAATACCGGCCACATTTTCACCATTTAAGATATATTCACCTTTAGAAGCACGATCTAATAGACCAATAATATTAAGCAAAGTGGTTTTACCACAACCAGATGGTCCCATAATCATGATAAATTCACCGCGCTTAATTGTAAGGTCAAAATCTTTTAAAGCGTACGACTCGGTATCGCCGTACCCGTAACGCTTGGTTAATCCTTTTAATTCAATTAGTATGTTTTCGCTCACCTGTTTACTCCATTTTAAAGTGGCGGAAGTGGCAGGATTATTATCTCAGCTCCTTCCTTCAAATTATCTAAAATAGAACAAGTTCTATTTTAGCTAATTTGGCGGAAGTGGCAGGATTCGAACCTGTGAATGAGTTGCCCCATTACACGCTTTCCAAGCGTGCGCCTTAAACCACTCGGCCACACTTCCGTCTTGTAATTATTCTAACATATGTGGGGAGGGAAATAAAGGGGAAACTTAGTATTACTAAACTCCAAATATGAAGTTTTCTTCGCCCGGTTCGTTGCACGATAAGATATTTTTTGATGCTTAATACTTATTCAGCTGGAAGGACAGTAAAAGTGTATGGCAACGCAGCCATAGCATATCCGTAATCACCTGACGTATTTTTTTCTACTGCAATCATCTCGACAGCATATGTCCCAGCATGAAGCCTTATGTTAAGCTTCGCTAGGCCTTCACTATCAGTGGACCTAGTATATTGGACGCCGTTTATACGGAAAACAACTGCCGCTGCGTTTTTGGTGTAAACTTTGACTTGTGAACCATCATTATAGTGCATACCATCTGGTACCTCTATTTTTGTGATTGTAGGTGCTGTGGTTGTAGGTGGATTACTGGTCCATTCATAGCTTGCAATTTCGCCGCCAGTGTAATTAGTTGTATATCCAAGGACTTTTGTATCTTCCTTCCACATAGCATAAAGGTCCTTAGTAACATTAGCAGTGGCAGAGGAAGTGCCAGGGTTAAGAGCTACGTAGCCGCCTGGTTGAACTACATCAGATGAACAGGTGTCGTCAGATGTTTGAGATGTACACCAGCCTTTAAACATGTAACCTGATCTTACTGGTACATTTGAAGAGATTTTTATAGCAGCATTGCCGGTAGTATCAGTGTCCGTTAATGGATTAGGTGTAGGCATGTTTGTTACAGTATCAGAGCCTGCATTAGCATTGTAGTTAATGGTATAGGTAGTAGTGACTACTTTAGCAACACCAATGAAGTTAACGACATTAGAATAAGTACCAGCTAGTTGGCTAGATGTAGCTCTAGCTCCTATTTTGAATTGTACTGATGACTCACTTGCAGTTGATGAGTTAATGAGTTTAATAGGAGACGCGGTAGTATAGATAGGAAGACCATTATAGCCAGCTGAAGTACCACTTACAATATCACCACTAATCCAAGTAGAGCCTGAGTTAGTGGAATAAGAATAGCCCCAGTAGCCTGGATCAAAGGCTGAGAGTGAGGCTTTATTAGTGGTGAGATTAGTGAACTTATTAGCGGTTTCTGTACCACCTCTTCTTAGTTCTGTAGAGTTATAGGTACTACTACCTACTGTACTACTGAGAGTATAGCCTAGTGGAGAGTTGGAACCAGCTGTGACAGTGATAATGTTGCTGTCTTTATAATCACCTGGAGTGAGGTTATCAATGGTTAATCCTGAACTTGTGGCTCCAGTGCCACCTGTGATAGTAATCTTAACTGTAGGATTAAAGGTGAAGGAGATGCCTTGTTCACTTTCAAAGGTCTCGGCAAAAGTATTAGAAAAATTAAAGGTTGAGGCGAGAGTTAGGCAAGCTACTGCTACTAAGCCCAAAAAAGATATCATTAAACGACGATATCCAAGTATAGTGTTTAATTGTTTCTTCATGATATCTTGCTTCATAAGCATAAGCTTACCTCTCTTATTATTTGCCCTCACCCCCTCACGGTGCCATATTTACTAAAGGCATGCATAAAAATGGCACCGCAAGGGGTGCAACATACAACTAATCAAACGCTATTTGCTATCCAAAGAGTCATACGACCTTACGGTGCCATGTTTTCTTTGGATAACAAACACTTTATTAAAATATAGCGTCATTGATTAAATGTATGTTGCGTTTTAATTATAGCACGAGTTTGATGGGGTTGTAAATAGCTAAACTATTCTAGTTTGGAGAAGCGGTTGTGGAGTGCGGAGAGAAAACTACTAATTCCAAACATCATTCCACAAACAACAAGATAATCTAGTGGGATTAGATAATACTTACCACCAAAAGTTAAACCATAAAAATCTGGCCAACATTTAATAATACAAACACAAAAAATGTAGGGAGATGAATAAATGACAGGTGGGAGAATAGACAAAAGGCGAGGTTTTAAGCCAATATTTTCTTTAGTATTAAAGAAGAAAATAAACGAAACGGCAGAGAGGATGGGATTTAAGAAATGCAGGAAAAACATTTGTTCAAGAAGCATATCGAAGTAATTTTTACCGTTTATGGCGCGCATAGGAGCAAGGAAGAGTATAACTACTAGGAAAGTAAGCATAGCAGAGGTGGCGGCAACGAGATACCAGGTGGAAACTTTAGATGAGAGAGGTTTTTTTGGGTGTTTAAGAGCAATAATAGCGGAAACTAAAGCGACAATACCAAGAAAAATATTGCTAAGAATCGTGAAAGAAGCGATATGATGCCAGTACTGTATTTTGACACCACCGAATGCACCATCAGTTAACTGAGCGGCTCCAGCAGTAGTGCCAGCATCAAGACGAGTGGCGCGACCACCAAAAATCAAAGTTGAAGCGACAGCAATAACCATCGTGATAAAAATGAATAAATTGATAATAATGAATATTTTACGATTTTTGTTCATACTACAATGATAACACAACTAAGTTTTCAATGTGAGGAGTACGAGGGAAGAAGTTGAAGGTTTTGACGGTTTTAATCTGGTAATTTTCGAGGAGGAGTTTGGTATCGCGAGCCTGGGTGGCGGGGTTACAAGAAAGATAAATGATGGTTTGTGGTTTGATTTCGTTTAGTTTGGCAATTAGTTTCTTGTCGCAACCGGCGCGAGGAGGATCGAGAATTACAGTTTGGTCGGGGGTGATGTAGTTTGTGACATTTTCTGATTTATCAAGGATGGCGTAAATATTGCCATTTCGGACCATGTTTGAATCTAAAATGGTGTTCTCTCGGGACGGGTCGCTCGCTCCTGTCGTCACAGGGCTCGCGCCCTCATCCTCGGTCGTAACCTCCGGAAGCCCTCGAGCAACACCATTTCTAGATTCAAAAAATCCATTATTAATATTCTTCGCCATCTCGGCAAATGCGAAGCCATCACACTCGACCAGAGTGAGTTGTTTATCCTTTGCGACGGAGAGGCCGATGGTGCCGACGCCAGAGTAGAGGTCGAGGACTTTGTCGGTGTTAATGTGGCTTTTGATTTCTTTTAAAGCCATTTCGTAGACGGGGAGGTTGATTTGGAAGAAACCGTTAGGGGAGTAAGAATACTCTTGGCCGAGTATTTGGTCTTTTAGATTATTGAATTTTGGGTGGGGCTTGCCGTTTTCATAGAGTCCGCCGGAAACTTCACCTTTTTGATTGCAACGAAGAAGTAAAGATTGATAAGTACGAGCTTCCTCGTGATTAACATTTAGTATATTTATAATCTCTTTGGCAGTTTGGAAAATCTCTGGACGTTCAATACTTGATTTTGTGATTGGAGTCTTGCGATGCGAACCGCGGGCGTGAAATGCCAGTTCGATTATATTCTTATCATTATTCCAATAGAGAGCATATTCCATTTTATTACGATAATGATACTCTTTGTTATCAGTAAGGATATTTGGCTTATCAATATCTATGTGGTGTTCGCGAAACACTTCGATGACGAGTTCACTTTTTTGTTCCAGTTCATAATCATATTTCATGATTTGCCAAGGGGAAGTTGAAAGAAAACAAGCGTCTTTTGGATTAATGCGGTGTCTAGATGGGTTGCTTATTTTAGTAGCAACAGCTTCGATGTAACGGGACTTTTTCTTTGTGATATCATACGATTCTACCGTTTCACCTGGAAGAGCATTCCAAAAAAATGCTTTTTTGCCATCTTTTAAAGTTGCGAGAGCTTGTCCACCGGGAATGAGTTTTTCAATTTCTATCATTTTTATCGTTTCTCCCTTCTACACTAGTAATTATAACCTGATTATCCTTGAAATTTTTGATGAGACAACGACGACGAGTTTCATCTAGTTCTGAAAAGACATCATCTAACAAGATGATTGGTTTTTGATGGAGTTTTTGATAAATCAAGTCTGCTTCGATAAATTTGAGAGCAAGAATAATGGAGCGGGTTTCACCACGTGAGGCAGAGCCATCGGCGGGTTTATTGTTAAAATTGAAAATATAATCGTCGCGGTGAATTCCAAATGTGGTGTGACCAAGATAGTGGTCGCGTTCAAAATTTGTTTCTAGTTTTGTAAGATATTTTTGCTCAGACTCCCTTGCCTCTGATTTGTAATCAATGGTTATCTTGTCATTATTTTCAGCAATAGAGCGATAGGTGAGGGTTAGTTTTTGATTTATTTCTTCAATGAATATTAGGCGATAATGATGGAGGTCGGAACCATATTTAGCTAACATGATATTCCAAGAGAAAAGAGTATCCTTAGTGAGGTAATCTTTCTTGAGGAGTTCATTGCGTTGTTTTAAGGCTTTGTTGTATTTTGTAAGGCTAGTAGAGTATTTTTCATCAAATTCGGTGAAAATACGATCAAAATAATCACGGCGACGACCAGGTGAATGACTGATAAGGTTTAAATCAGAGGGAAGAAACAAAACAACCGGATATTTATGCTTTTTAGGAAGACGTTTTTGTTTTTTATCTAGGATGAGGAATGTTTTGGTTTTGCCGTCGTAGGTTGCAGTTGTAGTTTCTCCACTGGTGTATTCAAGTTCAATACGATAATAATCGGAGTCCCGATTAATTATTTCGGGGTCGGTAGCTCGAAAGCTTTTACCACGTGTCAAAATATAGATAGCTTCAAGAATTGAAGTTTTACCCCACCCATTACTACCTAAGATTAGGGAGGTTTTTTCATCACAGTTTAGTTGATAACTGTGGTGATTGCGAAAATTAGTAAGTTTAATAGATTTGATAATCATTTAAGAATTCAGTGGCATTACAATATGGGTGTATTTTTTATCCTTAGTATTACGAAGAAGTGTAGGAGAAACACGATTTGAGAACTCAAATTCGATTTCTTTACTCTCTAAAGAATTAAGAGCATCAATTAGGAAACGAGAATTAAAATTAACTCTTCCATCTTTCTCAACGACTGTCTTAATCTCAGAATCGTTTTCACCAAATTCGTTGGCGACTGATTTAACCAGGAAAGTATCTGGAGTTTTAGTTTCACAAATAATGGAACCGCCAACCGAGCGAGCGAAGAGGGCGGCGAGCTTGGTAACACGAATAAGTTCTTCGCGATCTAGGGTAACTTTAACTTCATTATCTTTAGGAATTAACTTTTGATAATCGGGATAGCTTGCATCGATAAGTTTAGAAATGATTTCAACTTCACCAAGACGGAAGCGAACTAAATCCTCATTAAAGGAAATCTCAACCTCCTCAACATCATCACTGATGGAGCGGAGTACTTCTTGGAGAGAACTAGACGGAACGATAGCTTTCACTTCGCTCTCAACCTTATCAATGATGATTTTTTCGGCTAAGCGATAGCCGTCAGTAGCGGCAATAGCGAGTTTACCATCGTAAGTATTAAAATACACACCAGTAAGGGCGGGGCGAGTTAAATCGTTACTACTTGCGATAATAACTTGACCAACACTAGCTTTGAATTCATCTACTCCTATTTTGTAAACTACAGCCTTTTTCTCTTCAATTTCAGGTAGTTCTGGGAAATCATCAGCGAGTGTACCATTAATAGTGGAGGAGTATTTACCAGCTTTAATATCTACCTTGGTGTCTTTTGAGCTTATTTCGATATTTTCTCCTTTTGGAAGATTGCTAACAAATTCAGCTAGGAGTTTGGCTGGGACGGTGACTACTCCATCTTCAGAGCTTGAGACTGGAAGAAAATCCATAATAGCCATATCTAGATTAGTAGTAACAAGAGATACTTTTTTATTGTCTACACGAATAAGGACATTGTTGAGGATTGGTAAAGTGACTTTTCCAATTGCTATTCGACTAACATTATTTAGAGCCTTGCTCAATTTTTCTTGTGTGACTTTTATTTTCATTTTTTAAATCCTTTCTATTAAATTATTAGTTGTAGTTATTGTAGAGTCTGTGGAATAGTGGAAAAAATTGATTAGATATAGGGGTGAAAAGATGGTGAAAAAGTTAGTGTAAAACTTGGAAAAAGTGAGTGGAAAAGGTGAGTTGTGCACAGCTTTTGTGAAAGATGAAAACTTTGCACAGAAATTTGCACGAGTTTTGCTAGTAGATTTACACTTGGTTTTGCACAAGTTTTCCAGTATTTTAGCCATAGATTTTCTCCTTAATTTCTTCGATTTGGTCACGAAGAGTGAAATTAAGTTTTAGGTCTTGCTTTATCTTTTTAATACCATGCATAACGGTGGTGTGATCTTTTACACCAACCTCGGCGGCAATTTTATTGGTACTAAGTTTTAATTCGTTAGAAAGAAGGAACATTGCGACTTGGCGAGCAGTTTTGATGTGAGCTATACGGGATTTACCAGTCATCTCTTTGACTGATAAGTTGTAGTACTTAGCAACTTTTTCGACAATCTGTTTAGGGGAAGTAGGACGAAGTTTGGTGGTTTTGTTGACGGAAACAGAGCCGTTTTCGATTAATTCGAGTGGAGTAAGGCCGCGAACTTCCGACATGAGGAGTATAGTAGAGAATTCACCTTCGAGATCACGAATATTAGTATTAACATTTTCGGCGATATATTCGATTGCTTCGGGTTCAACTTCGGCACCCATAAGATCGGCTTTGGCGCGAAGAATGGCGCATTTATCTTCGAATTTTGGAAGTTGAAGATCGAAAGCACCAGCCCAAGTAAGACGAGAGGCAAGGCATTCGTCAACGGTTTTGATTTGAGAGGGAAGACGATCGCTTGTGACGATGATTTGTTTGTTAAGTAGGAAGAGGTCGTTGAAAATATTGAAAAACTCTTCTTGTGATTTTTCCTTATTGACAATGAATTGGAAATCATCGATGATAAGGACATCGAGTTTTTGGAATTTGCGGTTGAATTCTTTACCTTTGCCGTTTTGGATGGCATCGATAAAATCAGAATAGAAGTGAGAGATAGGAGTGTAAAAAACTTTAAGATTAGGATCCTTTTTTAAGAGTTCGTTACCAATAGCTTGAACTAAGTGAGTTTTGCCGAGACCTGGTCCACCGTAGAGGAAAAAGGGGTTATACCGTGTGCCAGGGGCTGCTATGATGCTTTTAGCAGCGGAGACGGCTAAGTCGTTATTGCTACCGATTACAAAATTATCAAGGGTATATTTTTGATTTAGCCCGTTAGATAAGACGCTTTTCATGTCATTAGTATTACGAATAGCTTTGACGCGTTCTTTGATGGGATCTTTGCCAGCAATAACTTCGCGAGGACGAACTTTGGATTTGACCTTGGCTTGGACTTCAAAATCAATGGTATTAATAGTGATATTGTTGTTTTTGAGAGCAGTTGTGATGATGTCTAGATAACGATTGCGGAGTTGTTTCACGAAAAAAGAATTTTTGACGCCGATGATTATATTGCCATTGGCGGTTGATATTAGTGAAGTATCTTGGAACCAAGTTGAAAAATTAGCGGCGGAAATTTGTTGCTCAATTTCAGCTAGGGCGTTTTTCCAGACGTCATACATTTTTTTGTTGAACCTCCTTTGTGTATTAATTATAACACGAAAAAAGGAGTTTTCCACAGGTTTTTGAGGGAATTTTTATGTTATAATATTGGTTTTTGAAAACAGACTGAAGGTTTTCCACACTTTTGAGGTTCCCCTAAAAATTTGTGGAAAACTGCTTGAAAAATGTGGAAAAATGCGATATACTATAAAAAGAATTTGAAAAATTTTAAAGTTTAAGGAATAATATTATGCCAAAGAGGACATATCAGCCGCACAAAAAGCAGCGCAAGGTAGAACATGGTTTTATGAAGCGAAATGCTTCGAAAAATGGTCGTAAGGTATTGGCTCGACGACGGTTAAAAGGTCGTGCACGATTATCTGTTTAAAAAAGCTCCCTAAGGGGAGCCTTTTTGATTTTTTAGATTTTAGAGATGATGAGTTTGCGGTCACGACCTTCGCCTTCGCTGTGAGTCTCGATATCTGAGTAATCTGTCGCAACTTTATGAACGACACGACGATCGGCAGCATTGAGGTTGATTTCCATTGGTTCGCCAGTGCGGCGGACTTTGGCAATCCAACCTTCGGCTTTTTCGGCGATACGGTCGGCACGTTGACGCTTATAGCTAGCGACGTCAACATTTACGCGGGTTATTTCAGCATCTTTTGAAACCAAGGCCATTGACACGACATGCTGAAGAGCGCGTAGATTGTCGGCGTTGCGGCCGATGAGTAGGGAATTAAGCGAGGTAGATGGTACTGATAGTTGAATGACCTCATCATCGATAGTTGATGTGACTGCCACGTTGACACCGAAGAAGCTAAGCAAATCTTCGAGGTAGCGTGCAGCAAATCTGATTGATTCGTCTTTGTTCATAATTTATCTCCTTTTCTTTTTAGTATCACGAGCGGAGATGCGAGTTATTTTTGTTCCGGTTTTTTTGTTTTCGACCACTTCGGCCTCTTTGATGTTTTTAAGTTCTTTTAATATAGCTTTGTCGGTAGCGGCGTCGATTTCGGCGTCGACTTTTTTGAGAATAATCCTTTGTTGGAAGACTGTAATGATGTTGCTGAGGAAGTAGTAGAAAGCTAGGGCCCCGTTGAGATTAAACATAATGATAAACATCATAATAGTCATCATATAAGCCATTTGGCCGGTAGTCATACTACTAATGTCAGATTCGTCAACTTCTTTACCTTCTTTGGCATCCTTTAGAATATCACGGAAGGACTTCTTCTTCTCGGATTTTTTGGAAGGCATTTGTTGTTTAGTGGCCCAATACTGGATAACTGAAGCAAGAATTGTACAGGCAAGGATAAAGAGTGCGCTCCAAGAGAAATTACCCATAAGGACATCGCTTGCTTTGACATCTAATCTGATGGTGCCAAAGAGCATAGGATAGAAATCATAAGGAGCCTTTTCTTCGTCAGGGATGTCTGGGTTGGTAAGGTCGGTGAGGTAAGCCGATTGTTTATCTTCGAGAGTTTTGATTTCGGAGCCTTCATAGGCAACGATATCATATGCGCGATTCATGAGATTATCTTGAGGAAGAGGGGTAGCGATGACGCGAATAGCGGAAAAAATAGCAATAAAGATGGGGAGCTGAATTAGTAGAGTAATAATAGAAGCAAATGGTTTAACATTATAGCGTTTATAGAGATCCATAGTTTGGAGGGATTCCATTTGCTTGTTGCCTTTGCAGTTCTTCTTGATCTTGGTGAGTTCAGGTTGAATTTTACGGATGAGGCGAGTTTGGTTGAGCTGCTTTTTGGTTAGTGGCCACATGACGAGTTTAACAAGGACGGCAAAGATGATGATAGCTATACCAAAATCGTGAACAAGGTTGAAAATCATGAATTGGATATTAACTATAGGACGAACGACAATGAGGTCAATAAAATTAAAAGGACCGCCAGTAATGATGGAGCCGATAATGAATGCAAGAAATAGCCCCCAATAGATGTATTTTTTCACACTCTTTTTATCCATTCTTTTTATTATAACACACTTTGCTCTGCTCGACTAGGTCTCCGAGAAGTTTCTCTAGTTCGTTGAAAGGCATAGTGAGGATGTCTTTGGAAAAAACTATAAATATATAATCAGTTTTTTTGGGAATGAGGTCAAAGTTTATCCTTAATGCTTCATAAATGCGACGACGAATACGGTTTCTTTTGACGGCAGATTTCTCGACTTTTTTTGAAACAACAACGGCTATACGAGTAAATCCACGGGTGTTCTCGGTGAAAGTGAGGGACATTTTAGGAGTGCGGAGAGTTTTGCCATGTCGATAGACATATTTTACTCCGCCGCGGGAATGGAAACGGTATTTTTTACTTAACATATTATATATTATAGCATTATTCTTCGGTATTACCGATGATAATGACAAAGTCACAGTCTGTTACGATGCCGGCTGGGAGGTCGGTGGCTGGTTTGGCTTCTTGACCGTACTTTTCTTCGAGGAGTTTCTTGGTGCCAGGCTTGTCATCGTGGAGGACATAGAGGGTGTAGTGTTCGTTGTATTCGCCTTCTGGAGCATCGTCGACGTAGATATTGACGTAACCTTCTCCTTCAAGAGCGGCTTGCTCGTTGCCTGCTATGCCTGGTGTCCCGGTGCCATTTAGAACTAGAATTGAACTGTTTTCATACTCCTGTGGGTTGTTGCTGAACATCTTGGCGACGTAGGCTTTGATAGCGGAGTAATTGCCGTTGCCAGCGGATGGGAGAACATATGAAATGCCGTTAATGCTGCCGGTGGTCATGAGTCTTTCGGGTTCGATGAGAGAGACTTGGCGTATGCTGTTGAAATCTAGGTCGGTAAGGAGATGAGCGGCGGTTTTCATTTCGTCAACGGAGAAATTAGTGCGAAGGTTGTCGCCTAAGGTGTTAGCAAGGTTTAAGAGATCGGGAAGGGAAAGGTTATTTTGGAGGACTTTCTCCTTGATACCGATGAGAATCTTTTGTTGAGAAGCACCACGAGAGAAATCTCCGCTAGTAGTGCCATGGCGGGCGCGAGCAAGACCTAAGGCTTGTTCTCCATTGATAGTATAAGGCGTACCAGCTTCAAATACGGCTTTGGTATAGGAGTAGTCATTAATATCTTCGTCTAATGTGACGGTGATGCCACCTAATATATCAACGATGGAAACGAGTGAACCCCAGTTAAGATGGGCGTAATACTGGAAATCAACACCTAGAATATCGCTGACCTCGGCCATAAGGGCTTCGGCGCCGGCCTGTTCATTGCTGCCGTCCATATTATTACACCAGTAGATTTCGTTGATTTTGCCTGTCGCGGTACAGGTGCGTGAGACTTTGAGGTCGCGGGGAAGGGAGAGCATGGCGGCATCGCCGGTATCTTGATTTAGGCTAATGACCATGATGGAGTCGGTAAGTTGAGCACCATCGTGAATGCCATTTCCTTCATCGCCGTTCATGTTGTAACCGCTGGTACCGAAGGCTAAGATATTGGTGCGGCCGTTTGCGTCGGTTTTTAGTGGTTCGTAGTATTCAGAAAAGAGGCTGAAGATGTTACCTTCGCCGTTACCGATTCTCGCTAGAAGATCATTACCCCAGATGATAAACCAGATGACACCGGCGAGTAGTAATAGGACAATACCAAGAATGATGCCGGTGATGATTTTGCGTTTTTTGCTGATTGGCTTTTTATTCTTTTTCTTTAACTCTTTGTCTAGTTTTTTCTGTTCTTTTTTGGAGAGTTCTTTTTCTTTATTCATGGTTTGGTCCTCAGAAGCTTTGAGCTCGCCGGTTTTTTCGTCGAAATTGAAGGTTTGGACGGGTTTTAAGAATTCTTCTGTAACATCGGTTGGTTTTGGGGTAGGTTTTTTAACGGGAGTTTTGGCAGGTTTGACGACGGTTTTCTTTATTGGTCTCGGAGTGGTCTTAGCGGCAATTTTAGGTGTAGATTTAGGGGTAGTGACCTTGATGGTCTTCTTGGTGGTTTTTGGTCTGGCGGTAGCTTTAACAGTAGTCGCTTGATTATTGGAGCGACGCGGAGCTAGACCATCGATTGATTTATTTTTGTCCATTGTTTATAATTATAACATAATGGCTATAAAATTAACGAAAAAACAATTAGCGGTTTTAAATTTCTTGGAAGATTTTACGGAGGAAAATGGTTATTCACCCTCTTATCGGGAGATTATGTCTGGGTTAGGTTTGTCTTCGGTATCGGCGGTGGCGGAACATATTGACAATTTGGTGTCGAAGGGAGTTTTGCGAAAGGTGCCGGGGGCGGCGAGGTCTTTGGAAGTGTTAGATTATAAGCATGAGGAGACGGTAGGATTGTTTAAGGCGAAGCTGATGGATTGTTCGGATACTGAAAAGGAAGCTTTACTTAAGGCAGCAGAGATTCTAGGGTTGGATTTAGAATAGTTTCAGATTGAAATCAGGGGTTGAAACTTGCCATAAACTTGTTATAATATATATTAGGAGAATTATGGCAAGACGACGAAATAATCGGAAATGGATAATCGGGGGAGTGATTTTGGCGTTATTAATTGTTGTTGGGGTGGGAACAGCGATAATTTGGAATAATGAACACCAAGAAACTGAACAGAATAACGAAACGGAGAAAACTGAAGATAAAAAGAAGGATGATACTGAAAGGCATGACGGCGAGACGGAGGAAGAATATTCTGAGAGAATGGCGGAACAAAAAAGAATAAAACAATACGAAGGGGAAGACCCAAATAAAGCAGAGGAACTTACAGGCGTAATAACCTATGCTGGGATAAACGAAGGTGTTTTAATGATAAGAGTGAATGTCGATCAGTTCTTGAGTGAAGGAAATTGTGCTTTGAGTTTGATGCGAAATGGAGATGTGATTTACTCGGTTGACGCTAAGATTATTGCAGAAGTCAGTACATCGACATGTGACGGATTTAGTGTACCGATAAGTGGTTTGGGTAGTGGGGCTACAGATATTGTTATTAAATTAAGTGCCGGTGGGAAAACCGGTACGATTCGAGGGGAGGTGGATATATAAATGAGAGGAAGACGAAGTAATAGGATTTGGTTTGTGATGTTGGGGGTATTTGTGGCTGTGGCTTTGTTCTCATTTTTAGCACAAAAATATGTGCAAGACGATAAAGTAGGGGCTGCAAATATGGCAGCGTTTGATCCGGGATATATTATTTCGGACTACCAAATGAGTAATTATAATTCGATGAACGAAGGACAGATTCAGAGTTTTTTGAATTCAAAAGGTAGGTGTGGTAATACTAATTTTAGTGGTGTTGGGACGAGAGTAGATTACTTTTCTGATAGGACGCCGCCAACTACTTGGCATGTGGTGAATAGGCACACGGTGTGTCTTGCAGAGGAAAATATGAACGGAGAATCTGCAGCGCACATTATATGGCAGGCGGCACAAGACTACCGGATTAACCCGCAGGTACTGATTGTATTGTTACAAAAAGAAACAGGCTTGATTACTGATCCAATTCCGAATAGCTGGGACTATCAGAGAGCTACGGGATATGGATGTCCGGATACGGCAGCGTGTTCTTCACAATACTATGGATTTAAAAACCAAGTGAGAAAAGCAGCAGAGTTGTTTAGAATAGTGCTTGATAATGGTTATAGTGGATATCCGGTAGGAAATGTATATGTGCAATGGAGCCCGAATGCAGCGTGCGGAGGTAGCGTAGTGAATATTAAAAATAGAGCGACGTCGGCGCTTTACCGTTATACGCCATATCAACCAAATGCGGCGGCGCTTTCATCATCATATGGATATGGCGATGGTTGTTCGGCGTATGGAAACCGGAATTTCTATAGCTATTTTGAAGATTGGTTTGGAGGGATTAAGTCTTCGGAAGCAGTTAGTGTAGGAAGAACGATTGAAGATGGAATATATCAATTTGTTTCAGCGGCAGATTCTGGTGAAGCGATTAATATTGAAGGTGAGATAAATCAAGGAATAACATCGGGGGGAACCAATATTGGTGGTCGGGACACAAGAGAGATGAAAGGGCAGGCTTTTGAGGTGAAATATGATGCGAGGAATGGCTATTATAGTATAACCAACCCCATTACTGGCTTGGCACTTGATGTAGAGAACGCTAGTTTAAATAATAATGCACAACTATTAATGTGGACACAGCATGATGGATGTAATCAGGATTGGGTGATTGTGCCGGTTGGCAATGAGGAATATACTATTATTTCTAGATGTTCTAGTAAGGTGTTGGATGCTACTGCAGCGAACGATTTAGTGACTTATGAAAGACATGGCGGAGCTAATCAACGATGGGTTCTAGGAAGGATAGCTGAAAGTAGAGGAAGAACTATAGACGATGGAGTGTATCAGTTCATCTCGGCGGCGGATTCTGGCGAAGCGGTCAATATCGAAGGTGGAGTGAGACCCGGGATGGAGTCAGGCGAAATAGATATCGAGAGGAGAGACACTAAAGGTATGGACGGTCAATTATTTGAGATAAAGTATGATTCAAGTAATGGATATTATAGTATTGTCGATTTGAATAATAATCTTACTTTTGATGTTGCTAGTGCAAGGATTAAAAACGATGCTTCTGTTTTGATGTGGACGCAGCACGATGGATGTAATCAGGATTGGGTGATTATGCCGGTTGGCAATGATGAGTACACTATTATATCTAGATGTTCTAGCAAAGTATTGGATGCTACTGCGGCAAATGATTTAGTTGCTTTTATTAGCCATGGAGGAAGTAATCAAAAATGGTATTTAGGGAAAATCGCTGAAAGTAAGGGACGGACTATAGAAGACGGAACATATCAGTTTGTCTCTAAGTATAATTCAAACAAGGTTATTGATATAGCGGGTGGAGTATATGCAGGTATGAAATCTGGAGATACTATAATGTTTGATAGAAGAACAACACAAATAGATAACCAATTGTTTGATGTGAAATATGATGAAAAAACTGGTTTTTATAAAATAACTAACCCAACATCTGATTTGATATTTGATGTAAGTAGTGGAAGGGTGGCTAATGAAACTCCAGTATTAGGCTGGTGGGAGCATCATGGGAGCTGTAACCAGGATTGGGTGCTGGAATCGGATAATGAAGGTTATTATACGATAATGTCTAGGTGTTCTAGTAAGGTGTTAGACGCTACCTCATCAGACAAGCTTATTATCTTTCGTAGCCATGGGGGAGATAATCAAAAATGGCAGTTAATAAATGAAGAAGCAATTTCATCATCGGAGAACTAATGTCGGTAACTAGATTAGAAAAACGAATGATTGATTTTATTAAAAAGCATTTAGGTGTTATTTTGATAATAGGTATAACAATTATTGCGTTGGTTTTGAGATATAAGATGCGAGATTTTCAAACTAATGATTTTATTAATTGTTTGAATAACTGGTATGAGTATTTGAAGACAAATGGTTTACGAAATACATTTGCTGGTGGAGGAATTGGCGACTATAATTGCCCATATATTATATTGTTGTGGGTATTAACAAAACTTCCCATTTCGTCGTTGTTTGCAATAAAAATTGTGTCGGTGATTTTTGATTTTGGTTTGGCTATAATGGCGGCTTTGGTTGCTAAAAGGATTATGAAGGAGAAGAAACAGGACAGCAAGAAAACATCTTTTGCAACAATAATTACATATTCAATAATAATACTGTTGCCCACAGTGATGTTTAATAGTGCTTTGTGGGCACAATGTGATGCGATATATGCATTTTTCGTAATAACTAGCATATATTTCTTGCTTGGTAAAAAATATAGCCTGTCGTTTATAATGTTGGGTTGTGCGTTTGCGTTCAAATTGCAGTTTATTTTTGTGTTACCAATTTATTTATTGATTTATCTAAAGAATAAGGAATTTTCTATTTTAAACTTTTTATGGATTCCGGCGATGTTAATCATTTTGTCTATTCCAGCGTTTATGTGCGGGTTGCCGTTTATGAAGGTTTTCGAAACTTATTTTCTACAAGTGGGTGAGTATAAATACTTGACCCTTAACATGTTCAATATTTACCAGGTGTTTGATGGTGCCTATGAATATATGTCCTTGGTAGGGTATAGTGTATGTGTAATTATATTTAGTGTATTATTCTATTATGTTATAAGGTTCTATAAGAAGGTTGAGCCTCATCAGATAATTACGATGATGCTACTTTCAGTGTTGGTTTGCATATGTTTCTTGCCGTCAATGCATGAACGCTATGCTTATGTAGCTGTGATACTTGGTGTAATTTATTATGCTATTGGTAATGGTACGGCTTTGATATTTGTGGGAATTGAAGGGATTTCTTTGTTGGGATATTGTGCTTATTTGTTTGAGCTTCCTGTTTCGGATTATCGACTGTTAGGCTTGGTACCATTAGCTGTAATTGTTTATTTATCTAGGCAAATAAAAAGTGGTGCAACGGAGAATACTGTTAGAAACAGAATTAAAAATAGATTATTGTGAGCTACTTATTTCTTCGATTGTATAACGTGGGCGATGTTTGACTTCGGAATAGATTTTGCCGATGTATTCGCCTATAATACCAAGAGCAATCATTTGAACGCCACCGAGTAGCCAGATGGAGCAAATAGTGAAAGTCCAGCCGGAGACGGCTTGGCCAATGAGCTTAACAATAACGGCATAGCACAAAATGATAAAAGAAATAAACGAGACTATGATGCCAAGCAGGAATATTAGGCGGATAGGTTTAATAGAGAATGAGGTGATTCCATCTACTGCAAAGTTGATCATTTTTTTAAGTGGGTATTTGCTTTCACCGGCAAAGCGTTCTGCGCGGCTGTATTTTACTGTAGCGGTTTTTAGGCCGATGGTTGGTACTATGCCACGAAGAAAGAGATTAACTTCTTGGAATTTAGATAGTTCTTCCAATGCGCGTTTGCTCATGAGTCGGTAGTCTGCGTGATTGTAAACAGTATTAGCACCTAATTTGTTCATTATTTTATAAAAAAGTAGAGCTGAATGTTTTTTGAAGGAGGAATCTTTCTTGCGTTCAGAGCGTACTCCATAGACAATTTCAGCGCTGTTGTTGAATTTTTCGATGAATTTATCGATGGCGTTGATGTCATCCTGGAGGTCAGCGTCCATTGAAATGGCGGCGTCGCAGTGGTCTTTGGCGTACATGAGCCCGGCTAGGAGTGCATTTTGGTGCCCAAAATTGCGAGAAAGCTTAATCCCGATGATTTGAGGGTGATTTTTTCCAAGTTTTTGGATAATCGACCAGGTATTGTCTTTAGAACCATCATCTATATAAACGATGCGGCTTTTTTCTGATATTTGTTTTTTGGAAATCAGGTCGTGGATTTTTTGAGAGAGGAGTTCGGTGGTTTTAGAAAGACATTCAGATTCGTTGTAGCATGGGATAACAGTGTAAAGAATAGTAGATTTCTTCATAGAAATATTATAGCACATTTTGGTTATAGAGAATGGTAGGGGATGATAAGAGTTAATAATTATGGTATAATAAGGTGAAGTATGAGTAGAGTAGATTTGACTGTGGTGGTGACAACACATAGCGAGGGCTTAGTTACTCATAAAACAATGCTGAGTGTTTTTGAGGGGACGAAGAGAATAGAAGAGGCAGGATATAATTATGAGATATTGGTACATATAGATAATGGTGATAAAGCGACAAAACAATATTTTAAGAGATATAAAGACGATAAGAACAACAAAAAGATAAGAGTTTTTGAAAACGGCTTTGGTGACTCGGGGCTTTCGCGGAATTTTGCCGTGCAAAAAGCGAGAGGGGAGTATATAGCTTTTTTGGATGGTGGAGATTTGACATCAGATAATTGGTACGAGAGAGCTCTCGCGAAGCTTAAAAAATCAAATGAAGAAATTGTAGTTCATCCAGAAGCTGTTATGTCTTTTTATAGTTTTGACCAAGGAATATACCTGATGTATCAAAAAGCAGCGGCACCGAGCGACAGTACAACTTTATCTTTAATTGATGCAAACTTATGGTATTCAGCAGTAATGGCTCGGAGGAAGACTTTTCTGAAGGTGCCATATACCAAAAAAACACCGGGGTATAGTTTTGATGATTATGTTTTTAATATTGAGATTATAAATGCTGGTATTAAGCATGAAATTGCGGATAGTACGGTTTTGTTTTATAGGCGATCGAGTGCGTTGTTTTCTAGTGAGGATAGGGAGCATGCGATTATACCGTACATGGAATTATTTAACTATCAGAAGATTAAGAAGATAGAACTCAATAGCAAAATGGATGATGCGGAACCGGTTCGTTCAATAAATAGAATAAAACAGAATAAAATGTATAGGGCCATAAGGGAAAATAGGGTGTTAAACTCCTTTATTACGCCAATGGCAAGTTTATTTGTTAAAAAGCAAGCGGAAGAGGATAAAGGTGATAGTAGTTTTGATTTTGTAGTTAGGGAATGGAAAAAGATTAATAGAATAGAAACTCAGTTATATCCTTACAAAAGGAATTTAGAGTGTATTCAGATGTGCCCTAATGATGTGCAAACAAGAATAGGAGAGGCCTACTGCGAAGTTTCTAAAATGATTAGTAAAAAACCAGATTATGTATTTATCGTACCATGGCTTGTAAGAGGTGGCGGAGATAAGGTTGTATTAAACTATATTGAAGCATTACACGAATTACACAAGGATTGGCATTTTGCTGTGATTGCCACGGAGGCAAATGCGGAAAGCCCGTGGGCTGATAGGTTACCTGGATGCGCTGACTTTATTGAGTTTGGGAAGTATGTTCCAAAACTGAATATGGCAGAGTTGGATAAGTTGATGTCATTAATTATCACGCAATTAGACTGCAAGAGATTGCATATTGTGAACTCAATGTATGGTTATAATTGGGCGATAAGACATAAAGATTTGATTGGCGATAATTACGATCTGAACGTCACGCTGTTTAATGAAGAGCCAATTCCTGAATCCAATGGCGAAGGAGTGTTTGCGTATGATGATCCGTATCTGCGTGACATTATTGAAGTAACGCGGATGGTTTCAACAGATAATCAAAGGATGGTAAACAGAATGTTTGCCCAAAACGGGTTTGATAATAAGGCACAGTTTAAAGTTCATTATCAACCGATGTTGGATATGGAATGTAAGATGCCTAAGAAAGAATTTGTGGAAGACGGTAAATTACATATTTTGTGGGCGGGGAGAGTGGCGCCCGTGAAGATGCCGGAGATAGTGGCGGAGATTGGTAGAAGGCTAGACCCTGAAAAGTATAGTATTGATGTGTATGGAGAAATAAGTGGAGGGGTAGATAACCATATTTTCGATAACATAAGGACGATAAAGTACCATGGGAGTTATGACAGTTTTGATGCTTTGCCTTTGGAAAAATATGATTTATTATTATATACTTCTTGGAACGATGGAATGCCAAATACTATTTTGGAGGCTACGGCTGCAGGATTGCCAGTTATAGCTAGTGATGATGGGGGTGTAGGAGAGTTTATTCAGGATGATAAAACGGGTTTACTAGTTAAAGATATGGTGAATCCGAATGCTTATATTGAAATAATAAAAGGAGTAAAAGATATTCAAAAGCTGAGAAAGTATGTAGAAAATGCTCAAAAATTATTAAAAACTAGGCATAGTTGGGATGCATTTTTAAAAAATGTTAGAAAGGATTTGGTAGATGGAAAGAATAAATAATAGACCGAAGATGACATTGGCTGTAGCACTTCTTTTAGCGTTGATAGTGGACTGTGTGATAGGAGTTATCTTTCATGTTTCATGGGGAGTATTAGTGTTGTTCACCGTAGGATGGATGTTTTTTGCATTTTTAATAGTATTGTTTTGTAAGCTTGGTATATACCTAAGGGAGAGCCGTTTTGATGTAAGAAAGTTTTTTACGCCGAAGCCGGTTTATAAAGTTAGCGCAGTAATACCAAACTACAATTACGCTAGGTATTTAAAAGAGAGAGTAGAGTCAATACTTTCGCAAAAATATCCAATTTATGAGTTGATTATTTTGGATGACAAATCGACAGATGATAGTGGTAAGGTGATTGAGGAAATAATTGAGGATTTGAAAATAAGAAGACCAGATTTAAAAGTAAAATTTGTGCCAAATGAGCAAAATAGTGGCAATGTATTTAAACAATGGGAAAAATGTTTTTCAGAAAGTACGGGCGATTTTGTGTGGATTTGTGAAGCGGATGATTCGTGCAGTAAATACTTTTTAAATTCAGTGATGCGAGCATTTAGAGATAAAGATGTAGTGTTGTCGTATTCTGAGTCTAAAACTATTGATGAGGACGGGAATAAGATAATGGCGGACTTGAGACCATGGATTGACGAATTTAGGACAGGTCATTGGGATAAAAGTTTTGTTAATGATGGCAAAAACGAGCTGAAGCAGTTCCTTTGTACTAATAATACTATTGCTAATGCTTCCGGGGTGGTTTTTAGAAGGGTTGAGGCTCCAATAAAAAAGTATTTGCATGAAGCACAAAAGTTTAGATTAGCAGGGGATTGGTATTTTTATTCAAAGTACCTTTTGCATGGTAAAATTGCCTATTGTGGTGAATCATTGAATTACCATAGGATGCAGCAAAAAGGTGTTACTTTGACAACGGATAAGTACAAGCAATTTTTAGAGATTGAAGCGGTGCAGGGCAGTATTATGAAAGATGTAGAGTTAAGCCCTCGTGACAAGAAAAGGATTCAAAAGTATCGTAAGGTGGTGATAGACAGCTTTGGCTTATCTGAAGAAGAGTTTGAATATATGAAAAAACCCTTTTCTAAAATATTAAGTAAGAGTAAAGTGAGAGATGAAGTTTTGTTAAGTGTGATAGTGTGTGCTTATAATGCTGAAAACTATATCGATGGATGTTTAACTTCTGCTGAGAAAGCTTTGCCGGAGAAATCGGAAATAATTGTAATAGATGATGGGTCTACTGATGAGACAAAAAGTGTTATAAAGAAACATATAAAAGAGTGTCCGCAAATTAAATATTATTATAAAAAGAATGGCGGGCTGTCGTCGGCGAAAAATTATGGGCTAGACAAGGCTAGTGGTCGGTATGTGATATTTATGGATGCCGATGATGAGATAAAGCCGAATGGGTACCAGGTAATGTTAAAAGTAGCTTTAGAGAAGGACGCGGATATTGTGGTGTGCGATATAGCACTTATTTATGATGATGGGACAACTATTAATTGTCCGGTGTATCATAAGAAACCGGGTGGACTGAAGGGTTTCTTGATTGACGGATTGATGGCATCTTCGAACAATAAGATGGTGAAGAGAGAACTATATGATAAAGTGGGGAAATATCCTGAGGGATTGAATAATGAGGATGTAGCAATTACACCAGTGGTGATGGCGTTAGCAAATGATATACAGTATGTTCCAAGTTCGTTCTATAAATACTATCAAAGAAAAGGATCTATCCAAAACTCTGAGTTTAGCGAAAAACGTTTTGCAATTTTTGATACAGTAAATTATGCTGTTGAAGAGATGAGAAAGATTCTTCCGAATGAAGCGGAAGATATTAAGGGAATAATGGTCAGTAATCAACTGATTGCTTTATTGGTACATGTGATATGTAATATAGGGAATAAGAATGAGAGGGAAAAGTTTATTGGGACTTTTTGTGACAAGTATCGGATGATGGATGTTTCAAATAATAAGTTTGTTCGAAAGTATTGCAAGAAGATGGATTTAGTAGATTTGCCTGATTTGTTGATGACTGCTAACCCAGAGCAGGTTTATGCCTATATAAAACATGAAGATAAGATTGCGGGTTTCGTGGATTATATTGAGAGAGCATTTGGCTTTAAGAAGTAACCGGTGGCGTTTTTGCGAGTTTTTTGATAGAATAAATGTATGAGTTTAACTAGTTTAATTGGAAAGGTGCGGCGGACACTTGCGGATGAGGGGGTGGTTTCTGTTGCGAAAAAAACTAAAAACTATTTAGTATTTAAGGCTCAAACTGGCTTTAAAACAGATGAAATGCGAGACATATTGTTTATCAATGGCTGTACTTTGTCGCATCCGGAGAGATATAGAGTCGATCACCAAATGGAACAGCTAGAGGCTTGTGGGCTAAGCGTGGAAAAAGTTTTGTATACTAATTTAGACGTAGAGAAATTGAAATATTATAGGGCGGTGGTGATTTTCCGTTGCCCGATTACAGAAGAGGTGCAAAAACTGATTGAGAAAGCGCATTATTACAATAAAAGGGTTTTTTATGATGTGGATGATCTTGTGATTGATACTAAGTATACAGACAAGATTGACCATGTTCAAAAAATGAACAAGGAAGAACGAGCGTTGTATGATGATGGGGTGAAAAGAATGGGGGAGACGATGAAGCTTTGTGACTATTGTATTACAACGACGCCAGCGCTTAAGCGTGAATTAGAAAAATATGGCAAAGAAGTATATGTAAATAAAAATGTAGCTAGTGAGAAAATGGTGAAATTATCGCTTGATGCGATAAAAAACGTAAAGAAGGATTCGAACGAAGTTGTAATTGGGTATTTGAGTGGGAGCATTACGCATAATCCGGATTTGGAGTTAATAACCCCGGCTCTTGTACAAATTCTTGAGGAGTTTCCTCAAGCGAAATTGTGCGTGATGGGATATTTAAATTTACCAAAGGATTTGGAAAGGTTTGAAGATAGGGTAATTAGGAAGCCATTCGGAAGTTGGGAAGAATTGCCAAAGGTGATTGCAGGACTAGACATTAATTTGGCACCGATTGAAAAAACAGTATTTAATGAAGCGAAATCGGAGAATAAGTGGACGGAAGCGGCTTTATGTAAAGTTGTGACGGTAGCGAGTGATTTTGGGGCGTTTAAAGACGCGATTGATGACGGTGAGACTGGCATGCTTTGCAAAACAAGTAACGAATGGTATGAAAAAATAAAAAGATTGGTATTAGATAAAAAATTACGAGAGCAAATTGGTGAGAATGCACATAAAAAAGCAATAAAAAACTATGTAACGACTTATACTGGCCGAGGGCTGGCAGAGTTTATTAGCTCTAAATTAGCAAAAAACATTGCTTTTGTATTACCGTCTACCAATATAAGTGGCGGCGTGAATGTGGTTTTTAAGCATTGTGAGATTTTGCGAAGTAATGGTTGGGATGTTATGGCAATTAATATGGATAAGAGCGACAAGAATGTTGTTAGTGAAGATGGAGAAGTCAATGTGGTAAGCGGGGTGAAACATGATGTGAATGCGAGATTTGATCGGATGGTGGCTACGCTATACACAACGTTGAAATATGTGAAGGAGTATCCTAACGCGGGTGAAAAAATGTATTTGGTGCAGAATTTTGAGACAGATTTTAATGAGTATGGTTCACCGGTGAAACGTGAAGCAAACGCAACTTACCATGAGAACGGGATAAAGTATTTAACAATTTCGGAATGGTGTAAAGAATGGTTGGAAAAAGATTTTGGTAGAAAGGTAAAATATGCACCAAATGGGATTGATCTAGATAAGTTTAAATACCGAGAGAGAGATTTGAAAGGAAAGATAAAGATATTGGTCGAAGGAAATTCGAAGGATTATTATAAGAACGTGGATGAGAGTTTCCGGATTGTTGAGAGGCTTGACCAAGAGAAGTTTGAAATTGTGTATTTGTCGTATTTAGGCAAACCGAAAGCTTGGTACAGGGTAGACAAGTTTTATAATCGGGTGCCACATGATGAGGTAGGGAAGATCTATGAAGAATGCGATATCTTACTAAAAACTAGTATACTAGAAAGTTTTTCTTATCCGCCACTTGAGATGATGGCGACTGGCGGGTATGTGGTAGCAGTACCAAATGGTGGGAACCAGGAATATTTGAAAGATGGAGAAAACTGCTTGTTTTACGAGCAGGGGGATATTGATGGAGGAATAAAAAAGATTGAGAAAATAGTAGAGGATGAAGAATTAAGGAATAAACTGACTAAAAATGGAAGAAAAGTTGCGGAATCGCGAGATTGGAAAAAGATTGAAGATAAGATAGTGGGGTTATATAAGTGAAGAAGGTAATATATTTAGTAGAAGACCAGAAAAGTGCTCAGTTTCGCTATCGGTGCATGAATGTTGAGATGGCATTGAAAAATAACAAAAAGTGGGAGACTGAATGGTTTTTGAAAAAGGATATCGATAAAATTTATGATGCTTTGGGCTCGGCTGAAATTTTGGTGATAGAAAGACAGACGGCAAAAGATGATACGGTACTGAAACTAATTGAGGACGCAAAGCGAAAAAATGTGAGGGTATTATTTGATTTAGATGATTTGGTTTTTGATTACCGTGATTTGCCGATATTAATGCGATCAACAAATAGCCGAAATGTTGTTTATTGGATGGGTTATTTTTGGGGTATTCGGAGGATTGCGAAGAAGGTGGACGGATTCTTATGTACAAATGATTTTTTGGGAAAAAAATTAAAAAGGAGCTTTAGTAAACCATATAAAGTAATACCGAATTCGTTGAATGAGAAGCAGATAGAAGTATCGGAAAAGTGTTTGAAGGAAAAGAAGTACGATGGTTTTGTGGTAGGGTATTTTTCTGGCTCTCCAACGCATGTGAAGGATTTTAGACTAATAGAATTGGAATTAGTAGAGTTTTTGAATGAGCATAATGATGTGACGCTAAAAATAGTGGGATATATGGATTATTCAGCGAGAATAAAGGAGATGATTGAGAAAGGGAGAGTACAAGTTGTTCAGCTGGTAGATTATTTGAAGCTACAGAAGCTAATATCTGAAGTTGATGTGAATATTGCGCCCCTAGTGATAAATGATTTTACGAATTGTAAATCTGAATTAAAATTTTTTGAGGCGGCGGTGGTGGAGACGACAACAATTGCGTCGCCGACGTATACATTTAAAAAGGCTATTTCTGATGGGGAGAATGGGTTTTTGGCAAAGACTAGTGAATGGTATGGTAAATTGGAATACTTGTATGGGCATCCTAAAGAGAATAAAAGAATTGCAAAGCGAGCCAAGGAATATGCCTTGAAGCATTATTATGGAAAGGAATTCTTGAAAGAGGTGGAGGAAGCATATGACTATTTCGCAAGGTAAAAAAGTTTCGGTAGTGATACCAAACTATAATTATGGTAAGTATATTAATAGGCGAATTGATTCAGTGGTAGGGCAGACCTATCCGATTTATGAGTTAATCGTGCTAGATGATTGCTCTACTGATAATAGTGTAGAGGTGATTGAAATGAAATTGGCTGAAGTGCGTGAAAGGTTTCCGGAGTTAAAGGTTAGTTTTGTGAAGAATGAGGTGAATTCTGGTAAGGCAATAGCACAATGGAAGAAAGGTTTTGAGTTAGCTACTGGAGATTATGTTTGGATTGCGGAGGCGGATGATTCTTGCTCGCGGAGGTTTTTGAAGGAGGTGATGAAAGGATTTGACGACCCGGAGGTGGTACTGTCTTATGCAGAGTCAAAGCTGATTAATAGTTGGGGTTTAATGATAGCGCCAAGCTTTAGATGGTCGCGAGATAGAGAAAAGACAGGGCATTACAAGAAGAGTTATGTTAAGGATGGATTTCATGAAATTGAGGAAATTATGGCGATAAGATGTACGATACCAAATGTTTCGGCGGCGGTGTTTAAAAATGACAAGAAGTTATTAAAGATAATGAAAGAAGCATTAAAGTATATGCAAGTAGGAGACTGGTATATTTATACGAAGGTGTTGGAAGGTGGGAAGATTAGTTATAATCGTGGATCTTTAAATAATTTCCGAATTCATAAGGGGAGTGTTACGGATGATTCCAAAAAAGCAGAGCGTCATTTTGATGAGATAGTCGATATGCACAGCTATTTTAAGAAGAAGTACGATTTATCTAAAGATGTTATTATTGCGATGAAGAATGAGCAAAACAGAGTAAAAGCGCGGCTTGGCTAGATACTTTTTTCTCCCAATATGTTATAATTAAGTAAAGTAATTGGAGTTATTATTATGAAGGGAATTATCTTAGCGGGGGGATCTGGGACGCGGCTTTATCCGCTGACACTTGGGACATCTAAACAGATGTTGCCGGTGTATGATAAACCAATGATTTATTATCCGCTTTCTACTTTGATGATTGCAGGTATTAGGGATATTTTGATTATTTCTACACCTGATGACATGCCAAATTTCCAGAGGCTTCTTGGCGATGGTAAGGCGATGGGGCTAGATCTATATTATACAGTGCAGCCTTCGCCGGATGGTTTGGCACAGGCGTTTATTCTGGGTGAAGATTTTATTGGCGATGAAGCCTGTGCGATGGTGCTAGGGGATAATATCTTTTATGGGTCAGGATTTTCGGAGATGCTAAAAGAGTCAACAAAGAAAGCAGAAAAGGGTAGGGCGACGGTATTTGGTTACCATGTGACAGACCCAGAGAGATTTGGTGTGGTGGAGTTTGATAAGAATTGGAAGGCAATTTCAATTGAAGAAAAGCCAAAGGAACCAAAGAGTAATTATGCAGTGACGGGACTTTATTTCTATCCGGCGGGAGTGTCGGAAAGGGCGAAAAAGGTGAAACCGTCTGATAGAGGGGAACTTGAAATTACGACTTTGAATGAAATGTACTTAAAGGATGGGCTTTTGGATGTGCAACTCTTGGGCAGAGGTTCGGCCTGGCTTGATACGGGAACGATGGATTCTTTGGCTGATGCGTCAGACTTCGTAAGAGTAGTGCAGAAGCGGCAGGGTATTCAAATCGCGGCGCCGGAAGAAGTGGCCTATAAGAACGGGTGGATTTCTAAGGATGAGTTATTGGCATCGGCAAAGAAGTATAAGAAATCTTCATATGGTCAGCACTTATTTAACGTGGCAGAAGGGAAGATGCGAGATTAATGGGAAAATTTGTATTTAATAAGACTGCAATTGAAGGGGTGTATGTGATTGAACCAACGTTGTTTGGTGATGAGCGGGGGTATTTTATGGAAACTTATTCTGAGTCAGATTTTAAAGAAGCAGGGCTGGATTATAAATTTGTACAGGATAATCAATCGTCTTCTCGGCGAGGGGTTTTAAGAGGTTTACATTTTCAGAAAGAACATCCACAGGCAAAGTTAGTGCGAGTATTATCTGGTGAAGTGTTTGATGTAGCAGTGGACCTTCGCGAAGGGTCACCAACCTTTGGTAAATGGGTAGGCGAGTTATTATCGGCAGATAATCATAAGCAATTAATGATTCCAAGAGGATTTGCGCATGGATTTTTGGTGGTTTCAGAAAAGGCAGAGTTTGCTTATAAGTGTGATGAATTTTATCACCCGGAAGATGAAGGTGGAGTAATGTATGATTCGGCAGGGATTGATTGGCCAGAGGTTGAAGGCGAATTAATTCTATCAGAAAAGGATTTGAAACATCCAAAATTAGCGGAGTTGAATTTTAAATTTAAGTTATAGGAGGTATATGGACAAGAAAACGATTATTGTAACTGGCGGGGCGGGATTTATTGGTTCGAACTTTGTTTATTATATGTTAAAGAAATATCCGAATTATAGGATTATTTGTTTGGATTCTTTGACCTATGCAGGAAATTTGTCTACCTTAAAGAAAGCGATGGAGAATAAGAACTTTCGTTTTGTGAAGGGTGACATTCGGGATGCGGAATTAGTGGATAAACTATTTGAAGAAGAAAAACCAGATATTGTAGTGAACTTTGCGGCAGAGTCGCATGTGGATAGGTCGATTGAAGACCCGCAGGTATTTTTGGAAACTAATATTATGGGGCCAAAAGTATTGATGGATGCGTGTTTGAAACATAAAGCGAAGCGTTATCATCAGGTGTCAACGGATGAGGTATATGGTGATTTGCCGTTAGACAGACCAGATTTATTTTTTACGGAAAAAACGAATTTACATGCTTCGTCGCCGTATTCGGCTTCAAAGGCTTCGGCTGACCTTGTGACGATGGCTTATCATCGGACTTATGGATTGCCGGCAACGATTTCACGTTGTTCGAATAACTATGGACCGTATCATTTCCCGGAGAAATTGATTCCGTTGATGATTATTAATGCTCTTAATGATAAAAAGTTGCCAGTGTATGGCGATGGCAAGAATGTGCGAGACTGGTTATATGTAGAAGACCATTGTAAAGCGATTGATATGATTATGCATGCAGATTGTGTGGGTGAAGTGTATAATGTAGGGGGTCATAATGAGATGGCGAATATTGATATTGTGAAACTAATTTTGAAGGAATTAGGAAAACCAGAATCATTGATTGAATTTGTAGAAGATAGAAAAGGTCACGATAGGCGCTATGCAATTGATCCAACTAAAATTAAGACACAACTTGGCTGGGAGCCAGAGACGAAGTTTGAAAATGGAATTGTGAAGACGATAAAGTGGTATCTTGACCACAAAGATTGGTGGGAAGAGATTATCTCGGGTGATTATCAAAATTACTACGAAAAAATGTATGGAGGGAAATAGTTTATGAAGGTGTTGGTGACTGGTACGAGTGGACAGCTCGGATTTGATGTGATGGAAGAACTAGCTCGTCGGGGGTATAAAGGATTTGGTGCGGATAGGTCGGAAGCGGAAGCGGATTTTGAGCATGTACAGATGGACATTACGGATAAGGATCGAGTTTTTGAAATAGTACGAGAGGTAAAGCCTGATGTGATTGTGCATTGTGCAGCTTGGACAAATGTGGATGGGGCAGAAGATCCTGCTAGATTGGAAGTAGTGAGAGCGGTGAATGTGGATGGTACGAGGAATTTAGCGGAAGCTGCCAAAGAAGTGGATGCAAAATTTGTATATATTTCGACGGATTATGTGTTTGATGGTGGAGGTGATAAACCATGGCAGCCAGATGATAAGAATTATGCACCGATTAATGTATATGGGCAATCTAAATTGGATGGAGAATTAGAAGTGTCGAAGATTCTGGACAAATACTTTATTGTGAGAATTGCGTGGGTGTTTGGCAGAAATGGGAAGAACTTTATTAAGACGATGATTGAAGTGGGGAAGAAGCATGATGTGGTTAAGGTAGTAGATGATCAGATTGGCACACCAACTTATACAGTAGATTTAGCAAGGCTTCTAGTTGATATGATTGAAACGGATAAATATGGTTATTATCATGCGACGAACGAGGGTGGATATATTTCATGGGCAGATTTTGCAGAGGAAATATACAAGGATGCGGGGATGGATGTGAAAGTAGAGCATGTCACGACTAATGAGTATGAAAAGATTGCAGGAAAAACTGTGGCAAAAAGGCCGTTTAATTCACGGCTAAATAAATCTAAGTTGATAGAGAACGGATTTGAGCCCTTGCCGACGTGGCAGGATGCGACAAAAAGATTTATTTCGATTTTAGAGAATTAGACTTTTCGCTTTTTTGGTAGAGTTTTGTAAATACTTTAGCAATAGGTGTTGGCCAGAAACGACTAAAGATTTCGTAGTCTTCTTTGGTGCGAATACCTTGGTTAATGATGTCGGTAGTGGTGGATTCTTCAGAGATACGATGCCCCATGAGTGGTTTTGGTATGAAGGTAAAAGCGCCCTTTCTTTTACTGAGTTTTTCCCAGGCGTGCCAGTCGCAATCACATTTAAAATGCGAGGTAAATATTTCCTTTGGGCAGTTTTTGATAACGAATGTTACGGCAGGACAGCAGATTGAATCGCCGAATCTAAGTATTAACCGTTTTGCAGGCTTGGTATTAAGTGTCTTTTTAATATGGATAGGAGCGAGAAGAAAGCGCTTGATTTTTAAGTTTTTGTTCGTATAAACACGTTTTTTACTACGGATTTCGAAGTAGTCGGTAAAAATGATGGATGAATTAGGGTGCTTATGATAGGCACTTAGAATTCTCTGAGAATAATCCTTTTCATAAATATCATCCTGGTGAGCGACAGTAACGAGTGGAGTGTTAGCAGAATGAATGGCGAAATCAAAATCTCCACCGATATTAGTGTGTTTGCCCTCAATGATTTTAAGATGGTATTTTTGAGCGAGTGTAGAGATACGAGAGTTTTTAGTAGTGGTCGTAATGATAACTTGGCTGGGATTGGTTTGATTTGTGACTGATTTAATGCAGTCTTCTAAATGTGGGCTCTCTTGATAAGCGAGAACAACGAAAGTATGTTCTATGTTATTTGGTTTTGCCATTTTTGTTTTCTTTTTGCTTTAGAATTGACATTTCTTGGATGAGCTTGGTGATTTGGTTTTGTTGACGGCTAATAGTGATGGTATGGAAGAAACATAGCATGATGAGGAGTGCGATAGCAATGAGGAAAATAAAGTTGGAAAGGGTTTCGAAACCGAGCCAAGACGAGAGTGTTGTGAGTGGTTCTGGAAAGATTGCAATGAGTAAGAAGAAAACAGGGAGTAATAGCCAAGCAATTGAGTTTTTGATAGAGATAGTGTTCTTTTTGAGAGAGATGATAATTATAATAAGTAATAGTATTGAGGCAATGGCCATTTCGATTTGAAGATTAGTCATGTTTTTTCCTTCCTAAGCTAATAATTATAATTGATAAAAATACATTGATGGCGGCGTAAATACTTTTCCATGAGTGGATGCTGGATTTACCAGCAGTACGCTTGTTCATTTTGACTGGAACTTCTTTGATTTTGAAATCATTTGAACGGAGTAATTCATAATTAGAAATTGGTTCGGGATATTCCAGTGGATAGTTATTAGCGAAGCGTTCAATTACTCTGCGGTTGGCGGCGCGAAATCCGGAAGTGGGGTCATAGATCCTTTTGCCGGAGAATAGTTTGAAGGTAGCGGACAGGAAGCGGATGCCTAAGCGACGAATTTTAGAGGAGCGTTGGTTTTTTGGGTCTTTACTGACAAAACAAGAACCGATGACGAGGTCGGCTTTTTGGCCTAGGATTGGCTGGATAAGATCTTGTAAATAAGAGATATCATGTTGGCCATCAGCATCAACCTGGATAGCAATGTCATAGTCGTTTTCGTAGGCATATTTATAACCAGTTTGGACTGCGCCGCCGATGCCAAGATTATTGATTAGATTAATATGATTATAATGCTGTTCGTTGATGATATCTGGGGTTTTGTCAGTTGAACCGTCGTTTATGATAATATAATCATACTTTGTCTCTGTAATAGATTGCATGGTTTTGATTAGGGATAGCTCTTCATTGTATGCTGGAATAATTAATAAAACCTTATTGCTCATTTGTATTATAATAACATATATTAGATGTGAGTGCAAGCTATTGCGGTTATAGCATAGATGCTTTCAAAGATGAAGAATCCGTAGATGTAGTAGTTTTGTTTAATTTCTAGGTTTATGTTTGGGGCCTTGAGTTGTTTTCCGTAAACGGGTTTATGAGAGATGAATGATAAGGGGATTAATAATAGTAGAGGGAGGAAGTAGCGACCTTGAACTCCGTCTATGATAGTTTCTCCTGGCTTAGTCCAGCTGGTATACATTGCGACAAACATTAAGGCTGTGATAGTGGACAATATAGCGATTGAGAGAAGACGGATGGTTTTGTTAGTATGGTATTTTTCTCGGTTTTGGTAACAATACATTATGAAGATTATCAATGATGGGAATAGATAAAGTGGTGAAAGGGATACGTTGAACCATTCGAGAAAGCCTCCTAATGTACCATTGAGATATAAGGAGAAGTTGGTCGAGAAGGATCTAAATAGAATTGAGATGAAATAGAGAGGATTATGGAGGAGAGTATCGCGATTAGATGGATCTACCTCGGCGCCGAAAGTTGACGACGCAATAATCCACGCGAGTAGGATAATAAAACAGACACCACCAATTGCAAAAATGATTGCAAGCTTTTGTTTTTGGCTTTTGAAGCATCTTTTTGGTATAGCAAATAATAGAAAGCATAGGATTGCATAAACTAGCTTACTTAACGACAAGACTAAACAGAGAATTGAAAGTAAAGCAATATGTTTTTTGGTAAGCCTGCTTTTCATTGCGTAGTTTGCGTAAATGATGAAACTGATTAGTGCAGTTGCGATGACCGTGATAAAGCCATCGGCAGAAAGCGAAGACATTGATTGCATGGTGATGGGTAAAAATGCAATAAAGAAGATAGTTTCTTTAAGGAATGGGATGTATTTGATACAGAAATAAAGAATTATGATGCAAGTGATGCAGTTGAATAATTTGGCGAGGTAAATACAGATTAGGAGTGGAAGGTGGAGTAATTTGCCGATGAACATTCCTGCTATTTGTGGGGTATATTCAATCGGATTGTAATTTCCAGCTGACGTAATGATAAAAGACTGGTCGCTATCGTTTGGGTAAAGTGACAGTTCATTTAAGATGTCGGAATACTTGACATTGTTTTTTTCAAAGTCATGAACTAGGTAGATGTTTGATGCTTGCATGCTACCGTGGTGGTTGCCGTCTTCGGTAAGGTCAGAAACAAATTTACCATTGGTAATCTCGTAGATGCGGAAAAAATGTGAGCTTTCGTCTGGGGCACGCCCGGGTGGCATAATGAAGACGTATAGCACCCCAATGATGAGACCGAGAATTAGAAAGAGTTTTTCGATTTTCCAGTTTTTTCGTTTTGCGACGAAAAGAATAATACATAGGACTATTTCGGTGATGATAGAAGCTGAGATTGCCAGGACGAAAGTTTTGCTTTTTAAGGATAAACCGTTTGAAGAGAAAATCCAGCAGAGGAAAAATATATTTAATAAGGATAGTGCAAAGAATAATATAAGTAACTTATAGTTGTTATGGATGAAGATTTTTACTCTATTTCCAAAGGTTTTCATAGGCTTTTGCAACTTTCTCGGGGCTATCGTCTAGGGCGATTTTGCCGTTTTCTATTAGTATTGCGCGTGTGCAATATTTTCGAACGTTTTCCATGGAGTGCGTAACGAGAATGACAGTTTGTTTGCCTTTAATTTCGGCAAAATAGTTGTTACATTTTTGTTGAAAAGCGGCGTCGCCGACGGCGAGGACTTCGTCTAGGAGCAAGATGTCACCTTTGGCGCGAATAGCGATTGAAAAGGCAAGGCGAACTTGCATGCCAGAGGAATAGTTTTTGAGTTTTTGGTCCATGAAGTCGCGGAGTTCAGCAAAATCAACGATTTCGTCATACATGGTGTCCATTTCCTTGTTGGAAAAACCTAGAAGGGCGCCGTTGAGATAAATGTTTTCGCGTCCGGAAAGTTCATAGTTAAACCCGACACCGAGTTCAATGAAGGGGATGAGGTTGCCGTTAACATCAATTGAACCTTTTTCAGGGAAGTAAATTTTGGCGAGAGTTTTTAAAAGAGTGGATTTGCCGGAGCCGTTACGGCCGATGATGCCGACGAATTCGTTGCGATGAATGTCGAAACTGATGCCGTTTAGAACCTTTTGCTCCTTGTATCCTTTGACGCCTTTGAGGCGATTAAAGATAGCCTGTTTCAGGCCCCAAGCACGTTCGGTGGGAAGTTTGAAACTTTTGTGGAGGTTTTTGACTGAGATGGCAATATCGTTTTCCATTTAGATTTCCTCCGCGAATTTTTTAGATTTCTTACGGAAATACCAGGAACCCCATATGAGAATTATGACAGTGATGAGAATTGGAATAAGTTTGATGGCGAAATTACTGGTACCGACGTAGTTCCAGGTAGTGACGGTTTCGGGTGTGATAAGACAATAGCGGATGTCTTGGATAATTTGGGCAATGGGGTTAAGAAGGATGATTTTCGCGGCAATATCGCTAGTGGTGGCAATCATGGAGATTGGATAGATAATTGGAACAGCGTAAAATAAGGCTTGAGTTAGTACGTCCCAGATAGAAGTGATATCGCGGTATTTAACATTGATAGCGCCGAGTAGAAATGAAATGCCGAGGGCTAGACAATAAAACTCGAGAAGTATGAGTGGCATTAGTAGCCAGGTCCAACTAGGAGTGATACCGTCTAAGAGGGCAAAAATAACAACGACGACGAGGTTGATTAGTAGATTTATTACTGCAGTAAGAGTAGCTGATACTACTACTATGTATTTAGGAAAACAGATTTTGCGAATAAGCTCGCCACGTTGGACGATAGCTTGGATACCTTGGTTGGTACATTCGGTGAAGAAACTCCAGAAGGTAGTACCGGCGAGGAGATAGACGGAGTAATGAGGGATATCACCACCGAACCGTAGTAATTTACCAAAGACTACATATAATATAGCGAACATCATAAGAGGGCGGAGTAAGGCCCAAAGATAACCCAGAACTGAACCTTGGTAGCGGAGTTTAAAGTCCGTTTTGGTTAACTCTTTTAATAAAACTCGATTGCCTTTGTAGGTAAAGTTTGGGATTGCCATATGTTTAATTATAACATGTTTTTGGTATAATAATATGTGTTATATGGAAAAACAGAATGATAGTCAAGAGGGAGAAACAAGAGAAAGGCGGCAAGGGTGTTTGTGGTGGATTGCTATGTTGATGATTTTATTTACTGTGTTGATTATTGGAATTCTGATAGCTGTTTTTTGGTATAATTCCCTAGGGCTTCGAGGAGTTGTTTTTAGTAATGAGAGCGGATTATATAATGACAGTATTAATGTGCAGATAGAACCAGATGGGTTTTTGACGCGAGCGATTAAGATTAGATATAATATGAACGGAGATGATTTAGCGAGTACGAGTGAAGAATATGTTGGTGCAATTAGGCTAGAAGTGCCAGAAGATGGATATACATTGTATACGATTACAGCCATAGCTTGCAAGGAGAATGATGAGTGTACGAAGCCACAAGTAGCAACATATGTGTTGGGAAAGAATTTAGATGAGGATGTGACTTTAGATATAATTAATATTAATAGTTCGCAAAGAAGTTTATATGATTATGATATTGGAATAATGGTAGGGGGGAGGACTTTCGATGAGAATATGGCGGCAGGTGAGCAATTTGCGCCTGGGAATTATAATAATCGTGGCAAGGCTTGGATGAGGGATGCATTTATAACGAGGTTTGATACTAATGGGGGGACTGTGTGGGCGCAGGATGCACAGATTGGAATATCTGGAGGGACTTCTTCTGCATATGATGTGAAATCTATAAAAATATCTATGGAACTGCAAAATGGTAGTTCGAAAACGTTTAGATTGCGCTCTGGTAGCCAAGATCGTAGTTTTGGAAATATACGATCAAGCGTAGTCGATAGGTTAGCTGAAGAAAGTGGATTTGATGGGAGAACCGGGACTAAACGCGTAGTAGTGTTTTTGAATGGTGATTATTATGGAATATTTGATATGCAAGATACTTTTTCGGAACAGAATCTATTACAGAGATTTAAACTTAGTAAAAAGAAGAATGTAGAAAAAGTTACTGGGAATGGGACAGAAACAGATGTTTTTAGGATATTTGGAATAGAAGAGAGCTATTGGAATAATTTAGATTCAGTGGAAAATAGGGATAGGATAGAAGGATTAGTTGATATGGATGATTATTTGAAATACTATGCGATTTTAATAATGACCAACAATACGGATTGGCCGATGAATAATTTTGCAGCATGGCGATATGTCAGAGGAGAGAATGAGAATAATAAATATGAGGATGGAAGGATAAGATTTTTGATTCGTGATACCGATATAGTATATCATACAGATGGCGATACAGTATGGTTTGAGGGGGCGACCGGGGATACTTTTCGGGCAATTATGGATAATAAATATCGTGGAGCTGGCTCTTCTTTTCGGAAAGTAATGAAATCAGAATACTATAGGCAACGGTTTATTGAATTGATACGTAGTTTGATTGAGGGGCCTTTTGATACAGAGAATGTTTTGAAGATTGTTGATGAAGAAGTAACAAAAATCGAACACCAGATGAGATTATTTTATTCTGATGAAGAGTATGAAGAATGGGCAAAACAGATTGGAATACTAAAAGAGGCAGCTTCAAAGAGGGAAGAACAAGTGAAGGAAGATATTAAGGATTATTTTGGGGTTGAGCTAGAAAAGTAAGGGTGTCTTTGATGGCGTCTTCGACGGTAAGCTCAGTTTGCCAATTTAACTCTGTTTTGGCTTTTGATGGATTAGCATAGAGTATAGCGAGATCTCCAGGGCGGCGTTCGGCGAATTTGTGAGGGAGAGATTTGCCAGAGATTTTTTCAAAAGCATTGACCATTTGTAGAACTGAGGTTGGCATTCCAGTGCCAAGATTATAGGTGGTGAAGCCGGGCTTTAATCCATTGATAGCTGCAAGGTGGCCCTTGGCTAGATCGACTACGTGGATAAAGTCACGAAGGCAGGTGCCGTCGTCGGTATCGTAGTCATTACCGAAAATTGAGAGTTCTTTTAGCTCACCTTTGGCCACTTTCATGATGTAAGGCATTAAATTATTAGGGATACCATTTGGATCTTCACCGATGAGCCCAGACGAGTGATTGCCGATAGGGTTGAAATAACGAAGTGCGACAATGTTGAAATTGGGATTTGCAACCGCGAGGTCTTTTAGAATTTCCTCGATCATATATTTGGTTTTGCCGTAGGGATTGGTGATTCCTGTACCGGTGGGCATAGTTTCGACACATTCGCCAGTTCCTTGATCTCCATAAACAGTGGCAGAAGATGAAAAAATGAAATTATAGACTTCAGTTTTTTGCATTACGCTTAGTAAGTTGATGGTACCGGTGATATTGTTGCTGTAATATTTTAGAGGTTGTTCGACTGACTCAGCAACGGATTTTAAACCGGCAAAGTGCATAACTAGGTCAAAATGAGTGTTTGTAAGGACTTCTTCAAGGGCTGGTTGGTCGAGGAGATCAACTTGGTGGAAGGTGGGTTTTTTGCCGGTAATTTTTTCGATTTGGTCGAGAACGGTGATTTTGCTGTTAATGAGGTTATCGATGATTTCGACTTCGTGGCCTTGTTCTAGTAGTTCGACTACTACGTGTGAACCGATATAGCCGGTGCCGCCAGTAATTAATACTTTCATGTTGTCTCCTTTTTAGGTTCTTTTGTTTTGCCAAAGACGAATTTGTCATAAAAGAAGAAGTTTAAAATCATTACTACGACAGATGTGAGAACGAAAGCTCCGGTGGTGAGTGTGAATTCGTAGGTGAATGGGATATGAAGAGCTTCTATGATTTGATAAGCGAAATCGTAAAGCGGAGTGATGAGACTAAATAATTGAGTAATCCATGGGCCAATTGCGAAAGCCAGGATAGCATTCCAGATAAAGAACCTAATGATAGAATGTTTAGTAATACTACGCTCTTTCCAGGTGATTTTTGAGTGGGCGATGTATGCGACTATGGTAGTGATTACAGTAGAAATGAGAGTAGAAAGCCAGAGAAAGTCGTTATTATTAATAATCACATTAGAGAGAATTGTATATAGAATGTAATTAAATAGAGTGATACCGATACCGACGAAAAAGTATCTAACAGCATGTTCGCTAGTTTTGACGTCTTTTTGAGTGGTTTTTTCGGGATGTTTTTCGGTTTTTTTGGTCTCTTTTCTCATAGTATCTATTATAGCATATGGACAAATATTGCAATCTGTAGTATAATATATGCGTTTAAAATGATGGGAAAATATGAGTAAAGAGATATTTGGAAGTGATAACTGTATTAGAGTGCGAGGAGCTAGACAGAATAATCTGCGCGACCTTGACGTTGATATTCCGCGTGATAAATTAGTGATTATTACTGGGCTGTCGGGCTCTGGTAAATCGTCGCTTGCTTTCGATACGGTTTATGCAGAAGGGCAGAGGCGCTATGTAGAATCACTGTCTTCTTATGCTAGGATGTTTCTTGGGATTATGGATAAACCTGATGTGGATTCTATTACAGGGCTTTCGCCAGCAATTTCGATTGACCAAAAATCGACTTCTAGGAATCCGCGTTCGACGGTGGCAACAGTGACAGAGGTTTATGATTATTTAAGACTTTTATTTGCTAGAGTTGGGGTGCCGCATTGTCCGATTTGCCACAAGGAGGTGTCAAGGCGGTCCGTTGAAGATATTGTGAATGAGGTGATGAAGTTGCCGCTTGGTTCGAAATGTATTTTGCTTGCACCGATTGTGGCAGCGAAGAAAGGTGAATTCCAACACATTCCAGAGCAGTATTCGGCGAAAGGATTTTCGCGCGTAAGGGTAGACGGAATTGTGTATGCGCTAGACGAATTTCCGGAATTAAATAAAAATGAACGACATAATATCGAAATAGTGGTGGATAGATTTGTATTGAATCCGGAATTACATTCGAGAATTAGTGGTTCTATTGAACAAGCGCTTGAGATGGGGCAGGGGATTATCGAAGTTCTTAGAGTAACGGATAATGCAACAGCGATTGGTGAGACTAGAATTACGGCGGACGATACGGAATCGTTTGTGTTTTCACAAAGGTATGCTTGTCCGGACCATCCAGACGAATTAATTCCGGAACTTTCGCCAAGGTTGTTCTCGTTTAATGCGCCAGAAGGGGCTTGTCCAACTTGTACGGGACTTGGTACGAGGATGGAAATTGATCCAGCGCTAGTCTTTAATAATAATTTGACGATTGCAGAAGGTGGAATTCGGCCATTTAACCGAGTGGGGCAGGATTCCTGGTGGTTGAAGCGATTGATGGCGGTAGGGATGAAACATGATTTTAATGTTCAAACGCCGATTGGTGAATTGTCTGAAGAAGTTAAGCATTTAATACTGTATGGAACAGGAGACGAGAAGTATCAGATGAGAATCAGTGGGTCGGGTAGATTTGCAGATGGAACGATTTATGAAACAACATATGAGGGTGTGATTCCAATGTTGGAAAGACGTTATCATGACCCAAAGGTGTCAGATTTTACGAAACATGATATTGAACGATTTATGAGAGTGCGAAAATGCCAGACTTGTAATGGAGCGAGACTTAAACCGGCGGTACTTGCAGTGACGGTGCATGATTTGAATATTGTAGACATGTGTAATCTAGATGTGGATGCGACGCTTGAAGTGTTGTCACAAGATTTAGGTTTTTCGGAAGAGGAAGAAATGATTGCAGGGCCGATTTTAAAGGAGATTCGGGAACGAGTGCAATTTATGAAAGATGTGGGGCTTGGATATTTGGATCTAGGGCGAGCGGCCAATACTTTATCTGGTGGGGAAGCGCAGAGAATTAGACTTGCGACACAGATTGGGTCGGGGCTACAAGGGGTATTATATGTACTGGATGAGCCATCGATTGGGTTGCATCAGCGTGATAATGACAAATTGATTGCGACTTTGAAACATCTACGTGATTTGAAAAATACAGTGCTGGTGGTAGAGCATGATGAAGATACGATGTTGCAGTCAGATTGGATTATTGATATTGGGCCAGGGGCGGGGCTTCAAGGTGGACGGCTAGTGGCTTCGGGCACGCCTTCTGATATTATGAAAAACCCAGATTCGATTACGGGAAGATATTTATCAGGTGAAATGACGATTCCGGTGCCAAAGAAGAGACGAAAAGCAAAGCGAGGCCAGGAACTAGTAGTAGTGGGAGCGAGGGAGAATAATCTTAAGAATATTGATGTACATTTTCCACTTGGAGTACTGAATGTGGTGTCGGGTGTGTCAGGCTCAGGGAAGTCAACTTTGGTGAATTCGATTTTGGCGAACGAGCTACTAGCGCGTTTGCATCGTGCGCAGACAGTATCAGGCTTGCATGAAAGAATTGACGGAATTGAAAATATTAATAAGGTAATTGTAATTGATCAGTCGCCAATTGGACGGACACCGCGTTCTAACCCAGCGACTTATACTGGTGTGTTTACGGCGATACGAGATTTGTTTGCTTCACAACCAGAAGCGGAAGTGCGAGGATATAAGGCTGGAAGGTTTTCATTTAATGTGAAGGGTGGACGCTGTGAACATTGTCAGGGTGATGGGGTGAATAAGATTGAAATGCATTTTTTGCCGGATGTATATGTGACTTGTCCGAAGTGTCACGGACGACGATATAATGCTGAAGCATTAGAAGTGAAGTATAAAGGTAAAGATATTTCGCAAGTGCTTGATATGACGATTGATGAGGCGGTAGAGTTCTTTGGTTCGATTCCTTCAATTGCGAATAAACTTCGTACGATTCAGGAAGTAGGGTTAGGATATATTCGACTTGGTCAGCCAGCAACGACTTTCTCGGGTGGGGAAGCACAGAGAATTAAATTGGCGACTGAATTGTCACGACGTTCGACTGGTAAAACTTTGTATATTCTTGATGAGCCGACGACGGGACTTCATTCGGATGACGTGAAGAGACTACTTGCGATTTTGAATAAATTAGTAGATGGAGGAAATACGATGATTGTGATTGAACATAATTTGCACGTAATAAAGTCAGCGGACCATATTATTGATATGGGACTAGAGGGTGGCTTGAAGGGTGGACAAGTAGTGGCTTCGGGAACACCAGAAGAGTTGGCGAAATCTGCGAAGACACCAACTGGGGAGTATTTAAGAAAGTATTTAAAATAAGGAGGAGGTAATATGCGCATATTAATAAAAGGTGGAAAGGTCCTTTTACGGGAAGAAGAGCAATTTAAAGTAACTAGGGGCGATGTAATTGTAAAAGATAAATTGATAGACAAAATAATACTTGAAGATGGAGCGAAAACAAAGAATAATGTAGAGCATTTTGATAAAGTGATTGATGCATCGGACACATTGGTGATGCCGGGATTGATTAATGCACACACGCATGCCTATATGAGTATTTTTAGAAACTATGCGGATGATTTGGAGTTTTTTGATTGGCTGAATAGTGTGGAAGTGGTTGAGGATAAAATGACCGGTGAGGATTGCTATTGGACGTCATTATTATCAATTATTGAAATGATTAAAACTGGCACAACTTGTTTTGTGGACATGTGCATGAAAAGTAGTATTGATGGGGTTAAGAATGGCCCGAAGAGCGTAGTGTCAGGAGCGGTGAACGATAGTGGGATGCGGGCGTTTATCGGAAGGGGACTAGTTGATATTGTAGGCGAAGAAGGAGCAAAAAGAAGGTTGAATGAATTTTTGGAAGACATGAAATTAAATGTTGATAATGAGCGGATTAATTATATTTTGGCACCACATGCACCGTACTCTTGCTCTCACGAATATTTGGGAGAGATTAGTAAAGTTGCGTCTGAAAACAATATGCTGGCTACGATTCATGTGGCTGAAAGTGAAACGGAAGTAAAGAATATTAAAACTGAGTTTGGTGTTACGCCAGTTAAATATGTTGATGATACGAGGTTATTTGATAATCCGGTAGTAATAGCACATGCAGTGAATTTGACCGATAAGGATGTGAAAATTTTGAAAGAGAAAAATGTGAGTGTGGCGATTAATCCGCGGAGTAATATGAAACTTGGGAATGGTTTTGCCAACGTACAAAAACTGCTTGATGCGGGAATTAATATTTGTCTTGGGACGGATGGTAGTGGAAGTAACAATACTCAAAATATGTTCCAGGAAATGCAGTTTGCGAGTTTGGTATATAAGGGGAGTGCCAAAAGAGCCAAATGTATGGATGCTGAGGGCGTATTAGAAGCTGCAACGATTAACGGGGCTAAGGCTCTGAAGATGGAAGGTCATTTGGGAGAGCTTAAAGAGGGGGCTCTAGCAGATATTGTGATTTTGGATTTAAATGTACCGGAGTTTGTGCCGCAAAATGATTTGGTGAGTGCGCTTTGTTATAGCGCGAATGGTTCGGAAGTGAAGACGGTGTTAATAGATGGCGAGGTGGTAATGGAAGATAGGATTATTCTGACTCTTGATGAAAAAGAAATATATGAAAAGTGCAATGGAATTGTAAATAGACTAGGAATGTCAATTGAATAATGGCTTGGAAAAATGATCAGGTTTCGGAGAAGGAAACTGCAAAAATAATTGAGTTGGCTTCGTTGTGCCTGGATTTGGAAGGGGATTATGTGGAAATGGGATGTTATAAAGGTGATACTTCTCTTATTTTAGCCGACATCCTCTTTTCTGGGCCGCGTCGTCCGAGGCTTTATATTTATGATTCGTTTGAAGGGTTGCCGGAGAAAACGGAATCAGATGAATCAGCATTAGGCGTGGATTTTAAAAAAGGAGAGTTAGTGATAACAAAGAGGGAAGTGAAACAGAGATTTTTGAAAGCAGGACTGCCGGTGCCAGTAATTAAGAAGGCATGGTTTAAGGATTTGAAACCAGAAGATTTGCCAGAGAAAATAGCCTTTTCATTTCTTGATGGAGATTTTTATGAATCAATTAAGGATTCTCTGAGGTTGGTGGCACCGAAGATGGCTAGTGGTGGAGTATTGGTGGTACATGATTATAGCAATCCGGCTCTACCTGGAGTGAGCAAAGCGGTAGATGAATTTGTAGCCGGTAAAAAGCTTGATTTTAAGATAGTATTATTGTGATATTGGCACTCTTGCATTATGAGTGCTAGTTTGTTATAATGGTGACAGAAAAGGAGTTATAAAAATATGGCACTGAAACCATTGAAAGATCGAGTTGTGGCGGTAGTTGAAAAGCCGCTAGAAAAGACTAAATCTGGAATTTTGCTGGGGGAAGCAAAAGAAAAACCAGCTTACGCAGTAGTAGAATCGGTTGGTCCAGAAGTAAAAGCGGTGAAGAAAGGGGATAAGATTGTATACAAGGAATATTCGACTACTGAAATTAAGGTAGAAGATAAGGATTATATTATTCTAAAGGAAGAAGATGTTCTAGCGACTTTATAGGGATAAACCTGTGGAAAAGTTGTGGAAAAACTTTAAGATAAGGAGCAAAAATGGCAAAAAAAATCTTTTATGAAACTGAAGCAAGAGAAAAGGTATTATCAGGGGCTAAGCAGCTCTATGATGCGGTAAAGGTGACTTTTGGTCCGAAGGGCAAAAACGTTATTATTGAGAAGGAATATGGTTCTCCAGTTATCACACATGATGGAGTAACAGTGGCTGAAGCAGTGGATCTTCCTTCTAAGGATGAGACTTTAGGTGAAGCAGTGGGAGCAAAGCTAATTAAGACTGCCGCACAGAAATTAAACAAGGTGGCAGGTGATGGTACGACGACTGTGACAGTTTTGACTTATAATATATTATCTGAGGCTAATAAGTTGATTGCAGCCGGAGTGAATCCGATGGAACTTCGACGTGGGATTGAGAAAGCTGGACAAGATATTGTAAAGGAAATCGATAAGATATCGGAGAAGATTGAGGGTGACTCAGCGAAGGTTGCTAATGTTGCGACGATTTCGGCTGGTGATGCGGAAATTGGCAAACTGATAGCTGATGTTATTTCTAAGATTGGCAAGGATGGCATTGTGACAGTTGAGGCTGGGCAAGGACTTGAAATGGAATCCGAAATCGTGGAAGGATTTTCATATGATAAAGGTTATTCTTCACCGTTTTTCGTAACCGATGTGAATCGGCAAGAGGCAGTGTTTGAGAAACCTTTGGTGCTGGTGACGACAAATAAGATTTCGGCAGCTTCGGACATTTTGCCGTTACTTGAGAAATGTGCGCAAGCCGGCAAGAAGGATTTAGTGATTATTGCAGAAGAAGTTGAAGGTGAGGCACTGAGTCTTCTAGTTTTGAACAAACTAAAGGGTGTGTTTAACTCTTTGGTATTGAAGGCACCGGCATTTGGTGAGAGACGAAAAGAAATAATGGAAGATATTGCAATATTGACTGATGCGACGGTAGTGTCGGCGGATAAAGGGTTGAAGTTAGAGGAAGTTGGGCTTGAAGTATTAGGCTCGGCCGCAAAGGTAATTGCGACAAAGGATGAAACGACAATCATCAAAGGAGCGGGAGATAGCAAAGAGGTTTCTAAGCGAATTGCTCTCATTAACACTTTTGCGGAAAATGCGAAGAGTGATTATGAGAGAGAGGAATTTGAGAAACGTGCAGCAGCGCTTTCTGGGAAAGTGGCAGTGATTAAGGTAGGTGGTGCGACTGAAACTGAGATTGACGAGAAGAAATTTAGAGTTGATGATGCAGTTGCAGCGACTAAGGCGGCACTGGCTGAGGGGATTGTGACTGGTGGTGGCGTGACTTTGGTCAATATGGCTGCGAAACTAGATAAGACTGATGATGGTGCAAGAATTGTGAGTGAAGCTTTGAAGGCTCCGTTTGTACACATTATGGATAATGCTGGACTAAATGCTCAAGCTCTGCTTGCGGAAGTAGAATCGGCTAAAACAGGCTTTGGCGTGAATGTGATGAAACCAGAAAAGGGATTAGTAGATTTGAAGAAGGATGGTGTGATTGATCCGGCAAAAGTGACGAAAGAAGCGGTGAAGAATGCAACCTCGATTGCAGCGACAGCAATTACAATGGGGGCACTGATTTGCGAGATACCGGAAGAAAAACCTGCTGCTTCAGATATGAGTGGGATGGGATATTAAAAAAGAGCCCCTTAGGGGCTCTTTTTTGTGTGAGGTGGGAACAAGTTTACATTTTGTCGATAGCTTCGACGAGATAAAGGAGAGCTTCGGCACGTTCGGTTTCATCGTCGAGCTCGCGAGCAGCTTGATAAGCTGGCTCTAATACTGAATAATCCTTGAGTTCTTCGAAAATATCTTTGTAGATATTGAATTTTTGAGATTTGTTGATATTGATTTTGCCGATGAGTGGGAAGAGATCGCGGAGAGCGGCTTTTTTGACTTCGGCGGCGTTGGTTGGTTCGGTGGTAGTTTCCGTTGTAGGTTGTTCAGCTTCTGCTGCTGGCTGCTCTGTAGCTGGAACTTCTTCTTTGTTGGGCTCAGAATCGGCATTGAAGTTGTTGATTTCTGGAATATTCATTGATTCGAGTGGAGCGATTGGTTCAGTAGCTGGAGCAGCTGGCATTTCGACTTTTGGTTCTGGGAATGGTCCAACCGGTTCGCCGAGTTCACCAGTATCACCTTCAGGAACTGATGATGGTGCAGCTACCGGGTCAGAGAATACCGGATCTACGTTAGTATTGTTAGCAATATCGTCGATTGCTTTTTGTAAATCATTGTCCACGCTGGACTGAGTTGTTTGATCTGTTACTTGATTTTGGTCCATTTTACCCACCTTCTTATATTATACTTATGTTAATATTAGCACAGTTTAATTAAATGCGCAAGAAATTTACAATTTTGTCGAGAAAATCGAGTTTGACTTGTTCCATGGGTAGCCTAGCGCCTAAGGCATCAACAATTGCTTCGCCGGAATCGCCAGGGAAATAAATTTTGACACTGAGACCGAAGCGTTTCTTGGGGATGAGGATGGCGGAGAAATTGTTACCTTCTTTTAGAATTCCGAAGGCTTTGAAGTCTTCAAATTTATGGAGACGATCGCCTTCTTTGAGACCGTCGTTGTCTAGGCTGTATTGAATCTTGCGGGGAGGGCGAAGATTAGAAATTAAAATCGTAATAACGCTGAGAACGACAAGGACAAGAAAAGTCCACCACTTTAGCCAAACTGAAAGGGCAATTAACCCAGCGGTGATGATGATGAGGCCAAAATACCAGCCCGCATTATGCTCGCGAACAACATATTCTTCGGCTTGCCAAGAAATTGGTTGTGTTTTTGTCATGTTTTTATTATAACACAGTTTGGAAAAAAAGAAGAAAATGTGATAAAATTGAGGGAATGGAGGGTTACCCAAGTGGTTGAAGGGGACTCATTGCTAACGAGTTAGTCCGGAGCAATCTGGAGCGGGAGTTCGAATCTCCCACCCTCCGCCAAGAATCTACAGTGATGTCACTTGTGACGTCGATGGAGATTCTTGAAGGAGGGGCAGAGATGAATATCTCCCACCCTCCGCCAAGAATCTGGGATTGGCGCAGCCCGGTAGCGCGCACGCATGGGGTGCGTGAGGTCAGGAGTTCAAATCTCCTATCCCAGACCATTTTTTTATAAATAATTGTTTTTATGATATAATGTGGGTATGGGAAAGATTTTAAAAATAGTTTTACCAATGATATTAATGGCTGGGTTGATAGGCTTGGCAATGGTACCAGAAGTGTCAGCATTGACGTTGCAACAGGGAGCAGAGGCAGCTAAATGCGATGGATGTCCATCGGATTTATTTGGTGAAAAGGGAGCTTTTCGCCAGATTACGAATACGATTCTTTATGTTGTCGGTGTGATTGCGGTAATCATGTTGATTATTGGTGGTATTCGTTATGTGGTTTCTGGTGGAGATTCGAAGAAAGTAACGGATGCAAAAAACACGGTGCTTTATGCGATTATTGGTTTGGTGATTGCGGTGTTTGCTTATGCGATTGTGAACTTCGTGATTACTTCTCTACCTGGTGGAGATGATGAAGATGATGAGAGCACTCAGACTTCACTTCTAATCGATACGACTGAGTGCTAAGACGGCGAGTTTGATTTTCTTGGCTCCGGCTTCCCGGAGCTTTTTTTCGCTAGCACGTAAAGATGCGCCTGTAGTCCAAACATCATCCAAGAGTAAATATGTGGTGTTTTTGTCAATTATGATTCTTGGGTTGATTTTGTAGGCAGAGTCGGCTTGTTTTAGACGAGTTTTTTGGTCAGTGCCAACTTGGACGGTGTTTTGGTTGCGAAGTAAAATGGGTTTGACTTGATAATTTTTGCCGCGAAGTTTGGCGAGGTTCTTGGCAATGAGATAGGTATGATCGAGACCACGAGTACGAATATGTTTTGTGATAGTAGGAAGGGGAACAATGACAACCTTATCTTTAATTGCAGGGAGAGTAGCATCTAGTAGCTCAGCAAGAGGTTTAGCGGCGGCTCGGACACTTTGGTATTTTAGATTATGTATTAGATTGCCAAGCGGTCCGGAACGTTCGCCGACGATGTAAGTTGATGGAAGATTAGGACAGTTTGAACATTTCGCTTTTGTTTTTTTGGCTTTGCATTTTGGACAAATATCCACATGCGTTTTGATTATGTTATTTTTACAACAATCACAAAGAACGCTCCCAATGCGGCCACAACCCCTACAGGAGTGAGGCGCAAGAAGGTCTAATAGTCCAGGGAATGTTGTATTTTTTACAATAATTGGCATATTTCTCTTGATTTTACTACAGACTTGGTGTATAATAAAGCATAACAATATAAGTGGAGGAAATATGGCTCGTACAAACAGTGACGATTTGCTGATGGAGGATGACCTCGCTGCGGCGTTTCTCAACGAAGATGACAATGTCGCTCCAGTTGAGACTGAGGAAGCGGTTGTAGAGGAAGTTCCTCAAGAAGAAATTAGCGAAGAAGTCGTCGAAGATGATTGGGTGGAGACAGACGAGTTTCCTGGACAATTAGCTGTAGATGTCTATGAAACCGCCGACAAATTAGTAGTAAAGGCTCGCACCGCTGGCATCTCAAAATCTGATCTCGATGTTAGTATTTCGGACAATATTTTGACAATTTCTGGCGTGCTTTCTGGTGGCGAGGATGAACAAACAACCAGATGGCATATTCAAGAATGTTATTGGGGAGAATTTTCTAGGACAATTGCGCTTCCAGTGCAGGTAAGGGAAGATGAGAATAGTGTAAAGGCAGAGCTCAAAGACGGTGTTCTTACTATCATGTTTGATAAGGAGAAGACCGAGGCTCCGAAGAAAATTGCGATTCAGTAATATGTGATAGTGTTTTAAAAATGCTCCGGTGACGGAGCATTTTTTGAGTGAATAAAAAATATCTCCCTTGCACGGGAGATATTTAAAAAACTATTATTGGCCGAGAATGTTAGAAATGACGAAGTTGACGATAGCGAAAGCGAGTACACAGACTACGAGGCCGATAACGCCGTAGAGAATAGTGTCTTTGGCTTTCTTGACTTTGGTAGTGTCGCCAGAAGAGGTCATATAGGTGACGCCACCGATAATGATGACGACTACGCAGACAAAGCTAAGTACGCCGATAACAGCGTTGAGAATGGCAATAACATTGCCTTGCAAATCGTTATTGTTTGCTTCGTCGACTGGTTCTACTACGGGGATACCAAATTTTGTAATTATATCTTTCATTTTTAATCCTTTATACTTATTTTAGGTTTATTTTATAACGTTTTTTTGAAAAAAGCAATAAGTTTTGTGGTTAATTAGCTTTTAGAATGTTAATTATGACAAAGTTAACAATTGCAAAGGAAAGAACGCAGATGATAAGGCCGATACAGGCATAGAGGATAGTATCGCGAGCCTTTTTTGTTTTGGTAGAATCGCCTGAGGAAGTCATATAGTTGATTCCGCCGATGATAATCCAGATTACAGAAATTATACCAGCGATACCGATAATGGCGTTTAGAATATTGATGATGATGTTAGGGAGGGCGTCTGAACTACCACTACAACCGGCTGCTTTTTTGACTTCGCTTGAAGCACTGGAACTGCAAACATCATTTGCAGCGAATGCGGAATCAATGTTTAGTATGCTGGCTATCATGACAGGTATAGGCGTATAAATTTTAGCTAAAATTGATTTCATGAACCTCCTTTGAAATTATACCATTGTTAGTGTAAGCGTTTTTATTGGCGTCACGGATCATATTGGAAACAAAGGCAGTGATGACTTCGGCAAGTGCAACAATAGCGAGGCCGATTAGGGCGTATAAAATCATATTCTTGGCTTTTTGAAGCTTCATGGCATCACCGGAGGAGGTGGCGTAGGTTATGCCTCCATAAACAACGAATACAGCCGAAACTATACCTGCAATACCAACTATCCAATGAATGAGGTTAATAACCATATCGTTAGGGTTTACGCAGCTTTGAGAGACACAATTGCCAATATTACCACTACCACCAACTAGGGCGATGCGAATGGATCCCATAATTGCACTAGCTGACATAACTATGGCAAGACCGATGAAGGCGTGAGCGAGGGTTTTTTTAGCTTCAGCTACTTTGGCGGATTCTCCAGCGGAAAAAGTGTATTTATAGCCTCCATATATGACATAACCGATAACTAGATAGGCGGCAACTACTATGATGTCGGTGAGAACGTTTGCGGCAATGGTCCAAATACCACTTTTAAGCGAATTTTGATCAGAGATATTTACGCCACAATCCCAAGATGTAAGGCCAAGAAAATCACGGCAATTGCCAGTAAATGCTGCGTCGGCGTAGGTCGGCTGAGCTACGATGAGGGAGGTAGCTGAAACAGCGGTAAGGGTTATAAAAAGAGATAACAAGAACTTTTTAATCATATTTTTATCTTAGCATATATTTAAAAAAAGTCTAGATTTTTTGATAGTTTTTATGGTTATAAAATATTCTTGACGATTAAGTGAAATAGCTGGTTTACCTCTTGACAGAAACGCTTATGCGTGATATAATTATGATACGCCTTGAAGTGGGCTAAACTAGGCTTTAATAGGGAGGCGAAGAAAAGTATGAGCAGTAAAAAAACCTCAAAAATTGAAAGGGTAAGGGCAATTTTTGCCGGTTTTTTGGTGCTTATCGGTTTAATAACAGGGGTAGGAATGACAGTTCTTGATTCAGGGAATGCTTATGCCGTACCTGATGAGAATGAAACAACAACTGAAGAAGTCACTGACAATAACAACAATACTGAAAATAATGAAGATAGTAATTCTTCAACGACTGTGGAAGCAAGTAATACTACGAGTAATCAAGGGAATAAAACAACAGGAAATAGCTGCAAGGATAGTTTGGGAGCTCTAGGGTGGGTAGTTTGTCCATCGACTGGGAAAATATCAGAAGCGGTAGATTGGCTCTACAATAAAATAGAAGAATTCTTGGTAGTGAGTCCGATTTCTACAGATGACGGATCGCCAATTTATGAAATTTGGAAATATTGTCGGGGAATTACGAATATTGTGTTTATTATCTTCTTGTTAATAGTTATTTATTCGCAATTGACAGGATTAGGGATTTCGAACTATGGACTTAAAAAGGCTTTGCCGAAGCTGATTATTACAGCGGTTTTAGTGAACCTTAGCTTCTTGATTTGTTCTTTGGCGGTGGATGTGTCGAATATCGTAGGGAACAGTTTAAGAGGGGTGTTTACGTCGGTTGAAGAAGCAACTTTGGCGACGAGTACATCTGATATAGCAAAACAAGTGACGCTTTCAAATATCTTTACTACATTGGTGAGTGGTGGAACATTGGCATTGGGTGCTGGAGCAATTGCATTTGAATTTGGAATGATTTGGATGCTAATTCCGGTTGCTCTTGGTGCGATTGTAGCGGTAGTAACGGGATTAATTACAATTGCGTTGCGTCAGGCGGTGGTAGCGCTTTTGATTATGATTTCACCACTTGCGATGGTGGCGTATATGTTGCCAAATACTGAGCAGTGGTTTAAAAAATGGAAGGATTTATTGACGAAGATGTTGGTGTTTTATCCTGTATTCTCATTGCTTTTTGGAGCTTCATCTTTGGCTGGATTTGCGATAATTATGAGTGCTAAAGATGGGTTTGGATTAATACTTGGGGTAGCAGTACAAATATTCCCATTGTTCTTTGCATGGAAATTAATGCAGATGAGCGGTACATTCCTTGGTGGTATTAATGCGAAGCTGCGTGGTCTTGCAGATAAACCAATAGGGGCTAGTCGAAATTTTGCAGATTCGAGAAGACAAAAGACAAGTTTGAATAATTTTGTAAATGGACGAACCCCAATGAGCCATTTGAGAAGGTTTGTGGACAATAGGAAGGCGTTAGAGGAAAAACATATGGAAAACCTGCAGACAATTCGTAGAAATCAGGCAAATGTGTATGTGCAGAAGAAGATTGCTGCCGGCTATGATGGAACAAGGGCACAAGGTACTTCGGCTTATTTGAAGCCAAATAAATATACAAAGACAGCAAAGGAAGCTTCAACTTCGATGTTGCAAAGCGAAACAGCTACAATGGATACGGCCCACACGATTTCGAACTATGGTGATTACTTTGTATCTAAAGATGTAAGAGATAGAATTAAGGCGGCTGAGCGAGCTGGGAATAAACCTTTGGCGGAACGTATTCGTGCTAATGATGTTGAGTCACGCAGAAATACTGCTTCGGCAAATGCATTTCTAGAGTATAGTCGTGCCCAGATGACAGCAGAGAATGATAGTGAATCTGATTTTAATTTCATGGTAAAACAGTATTTGGATAGTTTGGATGGATATAATCCGGATGATAAGAGCGGCGCATTCAGTAAGTATAAACATTATATTGCATCATCGGCCGGTGGTTTAGGTGATGCTGGTCAAACAAGAGTACTTGGTAAAATTATTGCAAGGGCAGCCACGGTTGAGAGCAGTCAAAGACATGACATGAATATCATTGCAGCTAAGTATCCGCATGATAAGACAAAATTCAGAAGTATGTTTGTGGGATATTATGTGGATGATGATGGATATGCTACTGATAAAGAAGGTAATAGATTGAAAGATGAGAAATATCGTGGATACTTATTGCAGCACGAGCCGGATAAATTAGTGAAATGGGATAAAATAGATGATTCAGGTCGTAAGTATTATGATTGGTATGATGGCGATCAGTTTGTGACGAGAATATATGAAACCGATAGTTCGGCATTTAAAGAACTGTTTTCTAATCATGACGTAATCATTAACGATCCTATCAACAACTTATATGGGATGTTAGCTGGTATGGAGCCTGGAAAAGATGGGGTGCCTGAGCATATTGGGCTGAAGAAGTTTAGAACGACGATTGGTAGAGGCTTGCTAGCAGCACCATTTAAAGATAAAAATGCGGCATTTAGCCCAATGGTAGCAGAGATGATTAAAAAAGGGTATATCCAGAACTATGCACAGGAGTTTCTTGCATATCTTGACAGCTTGAATAAAGCAACGAAACCAGGATCATTCAATGTGCAAGATGCGGATGCAATTAAGATGCTCCAGAAGATGATGGACCCTGAAGAATGGCCAGAAATATTTCCAGAAGAGTTAATTAGAGGTTTTAGAAATGTGAATGGTGAGTTGATTAGTGGATATAAGCTTGATGATGATGGTAGGGTTGTGACTGCGATTAGTAGCGATGGTAAAAGAAAGCCGGTGAAAGTGGCTAATGATAAAGCAAGTTATAATGAGTTAATGGCTTGCGTGAAGGATAAGTATATTATTCCGGCGGCACGTAAAATTACATTGATGATGTCGCGACAAACACCAAATACGGCTGATAACCAGAAAGCGGGTACAATTGAGGAGTGGAAATTGCTCAAAGATATATTTGATACCAAGTGGGGTAAGGGTAAGATGATTGAGGTTGATCCGTATGAGCAGAAAGGTGATATGCGTAAAATTGCTAGGGAGGTACGTGAAAGCCTACATGAAGGAAAAACGTATTTTGATAGTTCTGTATTTCTTGCGGAAATTGAAGATATGTTTATATCGAGCGGAGCGGACTCCGATGAGTTTGCAAGAAGCTTCGTGGAATACTGCGATGACGTCTCAAAAGAACATCCTGACAAAAAGACTTCTATCGATATGATTAAGGACAATTTCGATGATTATATTAGAAACGAGGAAATGAATGGACGTTATCCAACTACGGAGGACTTAAAGGACAAAATGGAAGAATTAATTCATATGTTCATGATTGAGGACTAAAAGCTAAATACACTATTTGACAAAATTGTAATTATTTGACATAATAATGAGGAGGAGAGAGTTTTTACCATTTGATTAGTACATTAAAAAGGAGGTGTTTGTCATGATGGGGCTGACCGAAGAACAAGTGGTTGATATGGTAGATTATATATTGGAAAATGCTGGACACATTTGGTATACACGTGGTAGTTATGAAGAGGGAATATATTATGATAAAATGCATTCATGTTATGGAGAGGCTGAACACGATATATTAGATATAATGACGATTTGCGGTTCGATTCATATCACCTGGGGGCCAAGTTATTATATTGATTCTTTGAAGAGGAAGGTTGTTGATGTAAATAATATAGTATTTTCTTACCGGCATGCTTTATCCCCAGGAAGAAGACCTTTTCGTTGTCACGGAGAATGGGAGAAAATATTGGTTAGAGAGTATTTGAGAATAAAGAAGACGATAGAGTTAAAATCTGATTGGGGCAAGTATGTTAAAAAGAGTTATGAAGATAATGAAATAAAAATAGTTTATCACGATGGTGAATTAGATGTATACAGAGTTTATTACGAGAGGAATTTTTTGAAGAAAACACGTAAAGAAAAAACTGTTTTAGCAACTGAGCACTGGTTTTTCAGAGAAGGTGATTGGCTCAATAAAGTGGAACGAATCATTGACGAAAACAAATGATATAGACAACCGTCAGGCTAGACTTGGCGGTTTTTTTTATTGGTTTTTATGAGGATAAATGTTTATGGTTAAGTGGAAAAATATGTTATAATGTTATTATGGCGCAGTATAAAGTACCGCAGGATGTTGAGGCGGATGATAAGCTTCTTGGGCCGTTTAGTTTTCGGCAGTTTGTTTATCTTTTGGTAGCGGCTGCATGTATTGGGCTTGCAGTGGCATTGTTCCAGTTATTTCCGGTTCTTGCGATAATACCGGTTTTACCGGCGTTGTTTTTCGTTGTTTTAGCTTTACCATTGAAGAAGGATCAGCCAATGGAAACTTATCTTGCGGCAATTGTATCGTACTATTTGAAACCGCATACAAGAAAATGGATGCCAGGGCAGAGAGAGTCTACAATTGCCATTTCAGCGCCAAAAGTAGAAGATGATACTAGGGCGCGAGATATTACTGGAGAAGAAGCAACGCATCGATTGTCGTTTTTGGCAAATATTGTTGATACTGAAGGACAGGCAATTAAGGGAATGGGTGGGAGCAGTCCAGTCAATGAGGAAATCGTTAGAGAGGCTAATGCTGCAAATGATATGTTTGAGGCAGGACACTTTGATAATTTGGAAAACACGATTGCCAAAGACGAAAATGCAAGGCATGAGGAGGTAATGCGTGAGATGCGAGAGGCGATTGAAAAAAGCGAGAACATGTCTGGCGCGACGATTCAGAAGAGTGCGGAACATGCGGTTAGTAATGTCGAGGAAAAACCCGCGATGGCGGAAACGGTGGCAAAATTTGATGATAAGGGTCCTAATTTTGAGTCGGCTTCTGTTGTCCAACCAGGGGCAGCAGCTCTGAGTGAGCCTGTGGAAAAATCTAACATGCGCGAACAAAAAACTGACGAAAATGTTGAGAAAACTCCGCCAAAACCTAGTATAATAGAATTAGCAAATAATACTGATTTTTCTGTTGCGACGATTGCAAAAGAAGCTAACCGAATAAATAGAAAGGATGAGGGCGAAGTTTTTATATCGCTACACTAAAGTATGAACCCACAGCAACAATCACAAATGATTATGCCAAATCAGCCACAGATGCCGCAACAACCGGTAGCGCAACCTGCTGTGATGCAACAACAAATGCCGCAACAACAGCCGGTAATGCAACAGCAACCGGTGATGCAACAGCAACCGGCGATGCCGCAACAGCAAATGCCAACGGCTCAACCGATGGCGCAGCCACAGGTGATGATGCCTGGACAACCTCAAATGCAAAATCCGAATGCGGCGATGATGGGCTCGGCAGCTATACAAGCTCAGCAGCAGGCGACGACATCGAAGAAGGATGTGCCTACTTCGACACAGGCGACACTGTTGATTTCAGAATTGCGTGATAATGTGGTAATTATGAAGGATGGTTCGTTCAGGGCAGTGGTGGCTTGTAAATCAATTAATTTTGATTTGATGAGCGACATGGAGCGCGAAGGTGTAGAATATTCATATCAGAATTTCCTAAATTCATTGAAATTTACGACACAGATTTTGATTAGGTCGCAACGAGTAGATATTGGACCGTATCTTGAGCGTTTAAGCGAAATTCGACGCAATAATGATAATATGTTGCTTGGTGTGTTGATGGATGATTATATTAATTTCGTGGATGTTTTGTCGCAAGAAGCAAATATTATGGATAAATCATTCTTTATCATTATTCCGTATTATCCATCAGCAGATATGGAAAAAACATTGCAGCAAACAAAGAATTTCTTTAAGTCGTTCTCGCGTGCGAAGGGTCCAGACGTGACGCGAATCGATCGGGCAACTTACGATAAGGCTTTGACTGAACTAAATAACCGAGTCGATTCGGTGACAGCAGGTTTGTTCCAGATTGGGATTCAATCGGTGAGACTAAACACTAAGGAGTTGGCAGAGCTTTATTATAACTTTAACAACCCGGATACGGCAGTGCGGGAGCCATTGGTTGATTTTTCGAGACTTGCGACGATGTATGTGAGAAAAGGTGAAAAGCCGACTAATGGCAATGTAAATGGAGGGCAGGTAAATGGCTAAGAAGAGACAGCTTACTGCAGCAGAGATTGCGGCACAGAACGAGGCAATGGAAGCAGCAGAAATACAGCAAGCTTTTGAACAGGGTACAAATACACTTAGAGATTTGATTTCTCCGTCTGCAATCGAGATTCACTCAGATTATTTTAGACTAGGTAATAAATATGGTCGGACAATGTATGTATATGGTTATCCGCGGATGCTTTATACGGGTTGGTTGTCGCCGATAATTAATATCGATGAAGTACTTGATGTATCGATGTATATTTATCCAGTAGAATCGGCGGTGGTGATGAAGAACTTGCGAACGAAGGTGACGCAGCTTGAAGCATCGATGAATGTTAATATGGAAAAAGGGAAAGTGCGTGATCCGGAGCTTGAGGCAGCGATTACTGATGCGGAAGAGCTACGTGATCAACTTCAGGTGGGGGCAGAACAATTCTTCCGATTTGGACTTTATATTACTTTGTGGGCGGACTCTTTGGATGAAATGAAGTTTGTTCAACAGAAGATTGAAACAATTTTGGGTCAGCAGATGATATTTTCGAAGGTGGCGAATTCACAACAAGAGCAAGGTCTAAACTCGATTACGCCACAATGTACGGACCAATTGCAGATTCGACGAAATATGAATACTGGCGCGATTTCGACTTCATTCCCGTTTACGTCAGCAGATTTGACGCAGGATAAAGGGATACTATACGGTGTGAACATGCACAATAACGGCCTCGTGATATTTGATAGGTTTTCATTGGAAAACGCTAATATGGTGGTATTTGCAAAGTCTGGTGCTGGTAAGTCGTTTACGGTAAAACTTGAAGCACTTCGTTCGATGATGATTGGGGCAGAAGTGGTGATTATCGATCCTGAGAACGAGTATCAGAAGCTATCAGATGCAGTGGGCGGTTCATATATTCGATTATCACTTAATTCGGATGTGAGGATTAATCCGTTTGATTTACCAAAGGTAATTGATTCAGAAGATGCAAACGATGCATTACGCGCTAATTTAGTGACTTTGCACGGGTTGTTCCGATTAATGCTTGGAGGGAATCAGGTTTCTTCTGGTGGGCAGGTAGTTCCAGCTCTTACTGCTGCGGAAGAAGCAGATCTCGATCAGGCTTTGATTGATACTTATGCAAGGGCAGGTATCACATCGGATCCGTTGACACATCAATCAACGCCGCCAACAATTTTGAATTTGTATGATACTTTGCTTCATATGGAGGGTACTGGTCCACAATTAGCACAGAGGCTTCGTAAATATACGACTGGTACATTTGCTGGTATTTTCTCGCAGCAGTCAAATATTGATATCAATAACCAGATGGTAGTATTTAATATCCGAGACCTTGAGGATGAGCTTCGGCCAGTAGCGATGTACATAGTTTTGTCTCATATTTGGAATATTATTCGGGCGGAACAAAAGAAGAGATTACTGATTGTAGATGAGGCATGGCAATTAATGCAACACGAAGACTCGGCGAATTTCTTGTTTTCACTGGCGAAGCGTGCACGTAAGTATTATCTAGGGCTTACTACAGTGACGCAGGATGTGGAAGACTTTATGAGTACTAAAATGGGTCGGGCAATTGTGGGGAACTCATCGTTGCAGCTACTTTTGAAGCAGAATGTTTCGGCAGTAGATGTTTTGTCGGATGTATTTAAGCTAACTGAGGAAGAGAAACGTCGTTTATCTAATTTCCCGGTTGGGCAGGGATTATTCTTTGCAGGTTCAAACCACGTACATATTCAAGTGATTGCATCGGAAACTGAAGAAGGATTGATTACGACAAATCCGGCGGCAAAAACAAAGATACCTGGACAAGAGGGCTAAAAGAAGTGATTTGTTGGCACTCTTGCATTTAGAGTGCTAATGATATATAATATATAATATGGCTAAAAAAGATTATTATGAAGTTTTGGGCGTTTCGAGAACAGCGTCGGATGATGAAATTAAGAAAGCATACCGTAAGTTAGCGGTGAAGTATCATCCGGATAAAAATCCTGGCGATAAAGAGGCAGAGGCTAGATTCAAGGAAATTAATGAAGCGCATGATGTGTTGTCGGATAAGCAGAAACGAGCACGATATGATCAGTTTGGACATGCTGGTGTAGGTGGGGCGTCGGGTAATCCGTTTGGGGGTGGAGCTGGAAATCCATTTGGTCAAAGTGGAGCATTTAACTTTAACGGACAGACATTTAATTTTGATTTTGGAGGAGGGTCTCCTTTTGATGACATTTTGGGGAGTATTTTTGGATTTGGTGCTGGAGGAGCTAGGCGACCGAGAAGGGGAGCGGATTATCAAACTAATGTGACCTTGACTTTTGAAGAAGCAATCTTTGGCACGACAAAGAAGGTGACGGTAGACGGAAAGGATTTGAAGGTAAAGATACCGGCAGGGATTGATGACGGAATGAGTATTAGATTGAGTGGTAAAGGTGGTCCGGCGCCAGAAGGTGGTGAAAAAGGCGATCTATATGTGAGGGTGAGGGTGAAACCGCACAAGCATTTAACTAGAGAAGGTGCAATTATCCTATCAGAACAACGAATTAGTATGGTGGATGCGGCGCTTGGATGTGAAATTGAAGTGGAAACGGTAGACGGTTCTATTACGATGAAGGTACCGGCTGGAACGCAGAGTGGAACACCGTTTAAACTGTCAGGACATGGAGTGCCGTTTAGAGCAGATGGGGATCGTGGACCACATATTGTGACGGTGATTGTAGAAACGCCGAAGAATTTATCTCGTAAACAAAAAGAACTTCTGGAAGAGTTTAAAAAAACTAAAAAACGAGGATTTTGGGGATAACTAATTTGCTTGGTGGCGGGTGCGTTTTTGTGATTTTTGTGGTATAATAGAAGTGGAATATTATAAATTGATGTTATTTGTTAACCCGTTGATATAAGAAAAATATCGACAAAAACAATTAGAAAGGGAATTATGGAGATTGTTATTCCAATAATTGCCGCCGTGGTAGGAGTTGCTGCTGGGGCGGGAGGTATTTTTGCTTACAATAAGAAAAATGAGAAGGGTGGTAAAGATAAAGCGGATGATTTAGTGAGAAAGGCGAAGCGTGAGGCGCAAGATATTGTGTTATCTGCGAAGAAAGAGGCCTCTGCTATCACTGAGAAGAATCAAGCAGAGGAAAATGAACGACGCAAGGAATGGAAGAAGACGGAGAATCGTTTGGCAGAACGTGAGACGACGCTTGATTCGAAGTTAGATCAACTGGAAAAGAAGGCAGAGAAGCTAGCGAAGGAAGAGAAGGAGCTCGATGAGCTTAAACAAGAAGTGCGTGATATTAGGACTAAACAACACGAGAAATTGGAAAAGATTGCGGGCTTGTCAAAGACGGATGCGCGTGAGAAGTTGATGAAAATGACGGAGAATGATATCAAGCAGGATTTAGTTGGACTTGTGACAAAGGAACAAAAAGAAATTAAACACGGGGTTGATGAAGCGGCGCAAGCAATGCTTTTAACCGCAATGGAGAGAATGTCTTCTGAGGTGACGGCTGATCGTACGGTGACGGCTTTGAAGCTTCCGGATGATGATATGAAGGGACGAATTATTGGTAAGGAAGGTCGTAATATTCAGGCGTTGCAGCGTGCAACTGGTGTAGATATTTTAGTTGACGATACGCCTGGTATGGTGGTGCTTTCTTCGTTTGATCCGATTCGTCGTCAGGTAGCAAGATATGCTTTGGAACGATTGATGAAGGATGGGCGCATCAATCCGTCGTCGATTGAGGATGCCGTGGCTAAGGCTGAGCGTGAGATTGAAAAAGAAGTGGTGCGAGCTGGTGAAGATGCAGCGCGCGAAGTTGGAATTGTAGGGATACCACGCGAAATTTTGCATTTACTTGGTGAGCTAAAATTTAGAACTTCGTATGGTCAGAATGTGCTACTCCATTCGATTGAAATGGCACATGTGGCTGGTATGATTGCGGAAGAAATTGGCGCTGACAAGAGAATCGCTAAAACTGCGGCTCTTCTTCACGATATGGGTAAAGCTGTGACTCATAAAATAGAAGGAAAGCACGCTGATATTGGTGCTGAACTTGCTAAGAAATATGGCATGAGCGATGAAGTAGTACACGCGATTGCGGCACATCACGATGATATTGAGCCAACGACACCAGAAGCAATTATCGTGAAGATTTGTGATGCGATGAGTGCGGCTCGTCCTGGTGCGAGAAATATTTCGGCGGAGAACTTTGCGGAAAGAATGCGTGATCTTGAAAACATCGCGACGTCATTTCCTGGTATTGATAAGGCCTATGCAATTTCGGCTGGACGTGAAATCCGTGTAATCGTGGAGCCAAAGCAGATTGATGATTTGTCGGCTTTGAAGCTAGCACGTGATATTGCAAACAAGATTGAAGCGACGATGAGTTATCCTGGAATCATTAAGGTGAATGTGATTCGAGAAACTCGTGCGGTTGAGTACGCGAAATAATGTTCAGTGATTTAGATGACAAAAGCAATTGATAATTATAAAGAGTTAAGAAGTCAGTCAGTTTTTAATGCGGATGAAAAATATCGTGATTTCACGATGAAGGGGGTGCCGAGTGACAGGCCGTTTATTGGCGTGAGGATTCCGAAGGTTCGGGAAATTGTAAGCCAAGTGCCGAAAGAAAAGATTTCGGAATTCATTAAAGTGGAGCCGGTGGCGATTGAAGAAGTGTTGGCGCGGGGGATGTTGATTTGCCGGTTGAATTATGACGAGATGCTTGCGCGATTTGATTCACAAGTTTCTTATATTGATAACTGGTGCACGTGTGATATATTTTGTGCGGGAGTTTCGAAACTTATTAAACAACACCGGGCGGAATTTTTGGATCAGAAGATTGATGAGTTGATTAATAGTAATGAAGAGTTTCCGGTGCGGGTGGGGCTAGTGCTTTTGAAGGCTTCATATATTGACTCTGATTATTTGAATGTGATATTTGATAGAGTGGAAAGTTTGGCGAGCCGGAAAGAGTATTATATACGGATGGCGATGGCGTGGCTGCTTGCGGAGTGTTTTATTAAGTTCCCAGCTGCAACTACTGGATATTTGGTGGCGTCAAGTTTGCCAAAGTGGACTTTTAATAAAACAATTTCGAAAGTTTGTGATTCGTACCGGGTGGAGCCGGAGGAAAAGGAAATATTAAAAAGGATGAGGAAAAAATGAAAAGAGAATTAGTAGTGCATGGAGTGTATCGGCATTTTAAAGGTGGAATGTATATCGTGGAGGATATTGGGAGAGATTCGGAGACGGAAGAGTTGGTGGTGATTTATCGGGCGCTTTATGGTAACGGGATGTTATGGGTGAGGCCACTTGAAATGTTTATTAGTGAAGTGGATCATAAAAAATATCCGGATGTGAAGCAGAAGTATCGGTTTGAGCTAGTGGAGATGAAACAGGAGTGATATAATTAAAAATGAATGATTAATGAGGAGGTAGGAGACGTATTTATAGTTTCAGATGATGGTGTAGTATATTTGATATAATAATAAGGGATTAACAAGGAGAAAAAATGGAAGGAAAAATTTGTCAAAGTTGTGCAATGCCGTTAACATCGAAAGACATGTTTGCGACAAATGCGGATGGGAGCGTAAACGAGGATTATTGTAAGTGGTGCTACAAGGACGGTAATTTTATTGATGAGTGCACGATGGAAGAGTATATTGAAAAATGTTCGCAGTTTGGTGAACAAGCGGGAATGACAAATGAAGAGATGCGTGAGTATTGTACGAAGATTTTCCCGACTTTAAAGAGATGGAAAACTGTGGAGTAATTATTATATGAAGATTGAGTATTTGGGACACGCGTGTTTTAGGTTGAATGAGAAGCTCGTGATTGATCCATATAAGGATGGGTCGGTGCCAGGACTTGATAATTTACGTACTTCGGGTGTGAAAGTGATTTGCACGCATGGGCATCCGGATCATAGTGGAGTGGAATGCGTGGAGATTCAGCCTGGTGAATGTGAATTTGAGATTAAAGAAGTGCCGAGTTTTCATGATGACGTTGAAGGAGCGCTACGTGGTCCGAATACGATTTTTGTGATTACTAGCCCTGATGGTGAGAAACTGGTGCATCTTGGAGATTTGGGACATTTTCCGAATGAGGAGCAAATGGCGGAGATTTCGGATGCGGATTATTTGTTGATTCCGGTGGGTGGTTATTATACGATTGATGCGAAGATGGCGGTGAGGATTTGTAAAGCGTGTCGGCCGAAATGTATAATTCCGATGCATTATCGGACTGTTAATTCTGGTTATCCGGAAATTGCGACGGTGGATGAGTTTTTGAAACTTTGCAAAGAAACGGGGATTTCTGATAAAGTAAAAACGGTGTAACGGTAGGTATAAAAGAGTATAGACTACTATATATTATTATATTTTGGTTTATGATAGAATAAAAATAATATAATAATTGGAAGGGCTTGTTATGGACAAGAATAAATCATCAAATAAGGTCATTATCGGGCTTTTGATTGCTTTGATTGTGGCGGTTTTGTGTGTGGGCGGATACTTTGTTATTAAAGATATTACTAAAAATCAGGATGCTGAATCGTCTCAGAATAATTATTCTAGTTCGAATGATTCGAATAAGAATAATTCGCAATCGGATGATACATCCGATGTTACTCCGACACCTGAGCCGGCGCCAGCGGAGGATGAGATTGAAGCAGCTATTATTTATTCCGAGATTCGTGGCAATGATTACTACATCGAGGCACAAACGAATGGTGCGATAAGCGGTACTTGTGAAATTTCTATGGTGCCTACTAATGGTGGACAAGGACATCACGAGACAGACGATTTAGACGTGCAAAACAAGGTGAGTACTTGTGATGAAGATTTTTCATTGAAAGGCTTAAACCGAGGCGAGCATAAGATCACTGTTGTGATTCGGGCTTATGATGGACGAACTAAGACTCTAGAGCAAATTGTGAATTTGTAGTATTAGAGTTTTGTTTTATTTCTTTTTGGAGTTGATGGAGACCCCTCCGAAGGCGCCAGCTGCGTCGATGTAAATAGTGTGTTTGCCTTTTGCTGTAACATCTTTTCGTTCGTCGTCGATGCCGCCGAAAATGAAGCCGGATCTGACTTTGATTTGGACGTCTTCTGGGATGGTGATGTCGATACCGCCGAAGGCGCAGAAGGCTTTGATGACGGTGTCTTTTTCGAATTTGGCGTTTATGAGATCTAGGTCGACTCCGCCAAAGATGGCAATGATGTTGGAGCCTTGGAAGGATTCTTTATTATAGGTGCGTTCATTGCCGGAGAAGATGGCGGTTTGGGAATCCATGATTTTGCCGTTTTCGAGGTCTTCGATTTTTTTGCCGATTTCTTTATCGTTGTTTGTGTGGAAGACGCTACGGAAGACGATGCCGAGGCCGATGGCGATAAGAACGACGGCGAGGATAACCTTCCAGGCGATGTCGTAAGAGAAGACATCTTGAGCCGCGAGGAGAAGGATGATGCCGATGCCGATTATGACGAGGCTTGAGAGCTTTTCTTTGTCGGTGAAGAAGCTGATGACGCCGGGGACGATGATGAATAGAGTCCACCACCCGTCAAAGAAAATGTCGATATTAAAGAGGCCGATGGCGTTGCCACCGAAAATGACGCCGAGTGCGATGATAGCGATGCCCCAGATGATTGGTTTGATTTGTTTCATTTGATTGCTCCTGTTATCTTATGGCAATTATAGCACAAAAAAGAGGGCGGTGTTTTGTATATGAATAATTTGGGTTCATTTATTGTTTTGCCATTCGTCGAAAAGCATATCCTGACAGACTTTGCAGATATGAACTGAAAGGTCGTCTGGGTCGAGTGGTGCACCACAGGAGTCGCAGGTGGCGGGGGTGGATTGGGTCATTTTGTGTTTTCCTTTATGGGATTATTATAGCATGTAGCCAATATTTTTTAATCGAGATCTTGTATTATTCTCGTTTTGGAATATAATACTACTTAAGTTTAAGTGTTAAAGTGAGGTAATATGGATCTAATTTCCGCAAAAGAAGCAGCATTACAATGGGATATATCCCAACGTAGAGTTTTAGTTTTATGTTCTGAAGGCAGAATCCCGGGTGCTCAAATAGTTGGTAATTCTTGGGTTATACCAAGAAGATCAAAAAAACCCAACGATGCAAGAACGATAAAAGCCAGAAATAAAACAAATGAAGCAAAACCTTTCCTTAAATGGGCTGGCGGCAAAGGTCAATTATTAAACGAAATAAGCAAATACTACCCTTTTACAAAAAAGAAACATATCAAAAAATATGCCGAACCATTTGTTGGTGGCGGCGCAGTACTCTTTGATATACTGAATAAATACGATGTAGACGAAGTCTATATTAGCGACATCAACGCAGAACTTATTAATACCTACATCACAATTCGCGACAATCCAGAAGAGCTTATCTCTCTCCTAAAGTGCATGGAGAATGAATACTTACCATTAGACACACTAAAACGTAAAGAAGCCTACATATCGAAACGCGCATGCTTCAATGAGCTAAAGCGTGACGGCTTCAAAAACGTAGAGTTGGCTGCATTAATGATATTCCTAAATAAAACCTGTTTCAATGGTTTATATCGTGTAAATCGCAAAGGTGAATATAATGTGCCAATGGGTGCATATAAAAACCCTCAAATCTGTAATGCGAATAACCTTCTGCTCGTTTCCAAGAAACTCCAAAATGCGAATATAGTATGCGGTGACTACAAAGACTCGGCAAGTTTTATCGATGACAGAACCTTTGTCTATCTCGACCCACCATACCGTCCACTAACGAAGACAGCTAGTTTTACGTCATACACCGAGCATTTATTTGACGACGACAAACAGCTTGAGCTTGCAAATTTTGTTCAACTTTTAGATAATAAAGGAGCAAAGATAGTGGTTAGCAATTCAGATCCAAAAAACACAAACGAAGAAGACAACTTTTTTGAAAATGCGTATGCAAATCAAAACATTAAACGTGTCTCTGCAATGCGCATGATAAACCGTAATAGTAACAAACGTGGCAGAATCAGCGAATTACTAATATCAAACTTTTAAAGAAAGGACAATAAAATGAAAAGGAATTTTAACGAATGGTTGGGGGAGTTTCGAGAGAGTATTGCTAATTATGGCTACTATATCGATTTTAAGAAAGTGCATCAAAATGTTGACGCGATAAAAGTTCAACTTAATATATTGAACTCACTCGTAGGCTCACACGATATCGAAAATGACTTCGAAAAAATAATCAAAGATTATCCAGAAACACTAAAATGCATTCCTATTCTACTAGCGGTCCGTTCTAACGAAATCTACGCAATAGATGAAGACGGCGAATACAACTATGACTTTAAAAAGATAAATTATTCTATCGAACAATACAAAACCTTCATGCGAAAAACTGGTCTTTTTGATCTTATTTCAAACCACATCATTAACAACCTAGTCGATTATGCTACTGGAGTAGAAACCGGCCTAGATTCTAACGGTCGCAAGAATCGTGGCGGTCACTTAATGGAAAATCTCGTAGAAGGATACATCCAGAAAGCTGGCTACATCAAAGGCAAAAATTACATTAAAGAAATGAACCTTAGCGAAATTGAAAAAGTATGGGATATCAATCTCTCTGCTATTTCTAATCAAGGTAAGACTGAAAAACGATTTGATTTCGTAATTAAAACTAGTAGCAACATTTACGGAATTGAGACCAATTTCTATGGTAGTGGCGGCTCTAAACTTAATGAAACGGCTCGTAGCTACAAGACACTTGCACTTGAGGCTAAAATGATAGATGGCTTCAAGTTTGTTTGGTTTACTGATGGCAAGGGCTGGAATAGCGCTAAGAATAATCTAGAAGAGACTTTTGACGTGTTAGATGACATCTATAATATAAACGACCTTGAGAACGGCGTAATTGAGAGGTTTTAGCCTATATGCCCGATAAAAAGAAGGAAATAAAGAAGTGGGGGCCAGACGATTTCGAGTTAGAAATGACTAGCGTTTGGAGTTTCCCTAACCGTGGTAATTGGGCTACACACGATGCAAAATGGCGCGGAAATTGGTCGCCATATATTCCGCGAAACATTCTGCTTCGCTATTCAAAAGAAGGTGATTGGGTATTAGATCAATTTGCCGGCGGTGGCACTACTTTAGTAGAAGCAAAACTATTAAACCGTAATATAATTGGAATGGATATTAATCCGGTTGCACTTAAACGTTGCCGCGAAAAAATCAAATTCAAACATGACGGCGCAAATGGAATAGTTAAAATCTCTAAATGCGATGCTCGCAAGCTCAAGCCAATCCCAGACGAAAGCATCGATTTGATATGTACGCACCCTCCGTATGCTAATATCATTCATTACAGCGAAGATCAGGATATCCCACAAGACCTATCAAACTTCAAAGTTGATGACTTTCTTAAAGAAATGAGAGACGTAGCATCAGAAAGCTATCGAGTATTAAAACCTGAAAGATTCTGTGCAATTCTAATGGGCGACACTCGGCAAAAAGGTCATGTAGTCCCCTTAAGCTTTAAAACTATGCAAGTTTTTGAAGAAGCCGGCTTCAAACTCAAAGAAATCATTTTAAAAGAACAACATAACTGCCGTGCTACTGGTTATTGGAAGACGAATAGCATTAAATATAATTTTCTATTGTTAGCGCATGAGTATTTATTTATTTTCGAAAAATAAGAAGAAAATAATGGAGCATGGGTTTCATTTAGTTTTTTCTAATAGTATAATTATTTAGAGTATGAGTGAGATTAATATATTAATGACTGAGGCGAATGGGAATCTTGTTGGGAGCAAGGAGATGATTGTTGATGCGGTGAAGGAGGCTGAGAGTTTTGCTTTTCCTTTGCTTAAGGTGGATTGGGATATTGATTTGTTGGTGACGAATCGGTTGAATGAATATGTTATTCCGGAAGATGGAGTTGGTGGGAGAGCAAGGGCTTTTGATTTTATTGAATTTGCGATTGATGAGAATCATGCTACGAAGAATTATATTTCTGAAACAATTGTGCATGAAATATGTCATGTTAGCAGGTGGGGTAAAAATGATGAATGGGCGAACACTCTTTTTAAATGTATGATTAGTGAGGGGATTGCTACTTGTTTTGAGGTGGAGTTCGTGAAAGATAGAGAAGAGAAAACATTGTTTATCAAGACGATTCTTGAAAGAAGTGATGAGGAAATTGAAAGGATACTTGGTATTTTGCGAGGGCAACTTGATGCTGAGGATTTTGATTATAATGATATTTTTTATAAAGGAGTGGGAGAACTCCCGCGTTGGTCTGGGTATTCGTTAGGGTTTTATTTGGTGAAGAAATATCTTGAAAAGACTGGGAAGAAGATTGAGGATGTTTTTGCTGATAAGTATGATGAGTTTCGGGTGGTTTTGTAAAAGGCAGTGCCACATTATTTGATTGGCTAGCAATAGTCAAGCTTTATTATCTTGAACTGAGCTTTGAGAGAATTGATAATTTGGATTTTAAGTCTGTGGCATTGAGATAGTTTTGCCAAATCTCTAGTAGCTCTGGATCTTTTTCGGCGAGGAGTTTGGTTAGATGTTTAGGTTGTGGCATGTAGGTGTTATGGGTGGCTAGAGAGAATTCAAGTGCATTTTGAAGAACGTAATGGACATCGATATAAAAAGCTATATTGTCATCACGGGCGATGTCTTTTTCAGCTTTTTCTAGATAATCGGTGATCGAATAGCGCCACATCTTGATGTCTTCATCATTGTAATTAGGTGCGGAAGAAAGAACGTCGTTTGCTAGTGTTTTTAATTCTTTGAGTTTGGCGAAAGATTTCGTTGAGACGATTTCGGAAGTTGCAATCATTGTGGAGAGATTGCGATGGAGAAGATTGCCGCGTTCTAGTTCGATGTTGTTTTTGATGTTTTCAAGATTGTCTTCTTGAAACTCTACGGTTATGTCATCGATAGTTTTTTCGGAGCGAGAATCTTGAAAGGAATCGTCGATTAGAAATATATCGATATCGGACTTATCGGTCCATTCTGGTGTAATTGCGGAGCCAAAAACTAGAATGGTGTCGATATGGCTATATTGTGATTTGATTATTTCTAGGATGGATTTAACGTTTGGATTCATATAAATATAATACAATAAAAATGGCGATTCGTAAAGAACCGCCATAAGTTGGATTTGTCTAAGACCTAAGTACTAGTGGCAGTTGCTTGGTCTCTGACAGGTCATTGAAACGACCGGCATCTTGATCTTTTTAATGATCACAGGCTTTTTAAGTGTCTTTTTCATGACGTATCCTCCTTTCGTGTGATTTATGCTGAACTTATGCCTCGATTGATTCAGCAATAATTGCCTTTGTCATCTCGACATAGAGTTGGCACATCGATGATTGTTTTTCGGTGGTCTCGTTAGCCTCTTTGGTGATGAGACATCCACCTCGGCAGAATCCTAAAATAGGACATTTTCGGCATTCTTTGAGATTATTTAAATCTCGATGTTTTAAAAGCTGTTGGTAGGATTCTTGGTTTTCGATATGAGAGATGTCGCCGTAGTTGCCCATTTGGTAATTGCTGTATCCGCAAGGGAATACTTGACCACTTGGCGCAACGCATACCGAATTACCTCTTTCTCCACCACAAAAACCGATGTCATCGTTTTCTGGGAGAAGTCCGAGATTCTCGGCTGGTCTAGACCAGAAGCCAATGACAGAAATACCTTTAGTTTTGGCATAAGCACGAACTGTTTTGAGTTGTTCTATGATTTTGCTGATTGGTACATCTACCATGCCGACGATATCAATATCGATGCGGATTTCATCCATGTTTTTGGATTTTGCCCAGTCGACAATCGTGGTATCAACGTCAGCAAAATTTGCTTCCGTGACTGTCATCGCAAAGCTTTTTAATGGGCGCCCTAGTTCTTCAAGGATATTGAATCCACGGATAATTTGATCATAGGTGCCTGCCAGGTTTTTTGTGAGACGGACTTGATCATTTCCGTGTTTCGTGCCGTCTAAGCTGGCTGCGACTATCACATCGTATTTGATGAACGTTTTTGCCATTTCTTTGGTTAGCAGAGCAAGGTTGGTGTTGAGGCCAATCTTGATGGGGATATTTAGCTTTTTCCGATAATCATTTATGTACGGAAGAAGCTTTTCGATGGTTTTATAGTTCAACAATGGTTCACCACCGCCAAAGTTAATATAAGCTTCGTCAGTGTGGTTTTTTGTGATAGCTTTGAGATATTCGTCAATACTACGTTTTGCGGTTTCTTCAGACATCATTTTTTCTGGATTATAATAATGTTTTGAATTTGCAAAATGGATGCAATAAGTGCAGCGAAAAGGACATTCTTCGCTCATGATGAGGGACAGATACTTGACTTTGTTTTGACCGCGATTATTGTGTGTCAAAAAAAGATTGTGGATATCTGTTTCTTCTTGCTTTTTAGAAGACACGATGATGTGTGCTTCTTCCAGAATGTCAAAAACTTCTTTATCAAATTCTGTGATGATGTCTGGATCGATTTTTTGTTCTCTGGCTTTTAGTAGATGATCTACTAGAAAGCCGGGGACAAGCATTGGTCTACCGAAAATTGAATGCCAAATAGTAGATAATTCTTTATCATAAGGAACGGACTGAAAATAATCCGATACGAGCATAAAATCACCTCCATTTTAATGTGCACTACCCTTTTTAATATTATATCATTCTTTGACAATTTTGTAAAATGTTAATCTGTTTTAGTTATTAAACATGATGAACTTGAGGTAATTACGTATGAGAGATTTTGAGTTTGATAGTTTTATAATATAATATATATTATAAAAAGGGAGCTAATTATGGATAGTAATATCAAAAAGAGTATTGATGCTAGGAAGGATGCGTTTGCTGCGAGTTTTAAGATTGACGCTGGAATGCAGAAAAAGATTGATGCGCTGTTTGCTGACATCGAGAAGTTAGGGAAGAAATGCAAAGATGTGGGGGAGTTTGAAACAGAGTTTCAAAAAAGTCCGCTTAACCAAAAATACATGGATTTATTTACGGAGATTGCAACGAAGGGTGCGAAAGCAAATGCAGCTAAAGGTGCGGCGGTAGGTGCGCTTGAAAGTGCAATTGATCAAGCCGTTAATAACGTAGTGCCGACGCGAGCGGCGGTGCATCAAAAAGCTTCTGATATTGCGCGTGATATTCCAGTAGTGGGAGATGCGATTGATATTGGACAAAAGGCGAGCTACCTTGGACATCTCGGTAAGCTCTTTGGGAAGAAGAAAGACAAAAAGTAAATAATCATTTACGATTATTTACGATGATTGGCTCAAAAGAAGTAATTATTTGCGATTCTTGATATAGATTGACTTGACTGAATAGATGGTGAGAGTTGAAAGCAGGAAACCAGCGCAGGGGACGATGGCGCCAAGAAACGGATTTGCTGTGTCAGCAAGTGTGAGCCATAATACCGCGAAGATATAAGTGAAAATTATAATTAGTATTCTGCGGAGCCAGGATGTTTCCCAAGCTTTGTCGCCTTCAACTTTGTGATTGCGAGCTTTGATTTGTTTGATTTCTGATTCGAGTTTTGCGATTCGTTCTTCGAGCTCTTTTGTTTTAGTACTGTCCATAGGTATATTATACTTTATTTTATGATATTATAATAATAAGATAATTTGAAGGAGTGAAATATGGCGGAAATTTTGAAAATTGATGGAGATAAGGTGAAGATTGGCAACGACGATGGGAAGGTCGTGACAGTGTCTTTATCGGCCGTGAATTATGATAACCCGAAGGAGGGTGACAAGGTCAAAGTTTATAAGGACGGGAAGGATTATATCGTAACACGAAGTGGTTCGTCGATTGATGGAATTTACGAAACGGATGCGAAGGGGAACAAGAAGATTAATAAGCACGTGTTTGTGTGGGTTGGTGCGTTTTTGCTAGGAAACATTGGGCTGGATAGATTTATGCGTGGGCAGATTGGAACTGGCATTTGTAAAATTTTGTTTGGTTGGTTGACACTTGGAATTTGGTATCTGGCGGATTGGATTATCGCACTTTCTAAGGCCTATGGTTCTTCGTATGGGAATGTGGAAGATATCACTTTTGATGCAAATGGTAATTATATTAAATAGGAGGAAAAATGACGGCGAAAGTTTATTTTACAAAAGAGATTACACCTGAAGGATTACAGAAAGTATTTGATGCTTTGAAGGTGGAATTACCTGGCAAGGTTGGTGTGAAAGTATCGACAGGTGAAAAGGGGGCAAAAGGATATTTGAAGGCGGATCTCATTGGACCGTTTGTTAAAGGTTTGAAGGGAACGATTGTAGAATGTAATACTGCTTATCCGGGGGCACGGAATAATGAGTCGGATCATATGAAAGTGGCGGAGGAGCATAGTTTTACGTCGTTTGCTGAGGTTGATATTATGGATGCGGAAGGGGAGATTAAGATTCCGTTTGAGAAGGGGAAGCATTTGAAATACGATTTGCTCGGTTCGCATTTTGATAATTATGATTCGTTTTTGAATCTTGCGCATGGTAAGGGGCATATGATGGGGGGATTTGGCGCGAATTTGAAGAATCAGTCGATTGGGTTTGCATCGCGAAATGGTAAGGCATATATTCATTCATGTGGGAAAACTAAGAGTCCAAAAATGTGTTGGGTTTTGAAAAACGAACAGATTGATTTTATTGAGTCGATGGCGGAAGCTGCGACGGCGGTGGCGGATTATCTTAAAGAAAAGGGAAAACCAATTGTTTATATTACTGTGATGAATGCGCTTTCGACATCGTGCGATTGTGATGCGGAGCAGGATGACCCAGTGATGGAGGATTTGGGGATTGTGGCGTCGGTTGATCCGGTGGCAAATGATCAAGCGTTTATTGATATGGTGTGGGCGTCAAAGGATCCGGGTGCGGAGGCTTTGAAAGAACGGATTGACTCGAGACTTGGGCGCGAGATTTTGCCGTATGCGGAGAAGTTGGGGCTTGGCAAAAGAGAATATGAATTAGTTGAAGTTTAGGATTTGTTTCTGAATAGTTTATATCTAGTACGTGGGTTATATGCTAGGTAGGTGTTGTGGTTTTGGCGATTTTGTGATATAATAATTTGAGTGAGCGGGCCGGTAGCTCAGCTGGTTAGAGCACGAGCCTCTTAAGCTTGGTGTCGTGGGTTCGAGTCCCACCCGGCTCACCAAATGAAGGAATTATCGAACCCGCCGTGAGGCGGTTTTTTGTTATTCTAGGCTTAGTTTCGCAGAAATGCTCTCACTGTTTAGTTCTGGCAGGTTATCGATATGGCCAATCTTTGAGTAACTATAACTTGTGTCGAATGATTCATAGAAGATTACGAGACAGTTATCACCAAATAACATTACGTCACCGGCTTCGATATGCTTCGGGCTATAAGTATTTGTTGGTAGAGATTCATTTAAATATACATATTTTTCATTGCCATTTAAGTCATTCATTGAAAGTTCTAGCGGTAATAGTTTTATTAAGGCTGAAGTCGTAGAGTT
>JAFWCN010000016.1 GCA_017536895.1 Candidatus Saccharimonadota bacterium | reverse complement strand
GATTTTTCTATGTGTTTACCTGTACAATATGACATAGGTAGGCCCTTTCTTTATTAAGTGATATTGATATAAGTATAGAGCCTACCTTTTTTGATGGCAAGAGGCTATCATTTTATGTTGCAAAGGTTCTGAGATAATACGACAACATTGACTTTTTTACCAATCTGTGATATAATATAAACAAGAAGGGGGGTGAATTTTAATGGCAAATATCGAACAGATGAGAGCACAGCTCATCCATCTCTACGATCAGAGGTATCAAAAGCTGATAAGGAGAGAGCTGGATAAGAGTTATCCAGTAGACAAGTCCAAAAAAACTAATAAAAGCTATGCGGACTCAATTCTCTCCTATCTGACACTCGAAAGAGAGTTGGAGATAGGCGATATTAAAAAAGCGTCTGATAGTGAAATCAGAATTCGTTATAAACTCTGTCACAGAAAGGGGGCGAAGTCATGCTGAACACAGAACTTAGCACAGAGCAGATGAAGCTCAAGCTTCAGATAGAGGACTGGGATCAGTACAATGAATACCTGCTTTGGGAATTCGATGTTCTGAAGCTCCCAGTCAAAGAAAGAGCAAGCATCGGAAGCTACGACGACCGTCGTACTCCGACAAAAGAGTTCATTTGGAAGCGGTCTTTCGAGATAGCTTTCATGAATGAAAAAGCTCTTTCCAGAGCATATGCCAAAACCGAATGACCCCGGCCCCCGCGCCGGGGTTTTTCCTGTTCCAAATACAAAACCACCAAAAAGGCCTCAGGTAAGGGTGGGCATCACCTGAGGCCATTTTGGCCCTCTAACTCTTCATTACTATACCGGGTGAAGCCCCGGAAGCGTAACCCACCTCACACAATCTAGGGGCCCGCCGGTTAGAGGGATTGCTAAGCCTTCGAAGTGGTCCTTTCAAAGTGGAGGTAATACTTATAAGCAATTAAACCATGAAGAAATTTAATGCCCGAAAGGGTTTCAAAAGCTCGCAATTTCTGTTATACTGGAAGCAGTATAACTGAAATTATAACTTATTTAGGTGCGGTGTGGAGCACTTTTTTGTGCCCCAACTACATAAATTATATCACAGGAGGAAACTTATGTCAACACTTTTTAACAACTTTTTTGAAAAAATCAACCAAATATCACCCCTAGAGCACAATTTTACAGAGGTGTTAGAAGCCATTGCGCTTAAGCCTAAAACATTGTATTTTCATGGTAAAATGCCTGAAAATATGGTAAAAACAGCCAAATCAAAACCCGAACAAACCCGAACAGGGCGCAGAAGGACCGTTGCCATCGTCGGCAGCCGTCACAACACTAGGTATGGCGAAGAAGTAGCTCACAAATTAGCCTACGAACTAGCTAAGAAAGGTGTCATCATCGTTTCTGGCCTCGCCTACGGCATAGATAGTATTGCCCACAGAGGCTGTCTTGACGCGAACGGCATAACTGTAGCTGTCCTTGGCACCCCAATTGATCGAATCTACCCCAGGAATCATCTACCCCTCGCCAAGGAAATCATCAAAAAGAACGGCGCTATCATATCAGAATATGCCCCCGGAGATGAAGTTTTCCCAAAAACCAGCTTCCTCGAACGTAACCGCCTTATCGCTGGTCTTGCCGATATTGTAGTAGTAGTTGAAGCGGCCGAACAATCAGGCTCTCTCAACACCGCCACTCACGCCCTCGATCAAGGCAAAACCGTCTTCGCCGTCCCCGGCAATATTACCAATCCCTATTCTCAGGGCTGTAATAAACTAATCAAACAGGGTGCAATTCCCTATACCGAGCCACGAGATGTCTTCGAGCTTCTCTTCCCCGAAGAGTACCTAAAAACCCGCAAAAAACTCCAAAAACAAAACCTCATCGGCGACACCGATGCCGAAACTCTCATCCTCACCGCCTTGTCCGAAGGCCTTCGCTCCGGCGAAGAAATTATGGCCAAAACTCACCTTCCGCCCGAAGTATTTAACCAGACCACCACCCTCCTCGAAATCAAAGGTCGCCTCCGCTCCCTCGGCATGAACCACTGGGGCTTGATTTAAAAACAATCTTTCATCCGTTCTATAGCCACATTTAACACTTCTGGCAGTTTCGCTTTCTCTTCCGATGTATACTTCGACAGTACAAAATCCGTATCCCCAAGTTTACTTCGCAACTCGTCATTCCCTGTCCCCACCCGAATGCGCGGAAATTCCTCTGTCCCAACACTCGCAATAATCGATTTCAATCCGTTATTGCCTGCCGCTCTGCCCGAAGCTCGGTAACGCACCACACCAAACTCCAGATTAAAATCATCACAAATCACCAAAATATCAGAGGCCGGAATCTTGTAATACTTCATATAAGCCGCTACTGCTCGTCCGCTCACATTATAGTATTCTTGCGGTTTAATATAAATCACATTACCGTCTTTCGCCCACAAAGCCCCCATTCGTGGCCCACTAGACCATTTCAACTCCTTCACCTTAAAATAATAATCCAGCACCAAAAACCCCGTATTATGCCGCGTAAAATTATACTTCGCTTCCGGATTTCCCAGTCCAACAATCAACTTCATACCAATTATTATATCAAATTTGAAATGGAATTCATTTTCATTTCAAATTTAGAACTAGTTTCTTTTGTTGGACTTTTCTTTTTAAAGAAAAGTCCACTAAAAAATAACCCCCGCAAATGAGCGGGGGTGTAAGGTGGGAGCGTAGATATTCAAACCCTTCTTCAAAAGTTTCTACTTTTGTCTCATTGCAACCATCTTGACCAGCGGATGGCGTATTACTTCTTCTTCGGTAAAGCAAACTTGAGCCACCATTGGGCTGTCCATCAAAATCCTCGAAGCATACGTCAGTCCACTGCTCGTCTCGTCGATATACGGAGCATGAATTTGCTTAATATCACCAGTGATGATGATTTTGCCGTCCATTCCCAGTCGTTTAATCAGCGTATCCGCCTGCTTGACGGTTTGATCCTGAAACTCGTCAAATATTGCCAGTTCATTCGCAAAATCGCGACCTCTGGCGAAGCAAATCGGAATACTTGAGAACCAATTACTCCAAATCAGATCCACGTGATCCGCCAACTTGACCTTAAGTGAACGTTTGCCTGGGCCTTCGTCTTCAGCGCAACCTTGAGCCTTCGCCTTTTTCTTACCTTCAGCACCAGTACCAAACTTCTTCAGATTTTGTAACTCTTTCCGATACTTGGAATTCTCGTTTAAAAGGTAGTTTCTTAAAGCATTTTTCAAAGGCTGTACGTCCGGGTCCATTTTCTCGTCCAAGTCGCCCGGCAAAAATCCATGCGAATTTTTACAATCACAAGGCACCACCGTAACGCCGATAAATTCACCCTTCTGACAAGCTTGATAACCATACACTGTTGCCATGTAGGTTTTACCTGAGCCGGCAGGGCCGGTGCAGACAACCGCGGAGACATTCGGGTCCATTAGAGCCTCCATATAGATTGCCTGCCCAGCATTTTTGATACCCACGGGAGCCCCTCTGAGGTATTTTAACCTCACGATTGCCTCCTCGCGCACTTCATACCTGCCGATATAGCTAAAATCCGGGTCATAAAGTGGGTCGTACGATGCGTCGTACTCATCGTTTTCTGGCTTCATTATCAGGAACTCGTTTGCAACTAAATCTGGTTCATCAGGCATATAATCTACCCATGTTTCCAGCGATATCGTCCCTGTGCTAATGAACTCATCAAACAACGGTTTTGGCACCACAATATCCCTTCTGCCTGTATAAGGCTCCGGGTATTGATAGCCATAACGCACAGTCTTAAGGCCACGCTCTCTGGCCCGGATTGCTAACCCATTATCGTTTGTCACCAAGGTTACATCGTCAGCGTACATCGTAGCAAGTGAACCGTTCACTATCATACCATCAATTGGCAAAGAGTTCTTTAAAGCTACCGCAGTCAGTGCAGTCAAGATAATTTGCCCATCCATATCATTGCTTGAAGGATGGAACGGCAAAGCCTTATGGAAGTTTTTGTCTACCGGAAGTACTGCAATCTGATGCGTTTCGTCCAATGTATTTAAACGATAAACATCCTGCATACTAGGTCTTTCTTTTTCCACTAAACTTCTTAACCGTCTCAAGGCGGTCCTGGCCGCAATTCCACGATCCGAACTCTCCTTTTTGAAGCTAGATAACTCCCGTACTACCACTGAAGGTATTACGATATAAGAATCACTAAAATCAATCGTCGGATTGATCGGTTCTCTGCTGTTTTTTCCTGGAATGACATCGACGTAATCTACTAATACGTTTGTATCGAGTACGTAAATCGGTTTGTTGATTACCATACTCTCCCCTCCTTTTTAAGGTGCGATTAAGTGTTAAAAAATAACACTCTAGTCTTTTTGCCCCCACCTGTATATATTATTATATCATATTAATCTTTGTCATTACGGTATGAAAACATGATTGGTGTACCCACAAATGGGTATTTTTCACGGATTTTCCGTTCTAAAAATCTCTTCCATGACCAATGGAGTAAACCTAAATCATGCCCGTGCACCACAAACCACGGTGGGCAAGTATCAGTTTGGACAATATATTTCGGTTTTGGACGAGTGTTTTTTAAGCCTGCCGGCGGATGGGAAATGATTGCTTCATTTAGAATCTTGTTTAGCTCCGAGGTTTTAACTTCCATGTGGCGACTTTCATCAATCTCAAGCGCTAGTTCAAATAGTTGCGTTACATTCTCTCCGGTTTCCGAACTAGTCAGCACCACTGGCGCATACGGCAAAAAGTTATAATCTTTTTCTAGCGCATCGAGCAAGAAATCTGCCGCCGTCCGATTCCCCACGTTTTCCTCGCCAAAGAAATTCGTCGGTTCAGCATTTTCTAGCAAATCTGCTTTCGTTACTACCATAATAATACCTTTACCAGCATCAACAATTTGCCCAGCTAGTGACTGGTCTAGTTTGCTGTGTGGCTCCGTCGAATCAACAAGTAAACAACAAATATCAGCCTCTTCAATCGCAGCTAACGTCCGAATCGCGGAAAACTTCTCAATTCCTACTTCCCGCTTGCCAGGTTTGCGAAGCCCCGCAGTATCTAAAATCTCCAATTCCCTACCCTTATATTTCACCGAAACACGGTTCACATCACGCGTCGTTCCTTGTCTCGAGCTCACCACCGCCTGCTGTTTCTTAGATAGCGTATTAAATAGTGACGACTTCCCCACATTCGGCCGGCCAATCAATGCTATCTTAAGAGGAGCTTGGAAATCCTTTTTTCGGGGGCTTCCGGAGGTTACGACCGCTCGCCGAAGGCGTAGCGTAGCGTCGGATGAGGGCGCGAGCCCCGTGACGACGGGAGCGAGCGACCCGTCCCCCGAAAAAATGGATTTCAAGCTCCCTTTAAGCTTAGCAATGCCTTGTCCGGTCGTAGCGGAAGTATAGTAGATTTTTTCTGGCGCTATGCCAAGAGCACGAAATTCGTTAATAGGCAATGATTCACCCAGGTCACACTTATTCAATACTAGATACACTGGTTTTTTAGAACGCAAAGCATCTTTTGCAATTTTCGCATCCTTATGGTCAAAGTATTTGGCAGAATCAAGCGTCACCAGTATCACATCTGCCGATTCAATAGCATCTTGAATTTGTTCCTGAATCGAAGCTTCAAAATCATCGGTCGGATCCTTCAGCCCCGCCGTATCAATCAAAACAAACGCATCGTCAATTGTCGCTACTACATTATCACGTGTTGTTCCCTCTTCACGCGCCACAATCGCAATGTTTTTTCGCGCCATCCGGTTGAGGAGCGACGATTTACCGGCATTCGTCTGTCCAACTAGTGCTACAATCGGTAATCTTTTCATGTTTATATCTTACAATATTTTCCCTAAAAAATCAAGTTAGCACAACGCGTTTACGCTAATTAATTCGTGCTATAATTAAGATGCTCACATCATACTTCGGTCCCTGATGTTGAGAAAAGTTTTTAGCTGTTTCGGGCATTTGTCATTTGGTCCGGCAGCCAGGAGCCAATAAATCAGGCTCACATAAATGGCTTCTATAAATCTAATTTAAAGGAGTCAATTATGAAAAACTTTAACAAAAACAAAACAGTCGAAGTTATGGCACTCTTCGGGTACGAAATGACACCATGTCAGCCGCTTACTTTCAGGCGACGCGGTGAAGAAGAAACCGAAGTGACCGAGCTTCTCGCCACCCAAATTCGTTTCGTGGGTGACGTGGCGTTCCATATCTTTGACGTCTTGGTAGGTCGGGAAAAGGTCCGGCTCGAATTCAATTCGCGCGACCTCTCCTGGCGTATCGTTTAATAAATCAGCCCCTCACGCAGGGGCTATTTATTATGGCGACTTCTGCGGGAGTTTGCTCGCTTCGCTCGCAATCCGCCTTCGGCGGGCGAACCCGCTTCGCGGCTTCATTCCTGCGGAACTTACCAATAAAAAACTAGACCCTCCGGGTCTACTTTTTTATTGGTGACTCCTGCGGGAGTCGAACCCGCGATTTTCTGGATGAGAACCAGACGTCCTGGACCACTAGACGAAGGAGCCTTAATACCAAAGTGTGCACCCAAGGGGGGTTAGGTGCACACCATAATTATAGCACAGCCGATTTAAAAGTCAACACTTCCGTAATCTGGCACCGCTGATACAATAGTTTGTCCTGGGGCGAGTTTTATCTCGCTCCCGGCTTCATCAGTAAACTTTATTTGGTCAGACTTACTTGCTTTTTCCCACGTTCCGCTAATTGCCATGCCATTTTGGAAAACGAAAGCTTTACCCGAACCAAGAGCCTTGATATCCTCATGGTAGTTATCAGATGCTTTATGTTCTTGCACCATCATTGCTACTACCACCGAAGGCGATAATTGCGTTAGAGAACATACGTCTTCTGGGTTTCTCTCACCTAAATCTTCGGCCGGGCAACCATATACCTCATGGGCAGCCCCGGATTCATAACCACGCAAGTATTTGTTTGATTCTGCGTCGTAGGTATAGCTCGAATTATAGCTTGGCACTCCTCCAAATTTTAGTCTTATCGCTGTCGTCACAGGCGTCATTGTTGAGGTATCGCCTTTGGCTGGTTTTGTGATTACTAACTTTTCATTTACCGTTCCATCTACTCTTGCCTGCTCGGACTCTTTTGGCGTCATTCTCGTAAACCCTTTAATATTTGACGAAGCGTTGCCACTGTCACTGCTGTATTGTCGAAGCAAAGCAGAAGTGGTAAATAAATTATTCCAACGTCTGCCACCGAACGTTCCACGGTACATATAAGTATAGTTTTCCGTCAAATCTTTATAGCCACCAGACGAAACAGCTGCAAGCGCATCGCCTGAACCACCAGCGTGCACAATTGTACAGTCAAACGGTGTATCCCATTCTAGATAATAAATCCTAAGTGATCTAATTGGACCAATTATCGCCGTAGTGGGATTCTGATAAATCGCCGCAAAACGCGTAATGCCTGCTTCTGCGATTGCCTCAAATATCACTCCAGCATCCGTTAACCCCGCCTGTGGTCTAGCGCCATCCGTACCATTTGGCGTTTGAATACAATATGCTGGGGCCGTCGCTAAAGCTTTGTCGCTTAACTCTTCACCAGTCAAATTACTATAATATACCTCGGCTTCCTCGTCATCTAAATTTGGATAATTTGCTGTTGGCTCATCTTTCTTCATACCTAGAAGCGCAATCGTCAGCATTATTCCGCCACCGATCAACCCGACCAAACCAAGAATAAGAAACACTGTTAGCTTCTTTTTGGTCATTCCTTGCTTTTCTTCCGGGCTCTCTTTAGGGGTTTGATTAGTTTTAGGCTTTTTGACTTCTCCACCCTCAAAAGCCGCTTTTAACTCCTCGCTATTAATTGTTAAATTTGTGTTGTTTTCCATTGATTACTCCACTTATGCTATTAATTATAACAAAAACATAACTTTTTTCCACACTTTTTTAAAAAAACACGAAAAATGTCTTTACTTTATTATTTCTTATGCTAAAATATCTTCAAAAGGTCATTCAAAACATGAAAAATCAACATTTTGCAAAAAAAGGATTGTGCAACACAAAACGCTTGTGTTATAATTGGTGTATGCCTAAAACAAAAATGAAGGTCATGCCAGTTTTAGCGGGTTTATTGCTCGCTGTTTCTGCGCTTCTGTCAAGTATTTCACCAAATAGTGCCTTCGCTGAAGAATGCACTGCTTCTCCTTGCGACACTTCCTTCCAGGTTAATGTTAAAGAATCCTTATCAGTATCTATCACTGTTCCACAAGAATGGGCCAGTGGCGATATTGACACCTTCCTTCGCAACACAGTGAGCCTAAATGTTAAAACGAACAGTGCTAGCGGTTTTACCGCCTATATGTATTCCAAGGATACTACTAATCTTACTAACGCCGTTAGCTCGACTAGCTCTCCAATTACTCTTCCGACCCTAAGCAACACTTCTACTCGTGGCCAATTTGATACTAATCACTGGGGTTATTCTCTCCGTGCTACTGACTATAATGGCGTGACTTACGGCGAGACTGAGGCAGGTGCATCTAGCAGTAACTATTACCCAATGACAACTAGCAACATCCAAATCCTAGACAATACAGCTGGTAACGACCGCGATGTTTATTTTGGTGCTAAAGCTAATATGGGCCAAGCCTCGGGTACTTATCTTGGTACAGTAGTTTTTAATGTAGTCACTTCTACTCCACCTACTCCGCCTACTCCTACTCCTACTCCAGTCAATCCAGACGACGACAATCCAGGCGATAGTGTTCCAACCTATGACAACAACAACGATCGCACAGTCTACACTACTATTTCATCAACCGGCAGTGGTTCTACTGGCACTACTACAACCACCACCGAGATCACTAATGGCGATAACACCTCAATGTATCCGCTCGGTGAAACTCGTCGTACCGAATCTAATATATCCGAAGGTTCGCAAGTTGCTACTGGCTTAGCTGTAGCAGCCTCTACAGCCGCAGCTAGCGGAATGATCTTCTTCATCTTGGCAAAGCGCCGCGAGGATGACGAAGAAGACGAAGAAGAACTCCAGTAACCCCCAATTGTGTTATAATATAATATATGGAAATTGTTACAAGGTTTGCCCCTAGTCCTACTGGCTACATCCATATCGGCAATGTGCGCTCTGCCATATACCCGTATTTGTTGGCACGTCAGAATAATGGCAAAATGATTCTTCGCATTGAAGATACCGACCGTGCTCGTTATGTTGAAGGTGCCACTGAATTAATCGAAGGCACTCTAGAATGGCTCGGAATTAATTGGGATGAAGGTCCTATTGTTGGCGGACCTAACGGTCCATACTTCCAAAGCGAGCGCATGGATATTTATCACGAATGGGCTCGTAAACTCATCGCGGCCGGTCGTGCCTATGCCGATCCTACCACTCCTGAGAAGATCGAAGAATACCGCAAAGAGTGTAATGATAAAAAAGTCCCATTTCTCTACCGTAATTATCGTCCAGACAACACCCCAGAATGGGAACCGGGTATTCCTTTGAGGTTTAAAGCTGAGCCAAAGCCTTATTCTTGGCATGATGAAGTAATGGGCGATTTAAGTACCGGCCCAGAAGTTTTAGATGATATTATTCTTATTAAAAAGGATGGCTACCCTACCTATAATTTTGCCCATATTGTTGACGACCACGAGATGGGCGTTACTCATTTGATGCGTGGCGCAGAATACATTTCTAGCACTCCGAATTACCTTGCAATCTACGAAGCGCTCGGCATCGATCGCCCAAAAATCGTCACTTTGCCTCATATTTTAGCTCCAAACAGCAATAAGAAACTTGGCAAACGTGATGGTGCTAAATCTGTCACCGAATACCGTGAAGACGGCATTCTCGCAGAAACAATGTTGAATTACTTAGCTTGTCTTGGCTGGAATGACGGCACCGAGCAAGAAATCTACACCAAAGACGAACTAATCGCTAAATTTTCATTAGACCGCATCCAAAGTTCCGGTGCTCGTTACGACGAGACAAAACTTCTTTGGCTAAACGGCCAATGGATTCGCAAGATTTTCACCGAACAGGGTGCTGATGCTCTCTATGCCCGTACGCTTGACTTTTGGCCTAAATCCGCTGAGAAATCCACCGATGAATATAAGCTAAGAGTCCTCTCTATCATTTATGACCGCTTGAAGACTCTCTCTGACCTTCGTGATATGACAGGCTATTTCTTCGAGGAGCCAACTTTAGATCTCGATATGCTAGTCAATAATAAGTTTCTCAAAAAGCTTTCCAAATCAGAGACTGAAGATTTGCTTAAAAAGTCAATTAGTAAACTTTCAGGCTTAGAACAATGGAATGCTGATATCTTGCAAAATGCTCTTAACGAATTATTGGCCGAAACTGATAAAAAACCAGCCGAGCTTTTTAGTCTCATTCGTATTGCCATCAGTTTTGCTCCGTTCTCCCCTGCCCTTAATCTCACAATGGACGTTTTGGGAAAAGAAACCACTCTTGCCCGCTTGAATACAGTTGCTCGCGCTTTATAATTATTTTATAGAGAAGTCGCAATTGATTTAATTTGTTTATTGGTCAAAGAGCCGGCGGTAGTGTTGATTTTATATACTATTCCACCATTTACCCAAGCAGCGTTATTGCCACTGATATAGATAGTGAGTCCTTGTTCACGGACCACTGTGTAGTTATCGCCAAATTCCTCCTTGACGTAGTTAGACATCAAAGCATTAGAATCCCAAGAGGAGGCTTCTTCTATCAAAGTGAAAGCATCACCAGTGTTGGAATTTTGAAATTCCATCGTCACTTTGCTATCCTCAGAGGTAATACTAGATACACTATAATCACGTGGTACGTAATTGGGATAAGAGGCATTAATCCCTGTCTGCATTGCGGCTACCCTAAGTGAAATATCCGGCATATTCAAGTTTACGAAATAAACAATTGCAAAAACTGCTGCGGCAGCGCATGACAAAGCCAACATTATCCGACCAAAACCAAAATGCATTTTGTTGTTAGATTTCTTGGTTTTTTTCGATTTGGTAGTTTTTTCGGAGGTTACGACTGCCTCTGCCAAAGCTTTTTTAATGGCTTGGTCTTTTAGCTCTTTTGCAGAAGTGCGAGATGAAGTGCTATTTGTCATCGATGCAGAACGCTTCTTGATAGAAACGGCCACGTCGGCACTTTTGGTCGGCCGCCTAACATAGCGCCTGTTTAGAGTCGTAGAACTCATCATTTGGCGATGCGCAGATTTGGCCATAGTATTACTGTCAGATTTTTGCATTTGTTACCTCGCTTATTCCTATATCTATATTACTATTTTTTGTCGGAAAGCGCAAGAGCTAATTTTTACAAAAATTATGTTATAATATTCCTAAGATGGATGTAGACAAAAAAAAGAAGCTACGCAGTCTGAAAGTTATTATCTCAGAAGCTATTATGGTGCTTGCAGTTATTATTACGGTTGCAGTGCTAGCTTTTATCGTGTCCGGCTACTGGATTAATTCCGATTTTGAGGTCGAACGCCAAGGAATGTTACAGATATCCTCTGTTCCTACTGGCGCTACTGTAAACATTGATGGTGAGGATTCGTCATGGCTACAACGCACCAACACTTCCAAAGTGCTCTCAAGTGGCGAACACACTATTACACTTACTAAGGAAGACTACGATTCTTGGAGCAAAACCGTAGATATCAAAGAAGGCTTGCTCTATCGCCTCCACTACCCGCGTCTCTTTCTCAAAGATCGTACCTCCGAGAAAATTATGAGCCTAAGCGGCACTACCGCTGCCACTATTTCCTCTGATCGCGAAGCTATGGTCCTCATGAATAACACTACAAAATGGTCCTATCTCAAGCTCAATGCTGAGGAGCCCGAATCCAAGCCTCTTGATATCGCTAAATACTTTTCCGGTGTGAGTTTGGCCGACTCCGCCCCTACTGGACTATTTACTAGCGAAATCATCGATGTCAACTGGGATTTTGACGATGCGCACATTTTGTTCGAGGTAAAGACGGGTGACTCTATTGAATGGGTATTAATTGACGTAAATAATCCCGAAAAAAGCATCAACCTCACCAAGGAATTTGGCTTTAATTTCAATAAAATTGAAATAATTGATAACTCCGCGAGTACCCTGCTCGCTATTCAAAACGGCAATCTCCACAAAATCGATGTCCCTAGCCGCCAAATCTCTGCAAGCCTCGTCAAGGATGTTATTAATTTTGACCATTTTAAGAACGAAATTGTTTTCACCGCCAAAAACACCGAAGCTTACTACGTTGGATTCTTTAAAATTGGCGACAACAAGCCCATTGAGCTTACTACTCTTGAGCAACCAGCTAAAGTCTTAATCAGTAAGTTTTATGACGAGAAATACATTACTATCCTGCAAGATACTAAGCTTAGTGTCTATAAGAAGGATGATTTTGTTGAATACTCGAGTTTTGATTTATCTTTTGCTCCAGAAGAAATGGAAGTTGGTCATGACGGCGAATTTATCACCATGAATACGGGTAGCAGAATCGCTACTCTAGACATGGAGGCTGGGCTAATCCGTGAATGGAATGCGGACAGCGAGTATTTCGATTGGATTGATAATGATATGATTTATGCAGTAAATAATGGCGAGCTAATCGTTTACGATTTCGACGGTTTTAATCGTCGTGCTCTTTCTAAAAACGTTTCCTCTCATTTCCCCGCCGGTATTACCGACAATAAGTGGCTCTACTATGTCAGTGACGATGATTTAATGCGTGAATTAATTACCCGTTAAGAAATTCCAAATTCCTTCGAAGAACGATGGTTCGTTTGATGGTAAATCTTGCTCGCTGTCTGTTGGTGTGTATTGTTCGGCCTCCTCGGCATCCTCTGTATTTGGCGAAATCTGCTCCGCTGTCACGAGCAAACGGTATCTCGATGTTCCAAGCGGTGTACAAGTAACCAATGTGAGTAGAGGCTTATTTGTATCCACTACTAGGGCTGCCACGTTGCTTGGATCAACCACTTCCTTTTTAATTACTCGGTAAGTATAGCGCACGGAATTATAATTCACATAAATCAAGTCCCCGTCTTCTAGCCGTTCTAGTCCTGAAAAGATGTATTTGTAGGGGTTAGAACTATAAACATCACCTGCTGAGTGTCCTGTAATCACTAGATTGCCGATTTCACCAGGATAAGCTGAAGCTCCCGCGATACGATAATGCGCTACACCGTTGTTCATCGCCGACATTACTTCCGAGAGCGCAATCCCAAAGTGGATTGGTACGTCCACATTTAACTTCGGGATAATCAAACGCGGGTCTGGGGATACCGTCTGTGTGATAGTTGGGTCAATTGCTTCAATTTCACTTGCTGGTGCATTCCCTGGCGACACGTATGCCATAATCGGTGCAAACACCAGTCGATTATACTGGAGAAATAGTATTAATAGTACCACTGCTACCCCAGCTAGAATCGGGATCAAATGTCGCTTGCGACGAGAATTTTTGGCTGATTCGGTGGCCTTTTTGCGGATTTTGCGCTTTAGTTCAGCTTTAATGTCGTCATCGTCGGCAGAATTATAGGCGCTATCTTGGACTTCCACCCCTGTTCCAAGTGACATGCCAGATTTTTTGCCAAGCTTGGCACTAGTCTTGGTTAGAGATTTTAAAATCTCTTCTTCCTCAGCCTTCTCGCGCGCATCTTTTAAGCGTTCCTTGGCAACATAATTCTTTGCTGCATTTGAATAGTATTCGCTGTAGTATTTCTGATAATAATCTTGCCAAGCAGAGTGGTACTTTTTCCAAGATTCAGCATCGATTTTCTTCGTAATCGGCTGATCCTTTCTTCTAGATTCGGCCGCTGCTGATTCCTCGGCAGATTTTTTAGCCGACGCAGTATAAGCCGCCAAAACTTTCCTTCTGGCGATTGCCGCTGCTGCCTGTCTTTGGAGGTCAGAAGAAGTCTGCCCACCGTCTTTAGAATTCATGACCCAATTATAGCATATTTAACCTAAATATGGTATAATTACACCGAGGGCGAGTGGCGGAACTGGTAGACGCGCTAGACTCAAAATCTTGTGGCCTTCGGGCCGTAAGGGTTCAAGTCCCTTCTCGCCCACCACTCACAGGGGCATACCCCTGTTTTTTATTGCCTAGTAACACCTTTTAAATCGGCAAAGAATCTAATTGATATCAAATCTCGGCGGTTAGCAAAAGTTCCGTTATAACTCTTTTTGTCTTGGCTAGTATTCTCCAATTCTCTATCTTTTTTCTCGATCGTCTTACGAGCTTCATCAACCGTCATCCAGACAGGAGTAAAGCCCTCCTCTTTTTCTTCTTCAGTTAAATCCGTGCCAACATTCTTACCCGCTTTAGCAACAAAAACGAAGGATTTTTCGGCATTATCATCAGTTAATCCATATCGTTCCTCAATCACATATCCCAAGGGTTTTAAATCTGTAATTACATATCCTACTTCTTCTCGTGTTTCTCGCTTTGCAGCCTCTTCTAGTGTTTCACCGTCTTCTACTCCGCCACCAGGTATTTGTATATAGTTCTTTTTAAGCGATTTAACGACACATACTTCACCTTTCTCATTTTCGAGCAAAATTCTAACATCTAATTTTTTACGATTATTTGGCTTATCCGAAGGTGTTTTTAAACCTAAATCTGCTTCAGTAATATGTGCAAGTTCTTCCATTCTACTATTATACTTCAAGTTCATAGAAAAATAAAACGACCACCATAGTTTTACCATATGGAGAAATATGGTATTATAGGTAATAAGTATATCGTAATTAGGAGGAACAATGGGGAGGTCTCTAGAATCTCTAAGCAGAAGCCGAAATATGGATATGGGTAAAGACCCTGAGGGTATCGCTCATTATGCAGACAAGCCAAAAACCTTTGAAGAGCATATGGAAGACGTAAAGAATTTATTGTCATCATTATCAACCGAAGAAAACAATACTACTGACGACAATAACAAGAAACGTGAACAGGATGTAGATGTAGCTAGAAATGCGGTTTTGGAATCTTTTGGTAAAAATAAAGAAGGCACAGACAATGATGAACGAATTGTTAGCTGCAAAAATAGAATCATTAAACCGGAGGTTGGTTTTAGATATGATGACAATCCTAATGTTTTTAGAACTGACGAATCTTCAGTTTATAGAATTACTGGAATAGACCAAATAGCCGATATCATAAACTGTGGTTATGTAAGGTCTAAAGAAGGAAAAGTTAAAGGCGGACACGAAAATGAAGTTTTTTGGTCGGCTGGTGGTGATAAACTTAATTTTATAGACGAAAGACCAATTCTAGAGACTTCTGCCGACACTGTAAAGGATGGACAAATCGGCGCACTTTCATTAGATGACCTAACCGCCGTCTGGATATTTGATAGTGAAAGCGGTAAGAGAGAAAACAAACTCGATACAATAAAAATCATAAAAGAAGTTATGGGCAAAGATGAACAGATAAGTATTGAAGAATTAAATAAGAAAATAAAAGAAGGGGTAAGTTTAGTAGATATTTCTGATACTTTTTAAACAGAAAGTTTATCTGCGACTATTTTTACAGATTTTTCTAAAGTCAAAGCTAGATTATTAAACAAACAGAGTGCATAAACATTTAAGTATAAATCTGGAGAATAATCGAAAAATGAGATTAACTCCCACCAAGCACTTCTTATCAATTCTGAAACATCATCATATCGGAGCTCTTCCCTAGAAGATGCCTGAACGATTTTTAAGGACGAATCCAAGATTGATTCTGCGCAAGAGTTAAAGCGTTTTACTTCACGAATAACTTGAGATTCGTTCTCTGCTAGATTGGTTTTTAAGCTTTCTGTGCCCATACTGTGCGCATTGAGATTAAGCTCGCTCATGGTTTCCAAAAGTTTTTTAAACGCACTTAACCATTCATCAACATTGTGTTGCTCGGATGCAACAATTATTTTATCTAAATAATTTCTTGTAAATTCTTCATTTTTAATCATTATTTAATCCTCTTATTTATCATATAATATCATATTTATGGTATAATCTTTATTAATAAAACAGGAGGTATAGAAAAAATGGTCTCAGATGATGTAAAGAAAAAAGTTGAGAGTATTTTAAAAAACAAGAATTTTTCAGAGCAAGACGATAAAATTGTTATTGAAGAAAAAGGTGACAGAGTTTTTTATTGTTATGTCAAGAGCGATAAGCGGGGGTCTTTTGGGCAATTGTTCATAGATGGGAAAGATTTAACGTATTTATATGGCAGCTCAGCAATAAACCCCGATGCTTTGTTTGATAAATTTAATGCCGGCATGAGAAGTATGCCACACCAAAAAAGGTATTTAAGAAGAAATGTTCAACTACCAATTATCACAGACGAAGCAGAAATACTTAGCTTTTCAAAAAAACTAACAGAAGCATTTATTGACCTTTTCGAAGAGCATGATGTTGATACGCAAGACCCGCTAAAAGATGATTGGTATAATATGATTTACAATGCACTCGTCTTACTCTTAAGTGCAAAAGAAGAAGATACTAAACTTATATTTCTCACGATGTTATACCATGACCCCAAACTAGTAAAGACTTATTTGGTAGATGTCAAAGACAGAGACGTATATAATTATTGGACACAAGATGTTCCCCAATTTATGAAAAGAAATAATCCAGAAGAACTGGTGCACTATTTTGACCTAAGAATTGCCTCCCTAATCGAAGAACAAGAAATACAAGATTTATGTAATAAATATAAATCAATCACTGCCTAACGAATTTTCAATTTTGTTATAACATATCTACACTACTTTTTACACTTCTTTTCTAGCATCCATAAATGTTTAATGGTGTCACAAAAAATCTTCACAACCTCAGTAAAACTTCACCAACAAACCACCAAAAAATCCCACAACGCTTCCGTTTACTAAACTCAAAATCTTGTGGCCTTCGGGCCGTAAGAGTTCAAGTCCCTTCTCGCCCACCACCATTAGAGTTATAAGCCGCCATCTCGGCGTTTTTTTTTAATATTCATCCACCATAAAAATAGTCCTGGCTATTCACCAAGACTATATAATATTCACCTCCTTACACCATTGAGTGGTACTTTGAAATTGGACCAGGTCCATCTTTCCACTCTACATCCGGGACAGACTCAATGAGAGCATTTTGAAGCTCTTCATTCACGAAGAACGATCCATCCTCATACTCGCAGCATGTCGCCCTATCGGGTTTCATATTGCTAACAAACGGGGTGCCTTCCGGCAGTTTCCTAGCTACCAGGTGTAGCCTTTTCAGACCTCCTCTCTTTCCTACCTGGAATAGCTCGTACTGGATATGGTATGCATCCTCTTCGGTGCAATATCCAGTATGGCAGTACGTTCTGCCGTGTCTCCTGCTCCCTATCCTCTCACTCCAGGTTTTGTATCCATATCTCAGGATTACATACTTCCCGGCGAAAACGGAAAAACTCTTCTGTGCTGCTTCATATGTCTCATAGTTTGTCATAATGTCCTCCTTAAAGGCCCCCATAGGGCATATATAAAACAAGGTGAATTATCAATCTTCTAAGTTGAGGTAAAACACACCTCAAACATATACCTATATTATAGCATAAGCATTTTAATTTGTCAATAGTTACAAATGACTTTCAAAAGTAGCATGCTATTCTCTCTGTTAAAACTGAAAAAAATGATATAATGTTCAATAATATGACTAATCAGATTCCAACCACTATAGATAAAAACTTATACCAAACCTACCCCGAAATCAGGCTTGGCTTCATCAGATTTAAAACCATCGTCAAAGAACCCTCCAAAGAATTTTGGGATTACATGAACCAGGAAGTTTTGCCAGAAGTCAGAAAAAACATGGAGAATAAATCCTGGGCCGAAATCGAAGGTGTCCGTGGTAGTCGTAACGCCTACAAAGCTTTTGGTCGTGATCCGGGTAGATACCGCGTTTCATCGGAAGCCTTGCTGAGGAGAGTAAGACGAAACGACGAGCTTTACCACATCAATTCCGTAGTTGACGTCAACAATCTAATCTCTGTAACGAGCGGGCTCTCCGTCGGCTCATATGATCTAAACAAAATCAAAGGCGACATCACCCTAAGAAAAGCCAACGCAGGCGAGGGCTATGATGGCATCGGCAAAAAGTTCCTCGACATGGAAAACATGCTAATGCTGGTGGATGATGAAGGACTATTCGGCTCATCTACTTCCGATTCGACAAGAACCATGGTCACCGATAAGACCACCGACGTACTCGTTGCAATTTATTGTTTTGAAAACAACATAGATTTAGAAAAACTACTAGAATCCTCCAAAGAAGCATTTATTAAGTACGCAGACGCAAAAGACATAACTAGTTGGATTATTTAGTCTCGTCAACAACAAAAAACCGGCCATATAATAGCCGGTTTTTATCAACCTTTATTTATCCCAGTCAAACCCTTCGCCGTAGTGTCCGTACTCGGCTGTTTTTTCATAAATTGGGCGCTTCAAATCCAAGTGTTTAATAATACCATTTGGGGTCAAATCATAGCCTTCGATCTCTTCCGCTTCACCGTCAACGATTACAGTTTTTTCCAAAGGCTCAGCATAGCCAATCGCATAAGCCAGTCGCACTAATACTTCGTGTGCTTTGCGATTTCGCAAATAATCTACTGCGATACGACGCGCCATGTAGGCTGCCGAACGATCAACCTTTGAAGGATCCTTACCCGAATAACAACCACCACCAATTGCCACCCGGGGACCATAGTTATCAACAATCAATTTACGTCCAGTGAGCCCAGCATCCGCCTCAAATCCACCTTGATTCCAATCGCCAGCTGGGTTAATGTGGAGCTCTAACTTACCAGATAATTCGTGTTTTTTGATGAATTCACGTACCATTTTTTCTAGCTCATCGTGCGGCACATTTTGAAAACTCGCCACAATTGAATCAATTGAGCCATTTGGCGCAATCGTGACTTGAGTTTTACCATCATACGGATACTTCTTATAAATGAATTGATTCAAACGCCTTGCCAGCACCACTTCGCGCGGGAGCATCTCAGGAGTCTCATCACAGGCATATCCAATCATGATCCCCTGGTCCCCCGCCCCGCCGGTATCAACGCCCTGTGCAATTTCAGGCGATTGCTTGACGATGTTAGTATCAACTTTGACATAATTACCCGCAATGCGCTTGACGATTGCCGGGATGTCTACATCGTCGACAGTAGAAGTAATCTCCCCCGTCACAAATACTTTGCCGTGCCCGCCACAAACTTCGGCAGCGACTCTAGCATTAGGGTCTTTTTTAAAATATGCGTCCAAAATCGCGTCTGAAATTCGGTCGCATAACTTATCTGGATGTTTCGGAGAAACACTCTCCGCAGTTCGATAGAACATATCTTTCCTTTCTGGTCGGAATTACCACCTTGGCAAATGCTAGGTTGGCAGGAGGTCGTTGGGCCGTTCCCTCGCTCCTTCTTGATATTAAATTGTTAACGTTTCTCATTATAGCATACATCGTGCTACAATAACAATATGAAAATCGCATTTTTTTCAGACTGTTATTTGGATTTAACCGGCGGCATCACAAGCTCAATCAACGCCCAGAAAACCGCTCTCGAACAAAACGATCACACGGTTTATGTTTTTACTACCGGCTACCCGAAGACTACTCAAGAATTAAAAAAACTAGCCGATAAAAACATCTTTGTCGTACCAAGTTGCAAGTTGTTTTTTCGCGGTCTCACACCAATTTCTCGCCGTCCTGGAATCATTGAAAAATGGCTACTAAAAAACCATCCCGAAATCAAAGATTTTGACGTGTTTTATATCCATTACGAGTCTGGATGTTCTATTGCTGGGCTTCGCCTTGGCAAAAAGCTTAAAATCCCCACCATCCAAGTAATGCATGGTCGTGAAGATGTTGGCGAGGCAAATATCATTCCGCATGGATTTCGTACCATCGTCGCATGCCTCCTAAATTGGTTCCATTCTTGGTATATCCCGCACCAAACAACCGTTCATCGCGATAATTCCTTTGCAGATTCCATCAAAAGCGCCAAAATGTGGACTTTGATGGTGAATCACGCGAACTTTGCTGATTTGGTTTTGACACCATCTGATCATTTTCGCAAAAAGCTCCTCCACTACGGTGTCACGAAAGAAATTAAAGTTCTGCCAAACGGTTTTCCAGACGAACACTTCCCCAAAAACCCATCCGTCAAATCATTAAACCCGAACGAAGAATTAAGAATCATCTGGCACTCTCGCGTCTCCGCCGAAAAACGCATGATGCCTTTTCTTCGCGCCCTGAAAAATGTTACCGGCAAATACCGTCTCGATGTTTATGGCGGTGGTGGCGACTTTTTCCGCGCCAAGCGCTTCGCCAAGCGCCATCACATGAATGTTAAATTCCACGGCAACGTTAAGTACGATAAAATCCAAACCGCCATCGATAATTCACATCTCGATGTTTTGGTTTCCTATAATTTTGATACTTTTGGAAATACCTTGATTGAAGCCGAAGCTCACGGCGTGCCAGTTTTCTTTTGCGATCCGGATATGCAAGAAGTTGTACCAAAAGGTAGTTTCGTGATGAGCAAAAATGAGTCCAAAGAAGCCATGGCCGAAGCGCTGAATGATTTATTAAGCCATCCCGAGAGAATCGAACAAATGTCTAAAGTCATGCTTTCTCACCGCGACGAAATCCTCATCTCCCGCCGCATCAAAACCTTAGAGCAAATAATAAGTGGTATAATTAAAAAATGAGATACTTAGCAGACATACTTACATTAAGCCGTTTAATCATCGCATGTATAATGCTAGTGCTAGATATTATTGGTGCCCCTGCCGAGATTATCTTTATTCTATTCATTATCGCCGAGTTGACTGATGCCTTTGATGGCACTTGTGCTCGCAAATGGCCATTTCCTAAAGACAAAACTCCAAGATATCGCAAATATGCTGCCAAATTCGATATGTTTGCGGACGTAATTCTATGTGGCGCCCAGATTCTATATGTCATTAATCAGATCAACCAACCGCTCGGTCTCGCCATCGCGATTTACTATGTTGTTTCAAGCATTGGTGGCGATTTACTAGTCTACGGTAAAATTCTTGGACATCCGGACGACTGTACTAAGAATTCCCTCGCCAAGAAAAACTTCCCTCTCGCCAAAAAAATCATCCTTGCCAGGCGTTATTTATATGCGACCTGTCTTGGCATAGTTAATGTTGTTATTCTCTTTGCTACCAGCTGGCCTTTGCCAGTCAAAATCGGTCTATTCGTTTTCGGCTGTTTAATCTACCTATTTGTCTGGTTCTTCCTCCGTCAACGCCGTCATAACATCTCTCGCGATGCGGTTGATATCGAAAAGAAACTATCTAAAAAAGCGAAGAACTAGTAGCCTTGATAAAGCTATTCGGATTGTATAGATTCATTGCCACGATTTTTGCGGCGAGCTCTCCCGACCAAACCGTAATCGGCGAATATCCAGTCATTTCAAGCGCCACCGCCTTCACTATCCCATTTTCAGCTATTAAAACTTGCCCATTATGAAGGGTGACAATCTTAACAGGATAACTAAGTGTAAACTTATGCAATACTTCCGCTACTTGCACCAATGATTGCGATAGTAATAGCATTTTTGGATAATACACCGCACGAAGAAGTTTGATTAGTTGCGGCATCGACGCCATAAAAATCAAACTCTCGTTCATGAGTAGTTTTTCTACACCATTTTCCGCTATCAGGTCCACCGAGTCACGCGTCAGGAGAGTCATTTTTTCGGCAAAATTACAGGCGCTCATTATAGCCTTTCCAGTCACTTTATTTCGCGACAAATCTCCAAGCACCAGATTAAAATCCATCACGTTAAAAACATCAATTAAACCTTGACTTTCCGCCAGCGACCCCGAATCGGTAGATGGTAAAAACTGAAAATTATCAAGTGGCGGTAGTTTATTTTTCAGACTATCAGGAAGAATTACATTCACTTTTTCAACCGGATAATTCGCACTCAAGTATTCGGCCGTATTAACCTCCGTCCGAAAATGGTTCGAATTCCCGCCGATAATATTGACCGCTCCTTGCTTCCTCTCCGGTATATTCCACTTCAAATCCTCATATGGATTTTTCTCTAGTTTCTCAAAATAGTCCATAATTAAAACTCCAAATCAATCGAAATCGGGCAATGATCCGAGCCCCTTACGTTTTCATAAATCTCCGCCGATTTCAAGTTATTCTTCAGAGCCTTTGAAATAAAGAAATAATCAATCCGCCATCCCACATTGTTTTCGCGCGCATGACCCCAGTGGCTCCACCAAGTATAACGTACGTCACTAGGATGAAGCGAGCGAAAAGTGTCAACAAACCCCGCGTTAATTAAATTCGTAATTCCCTGCCTTTCCTCGTCGGTAAATCCAGCTGAATGGTGATTAGTTTTCGGGCGCGCAATATCAATTTCCTCATGCGCCGCATTAAAATCTCCACAAATCACTACCGGCTTAGTTTTTTCAAGCGACTTTAAGTATTTTAGGAACTCTGGATCCCACTTTTTCTCGCGAAGAGGCAACCTTTCAAGAGCATTTTTAGAATTTGGTGTATATACATCTACTAAATAAAAATCCTCAAATTCCGCAGTTAGTACTCGCCCTTCCGTCAAAGGATCACCAAATTCATCCCTAAATACCACATCCGTCGGAAAACCATTTCGAGTAGACATAGGCTTGACTTTGGTAAAAATCGCAGTTCCAGAATAACCCGGTCGCTCTGCCGAATTCCATAATTCTTCATATTCTGGCAAATCTATTTCCGCTTGGCCTTGCTTGGCCTTAGTCTCCTGTAAACACAAAATATCCGGCTGACACTCTTTTATAAATTCCTGCAATGCGCCCTTATTAATTACTGCCCTAAGCCCATTTACATTCCACGAAAAAATTTTCATTAGTATTTCCCTCTTTCGATATCGCGTTTTTTAATGGTCTCGCGCTTGTCGTATTTTTTCTTTCCCTTACCTACTGCAATTACGAGTTTGATATGTCTAGAGCCACCAAGTAGTCTCACTGGCACAATGGTCGAACCAGCCACTTTTTCCCGCTCAAGCGCCGCGATTTGTTTTTTCGTAGCCAGAAGCTTAATATTCCGCGCTGTTTCCGCACCGAGCGTCAAATTATTCAGCCATAATTCAGAATTTCTAATCGTCACAAAAGAACCTTTAAGCTGTACATGATGATCACGAATTGACCGTACCTCAGGCCCTGCGAGCGCCATCCCGACCGTCAATTCATCGCCCAAAATATAATCGTATCTAGCCTTACGATTTACTGTCACGCTATCCGACACTCGTTTCTTTTTCATACCCCAATTATACCACAACAGAATCTAGCATGTTTTGACGCCGTCGTTTCCGACGAGTTCGCGAAGCTTATCCAGTAAATCATCCGACACTTCAACCTTAAACGGCATTTTAAGCGCGCGTTTAGAGCCATCATCACGTATCACTAGCACCACTTCCTGAAATCCCGGGTTCAAATCCGCCAGTCTTCGAATTGCCGTCAATGTTTCAGTATCCGACGCGTCCTCAATCAAAATATACAATCTTTCCTTTCGCGTGTCTTTTGGTGGACCATTTAGAACAATCGGCGCCTCAAGTTTTGTCCCGGTCGGTTTATACGAATCTAGGATTTCATCTGACACCAGCTCCACCCCATCCGCCAGGAGCTTCACGTCCGAGGTGATTTTGCCATCACGGTCACGTCCACTCACGCGTCCACTCACTTTTACCACGTTATCAACTTCAAGCCTTGCACCACATTCTGCAAATACTGTCGGGAACACGATAAACTCCGCTTCATCGGTCTTGTTCTCAATCTTTACAAACGCCATCTTGTCACCCTTTTTCGTCAAAATCGTCCTCACTGCCGTAATTATCCCACCAATCACCAAATTCTTTCCATCATTTTCCGCAGTCACGAGCGAAATTGGATGCGTTTGTTCTTCGAAGTATGTGTCATATTTGTCCAAAGGATGCGCCGAAAGATAAAGTCCCATCAAATCTCTCTCCCACATCAATAGCTCTTTGTCCGGAAATTGTGTAGGCGCTGGCTTAATTTCTACCTCTGGGATTTCGCCCGCTTCGCCCATCATACCAAACAAATCTGTCTGGCCTGTGACCACGTCTTTTTGAATCTTTGCCCCATACGCCTGAATCGCTTCAAGATTAAATAGTAAATCTGACCGCGAATACCCAAATCTATCAAAAGCCCCAGTCTTGATCGCAGCTTCCCAAGATTTTTTATTAAACTTCGTTGAATCCACGCGTTTTGCAAAATCACATACCGACTTAAACGGCCCGTTCTTATCTCTTTCAGGAATCACGATTTCTTCCACCAAAGCCTTACCCATATTCTTAATGCCCGAAAGCCCAAACCGAATCGTATTCTCGCCCCCCACAATCGCAAAATCACCGAATGATTGATTAATATCTGGTCCAAGTACTTTTAGCCCCATTTTTTTACATTCGGCCATTTCAATCGCCAAACGATCCGTCCAACGCATATCCGAGGTCATGAGTGCCGCCATGAAAGCGTCCGGATAATGCGCCTTCAAATACGCCGTCCAATATGCAATCAAAGCATAACACGCGGCGTGCGACTTATTGAAACAGTAATTCGCAAATTCAAGCAGTTGATCCCAGAATTTTTCTGCAATTTCCTTTGATGCCCCACCTACTTTCATCGCCCCTTCGATAAATTCTGGCTTCACCTTTTTCATTAAATCAATCTTTTTCTTGCCTACGGCTTTTCGTAAAGTATCCGCCTGCCCACCAGTAAAACCACACCAAGTCCGGGAAATCTGCATAAACTGCTCCTGATAAATCAAAATTCCGTAGGTGTTTTTAAGCGCTCCTTCAAGTCCCGGATGCAAATATGTAATCGGCTCCTCACCGTGTTTTCGTCGAATAAATGAATCGATAAACTGCATTGGCCCTGGACGATAAAGCGCCACCATCGCGATGATATCTTCAAAAGTCGAAGCCTTCAAATCCTTCAGATATCGCTTCATCCCTGCCGATTCTAGCTGGAATACACCCGTCGTCTCCGCTCGTTGCAATAAAGCATATGTTTCCGGATCGTCTAGTGGCAACGACGACAAATCAATATCTTTTTTATAAACTTTTCGAATCATCCTGAGCGCATTATTAATCACGGAGAGGTTAGATAGCCCCAGAAAGTCCATTTTAAGAAGCCCTAGCTCCTCTACCTGCCCCATTGGGAATTGTGCCGCAATCGGTCCCTTCGCCGACACTTCAAGTGGCAAGAACTTCACCAAATCATCCGGCGCGATAATCACACCACAAGCATGTACGCCATGATTCCTAATCGTCCCCTCAAGCCTTGAAGCAAAATCAATCACTTCCCGTGCTGTCGGGTTAGCTTCGTACTCTTGTTTCAAATCCGGCACATCTTTTACTGCATCAGCTAGATGTACATGATGACCCTGTACTGGATCCGGCACCATTTTTGCGAGCCTATCCGCTTCGGCATATGGTACTTCCAGCACCCGTGCTACATCTCGCACCGCGTTTTTTGCCATCATTTTACCAAAAGTTGCAATGTTTGATACCCTTTCAAATCCATACTTATCTGAACAATATTCAATCACCTCGTCGCGTCTCGTATCTTGAATATCCGTATCAATATCCGGCATCGAAATCCTATCCGGATTCAAAAACCTCTCAAACAGCAAATCATATTTCAAAGGGTCAAGCTCGGTAATACGCAGCGCATAAGCTAAAATCGACCCAGCCGCTGAACCACGTCCTGGACCATACACAATACGTTGTGATTTCCCCCAGTTAATAAAATCTTGCACGATCAAGAAGTACCCATTGTAGCCCATTTTGTCTACTACGGAAAGCTCATAATCAATTCGCGGCAGGATCTTATGTTCTTCGTCGCGGTCCTTATCTACTTTTTCCAAAATCTTGCGACATTTATCTACCGACAGCCTCTCTGCTTCCTCCAAAGTCTTTCCCCCGTAGCGATATACTAAACCTTGAAATACTAATTTATCCAAATAACTCTTTTCGTCCTCCCCATCTGGCACTGGGAACTTCGGAATCAAAATCCGCCCAAGCTGCAAATCTACATCACATCTTTCCGCGATTTTCTTAGTATTTAGTACCGCTTCTGGGCAAGTGTCCTCCCAGTGCGAGATAATTTCCTCCGCTGAAATCACATGCAAATCAAAATCCTTCAAAGTCATCCGGTTGGTGTCCGACAAATTTGCCGCCGTGCCGATACAAAGTAATACCTCATGTGCATCTTGGTCCTCATGCTTCAAATAGTGCGCATCGCAAGTCACCACAATCGGCAGCCCCAGTTTCTTGTAGTGGCTCATGTGCCAATCGTTAACCTTCTTCTGTTCCTCTGAGTGTGTCGACGATTTTGGATGCCCATGATCTTGCATCTCAAGATAAAACCGATCTTTAAACACGTTACGATACCAATCTATTAGCTCTAACGCGCGCTTTTCGTCATCATTTCGAATCGCCTCCGAAATTTCCGAACCCATACAACCACTTAAGCAAATAATTCCCTCATTATATTTCTCTAAATCCTCGTGATCAGTACGCGGTTTGTAGTACTTACCATATTCCTCTGCTCGCGACATGATTCGGCATAAATTTTCAAACCCCTTGTTATTCATCGCAATCAAAGTAACGTGAAATCGTTGTTTATCGTGGGCTGGGTCCTTGTCCTCTTTTCGCCTTGCCGCTACATACGCCTCAAGTCCCAAAAGAGGTTTAATCCCCGCTGCGTTACACTCTTTATAGAGCTCCACCAGTCCACTCATCGTGCCGTGGTCTGTCACCGCTACGGCCTCCATTCCGTCCTCTTTGACGTACTTTACCAACTCCGGCACCTTAGTTAAACCATCCAAAAGTGAATAATGGGTATGGTTATGCAAATGCACAAAATCAGACGGCCTCAACTTACTCATAGATAAATTATAGCACAAAAATAGCCCCGACTAAGTCGGGGCTACCTTACTAACTATTTACTGGCCGTCTTCTTAACTTTCGCTGCGCTTTTCTCTGCGGATTTTTTTACCTTTGTAGCTTCCTTCTTGACGGTCTTTCCAACCTTAGCTGCGCTTTTTGCGGCCGTCTTTTTAACTTTTGCTGCTTCTTTCTTGACAGTTTCACCAACTTTCTCAACTTTTTCGGCGGTTTTCTCTGCTTCCTTTTCAGCTTCTTCTTTCATATCCTCTAATTCGTCTTCGATATCATCTACACGGTCTTCAAACTCTTCTTCGTCGCACTTTTCTTTGACAAATTTACTCGCTATCGCTGCTGCAAATGCGCCAATTGCTGCGCCTAGGAAAAACTTCCCAGCCCCACCTTTATTTTGCTTTTTTGTTGCCATTCTTGGTCTCCTTTTCTTTAGTTTTTTCCTTGATTTTTGGCATGACATAGTTGTCAACAAATCCTTCCACCACACCGCCAATCGCAGTCATACCTTTTACGTTGGCTGCGATACCGTTTGCATTGCGCGCGATATCCTGCCCCTCGATCGTTAGTTTTTCCACTTCTTTGCTAATGCCGATTAGCTTTGCAATTAGGACGATGCCCATAATCAAGAAGACTAGAAGCGTCATACTAAGTATTGCTACGATAATCCATTCGGCTACATTCATTTTATTTCCTCCTTACAGTTATTATAGCATGCTTTCAACATACTTTTTTACATCTTCTGCGTAATCTGTGTGATTCATCACATACTCAAGGTGCGCCATGAAATAATTCTTCGGGTCGCCCGTAGTGATCCATTTACCACGTGAGTGTGCGACCACTACATCACCAGTCTCAGCTAGCTTCGTAATCGCATCCACTGCCCAAAGCTCGTCATCGAGTCCGGTATTAGACGGAATCAAGTATTCAAATACCTCTGGGGTAAGTAAGTATCGCCCGTAGGAAGTTAGATTACTAGGACTTAAATCTGGTGTTTTCGGTTTTTCTACGATATGAGACAAGGTTCCGTTATCTTTTAGCGCCACCATGCCATATTTATGCCAAACTTCTTCTGGCATTTCTTGTGTTGCAATTACGGCCTTGGCGCCTGGGTTTGCGGCATAAGTATCTAGTAATGTTTTAACATCACCTGGCCCCAGAATCAAATCATCGGAATATAGTACCACAAACGCCTCATCGTTCTCTACGAATTCCTTCGCCGACACAATCGGCGAACCATTACCATAAGGCAGCGTTGGGTCTTGCTCTATCACAGTGATTTTCGGAAACTTCAAAATCTTCTCAACTGGCTCAAACCTTTCGGATTTACCCTGCTTATCAAGCAAAGCCTTGACGTTTTCCGCTGGATTATGGAAATAATCTTCATAGATTTCCTTGCCCTTGGTATTTGGCGTCGCGACGATAACAATTTCATCAATTCCCGCTTCCGCGCATTCCTCTACGCATAGTTGCATCACTGGCTTAGAACCAATCGGAATCATCGCCTTCGGAATCGTTTTGGTTATCGGTAAATAACGGCTGGCAAACCCAGCGTCTGTAATTATTGCTTTCATTAAGCCTCCTTAAAACCTAATTATATCACAGAAACATTAAAACATAACAATCCCAACGTTGAGAATTGTTTGTTTAACGTTTCTTCTTAGAAGTAGATTTTTTCCGAGCTTGCGAACGCGCTGTTTTATCTTCGATCTCTTGTGCTCGATTATGCACCCCGTATATTAAGCTCGTTACGCCAACTAGTAGCATGTACGCCCCGAAGAATCTTATAAAGGTCGTTACTTCAAAACCGCCCGCGTTTAGGATTACGAGTCCAATTAAACATCCACAAATCCCCGCGAGCCCCCGGATAAAACGGTCCGTCGGGTCCACAGTAGAAAGAAAACTATGAAATATGTCAATCACACCCGACGCGATAGTATAAACCGCGAGCACTACTAAGCTGGAAGTCAAATCGTCCTTTGCAAAGAATAATAGACATAGCGCCGCTGCCACATCCACGCAGGCGTCTAATATTGCATTAAACCATCCATGTTTCTTAGTTGAAGAATACAGTGCTCCTACCGCATCCACGATACCCATCAGGAGCAGTAGTACAGATACTACCGCAATTGCGTTGGTGATATCATTCATTCCGCCAAATAGTGCGTAGCAACCAAATGCTGCCGCTAGCACACCACGCACCATGAACACCATCCAGTGTTTATCAATATATCTACGATTTAGTTTTGCCATATTTTTCCTTATATTATTTATGCTTATTGTATCACAAATATTTAAAATCTGCCAAATTCTTAAAAAAGTAGTTGCAAATTCAAAACGCTCGTGTATAATAGAACTCATGAGAAGGCGTGCATATATGGCAGTCAACAACATAGTAAACACAATACTATTTTGTGGAGGAATCGTTGCTTTTGGCGCAACGATTTTTTCTGGTCAATTAGCCTCCGCCGAGACCTTTGAATCCGCCCAAGGCATCTCCTTCACCTTCAATCCTACAGTAAAGATTACTATCACGGGTGGCACTGGAGCCACTAGTGATGGTCTAACCATTGATAACCTCACTCCAGGCGACTATAAAGATAGCAACATTATTACTGTTACAGCTGGCTCTAACTCTCCATTAGGCTATACTCTCAGTAGTACGGTAGGCAGTAGCACCTATAACTCTACAGAGCTAAGAAGAGGTGGTACCGAAACTGCTAATAAATTCACTAACCTATCCTCTAACAAAGCCTCACTCTCAGCCTTTGATCCAGGCTACTGGGGCTATTCTTATTCTACTAACTCAGGCTCTACTTGGATTAGTGGTGATATTGTAAGTGGTACTTCAGCT
>JAFWCN010000015.1 GCA_017536895.1 Candidatus Saccharimonadota bacterium | reverse complement strand
TACATCTAGCCAACTAGCTGGTACTTATTCTAATGTGGTTAACTTCATTGGTGTAGCTAAAGTAGTAACTACTACCTACACCATTAACTATAATGCCAATGCTGGCTCTGATACTGTGACAAACATGCCTACACCAAATCCCTTGCAAGATACTGATACTACCGGCAATGCCGCCATACAAATCTCTTCAAATGTCCCAGTTAGAACAGGCTACATGTTTAAAGGCTGGTGTACGTCTCAAACAAGTGACGACACCTGCTCCAGTGACGTAGTTCAACCAGGTGGCTACGTAGCTCTTAACCCTGGCACATCCTCACCTACTGCAAATGTCACCAAAAACCTTTATGCGATGTGGAAGAGCAATAGCTTAAAACTCTACATGCAAGACGCTACCTTAGCAGATTGTGGCCAAACTATGTACGATAAACGTGATTCAGGAACGGAAACAGCTTACACTACAGCCATGATCGGCGACACTTGCTGGATGACCACCAACCTCAACCTTGCTGGTGGTACGGCACTCTCAGCTGATGATACAGATGTCACCAGCGCCTACATTAGTAGCTTCACAACCAGCAACAACCTCACGAAGTCAGGTGATACGATAGTCCTTCCAGCCTCTTCCACATCTTCAGGCTTTGATACAGCCAACTATTCCTATGTAGCTAACTCTGGCAATGCTTCTTCTAACTGTTCTAATGCTCCAGGGTGCTATTCATATTACTCATGGGATGCAGCTACACTAGGTTCTGGTCGCTCCATCTCAACTGACAATGCTGATGTTGAACAATCCATCTGTCCTAAAGGTTGGCACCTACCTAATACCAGGACTGGCACTGACGACACTTCGGACTTCAGGAAACTAATGATCGCTCTAGGCGGTTCAAGTTCAATCCAAACCTATACTAGGTCTACTACTCCTACTGGAGCCACCGTGTCTAGCGCCCTCCAAGCCAGCCCTAACAACTTCCTGCGCGCCGGCCTCTACAGCAACGGCTCGTTCTCCGATGGCGGTAGCCTCGGCCGCTATTGGAGTTCTACGTCGTACTCCAATAGTAATCTCGCCCGCTACCTCACGTTCGATTCGAGTGGTGTCGCTTCAGCCGATGGCAATTATCGCCGCATGGGCAATTCAGTCCGGTGTGTGCTAGGTAGCTAGAGGCTCACTACTATCCATAATGACTAGCGTGGTCTCGCTCTACCCCAACTCCTAGCGAGCCCCACTCCCCACCCAAGCTCATTACCCCACAAAAAACAAGGGCTTGGCCCATCTGTATTCCACCAGCAGGTCGCCCTTATTACCATCATATTATCACGCTTACTTTCGAAAGTCAAACAATTTTCTATTTTTTGTGATAAGTAGCATATGTTTGATGCGTGACGATTTTTTAAACTCTTTCAGCGCATCGTTTTCTGATTCATTTGCGGGTCGTTTAATTCTTCTTAAGTCTAAAAAAACTACTAGCCTGGCCACTTGCCTCATGAAATTTTCGCTCTATATTTTTCTTACTTCTTCCTTCTGGGGATTTTGCTTCCCATATGACACCACTTATTAAGAAATCAGGATTATGCATTTTCGGCGTATTCACTGGGCGAATCACATCGACAACGAATCCATATTTCGTCAAAAACCTAGCAGTAGATTCCTCATGTGACTCAATTTTAACTCCATTTTTATGCAATTTACCACGCTTATTTTTCGGCACCTGTTGCAACTCTATAATTTTCATATCCTCCACCCTAGCACACCACTATCAAAATCACAACCCCCCACTATAAAAACCACACTAATTTTTACACGTGCCGAATGCGTTTACGAGCGGACTCTACCAACCTTTACATTAAAATGAAAAGACAAAAAAGATGCGTCTGATTCAATCCAGTATCGCGCGCATCTCTTACTATTATTTTAACAAATATTCACAATATGTCAAGCAATAAGTTATTATACGTGCCGAATGCGCTTACGGGCGGATTCTACTAGCCTAGTCTTCTGATACTGTAATGGTTTCAAAATCATATCATGTGCTGGGGTGTAGCGAAGTTCTTCACAGCCAAATGAGCGCTTAAACTCACTCACTCCATAGAATCGATGTGACTTCTCATCCGGTTCCACAATCCCCCACAGATTATACCGGACACAACCCCGTTTACGAGCCTCTTCCATCGCTGCCATGTGAAGCAGTGGCGCCGCAGAGTACTTAGTACCGAGTTCCGACGACACTCCGTAGTGATAACTCGCCTCCGGCCCGTAAAATATCATATAGTTCTGCGCCAGAGTCTCCCCTTCATATTTCGCCGTATAAATCAACACTTCCCCACCCTCACGAAACGCCTCAAACTGTTTTCTCAAGAAATCGCCCGAAAACGCAACGTACTTTTGCCGCTCGGCATGCAGTTTCTCTAACCTACAAAACTCTCTAATTGATTCATCTGAAGTATCCGCGGTAATCTCAATATCTAACTTCGCGGCTTTGCGCAGCTTCCGACGAAACCCCTGTGAAGCCCCCGCCAAAATCTCCTCCTCCGATTTATTTAGATCTAGCACCCCGGCAAACTCCACCGACAAATACATCGGCGCCCGCTTCAACCCCTGATTTGACAAAACTTGTAAAATATTGTCCGACAATACCTCTTGTGGCCGCACCCTAACAAACACGCACTCTAGAGCCTTCCCCTGTTCCCTGATATCCGAAAACACGCTAGAAACCATTTTAGAATCTGAAAAGTCGATTAAAGGCCCCCCAGCAATCGCCAAATACCGCCCCCTACGAGCAGTTTCCACTACCCCAGCATATGCCCCAACGATTTTCTCACCCCTATAAACTAACCGTCGCACAATCTTTTTCCCGCGCGCCTTGTGGAACTCATAAAAATCCCACGACTGCAAAAAATTCGCTTCCGGTAGCTTAGAGACGTAACCATCCCACACGGAACGAGAGGTAGCATCAATTATCGTCATAAATGCCTCCTTTTCTTACGCGCGGTTTCTACGATGTAATCTTTCAAATATCCCACTTTCGAAATCACCAAATCATGCGCCGGCACGTATTCTACCACTTCACCTCCAAATCCAGTCTTAAATGTAGTCACTCCAGCATAGCGGTGGTTTGGCTGTCCCGCTGGTGCAATTCCCCAGAGGTTAAACCTTTCATAACCAGCCTTTTTCAAATCTCGCATCGCCTGCCACAGCAGCGCATACGCCCCTGGTAGCTTCCGGTTCAAATCGGTCGACGCCGCCTCGTAATAATCCGCCTCGCGCCCATCGCCGATAATCAGCCCATACGCCACCGGTTCCCCTTCGGCAGTCCGCGCTACGTAAATCTGAATATTATCACCAAACGCCTCTTTCTCCGCGAGCAACACCTCGAGACTCGGCGGCACAAACCCCTGCCTTTTCGCCGTCTCCATCTGTACAGCATGAAACTCTCGGAAAATCTCTTCAGAATTATTTTTTTCAACCTTAATTCCCAGCCTATCTGCTCTCCTCACTTCATATCGAGTCTGTCGTCGCATCCGGGCTAGCATTTCTTCCTCAGAAGCAGTAAGATCAATCATCACGGTATGTTCAGCTGCTAGATGCATTGGCGATTGCTTTAAGCCTAAATTCTCCAAAATCTTCGAATTATCTTCCGTTGCACCAAGCTGCGGCCTCATCCTTACAAATACACACTTTTCTCGCTTTCCTACCTCAGTAATTTTCCGAATTACCTCTTTTGCAAGCTTTTCATTATTCCAATCAATCAGAGGTCCGCACGGAATCTCTAGATACCGCCCTCTCTTTGCGTCCCTTACAATCATCAGCGCCCACCCCTGTCCACCAAAATCTTCCGTCACCACCTTATCTCCCAAAATCTCGTTCATCTTGCCGTATTCCGGTGACTGCAAGAAGTTCGCCTCACTAAATTCTTTTTTAATTTTGCCCCAATTATTACTCATTCCCCTCCTTCACCGCGTGTTTTCGCACGATTTCACGCGCTACCTTCAAATCACTTCTCGCATAGTAGGTCGGGAAATTCACGATATGCTTCGCCACAAACACAGAATTAGGGCACTCTTTCTCCGGAAAATGCACTTTTTTATAGTATCTCTCGGGCGAAACCGGTTGTTTGTACCAGAGTCCATCAAAATAATATCCAGCCTTTGCTAACTCTTTCAAAACTTCATCCCTATCTTCTACGAAGGCAAACTCTCTAATCGGTGCCTCCCCCGAGCGTTTCAAATGCTTAAACTGCTCCAAGGCCAGCTTCGCCTCAAATTTACTAATGCGACGCTTTAGGTCTAGCCGATTATCGGCCGATTTCTCCACCCAGTGAATTTTTACTAGCCCCTGCATCAGGAATCCCCCGAGATGCACATAGGATAATCCCCGACAAATCATGCCAAATAACGGATAAAACCTAGCTCTAAGATGATCGGGCACACGAGGAGCTTTCTCCGGAGCTTCAACTTCATGTAAAACCTTCTCACGGAACACCACCGCTCCTCCTGAAATAGTATCAATTGTCTTATCCTTCCCAAATGAAAACGCCGCTGCTGCTCCCACTGTACCGCATTCCCTTCCATCGGCATATTTCACCCCAGTACAATGTGCCAAATCTTCAATAATCGTAAGTCCATGCTCCTTCGCAAACTTCTCCACCGCCTTAACATCCACCGGGTTACCTAGTGAGTTTTGGATAATGATACCACGAGCGTGTCGAGAATTAACTGATTTCATGCCCTTAACTAACATATCAATATTAAAATTCAAATCATCCCTACTAATATCCACAAACAGCGGTTTAAGCCCAGCGGATACCACCGCCTCATACACAGCATAACAAGTAAACCCATTTACAATCACTATGTCACCCGGCTCAAAATATGCCTTCAAAGCCAAACTCAGCCCCGAACGACCATTTTTGCACAAAATCGCTTCCTCTCCCTTATATCGCTGCACTAAGTATCGTTTCAAAGCATCAAGATTACGCGCCAAGCCTATCGTAAACAGATGCCGTACCACATCCCCAAACGAATAACTCGCCGCCTGTCCCAGATAAAAATGTCGCCCCAAAATCACTTTTTCATCCTTTCCACTAGTGTCGCGAGGGCATTAGCTAGCTCTTCCGGCGATGAGATATAAGGCGCATGCGTCCAATTAGCATAAAACTTCAGTTCCGCATTCGGCAACTTCTCATACATCAATGTCCCCTGACGCGGTGGTGTAGTGGTGTCTTTCTTTCCCCATAGAATATACGTCTTCGTCTCTACTTTTGAAAAATCCAAATCCTTATCAGATTCAATCATATTTACTAAGGTCTTCTTCATATTATCTGGCGCTTTGGAATAATCGGTCGAACCAGTCACCCTGTGAAATGCCTTATCAACTAGTGGAATTTTCTTGAGAGGTTTTCCAATCTTTGCAAGCCTCTCCACCAAGCGCTTTTTAAGAGATGGCTCATATATTCCCGCTGCATCTAGCAAAATCAAATACTTCAGCTTCTCAGGTTTCGACGCACATAGATTTAATAGAATTCGCCCTCCATTAGAGTGCCCAAGTGCTACTGCTCCATCCGGAATCTCGCTATCTGCCCATTTCATATAGTCATAAATCGTGAATTCCTTTTTGGACTCCTCTGTTAGTCCTGGCACATGAAGCATTTTTACACTGATACCCTTATTACGCAGGATTTCAATGGTTTTTTTCCATGGCTCTACGGTGTAGGTCCACCCATGTACTATGTATAAATCCGCCACCTAAGCCTCCTTTCTCTTATCATTACGAATCAAGCCCCCAACTTTTGCGTCTGTGTACTGCTCCACGGTCACGTCGGCAAAGCTTTTTTGCATCTTTCGGATTAGCGAGTAGTTTCTCAATAATCCACTCCAGGTATTGGCTACCCTTAAAAATCAAAGTTTCCCTGCCACGCACACGTTTTTTGATATACTCTAAGGCCTTACGTGGGTCGGTTGTGGCTACCGCTGATATTCCAAGCTCTTTTAGCTTCGGCGCGGTGTATTTCTTTGTTCGACGCCCCACCAAAATCACCTTTTCTGGCTTTACATTCGCAATCAATCCTGCTAGTCTTTCGTGCTCCTTTTCGGTCATCTCCCCCTGGTCTACGATATCACCAATCACTAGCCATTTATGCTCCGCGTGCATCCTTTTCGCCATATCGAGCACCGATTCCATCGAAATCATGTGCGCATTGTAACTGCTGTCAACAATATCAATTCCTTTATATCCCTTGAAATAAGAACATCGCCCGGGCGCTACCTCCACACCTGAAAAATCAGGATTAAACTTCAACTTCAAGTACTTCATCAAATCCTTCAACACGAACAGGTTAAATGCCACATCCTTCGGCTCCGGGTGGTCAAAATGGAAAGTCGTATCTCCATAAGTAAAATCAGTGTAGTTTGGATAAACCACATATTTCTTGAGATTAGTTTTCTTGATTGGTACTACTGTAGCCTTAATCTTGCGAGTCGCCTCCTTCATTATCTTTGAATCAGCATCGATATACACCCTCTTTGAGGTGTTTTCCGGTAAATTCGCAAATTCTGCCGCAATTGCCTCTTCTACGTCGTCAAATTTACCCTTTTCCACCTCTTTTTCAAACTGTACGGCATGCGACAAACCAATCGACACCCAAATCGTCACCTCAGGCTTTAACCATTCTGCCAAGAATTCGGCTTCATGTGGCCTCTCTCCGTCGATTTCTACTACATAAAACTCTTTCCGTCGCCAGGTTAAAATAGCCTTCACTGGCGCCGCAATAAACAGCCAAATCCACCTCAGTTTCGTACCTTTAATCCCTTTTAGCCCAATCACGTCAAAAGGAATTCCAAATGCTGAATTTGCGTCACGCGAATAATGAGCTTTCGAGCCCATCTCGTGCTCTAGCATTTTCATCATCGTGGTTTTTCCTGCTGAACCAGTTACTGCGATGATTCGTGGGTTCCATCTCTTTAGAACAATATTTGCAAAATGTCGAAAATACCGTGCCGCTCTGAAGTAAAATTTCTTCTTAAATTCCGATACACTCATGCCCCTATTATACCACTTATTGCTTTTTTCGTAAAAGTGTGATATAATATAGGTAAGTGAGGCCTATTTTAGGCCATTTTTGTACATTAACAGGAGGAACCGAATATGAAACACGAGAGTTTTGGTTTTTATCATGACCACATCGCGTCCTCAAGGATAAAAGCTCTGTCTAAGATGGAGCATCTGTATCTGGTGATTCTTGCTGGAGGCGAAGGTCTCCGCCTGTTTCCATACAGTAATCCGGAACGTCCGAAGCAACTCTGCCACATTGACGGCGGCGATCGGAACAAGGATACATTCTTGAAGCGCACCATCACAAATTTTGTGGACTGTGGTTTTGACCGCAATCATATCATGGTTGTCACGTCTAGCAAACGCCAGGTATCGGCAACTCGACACCAAGCCGCCAATCCGGGAGGAGTCCCTATCAAAAATGTTTGGCGAATTCCGGCCGTTTACGGCTATGCTGGCACTATGGTAGAGGCTACCAAAAGAATAGCCGAACTTGATCCAGAGGCTATCGTAGTAAATACGCCATCGGACCACTATCTGGTGCCAAACCACCAGTTTATCGGCGCCGTTTTAGACGCCGTGGGCTATGCTGAACAAGGTTTTGTCTGTGAGGTGGGCTCCATAGAGCACAATACCGGCATTATCGCTTGGCGAGCAGCAGACTTTCTAGTGTCCGCTCCAGAAGACACCGAAAATCTGAAACTTAACCAACTACAGGATGTGTTCAAAGACAACTACAAACTGACGGTTGGCGATTTCGAATGGAAGGACTGCGATACCTTTCAGAAACTCTATCAGGCATTAGACAAATCACCTCGCCAGAACGTTCTACTAGGCGAAGGCGAGTATAAGCTAGATAACAGCTGTTATCATAGCCTCTTTTATGTTGACAAAGGTCTGACCTTAAATGCCTGTGATGTGGTGAACTGTGCCGTAATCTTCACTATGATTGAAAAACAGCCAGTCTTGGTGATTACCAGTCTAGGTGAAGATCATGCAATCAAAGAGCTTGCCGAGGAATATTCCCTACAAGGGAGACTCGTGAACGACGAAGCAGCGCTTAGTGCCCAAAATAATCAGGTGCTCTACTCTAACCTGAAGGACAACTCAAGCGTTGGTTTCGTTACTGTCTCAAATTTTGTTACCTGTATTCGTCGCCGCTGCGACTATGGCACGATTGAGGCTGAAGTCTTTATGCGGCACAAATCATGAGTCAAGGTTCCTCGTCTAGCACTTTACAAAAATCCCCCTATTTCTAGGGGGATTTTTCAATAGTTAACAAATCTTATTTGATAACCTTGGTGATTACACCAGAACCAACGGTCTTGCCACCTTCACGGATAGCAAAGCGGTCGTTGTCGTTCATAGCAACTGGTTGCAAGAGTTTTACCTTGAAGGTCACTTGGTCACCAGGCATGACGATTTCCTTGTCGGCTGGAAGTTCAACTTCACCAGTCACATCAGTGGTGCGGAAGTAGAACTGTGGCTTGTACCCCTTGGAGAACGGAGTGTGGCGTCCACCTTCCTCTTTCTTCAAGATGTATACCTCAGCTTCAAATTCGGTGTGTGGGGTAATAGTACCAGGCTTGGCAATTACCTGACCACGCTCAATCTGATCACGCTCGATACCACGAAGGAGAAGACCAGCGTTATCGCCAGCTTGACCTTGGTCGAGAGTCTTGTGAAAGGCCTCAATACCAGTTACGACTGACTTTTGAGTTTCCTTAAGACCAACGATTTCAACTTCGTCGTTCAATTTGATGACACCCTGCTCGATACGACCAGTAGCGACAGTACCACGACCCTTAATTGAGAAAACATCCTCAACTGGCATCAAGAATGGTTTGTCAAGATCGTGCTCAGGGATATCGAAGTATTCATCCATCGCAGTAACAAGTTCCATGATAGCATCTTCATTTTCCTTGTCGCCTTCAAGAGCCTTTGTAGCAGAACCCTTGATGATTGGAGCATTTTCGCCATCAAAACCGTACTTAGTCAAAAGCTCGCGAACGTCCATCTCAACAAGCTCGACGAGCTCAGGATCGGCGAGATCCATTTTGTTAAGGAAAACGATAATCTTTGGTACGTTCACCTGGTGAGCGAGAAGTACGTGCTCACGGGTCTGTGGCAAAGGACCATCGTTGGCTGCAACAACCAAGATAGCACCATCTACCTGAGCGGCACCGGTAATCATGTTCTTAATATAGTCTGCGTGGCCTGGCATATCTACGTGCGCATAGTGGCGCTTGTCAGACTCATACTCCTGGTGTGAAGTCGCGATAGTAATACCACGAGCCTTTTCCTCAGGGGCATTATCGATTTGATCATAAGCGACTGCCTTGTTCACGTCGGAAGGTAGTCTCTTCGCGAGTACGTTCGTAATCGCAGCAGTTAAAGTCGTTTTACCATGGTCGACGTGGCCCATAGTACCCACATTAATATGTGGCTTGGAACGGTCAAAATTTGCCATTCAATCTCCTTTATTTTTATTAATGTTTGGAGCGCTAATAAAAACCAGCTCCAACTCTACATAGACTATTTTAGACTATTTTTTGCAATTTGTAAAGAGGTTATTTTTACGAAATAAAAAAATGAAAAGCGGCCTCGTGAAAGGCCGCTATTTCAAAAGGAAGGGTATAGTATCAAGCGAAAAGACTCTTCATCTCCTCGCTGTGAAAAACTGCTGGTTTCCTAACTAGCGTCAGAAGTGTCTCGCATCTGACAAATTCCTTTAGTCTGTCAAACGCTTCTTTGTTCTTTGTCATATAGGTTATTGCCCCTTCACATTTTGACTTTTTGCTATCTCCATTGGAAATAGCAAAAGCCTTTGCGAGTTCATCCATGAACAGTATTCTTTGTACATCCCGGTTACGAGATGCGGAAGAAATATCATTCCGGATAAACGAATATTTATCTTTGTGCATACTGTCGAGAGACGTAAGACTTATTCCCGATGAAGTTTTCGGCAGATAGTTCGTAATCGCTTCGCGATCCAACAGTACGGTCACCTCATCATCATATTCATCGAAACTCTTCTTTTCGTCCCTTCTATCCTTAATCTTATAGTAAAACTTTACGATGACTTCTATTCTGTCATCTTTACTTATTCTTGGGTACGAGACCTCGAACCCTATAGGACAAGTACTTTTGTTCTCACTAGTGTAATCCATAACACCTTCCTCCCTGTAAAAAAGCTTCAGTAGCCCTTATTGACTACTAACACAACAATTATACCACACATAAGTCAAAAAGTCAAGAAAAACGTATTATCTCAGAACCTTTGCAACATAAAATGATAGCCTCTTGCCATCAAAAAAGGTAGGCTCTATACTTATATCAATATCACTTAATAAAGAAAGGGCCTACCTATGTCATATTGTACAGGTAAACACATAGAAAAATC
>JAFWCN010000014.1 GCA_017536895.1 Candidatus Saccharimonadota bacterium | reverse complement strand
GTTAATAGCAACGCGAGTCGAGGATGGGTTGGTTGAGAAATTGTCGTCGTAGTATTTAACACCGTTGATTTCACGGAGGTATTCGAGGCGATGAGGGAGGCCTTTGAAGTTTTTGAGGCCTTCGATAATCGTGGCTTGGTGACCCTTCAAATATTCATCTGGTGATATATTTAAGAGGCAGGAAACTGCGGAAATAGCGGCGATAGCGTTATTCTCGTTATGAATGCCAGGGAGAGTAATAGCGTCTTTTACTTCTGTTGGGATAGTGAATGGATAGGGGATTTTCTGGGCTTTTGAGGTATTTGCGATTTTAGTTGTTTCGGGGTTTTCTTTGAAGTAAATGAGATAATCGTCTGGAGTTTGGTATTTGGTGATGTTGGCCTTGGCGTTTAGATAATCAGCATAATCTTTATGAATATTGAGGTGATCGGGCTCTAGTTGACCGAGGACAGCAATATGAGGAGATTTGGTGACGTCCCAGAGCTGAAAACTAGATAATTCGTAAACCACAACAGAGGTAGGTTTGAGGTCGTCTAGAATATCGATAGCGGGATTGCCGATATTGCCGACAAGATAAGAATCTTGGCCTTCGGCGTCGAGAAGAGCTTTGATAAACGAACAAGTGGTGCCTTTGCCCTTCGTGGCGGTGACACCGATGATTGGGCAAGGACAGTGGTCGAAGAAATATTTCGTAAGGCTGGATTCGTTTTTTAGCCCCAGGGGTGGGACGGATGGACTGCGAAGGATGTAATCAAAAGATGAATAATCCTTATCCTTTATCTCATCATAAGTGAAATCCTGAAAAATATCGATTTCAGCGTTATATTTAGCTTTGAAATATTTTTCGGCGGATTTGCCTTCTTTGCCGTAGCCGAGTAATGCGATTTTCATGTTTGCTCCTGAGATGATATTACTATAAATAATGGCGAAAATCAACTTCAGGATTGATTGATTTGCGATAAAAGGCATTAGGTTTAGTGGGGGGTTGAAAAAACTATTAAGCTGTGTCTATAATTTCGCATAAATATAATATGGAGGATATAATGTTGAACAGAATTACCAGTGAGTTAATTAGAGATAAAATATATATAATTCGCGGAAAGAAGGTAATGTTAGATTATGATTTGGCGATGATATACGGTTATGACACTAAATATCTTAATAGGCAGGTTAAAAGGAATATAGAAAGATTTGAAGGCGAAGATTTTATGTTTCAGCTTACTGCTGAGGAATTTTTGAGGTGCCAAAATGGCACCTCAAAAATAGAAGGGCAAGGAGGAAAGAGATATCGTCCCTATGTTTTTACCGAGCAAGGAATCTATATGCTAATGACTGTATTAAGGGGTGATCTTGCCATTAAACAAAGTCGGGCTTTAATACGAGTGTTTAAGGCGATGAAGGATTATATTTTTGAGAATAGTATAATTCTAAACCAACGCGAGGAGTTGAGGACAATTGCTTTGATTACTACTAATAGTGAAAAATTGAATAAAGTAGAAGGAGAGATTACTGCTATGGATCAACGATTAATTGAGGTGGAGAAAAAGGCTGAAAAGGCAATTATGCGTGATGAGATTTCGCCGATTTTGCTGGACTTTAATAGTTTTTCAGAGCATCAAGAGTATTTGTTGATGAACGGTGAATTGGTTAAAGCTAAAGAAATATATCAAACTATTTATAGTAGGGCTAAGAGTAAAATTTATATACTAGACGACTATATAGATATAAGGACTCTGAGATTGCTTTCCAAAGCTCGGAAAAATGTAGAAATAATTATATTTAGTGACAACGTATGTCATTATTTGCATGAAAGTGATTATGAAGATTTTAAATTAGAGTATCCTGATAAAAACATTAAGTTTATTAAGACTTGCGGAACATTGCATGATAGATTCATTGTAATTGATTATAAAACTAAAGATGAAATGATTTATCATTCTGGTGCTTCTTCTAAGGATGCTGGCAAATCGATTACGACTATTATGGAATTGAAAACTGAATTGACAAGGAAATCCATGGATGCGATCGTCGACATGCTAATGTGTAATCCGGAATTGAAGTTAAAATGATGCTTTCGCTATGATATCACGAGCTTTTGCGACGGAGTGGGTTTCCATAAGTTTGGTGCGAAGCTCTTTCGCACCCGGGAAGTTGTTGATGTAAATTTTGAAGAAATGCTTCAGAGTCTCGTAAGAAGCATAATGGTCGGCGATGTACTTTTCGTATAAGCTTAAGTGCATTTTTAAGAGTTCCATTAACTCGTCGCGGGTGGGGGTGTGGTCAGTGAAGCAGTAAGGGTTGGCAAAGACACCACGGCCAATCATGAAGCCGTCTATCTCAGGATATTTGGTATGGAGCTCTAGGGCGTGGGCGCGGTCTTTGATGTCGCCGTTAATAATTAATTTAGTTTCGGGGCTGATTTCATCGCGTAATTTGATGATTTCAGGGATTAGCTCGAAGTGGGCGGGGACTTTACTCATTTCTTTCTTGGTACGAAGGTGAACGGTGAGGGCGGCAGGGTGCTCGTTTAATAGGACCGGAAGCCACTCACGGAATTCCTCAGGTTGACTCCAGCCGAGGCGAGTTTTGACGGAAACAGGGAGATTGGTGCTTTTCGCAGCGTTTCTGAAGCATTCTATAGCTAGGTCGGGAGTTCTGATCATGGCTGCGCCACCGCCAGCTTTGTTGACGTGTTTGTCGGGGCAACCGAAATTAAGATCTACTCCTGAAAAACCGAGTGATTCAAGCGCCTGGCAAGTTTCCGCAAAGTGTTCGGGATTTTTGCCCCAGATTTGAGCAATGATGGGTTTGTCGGAGGGGGCGATTTCGAGGCGCTCCAGGGCGTTTGCGCGGCCTTTGTCAGAGGCGTAGGATGAGACATTAGTAAACTCGGTAAAGAATAAATCTGGACGACCGGCGTGCGCGATGACTTGACGAAACATAATGTCTGTCACGCCCTCCATAGGAGCAAGTATGAAAAATGGTCTCTTATGCTCATTCCAAATCATGGGGCATATTTTAACATAAAACCCCTGTAAAATCAAGTAAAATGGGGCTTGAATATTTTGAAAAAGTGTAATAAGATAGTAGATACCTCTCGAAAAATAGTAGAGAGCGAATCCGTTATTTCTCAAAGGATTGCACCTTAAAAAGGAGGGTAGTATGAAAAAACATATTATAGGCGAAAAAAGATTGAAAGTTGGTGAGACGGCAGTGTTGTATGTGACGACATGCTCTGACGTGAATCCGAGTTTCAAACACAGCAGAAGGTTACTGGAATGTGTAGTTGTAGGTAAGATTAAGGGTTTTACTAGGGACGAAGATGATAGATATATCATTCGTTGCTCGGAAGACCTTCGAAATGAACACGTTAAAACCGGTGCTTATGCTGACGAGGCGATTGCTAGTAAGTATTCACCGTTTTTGATGACATGGGAAGAATACAACGAATACAAAGATGACCCGGCTCTGCTCAGCAGATGGATTAGCGAAACGACGAATATCCTGATGGGGTACGACGTACCAGCACATCTTAGAAACTGGCAGAATGAGGTAACTAGAATCATGGAAGACCTTGGCATCCAAGCAAAAGATGCCGTTGCCGATATAGTAGACGATTTTTCGCCTAGAGGCGGTTTGGAAGTTATTACTTTCCCGCGCTAGTTTTTGGGTTCCTTTTGGGACCTGTACAACCTCTTTATGGCCTCTCCTGTGCACGGGAGGGGCTTTTTCTTTGTTCTAACACTTGATTATTTTAATAAAATGTTATAAAATAGTTAAATCTCTAAAAATTGGGGAAATTTATAGATAGTACTTTAAAAGGAGGGTAAAATGAGTTTATTAACTAGAAAAGAATTCGGCGTTTATGATTTTGCGGTACTTTATGTAACGACATGCTCTGACGTAGATGCTTCCTTCAAGAACAGCCGTCGTTTTCTCGAATGTGGCGTTTCGGCATTGGTGCCGAAGATTGGCGACGAAGATAGAAGATATCTGGTACGTTGTTCTGAAAAACTCAGAAAAGACTTCTACAAAACCGGTATGTTTCCGGCTGATGCAATGGTTAGTGAGTATTCGCCATTCCTGATGACGAAGGGGTTCTTCGAAGAATTGAAAACTAATGAAAAGCTCAGGGAGCAGTACCTTCAGGAAATTGAAGCGTTGATTTTGGGAGAATGTATTCCGGAAGGGCTCAAACATTGGCAGAGCGAAGTCAATCTGATTATTCAGGCTCTTGATGCAAACGTGCAGGACGTTATTTCGGATATAAGAGAAGACTTTACGGTCGAAAAGATGGAAATGATTCCACTTAAAGGTGCAATACCGGTCAGGTAATAAACTAGTACTTTAGGATGACCTCCCCTTATGGGGAGGTTGATTTTTTGTGAAAATTGTGATATAATTAATCTAGTAGTTGTTGTTTAGTGATGGCTTGAACCTTAATTTTTTGCGAACAAGGAGGGGGGAATGTATTGGTTTGTATCTATCACGATAATAATAATGGTTGTTGTAATCTTGGATAGGATGGAATAAGGAGGGGGAAATGAGTTTTTGTAAACCAGCGTCAGAGATTAATACTTTTAAATTTCGGTGGGTACCGGAGCCATTGGCGAGAATCTACGGGGATCTCAGCGTGGAAGAATTTGTCCTTGCGGTGAGAAACGGTAGTGTCAATAGTTTTATGTACAATGACGAATACTCCGATGCCGAGAAGCTTGAACTTGCTTCAATGGTAGAGGATGTTAAAGAAGTATTGACGGTAAATGGCTTTATGAGGCCAGAGATGATGAGTCTGAACGACCCGGAGCTTTATTTCGTGGTGATGTACCTGATGAAGCTCGATATAGCGGATAACTACTATGCGAAAAAGGATATAGAAGAGGATTTCGGAGAAATCTTTATGCCGTATTACTACTCAAATGATGAGTATGAAAACTATGTTTTCTGCTATGAGCGGGTTGAAGCGATTATTAATGTACTATCAAATTTTCTTGATGAAGAGGAGTTATATGAAGTAACTCTCGACATCATGTACATGGATGAAGCATACTGCGAGACAGAAATACTCGAGGATGCCAAAAAGAGACTGGTTGAGCAGGGTGATGAACTAATACCTTTGCTTGAGCAGGTGTTCGCAATGTACTGATGGGGGGGTACCCCAGCTAACTAGCTGGGGTTTTTCTATGTTATAATTGATGTTATATGCAGGAATTGACGAAAAAATTGGCTGAACTTGAGGGGGAGTTTTTGAAGGTGTATGAGAGACTTGGCATTAGCAAGAAATTGGAATTGATTGGTGAGCTGGAAAAGCAAGTGGCGGAGCCGGATATTTGGAAGGATGTGGCGGTGGCAACAGAGAAAAACCAGGAGCTCGCGAAGCTTTCTGATGAGGTGCAGCCGTGGGAACTTTTGAAGACTCAGATTAGCGATTTGAAAGAGTTGACGGATATGGCGGAAGAAGATTTGAAAGATGAGATTAAGGGGCAGATTGAGGCGATGGAGCTTCAATTTGAAGAGTTGAAGAAAGCTTTGAGGTTTCAGGGGCCGTATGATGCTAATAATGCGATTCTGAGGATTACTTCGGGGGCAGGTGGAACGGAAGCGATGGATTGGGCTTCGATGCTGGAGCGGATGTATCTGAGGTTTTTTGAATCGAAAGGGTTTAAAGCGGTTTGTCTTGAAAGAGTTGTCGGCGAAGAAGCAGGAATTAAGACCGCGGTTTATGAGGTGTCGGGGGTGAATGTTTATGGGACGTTGAAATCTGAACATGGAGTACATCGATTAGTACGTTTATCGCCCTTTAATGCAAATAATCTCCGGCAGACTTCGTTTGCGCTGGTGGAGGTGTTGCCGGTAATTAAGGCTTCGACAGAGGTAGAAATCGATGAAAAGGATTTGCGTATTGATGTTTACCATGCTGGTGGGCACGGTGGGCAGTCGGTAAATACGACGAATTCGGCGGTGAGGATTACGCATTTGCCGACAAATACAGTGGTCGCAATTCAAAATGAGCGGTCACAGCTTCAGAATAAAGAAAAAGCGATGGAAATACTTAGGGGCAAGTTGGTGCAGATGCAATTGGAACAACACGCTGAGACGATTGGAGAACTACGTGCTGGTGAGTCAGCTGGTTGGGGGCAACAGATTAGAAACTACGTTCTGCAGCCTTATAAATTGGTAAAAGATACTCGAACTGAACATGAGTCCAAAGAGCCGGATAGAGTACTTGATGGTGAGATTGATGGGTTTATTGATTCATATCTTGAGAATATGGTTTAGATATTGACTTTTTAGCATAAGTGTGATATAATTATGAGTGGAAAATGATTATGCTATGTTGTCAATAATATAATCAATCCGCAGTTTAAAAATAGGATAATAATAAAGGGGGGTTAGTATGTTTAACGATACTGAAGAAAAGAGATTCTGTCTTGGAGTCGATGAACTCTTGCCGCTGATTGAAGCGGATGAGGATCTTAAGGAGCTTTTTGCAAGTTTTGATTTGAGCTCAGAAGAAGTGCTTGAGTCGATCCGAAATTACATGGGGCATTATGTAACAACGGATTTTGATAAGCTTGATAAGCTTAGGGATAAACTTGCAGGGTTTTTGAGAAAAGAGTTCGACTTTCTTTCCGGTGAAGCTAATGTTTGTGCTGAAGAGCAGCTCAAACGCTTAGTTAATATCGGTACAAGCATGATATATCATGATACCGGTAAAGAAATACGACCGCTATTACTTGAAAGATGGGAAAAGTGGTTCGCTTACTCAGGAAGCTGCGTTTCAAATGAACTGTATGAGACGTATGACTTTGAGAGAAGTGAAAATGTCATCATGGCCATTGTCGATCAGCTTGGTTTGCCTCCAATGCAGGAGGAGTATTTGAGGTATTTTCTCACAATGAAGAACGGGGTCAGGGTGTACATTTCTGATTTTGAAAACGAAATACTGAGAGCGGTTGGTAGAAGTTTAGTCTATCAAGATGCTAGACTATGTAAACTTTTGGACGAATTCTTTAAATCCTAATTAATCTCCCCGGCAGCCAGTCGGGGGATTTTTTTTATTTAAAATTAGGGGTTGGCAAGAGGAAAAATGTGTGATATAATGAGAACGTTAATCTAGACATAAGGAGAGGTCCGAAACTCACGAGCGGAAACCGGCCTAAAAGTCTAGTTATTTACGTGTAAAAATATTAAAAAATTGCGAGAAATAATTCTGTCTGATGTACAGAGACAGAATTGGCAATGTAAGGGAAAGAAAGGAATAGAATGCAAGTCATTCTCGGCACCAAAATTGGTATGACCCAGATCATCGGTGAAGATGGCGTTGTGACTCCTGTCACAATTCTGCAAGCCGGCCCCTGCACAGTGACTCAGATAAAGACCACCGATACTGATGGTTATAATGCTGTGCAAGTAGGTTTTGGTCAGGGTAAGAATCTGAGCAAGTCGGTTACTGGCCACGTTAAAAAGGCTGGTGAAAAAGTAAGCCCTAAAGTCATCAAAGAATTTCGCATTGAAGAAATTCCAGAAGGCATGAAGCTTGGTGATGCTATCACCGTAGAAAGCTTTAAGATTGGTGACAAGGTTACTGTGACGGGTACAAGCAAAGGTAAAGGCTTTGCTGGTACGGTAAAACGTCACAATTTTAATGAATCAAGAAATACCCACGGTTTTAAGGGGAATATTCGTCGGGTTGGTTCAATTGGTTCAATGTATCCACAAAAAGTATTTAAAGGTCGAAAGATGCCTGGTCGAATGGGGCATGACAGAGTGACCGTGAAGAATTTGACCGTGGCTTATATTGACGCGGAGAATAATTTGATTGGGCTAAAAGGCGCTGTGCCTGGTCCGAAAAAAGGAATCGTAAGCGTGGAGGGAAAGGAGTAATATGGCTACTTTAAATAAGGAAGTATTTGGCCTAAAGGTCGAAAACCACGAACTCGTGAAACTCTGCTACGATGCATATCTTGCTAATTCACGTTCATCACATGCTAAAACTTTGAAGCGGGGTGAAGTTCGCGGTGGTGGTAAGAAGCCGTGGAGGCAAAAAGGTACCGGTCGTGCTCGTTTTGGTTCGACTCGTAACCCAATTTGGCGACATGGTGGTGTGGCATTTGGTCGCACTGGCAACGAAAACTTTACCAAGAAAATCGCTAGATCTTCGAAATTGCTCGCTGTGCGTCAAGCATTGTCGATGAAGAATGCTGACAAGGCAGTAGTTGTGTTAAACAAGGACGTCAAACTAACTGGCAAAACTAAGGATGCGGTAAAGGTTCTTAAAGATTTGAAGCTTGAAGGTAAGAATGTTTTGGCTGTAGCAGCAGACAAGACTCCGGAAGTTTTGCGTTCGACTAACAATTTGCCAAACGTGAAGTTAGTAAAAGCGACGTATCTTAATGTATTTGACATTATGAATGCGGACGCGATTGTCTTTTCGGAAGCAGCGCTTAAGGCGACTGAAAAGTGGTTAATCGGAGAGGAGAAGTAAAATGGCGGAGAATACTACAAACAAAGTCAATTTGAATCTTCATTTGCTCGAACCACGTGCGACAGAGAAAAGTTATCTTGAGCAAACAAATCGGATTTACGTTTTTCCAGTAAAGAAATCAATGAGTAAGCAAGCAATTGCGAAACTAGTTGAGAAAGAGTTTAACGTAACTGTAACCGATGTAAGAACTTTGGTTCGCAAAGGCAAAAAGACGAAATATAGCAAAGGTAAACATGCTTATCCAGGTATTACACACCGTCAGGATAAGAAGTTTGCTTATGTAAAGCTAAAGAAAGGTGATTCGATTAAAGTTTTCGAAGAACCAGAAGATGATAAGAAAACCAGCGCAAAGGAAGCCAAGAAGGCTGAGAAGAAGGCTAAGAAGGCGGACAAGAATGCAGGGAAGGAGAATAAGTAATGGCAATTAAAGCATATCGCCCGATTACACCGGCGCAGCGTCAGAAAACGACGCAGGACTTTGATCAGATTACGACAAAGAAGCCGATGAAAGCTTTGACTAAAGCGAAAAAGCAACAAGCGGGTAAGAATAACCAGGGTCGGATTACAGTGCGACATCGTGGTGGCGGAGTAAAGCGTCACTACCGCATTATGACCTATAAATTACCAGCAGATCTTACTTTTACAGTTGAGGAAATCGAGTACGATCCAAATCGTTCAGCTCGAATTGCTCGAGTGAAAGACCAAAACGGTGTATATTATTATGTTTTGGCTGACACTAAGATGACAAAAGGTTCAACTTTCAAAACTGGTAAAGAGATTGAAGTAGAAGATTCTTCAAGAATGCCACTTGAGAATATTCCGGTAGGTACATTTGTGTATGCAGTGGAACTAACTCCAGGCAAAGGTGCACAAATGGTGCGTGCAGCTGGTGCTTCGGCTCAGCTCATGGCAAAGGAAGATGGCTATGCCACCCTGAAGATGCCATCCGGTGAAGTTCGCAAAGTATTGGTGACTTGTGAAGCTTCGATTGGTACAGTTTCAAATGTTCAGCATCAGAATGTGAAGATTGGCGCAGCAGGTCGAAGGCGCCGCAAGGGTATTCGCCCAACGGTACGAGGTGTTGTGATGAACGCAACGGATCACCCACACGGTGGTGGTGACGGTGGTCGTCATGGTTCAGGTAAAGCACCACGCACTCCATGGGGTCAGCTCACTTTGGGCTATCGTACCCGTCACAATAAGAAAACTAATAAAATGATCGTGCGCAGTCGCCACGAAGGAAAGAGGAAATAATGTCGAGGAGTCTTAAGAAAGGTCTATTTGTAGACTATAAACTCGCGAAAAAAGTTGCCGCACTTTCCAGCGAAGATCGTACTGTGATCAAAACTTGGGCACGCAGTTCAACTATTTCACCAGAAATGGTAGGTCGGACGATTGCCGTACACAATGGCAAGGTTCATGTCCCAGTGTTTATTTCAGAGAACATGGTTGGTCATAAGCTTGGTGAATTTGCGCCAACTCGTAAATTCCGCCGTCATGGTGGTAAAAAGGCTGCGGAAGCTGCTGCAGCAAAGGGAGGTAACTAATTATGGCGGAAACACATTTTGCACATGCATATATCAAGGGTGTTGATTCACAGCCACGCAAGACTAACATTGTCGCAGCATTGGTCCGTGACCGTTATGTAGCAGATGCTGTAGTGATTCTAGAGCATACACCACGTCGTGCTGCTAGAGCAGTTTTGAAGGCTGTAGAGTCGGCAAATGCGAATTTACTAAATAATTCGAAAGTTTCGATTGATCCGAAGACGATTCGGATTGCGAGAATCGTTGTAACTAGCGGAACCAGGATGCGCCGCTACAAGCCAGCATCTCGGGGTCGCGCATTACCGTATGAAATCATTTCGTCCAACATATTTGTTGAGGTCGCAGGCGAAGAGAAAGTTAAGAAGGCTGCTGAGAAGGCTGATACTAAGAAGCCGGCAGCTAAAAAGGAGAAAAAGTAATATGGGTCAGAAGGTTAATCCCATCTCTTACCGTCTCCAGGTCAGCAAAGACTGGTCCTCAAAGTGGTTTACCCGCAAGAGTGATTTTCGTCACTGGCTAGTGGAAGACGACAAGATCCGCAAGATTGTGGAAGAGCGCTTCAAAGCACGACCAACAATTGCGCGGGTAGGCATTGAGCGCTCCGCTAATCTTACTACGATTACAATTGCGACAGCAAAAGCTGGGGCGGTAATTGGTAAGCAAGGTTCGGGCATCAATGAATTAAAGAAGCAAATTGAGAAAATCGTCGATGGTCCAGTTAGGATTAACGTCGAGGAAGTTAAGAAACCAGAGCTTAATGCTAAGCTAGTAGCTGAAAATATTGGTTTTCAGCTTGGCAAGCGAATGAATTTCCGTCGTGCTGTTAAGATGGCACTTCAGTCCACAATGAATGCGGGCGCCAAGGGTGTACGTATTGAGGTGGCTGGACGACTTAACGGGGCTGAAATGAGCCGCCGTGAGAAATTCATCGAAGGTTCGGTGCCACTACATACACTGAGAGCTGATATTGACTTTTACTGTCATCATGCTCCAACTATTGCTGGTATCGTAGGTGTTAAAGTTTGGATTTATAAGGGGGAAAAGTAAAATGGCTATATTAGTACCAAAGAAAGTACCACACCGCAAGGTACGAAAAGGCAAAAACGAAGGCATCGCAACGCGCTGTAATACTGTAGCGTTTGGTGACTTTGGTTTGATGTCGCTAGATAATGAACGAGTCACCTCAAAGCAAATCGAGGCAGCTCGTCAGGCAATTACACGTTATGTAAAGCGTGGTGGAAAAATTTGGATTCGAATTTTCCCACACACACCAGTTTCGAAGAAACCATTAGACGTAAAAATGGGTTCCGGTAAAGGTGAGCCACAGTTTTACGTGGCGAAGGTGAAGGCTGGAACTGTGATGTTTGAAATTGCGGATGTGACTGAAGAGCAGGCACGTGAAGCATTACGTCTCGCTTCACACAAATTGCCGGTAAAATGTAAAATAATTAAGAAAGAGGAGTTTTAAGATGGCACACACTTTGATTGGGACTGTGGTTTCTGATAAGCGCGATAAGACCATTACCGTCTCGATTGCAAATCGGGAAACTCACCCACTTTATCGAAAGCAGTACACGAAAACTCGTAAATATACTGCACATGATGAGAAGAATGAGGCGAAAAAAGGTGACCGAGTTGAAATCGCGGAAACTCGGCCGATTTCCAAAACCAAGGCTTATACTTTGGTAAAGGTGATCGAGAAGGCACGTGGTACTGTAGAATTAAAAGAAGATGTTCACAAAGCTTATGAGGCTGAAAAGGTTGGTGCAGATGTAGCAGCAAAAGCTGAAAAAGCTAGACTCGCTGAAGAAGCCGCTAAGGCTGCCGAAGTTAAAGAAGGGGAGGAGGCTTAAATGATTCAGCAAGAAAGTAGACTAAAAGTTGCCGATAACTCGGGCGCGAAAGAGCTTGGAGTAATTCGAGTACTCGGTGGCACTCGTGCACGATATGCTAGAGTTGGTGATATTGTAACTTGCTCAGTCAAGGAAGCATCACCTACTGGTAACGTAAAGAAAAAAGCAGTGGTTCGTGCGGTAATTGTGCGAACGGTAGCACCAATTCGTCGTCCGGATGGTTCAACGATTCGATTTGACGAAAACGCAGCGGTGCTTGTAAACGAAGATAAGACTCCAAAGGGAACTCGTGTCTTTGGCCCGATCCCGAGAGAGTTGCGTGACGCTGGCTTTACGAAGATTATTAGCTTAGCACCGGAGGTACTATAAATGAGTAAAAGTTTGAAGATTAACGACAAAGTTTTAGTTATTTCCGGCGATAACAAGGGTAAAGAAGCTAAAATTGTAAAGATTGACCGTGCGGCTGGCAAGGCATGCCTTGAAGGTATTGAGGTACGCGAGCGCCATATGCGCAAATCGTATTTGAATCCAGCTGGCGGTAAGAAAACCATTCATGTAGGTATCGATTTGTCGAATTTGAAGCTAGTAGAGGCGGCAAAGTCCGTGAAGCCAGCTGTGAAAAAAGTTGACAAGAAGGCGAAATCTACAGATAAGAAAAAGAAAGGAGCTAAGTAATGGCGGAAAAGAAAACGGCTGCCAAGACAACGAAGCCGGCTGCTAAAAAGTCAGCTGATGCTAAGTCAATAGCACAACCACGCCTCAAAGCTCTGTATAACAATGAGCTAAAGGCGAAGCTTATGAAGGAATTAGGGTTAAAGAATATTAACCAGGTTCCAGAATTGAAGAAAGTGATTATTTCTTCAGGTGTAGGTAAAAAACGTGAGGATAAGAAATTTACTGAAACAGTGGCTTTGACGATTGAAAAAATCACTGGTCAAAAAGCTACTTCAAGACTCGCTAAAAAGTCGATTGCGACCTTTAAGATTCGTAAAGGGATGGGGGCGCCAGTTGGCTATCTTACGACTCTTCGCAATGATAAGATGTACGAGTTTGTTGATCGCTTGATTAACATTGCTTTGCCACATGTTCGGGATTTTCATGGTGTTTCACGCAAGGCGTTTGATGCACAAGGTAATTACAGTCTTGGCCTGAAGGAGCAGACGGTGTTTCCTGAGATTACTTTTGAGGATGCGTCGGTGCTTCATGGTCTTGAAGTAACGTTTATTATTAAAAATGGTTCAGGAAAAGGGAGTCTAAAATTGTTAGAGCTTTTCGGAATGCCGTTTGAGAAGGAGGGTAAGTAGATGGCGAAGAAATCTGCAGTAAACCGCGACGAAAAACGGCGCAAAATGTACGAAAAATATAAAGATAAGCGAGCGGCGTTGAAAGCAGCTGGTGACCTTGAAGGTTTACAAAAGCTTCCACGTAATTCGTCGCCAACTCGGTTAAAAAACCGCGATATGTTGGACGGTCGTCCACGTGGTTATATGCGCCGATTTGGACTGAGTCGTATTAATTTCCGGGAAAAAGCTTCAAAAGGCGAAATTCCTGGCGTAACAAAGAGTAGCTGGTAAGGAGAAAGGAGAGAAAAATGTCATTACAATCTACAGATCAAATCGCTGACTTACTTACTCGTATTCGTAATGCAGTGATGGTTGGCAAGAACGAAATTCTCGTCCCGACTTCTAAATTGAAGGCTGGGGTGGTTGAAGTGCTTGCTAAAAACGGTTATGTGGCTTCATTTGATATTATCGAGGGTGAGCCACGCGGGATGCTTCACATAGTCATCAACGAACCAGGTATGACTGCCAAAATTAACGAGATTTCGAAAGTATCAAAGCCGGGTCGAAGAGTTTATTCATCGGCTGATGATCTACCTACGATTAAGTCTGGACGAGGGATGGTAATTGTATCTACCTCAAAAGGCTTGATGACTGGCCGTGAGGCGAAGAAAAATCGCCTTGGTGGTGAAGTCTTGGTTAAGGTTTGGTAAAGTTAGTAAAGTAATTATTTGCTTTTCTCAGCGTTGAAATACGCGCCAAGATAAAAAAATACAACACTCGTCGGATTGTTTCGGAAATTACAGTTTCCTCAACAATCCGGAGAGTTGTATTTTTTATATGGGCGATTTCAAATACTTCGAAAAAGCAAATAATCACTTTACTAGATTTTACTAAACGCTTATTGTTGCTACAAATATATAATCGTGTATAATGAGAGTATTATAAAGTGGGATTAAGGAGGAAAAAATGTCTAAAAGAATATCAAAGTTAAAGAGGTGTCTATGCATTGTTGGGATAGTGGCGCTGTCGTTTGCTGTGGCTCCATCTATGATGATAGAGGAAGTAAATGCTGCAACGTGCCCTAGCTCTGAAGGTCCGACAAACCTTAATGAGCTCCAACAAAAGATTCAAAACAGACAAACTAATATCAAGCTGTGTGGAAACATTAATGGCACGATTAATATACCATCAACGCACAACACTCATGACTTTAATATTGATTTAAATGGTAATAATGTATCAAATGGTATTACTGTAACGCAAGGTACTCCTTCCAGTTTGACTATTTCTGATGGTGTTGGTGGAGGTAAGGTATCGGGGGCGATAAGTGCTTCGACGAGAAGACTAACGATTACTGGTGGTACTTTTGCTTCAGACCCGTCAAAATATGTAAAAGCTACTACTCTCAAGGCCTATCAAGCCGGAAGTGAGTGGAAGGTTGAGACGAAATTGACAGAACAAAATGTTACAGTGTCACCTACTGATGTAGAAGTAAAGAAAGGTGATTCTGCTGCTGCACTTTCTGTAAGTTTGCCGAGCGGATCAACTTCTAGTTATACATTTGCATCGGGGGATACGGCAACTGCGACTGTCGATAATACCGGTGTAATATCTGGTGTTGCTGTCGGTACCACTACAGTAACGGTAACCCCTACTTACGATACTAAAATAGTAAAGATAGTTAACGTTACGGTGCTACCAAATTTGGAGTCTGTTGATGCTGACGATGTTGTTGTAATGTCTGGTAAGACCAGCACAATTGTGCCAACCTATATCGATTCATCTGTTTCGCCAGTAACATTTACATTCACTTCGAATAATGAGAATGTTGCTACGGTAGATGAGGATGGCGTAGTTACTGGTGTTGCTGTTGGTACTACTACGATAAAAATCACTGCAACTTATGATGGTAAAACAGTAGAAACTACCATCAACGTATCAGTGTTTGACGTAGAAAGTGGTGCGGGAGATGAAGATGAGGTGGCATCTGGTACGGTACGCAATGTAATCGACGAAGGTTTGCCGGAAAACATGGAAGATGCTTCCGACCATCAAAAAGAAGTCTTTGGTCCTGAGTACGTGTCTACTGGCGATGCATTGAAAGATGCTATGAAATCTGGGGCTGTGATTAGTACTGGTGTGAATTTCAAAGACTCTACCGATGAAGCAGCAATGGCTAAGATTGATGAAGCGCTCAAGAATGTGAAGATTTCTAGCATTCGGTACTATGACGTAACTGTAGGTTTGATGCAGGATGGAGATCAGTTTGGCTTATTACATAAACTAGATGGTAAGTTGACTTTTGCGATTGCTAAAGTAGAAAAACCGGCTGATGGTCTCGAAAGACAGTATTATTTGGTGGCTTATCACGAAGGCGATGAAACTGCAACAATATTGGTTGAAGGTGAAGACTATGAAATTATAGACGGCGTAATTTATGTGATGTCGGATAGGTTTTCGACTTTTGCAGTAGCCTATGTGGACACTTTGGCGCCATCAAAAGGAACTAAGGCTCCAGATACTGGTAGAGAAACTATTACAAAAAGTTCAGCTTCTTCAGCAAATCTTAGTGCTATGATTACGACTTTGATTGCAATGACAGTCTTAGCTGGAGTAGCGGTTCGCGTGAATCGAAAATAAAACGAATGTAGGGGCGAATATTGATAAAAATAAAAAAGTGTGCTATAATATATAATATAGCATGTGAAATCCCCTCTGGTGACAGAGGGGATTTTGGTGGAAAAACTTTTAAAAATCCTTAATTTTTTTAAAAAAAGTTATTGTTTTTTATGAACATGAGCGGTATAATGGGAGTAAGTAATTGGAGGTAATTATGATTAAAAGTAAAATGACATATGCTCTTTCAGCGATAGCTATGTCTTTTAGCACTGGAATTATGGCTCCGGCTGTTTTTGCTGAGTCAGCGCCTACATCTTGTGAAGGCATTGAAAACTGTGCTGAAATTAAGACTGCCGAGGATTTGGCAGGTTTCTTTGTTTCGACGGGGCAAGGAAGGTTTGTTACTCGTGAAGGTAAATCGACGATGATCATAAGCAACGATTTCACGATGAGTGCTGATTATTATATCAAAGATGTGGATTTGTCGATCTATTTGGGCGATCAAACCGTTGCGATGAAGGATTTCTCGTTTTTGTTTTATGATAGCGTGGTGAATATTTATGGCGATAATGGTTCCTTGACGAATGCTGATGCGTATTATGCGCCACTTTATTTACGTGAGAATACTGTAGCATCTATTAATGGCGGCTCGATTATTGGTGGTCAATCTGAGGTTGTTGACGGTGATAAGACATACGATCCAGAACCTGCTGTTTATTTGGAGAATGGAGCAAAGTTGGTTTTAAATGGCGGTACTTTAACTGCTAAAACATGGGCATTGAATGCTTTTGCTAATACGGAGTTCACTATGAATGGTGGTACGGTTTCTGCGACAGGTGATGGCAGTATTGCGATTGCAGGAAATGGAACGACTGATCCCGCAAGTGGTAATTATGGTGGAAATGCAAAATTCACAATCAATGGCGGGGTTATTGAATCTGGTGAATTAGGGATTTATGCTCCACAAGTTGATGGTGTGACGACAATTAACGGTGGTAATATTGAAGCTTTGACTGGTGTTGAGGTAAGAGCGGGTACTCTAAATATCTATGGCGGCTCAATTGTGGTTCTTGATGGCGCGAAATACGAAGTTGTTGGGAATGGTAGTGGTTCAACGACTACTGGTGCTGCAGTTGCGGTTGCGCAACACACTACAAGGAAACCAATCAATGTGAATATTACCGGCGGAACATTTGTCGGTCCAGTAGCGTTTTCGGAAGCCGACCCACAAGATGGTGATCCGGTTGATGTAAATCTATCAATTAGCGGTGGTGCATTTGTAGGTGACATTGTTTCTGAGAATTACGATTTGAAGGATTTTGTGAAAAGTGGTGACTTTTCCAATTACTTTGAAAATGGAGAGAGAAATGCTTCAATTAACATTAACGGACCGGTTGTGGCGGATTCTCCAATTAGCTTTGCAGTGAGCGAAGTTGAAAAGTCTGCTTTGACTTTGGCGGATAATGGTAACAAAGCAACTTTGGTAGCAGCCTTTGATTTTAGCCTAAGAGATGAGAATGGTGCTATTGTGAGCGTGAACAAAGAGGACGGAACCGAATTGACTATTTCGGTAATTATATCGGATGAACAATATGAGGCTCTCAAAGATAAAAAAGTGATGGTTGCATTCTTTGATGAGGAAGGTAAAGAGTCGGGTGAGAGAGTTGAAGGATTCTTGAGTCAAAGAGAGGATGGGGTATGGATTGTAACATTTGTCACGAACCACTTATCAACTTACGGAATTGTGGCAGAAGAAGAGAATTCAGGAGAATCAGAAACAGCTGATACTACAACTCCAGAGACTGGTACGATGACAGCGGCGGGCGCTTCGGCTGCTAATGCAGCGATTGTGACTGCCATTGCAGTAGGTCTACTTACTTCCATTGTTAGCTTCGCATATCTTATCCGACGTCGTTAAACAAACACGATTGATAAACTGAAAATCCCCTAATATTTAGGGGATTTTCTCTTGAATAATTTGGCGTTTTGTGATATAATGGTCGGGATATTAACATAAAAGGGAAAAGATATGAGTCGTATCGGAAAACAACCCATCGAAATACCGACGGGAGTGACAATCACGGTCGGCGACAAAGAGATTACTGTCGCAGGCCCGAAGGGTCAACTCATCGTCCCAGTACAACCTAAGACTAAGGTTGCTATCGATGGTAACATCTTGACCGTCACTCGTGAGAATGACGAGCCTAAATCTCGAGCTTGGCACGGCTTGCAACGCGCTTTGATTAACAACGCGGTTGTAGGTGTAACCAAGGGTTACGAGAAAAAACTAGAAGTTAACGGAGTAGGTTTTCGTCTATCCGGTGGTGGTTCTGACATTGAAATGGCGCTTGGTTTTTCACATCCAGTGAAATATCATGCTCCTGAAGGTGTCCAACTTGCCACTAACAAGATGGAAATCACAGTTTCTGGCATTGACAAACAAAAGGTAGGCCAGGTAGCTGCAGAGATCCGTGCACTGAAGAAGCCTGAACCTTATAAAGGTAAAGGTATTAAATATGTCGACGAAGTAATCCTTCGCAAGGCAGGAAAGGCGGGTAAGAAATAATGCGAAAGGAATTTAGAGCAAAAAGGACTCGGGCCAAAATACATGGTACCGCTTCGCGTCCACGTTTGACTGTGTTTTTCTCAAATCAACACATTGTGGCACAAATTGTAAATGATGATAATGGCAAGACTTTGGCATATGCGACGACAGTCGGTTCGAAATTAACTGGGACCAAGACTGAAAAAGCCGCAAAAATTGGTGAAGAAATTGCTAAGAAAGCAAAAACCGCGAAGGTTAAAAAGGTCGTATTTGACCGTGGTTCTAAACTATATGCTGGTCGGATGGCAGCACTTGCTGATGCGGCTCGCAAAGAAGGATTGGAGTTTTAATTATGGCTGAAACTGAAAAGAAAGCTCCGCGCGTAATTAATAAATCTGGTACTCTTAAGATGGAGGACAAGGTTGCCGCGACGAAGCAGACCCGTGATATTTCCGGGCGAAGAATGGAACGGCGGAATCGACGCGACCGAATGCGCGGTGCGGATGCTGCTCCAAAGGAATTTGACGAAATCACAATTGCAGTTGATCGTGTTTCGCGAACTGTGGCCGGTGGTCGTAGAATGCGATTTAAGGCATTAGTTGCAATTGGTAACCATAAAAACAAAGTTGGTGTGGGTGTAGCAAAAGGCAACGACGTGACTACGGCAGTAGCAAAGGCTAGTCGTAAGGCCAAGAAATCGTTAATCGTCTTTAATATGGATGGTGAGACGATTTGCCACGAAACCCGAACTAAGGTGACCGGTGCTGATGTTTTGATGAAGCCAGCTGCTCCTGGTACGGGGATTATTGCTGGTGGTACTGTGCGTTCGATTGTTGGCCTTACCGGTGTAAAGAATTTGATTTCGAAATCGCTGGGGAGTTCTAACAAGGTAAACGTGGCTTATGCTGTGATTGAGGCTTTGCGTCAACAGACTCCACGCAAGGATTGGACTGGAGCGAAGTCTGAAAAATCGGCGAAGTCTGAGGTTAAGACTGAGGTTAAAACTCCAGCGAAGAAGCCAGCTGCGAAAAAGCCAGCGGTCGCGAAGAAGGCTACTGCTAAGAAGCCTGTCGCGAAGAAGGAGAACAAGTAATGAAATACAATGATTTGAAAGTTGAGAAGAATACTCGTCCAAGTCGTAAGGGACGCGGTATCTCGGCTGGTCAAGGTAAAACCGCCGGCCGTGGTACTAAAGGTCAGAAATCTCGTTCTGGTCATCGTAAGATGCCAGCGGGCTTTATGGGTGGTCAGCGTGCGATTATGCAGGCAGTGCCGAAACTTAAAGGTTTTAAATCAATTCATCCTAAGGCTGAGGTGGTCTATACGGATCGTTTGAACGAGCTTAAGGGTAAGGTTGATAACTTTAAGCTGGCTGAAGCTTCGATGATTTCTTCGCCATTTTCTAAGGTGAAGGTGATTACTCGAGGTGAGTTGACTGCTAAGATTGAGCTTGAAACTCAATTTGCTTCGAAATCAGCAGTTGAGGCAATTAAGAAAGCTGGTGGTTCATTTAAGAAAGTTGCTATTCTTAAAAGGCCAAGTAAAACAGCAGGAAAGTAGCTTTTCTCAGCGTTGAAATACGCGCCGCATAAAAATTACAACAGCTCAGGCGGGCTCGTCCTGGTATTTCAGTACCAGCTACTCGCCCGTGACTGTTGTAATTTTTATCGGGCGATTTCAAAATGCTTCGAAAAGCTATTTTTTCAGCTGTTGCAGTTGATTTTTATGTTATAATATATCTATTACTTAAGTGGAGAATCAGAGATGGATGAAAAAGAGCTGAAGACCAGCACTAAACAGAGAATTTTCATAATTATCATTGCGATTTTGATGGTGGGGTCGATTATCGCGAGTTATGCGGCGATTGTGATTTCGGGAAGCCAAGGAGGATCGTCAAATGAGCCGAAGGTAGATGAAACGAAAATTGCGGAACTTACTGAACAGTATGAGGCCAAGCAGAAGGAGTTAGCTGAGGTAAGTAAGCCTGACTTTGATAAGTTTGTGAAGTATAAGGCCGATACGGTGAAAGCATACAATGAGGCTTCGGCGAACGAAGGTGGAGTTCAAGCGCGTGATATTGAAAAGGGGTCGGGGGATAAAGTGACTGCTGACAATTATTTGGCGTATTACGTGGGTTGGTGTGCGGATGAGACGGTGTTTGATTCTTCGTTTGACAGCATTGAATCACCGACTGCATTTAAGGGGGTACTAGATCCTTCGATGGGATTGATTGAGGGATGGAATAAGGGGGTTGAAGGGATGAGGATTGAAGGTATTCGTGAAATTACTGTTCCTGGTGAATTAGCTTATGGCGATACTCAAGAAATATGTGGCGGGAAGAATAAGCCTTTGAAGTTTATGATTATGGCGAAGGCTAAGGAAGGAAAGTTGGCGGAGCTTGCAGCGGAGATCAATGAATTACAGATGAGATTACAATATGCTTATTATGGATTAGATTACGATGCTGTCCCAGTAGACGAAGGGCAATAGGGGTAGTGGTTTGGATAATGGATGGTGCTGGGGTTGACTTTTTGGCATAAGTGTGATATAATTAAGGTGATGTTGTAGTAAGGGTGTGGTTATTATGACTTAGCACCTGTTTCAATCATATTTCAAGGGAGGGTTGAAAAATGATGAACAATAATTATTATGTAGGTACAAATGGAGTTCTGGTTGGATTTAATGTCTGGCCGATGCTGCTGGTTCTCGGTATTATCGTTATGGTAGTCGTGGGGAAATTCCAGTATAACATGGTCGACGGAAGAGTTCACAGGAGATACAATGAGAAGTTTCTTCAGATAGTCGCTGCTACCCTTTCGGTAATTGTGGAGTTTTCTATGATTGCTGAAATGGGGCAGGGGGCTGCGTTGAAAATCGAATCGTTTCTCGGTGCCATGATGGGATTTACGATTGTCGGTGTGCTGATGATTGTGATTTACTGGGGTATTGGTGAGACGATCGGTAGAAATGTCAAGAATAAGCTCAAAGCCTATTCATAATACCCATTTCCATTTACCTCTTGGCGTTTGCGCCGAAATTACCTTCGGGAATTATAGTCTCGGAGGTTTTTTCTCGGTTTTTTGGTATAATAGGGGTATGGGGAAGACGTTTTTCTTTTATGACCTTGAGACCTCGGGGCTGTATCCGCGAGAAGATCGGATAATGCAGTTTGCGGGACAGAGGACTACGATGGAACTAATGCCGATTGGTGAGCCGGTGAATATTTTGGTAAAAATGACGGATGACGCCTTGCCTTCTCCTGGCGCGATAAATGTAACGGGGATTACGCCGCAGATGACCCTTGCGGACGGGATTTCAGAAGCGGAGTTTTGTAAATATGTGACGGAGGAAGTGTTTGTACCGGAAACTGTGGCGGTGGGGTATAATACGGTGCGATTTGATGATGAGTTTATGCGGGCTATATTTTGGCGGAATTTTTATGATTCCTATGAGTGGGAGTGGAAAGATGGGAGGAGTCGCTGGGATATGTTAGACGTGGTACGAATGACGAGGGCGCTACGGCCGGAAGGGATTAATTGGCCGGTGACGGATGAAGGGAAACCGACAAACAGGCTAGAGTTGTTGACTAAACTAAATGGGCTTTCACATGAACACGCGCACGATGCACTTTCAGATGTTTATGCAACGATTGCAGTAGCAAAAATGATTCGCGAAAAACAGCCGAAATTGTTTGATTATTTGTTTAAAATGCGGGGTAAGAATGAAGTAAAGAAGCTAGTAAATCTGGAGGATAAAAAGCCGTTTGTATATGCTTCTGGAAGATATTCTTCTGAATTTGAAAAGACCACTGTCGCCGTAGCGCTGACGGCGGGGCGAAACGGAAATGTGTTGGTATATGATTTACGTTACGATCTGGAAAAGGTTTTGAAACAGGGTTCTCGGGAGAGCGTTTCGCGCGGGGAGCTTGACGGCTCTCCGGCAAACTCACGCTTTTACTCTCCCTCAAACCCTGTTTCCAAAACCTTTTACCCAATTGTAAAAGAATTATGTTACAACAAATGTCCCGCTGTTGCTCCGCTGTCAGTGTTGCGCGATGAGGATTGGGAGCGAATTGGGCTAGATAAGGAGAAGGTTGAGAATAATTTTAAGATTTTGATGAACCATCCGGAATTTGCGGAACAGATGCGAGAACAACATGAGAGTCGACCGGAATTTCCGCCGGCTATTGAGCCGGAAGCGGCGCTTTACGATGGTTTTTTGAATGACTCGGACCGAGTGAAAGTGGCAGCGGTGAGAAATGCAGAGCCGAGTAAATTAGCGGACTTCCATCCGGATTTTATCGATGAGAGACTGCCGGAATTATTATTACATTATAAGGGTAGAAATTATCCGGAGTGTTTGTCAGAGATGGAAGCGGAGAAGTATGAAGAATATCGGCGGATGAGACTAGGGCGGCAAGTACCGAAATTCATGGCCGAGATTAAAAAAGTTGCGGATGATTTCGTAAAAGATGAATTGATGCTTTATTTACAATCCTTGGCTTAGAATTTGACGGATTTAATGGCTTTTTTCAAAACATTGATGGATTTTTGAAGTTCTACGCCTTCACTTTCGGTAATTTTGAGATCTAGGCGACGAATAGCTCCCTCGCGACCGATAACAGTAGGCCAACCGAAGCAAGTATCGGAAAAACTATCATATGAGGATACTGGTAGGACACGCATTTCATCATTTAAGATACAGTTTAGAATACCGGCGACACAGGTAGCAATGCCATAGCAGGTGTAGCCTTTTTTGTCGATAATATCGTAGGCTTCGTTTTTGACGAAATTAGAGATGTCAGTGCGAACAGGTTTTTTAAGTAAATCAGTGACTTTTTGACCGCCGACATCGGCAAGTGACCAGAGGGTGAGTTCGGAATCGCCATGTTCTCCAACTTGATGAGCATGGACGGATTTGGCGTTAACATTTAGAATCCCTGCGATGCGGGTGCGGAGCCTGGCGGTGTCAAGCACGGTGCCGGAACCAATGACCTTTTCAGCAGGTAAACCAGAAAACTTCATAGTGAAATAGGTGAGTACGTCAACTGGGTTCGAAACAACAAGGAAAATGCCGTTAAAACCGGAATCCATGATTTGCTCAATCATGCCTTTCAAGATGTTGACATTTTTCCCAAGTAAATCCATGCGAGTGTCGCCAGGTTTTTGAGGGGCACCGGCGGTAATTACAACAACGTCGCAATCATGGGCATCCTTGTAGGTGCCGTTTTTAATTTTGAGGTAGCTTGGTGCTTGGCTCAAGGCATCGCGAAGATCCATAGCCTCGCCTTCGGCATCCTTGGCGATGATGTCGGTTAAGATAATTTCGTTGACGGCGGTACGTTGATTGAGTAATGCGAAGGCAATGGATGCGCCGACATTACCAGTACCCACGATCATGATTTTATTGTTATCCATGATATTATTATAGCATAAGCGGGATAAAATAATAGTATTTTTCATAGTGTGCAAATTTTGATATAATAAAAATATGAAAAAGAGGTTATTGTTATTGGCTTGTTGTATTGTGAGTGTGCTAGTCTGCCCAGCATTTATTGAGACAGGAGCGGTATATGCCGTCGATACGGATAATTTTTATTTTAGCGATTTTACGGCAGATTATTATCTTAGTAGAGATGAAAAAGGAATATCGCATTTAAGAGTTGTAGAAGAGTTGACTGCTGAATTCCCGGAATATAATCAAAATAAAGGCATTAGGAGGGAAATACCTTTTCTCAATCAAGATGGCACCAACGTGACTTTGCCCGAGTTAAACGAATCGAAGATTACCGTGTTAAGAAATGGAGAGCCAGAGCCAATATGGAGTATCAAGCGTCACAGTGATTATTATGCAGTGGAGACTGGGACAGATGATTATGTGACTGGCACGCAAGTTTATACTTTGGAATATGAATTCGAAAAAGTCATAATGGATTTTGGTGGTTATCAAGAATTATACTGGGATACGAATGGCACTGGTTGGCCACAACGATTTGCTTCGGTGACGGCTAGGTTGCATTTTGATGATGATATTTACGATAGTTTTACCGGTGAAAGCTGGTGCTACACAGGATCATATGGCGAAAACATGTCAAAGTGCCAGATTACTGAAACTTATGACGGAGTAGATTTTACTTCGAAAAATTTGGGGCCTTATGAGAATCTGACTTTTGATGTTGAGATGAGCGCAGGGACTTTTGTAATACCTGAACCAGAAATAAGTTATGCTGCAGTGATTGCAACGGTAGTGATAAGTGGAATATGCCTAGGTGTTTTGATTTATGCGATAAGAAAATATCAAAAAGCATCACGGAAGATTAAAGAGTATAAGGGAATATTTACTGCTCCGGAATATCAACCGCATCCGGACTATAATTTGGCGGAAGTAGCCGAAATATATTTAGGGAAGAAGCGAGATGTAAAAGTTGGGATACTGCTTGATTTGATTGTTAATAAAAAAGTTGAGTTACACAAAAAAGGTGATGACGGAATAGATATAAATAAAAAATGGGCGCTCGTTGTAAAAGACGTTAACTTGGAACCGGAAGGGAGAATCGTGCTGGAACTATTAAATGGTGGTAATCCAGTACAGAAGGATAGTTTGATTGTGTTGAAGCAGAGACAGGCGACGCATAAATTAATGGCATTGGGAGAAGATTTTGATAAAGGAGTATTGTCAAAAATTAAACAAGATGAGTTGGTAGATGAAGGATATACGATTGGTAACGCAAAATCATTAAATACTGTAGGAATGGCGATTATATCGGTATTTTGGACTATATTTATAGCATTTGTTGCTATTGTTTTGTTCGGCGATTTCTTAATGGGATTAATGAATGTATCCGGACAGGTCTTGGTTTGGAAAGAAGAGTTCTTAGTGATAAGTCTTATAGTAATTGCATTTACCGTTGCGGTGCTGACCTGGATGGGCGAACGAAAAACGATAATTGGGGCACTTACATCTAAGGGGCTAAAAGCTTCGAAATATATGGAAGGATTAAAACTATATATTGAAATGGCGGAGGCAGATCGAATGAAAATGTTGCAAAGTGTTGAAGGAGTAGATACTTCGCCTGAGGGCATCGTGAAATTGTATGAAAAATTATTACCCTATGCAGCAGTATTCGGACTGGAGGAAAGCTGGATGAATGAGATGAAAGAATTCTGTAATGCGCAGGAAATTGTTGAACCAGATTATCTGATGACTGGCATTACGGAGCATCAGTTGTCGCAAGCGATGCGTACTTCAGCTGGATATGCTAGCGGCGCTGGACATACTATTGCTGGTGGTGGTAGTTTTTCGTCATCCTCTTCTGGCGGAGGGGGCGGTGGGTTTTCTGGCGGAGGGGGCGGCGGCGGAGGGGGCGGTGGACGTTGACCATGTGAAAACGTAATAATAACGTTGCGATTATTTAGAATGTGTGATATTATGGAAGCATAAGCGAAATAATAATTTTTAATTTTGAAGGAAAACACTATGGACCCAGCAAATAATCCGACACCAACACCAAACCCGGAGCCGACACCGGCACCAGAACCACCGGTAGCACCGGCTGCAGACTCAGCACCTACGCCGGCGGAATCCGCTGCACCGGTTGAGCCAAATCCGGCACCAGTAAATCCGGTTATTAATCCTGGTGCGAATCCAGAGCCGGTAAATCCAGTTTTCCAACCGGGTGATCAGGGTGGTTTTGCTGCCACGGATCCAATTATGCAACCGGAAGCACCAAAGGCACCGGATCCAGTAGAAGAAGAGTTGAAAGCGCCTATGGAGCCAGCTGGACCAGCTCCAGGATCGATCGGTTCGGCAGTTTCGGGCCCAACTGATGCGCCCGCAGAAACTCCAGCCGAGAATCCTTTTGCGGCACCAAAAGAACAAACTCCGAACGTATCTTTTACTGATCCAGCTACTCAACCTGAGAATGCGCCAGCAATGGGTGTAGCAAAGCCAAAGGCTAACAAAGGCACTTTGATTGCTTTGATTGCTGTAGCGGCTATCGTCGTTGTTGTTTTGATTGTGGTGCTAGTTATGTCTTTGATGCCACAAGGAAATAATTCATCTTCTCAATCAAATAATACAACTAATAATGTAGTTGAGCCAGATAAAGAAGAAGAGGAAGAAGATGAAACACCAGCGGTTACTACCGGAAATCTTAGCTGTACTCGTAATATGACGCCAGAGGAATTGGTTGGTATTAATGATGCGGCTTCCGGGGCGATTAATATCAGTGCCGAGTTTGACAACGATACACTTATAAGCGTCTCAAGAGTGGATTCTGTGGTGTATAATGATGAAAACGCTTCGGCGACCGAGCCAGTAGAAAATGAAGTACATGAGACAAAAGCTGCTGATCTTAATGCTACAAGTGCGCTTAACTATTTCCTCAGTCCGAACGCGAGTGGTAATTTTGAATTGACTTTTGATGAAGTGCAGGCTAACTACGAAGACCTTGATTTCACCTGTGAAGTATTGTAAAATATTTGCATGACGAAAAAATATATTACTACGGCGATACCGTATATGAACGGTAATCCGCATATTGGGCATGCAATGGATTATTGTTTGGCGGATGTGTGTGCACGTTATCTTGCTTTGTTGGGTAACGAGGTGAAATTACAAGCAGGAACAGATGAACATGGTAGTAAAATTGCACAGAAGGCAGATGAGCTAGATGTTGAGGTCCAGGATTATGTAGATGAAAAGGCAGAGATTTTTAGAGATTTTATCGCAAAACTCGGGGTGTCTTATACGGATTATGTGAGGACAACGAATGAATGGCATGAGAGGAGAGTGCAAGATATTTGGCGAAAATTGAAGAAGCATATTTATCTTGCAAAATATGAGGGATGGTACTGTACGGGTTGCGAAAGGTTTATTACAGACAAAGAATATGAAGAAAATGAAGGTATTTGCCCCGATCATCTAAAACCCTACGAGAAACTTGAAGAAGAAAATTATTATTTGAGGTTGTCTGATTTTAAAGATAAACTGAAGAAGGCAATTGAGACCGACGAGATGTTAATTTTGCCGGGTTTTCGAAAAAAAGAGATTTTAAAGCTGCTTGAAGAATCACCGGATGTATCGATTTCGCGGCCGGTAACACAACTAAAATGGGGTATACCGGTACCAGATGATCCATCGCAGGTGATGTATGTTTGGGTGGATGCTTTGTCTAACTATATTACGGTGCTTGGTTATCCGGAAGAGGACATTTCAGCTTGGTGGCCAGCAACGGCACAATTTGTAGGGAAAGACATTTTGAGATTCCATGCTATTATTTGGCCGGCAATGTTAATGGGGATGGGGCTTCCTCTTCCTAAGACTTTAGTGTCGCACGGAATGGTACTAGCGGATGGACAAAAGATGAGCAAATCCATCGGTAACGTGGTAGATCCGAATGAAGTAATTGATAAGTATGGGATCGATGCGTTTCGGTATTTCTTTCTTAGACATATAGATACGTTTGCGGATTCGGATTTTACTTGGAAAAAGTTTGAGGATGCTTACAATAATGAGCTCGCTAATGATTTGGGTAATTTGGTGCAACGTCTTGCGACGATGGTTTCAAAAAATAACGTAAAGATTGAAGAACTGAATGGTGCATCGGAATTTTCTTCGGAATATAAAGAGCTGATGGACAAATATGAATTTGCAAAAGCTTTTGACTATGTCTGGGAAAAAGTGCAAGGAGTTAATAAAAAGATTGACGAAAGAAAACCATGGCAGCTTGCAAAAAATGGCGAGAAAGGTGTGCTTGAGGATTGTTTAAAGGAATTAGTTAATGACTTGCTAAATGCAAACTATATGTTGATGCCGTTTTTGCCAAGTGCTTCATCTAAAATTGCAGAGGTTTTTGATGGTGAGGTAAAACCGCCTGAAACGCCACTGTTTCCTAAAAGCTAAAAAAATAGCCCTGAAGGGCTATTTTTTATATAGTGTGGATTAGTCTTCGAGTGAGACTCTGCCAACAAAGTCGGAGAGGTAGAACCCGATTACACCACCAATCATTGGAATAAGTGCAAAGCACGAGAGGGCTTGGCAGATACCGCCAAAGATTTCACCAAATGATTCACCAGAAGTTGGGAAGATTTGAAGCATCGTAGCAACAGCTGGGTTCATGATGAAGTTGTTGTTTAAGCCTAGGAAGGCTGCTGAAACAACATAACCAATGAGAACGGCAAGTGAGATACCGCCAGCTACAACGGCCGCAAAAGTGAACACGCTGCGGCGATATTTGATTGCACGAGCATAGAAGAACGCGATGATTGCTGCGCCAAGTAATTCGATCATTGCGAAAATCCAGAATTGACCTTCGCCAATCGCGGTAATTGCTGGCATATCGTAGGCTGTTTCACCACCAGCAAGGTGGAAGCTGTTGAAGATAAGCCAACCGAGCCAAGCACCGACGACTTCAGCAATGATGTACATTACACCGCGAATAACTGACATGCGGCGAGTAGCCATCATACCGACGACGATGATTGGGTTAAGGCAGGCGCCAGAAAAGGCATAGACTGCGATTAACATAGCGATGACAGCAAAGCTATAGGTAGCAATGCTGGCAATGCCCATCAATGAAACTGAGAAGAGCAACAATGCGATGAGCATAGTGCCGAGAATCTCTCCGAGCAATGCGCCATAAAATTTATGTTTGATAAAAATAGTAAGGATGCTTTCCTTTTCCTCGTATTTTCTTGCGAAGAAACCAGCGAAGCAAGCCTTGTTGGTTTTAGGAGCTGCAGTTTCGGTCTTTACGACGGGTTTCGCGGCAGCTTTTGCTTTGGTCGATTTGGTCTTAGCAGACTTGTTCGACTTGTTCGACTTTTTGGTCGCCATTTTTCCTCCTTTAAATAATATTAATACCATTATATCACAAAATCATGGTATAATGAAAAAGTTATCAAAATAATTTATTTAGGAAAAATATGGGAGTAATCGTAAACAAAAAAGAAAGCCAAGACGAATTAACGCGGAGGATTAATGCGGACCTAAGGGCAAAAGCAGTGGAGAGTGCGGATGTTGAGAAAGATGGTTCGGATGTGGATCTTGCGGAAGATGCGGAGTATTTAAAGGATTTGAAAAAAACTGGTAGATTTAGTTGGATTTGGATTGTACTTGTGGTGCTTGCGGTGTTGTCGCTAGTGGTAATTTTTGGTGGTTTTTAAATATAAGTGATATAATAAATATATATGGATAATGGCTCAGAAAAGCATCCAATAAGGGATTCGGCAAATGAAAGCATGCGGCCGGGATTTTTGGGTGGTAAAGGTGGAGGGGAGACGCCAGCAGAGGGCAAAGTTAATTTAAGTCGTGATGCGGCTGATGAGCTAAGTAAGAATGAAACTGAAGCATCGAAAACTCTCGGTGGAGCTGCTGCGGGTGCCGGGCTAGCAAAAGGAGTAGCGACGGCTGGGCTTTTTTCGGGTAAGGGACGAGATAATTCTAGTAAAAAGAAAATATTTAACAAAGCAAGGATTATTAAGGCTTCAGCTGGCGGAGGAATTCTTTTGGTGTTTTTGATTGTGCCGTTTATTGTGGTTGGAAGACCAATTTTCCTGATAGGAAATATGGATTTTAATTTAATGAGAGCGCTTGGGTTTACTGATACGGTAGGGATTCTGGAGAAACAAGCGGGGTATGTGGCAGGAGAACAATTTTCAAAAGGAGAGGTGCCAGCAAAGTTCGCGGAGGATTTGGCAAATGCTGGAATTCAAGTAGGTCAAGTAACGGCAGCTGGTGATTTTATACCAACTAATAAATACATCGCAAACATAGAAGAATTGGACGACATCGCGGCAATTGGAAGTGGATACCAGACAAACGGTGCTGAAGGTGAGTTGGCAGTATTATTTGACAATAAGGTTATTTCGGCGGCAGATTTTGTGGCGTCTCTTGAATCGGACCCGAAACTGTATATGGCGTTTACTGAGGGGGCGGATATTTCGACAAGGTATTATTATAGTAAAGACGTCAATATGGTCTATAATGGCATGGGGCTGAAGAGGTGGATATTCGCTGATTGGGAATCAACTGGCGATCCCAAAGTCGATCAAGAAAACTATAATGAAAAAATAAAGAGCGTGCTTGATGTAGAATCGACGACAGAGGGAGGATATGATTGCGATGAAGGAGGATGTCTTGGTGTTAACTTGTCAGGCGATGCTGATGAGATTCTTGATGAGTTTTCAGATTCAGATGAAAGCGGAGCACAACTTTTGAACACGGCGATTTCATCAGAAGAGGCATATAAATCGGCGAGCGAATTTTTGATAACTGAAACGGTTTTACAACAAGGCAGAAAGGATGGAACTGGACCAATTAATGAAATGATGAATTCTTTATACGATGATTCGTTTGAAGTAACTTATGTAGACGTGAATACTGGTGAAGAAGTGACTGATGGTAGATCGATCATTGAGACACCTAACTTTATTGCGGCTGTATCAGACGGAAAATTTGATAAAGCTGAAGCAGCAAATTTTTCACGCGACCGAGTTTTGAAGCTGACTGATGCAGATTCATGGGTGGTTGAAGATACTGTAGTGTCCACGAATGGAAGAAAAAAATCTGAGATTGGGGTCGGGTCAATATTTGCTGAACCGGTAGATTTGGACTTGACAGAAAGTAGTGTTCAAATTGGTTTGTCTGATACTGCTTATAATACACATCCTACGGTGGTGGGTGGAAATAGGAATGTGGAAGGGGGGGCATTTCTTTCGAATATGATTAACCAGCAAGCAATTGGAGCAATGCCATCGGATGGGGCGATTTTGGCTGAGTATAGTGACGAAGTCGATAGGATTGCAGCTAAAAAAGCAGAGGCAGAGCGTAAGACGAAAAGCCCATTTGACATTTCGTCACCAAATACATTTATGGGTAGTATAGCACGTGGAATGGCTAATATGATGATTCAAAATCGTGTAACGAAATCTCCGGTGGTGTCGTCGGTAGGGACCTTAATGAACTATGCTGGGAATGCAGCAAATAGTTTGTTTGGTGGCGCTTCAGCTGCCGGTAGTGGTAGCAGTTACCTAAGGACTTTTGGGAGTAACTGCAAAACCGCATGGACGATTGGCTCAACAGCAGATCTTTATTGTACACAGAAAAACACTATCTATACTGGACTTATGAATAAAACACAGGAGTATTGGGATAGCTACTTTGAGGATGGCTACAACAAAGATTATTATGAAGATTGGGTCAAAAAAGGGATGATGCGCTGGGTGTGGGGGGCGAAAGATACGGTTGCATGTGAATCTGAAGGCGTTATGAGTGTATTGTCGGATTTCTTTGATATATGTCCGGGTGGTGATGATGTTGCTACTGGGGCTGAATATGTAATGAGTGATGATAACGAAACAATTAAGGAGTTTTCAGCTTATACTCTATACAATGTTGTATCATCGTTACTGAGCGATGAACAAAGTGAGGCGTCAAAGATTATGGAAGACTATTATGCGAAACATCCACTGGATAACTCTCGAGCAGGGATTGTAGCGAGACGTTCGGGGATGACAAAACGCCAAGCGGAAAAGGCACTTGCGTATGCGGATTATTTAAATATGATAGCAAGGTATGATGCTTCGGATAGATATGCATTTGGTAAAGTTGAGTTTGAAAAGCCAGAGCGGAGTGTTTTGGTGGAGCATTCAGAGAAGATAAACGGCGATCTTTACTGTTTCTGGCGAGGGCGAAACGAATACGGCGATTTGAGAGATCGCAATTTTGCCTAAAGCCCGAAGCAGTGGTATAATAGTATAGATATATTATATGTGGAGTTATCAATGGAAAAACTTGAGAAACTAAAACAGGAATTAAAAAAGATAAATGCTGAGGCCGCTTCGGTGAAGGATTTGCCGGTTGAAAAACGGGCGGAGTTTGGACGAAAGATTAACGCGAAAAAACAAGAAGTTTTGGCTAAAATTGCAGAGGTTGAGAAGGCTTTGGTGGATGTAGCAGCGGAGCCGATTGATGTGACTGCGTGGTCGGGCACAAACGAAGCGCTACCTGGTTTTTATTCTACGGAGCTAGGATCTAAACATCCATTGATGACAGAACTTAATCGAGTAGTGGAGATTTATCAGATGATGGGATTTGAGGTGATGGAGAGTCGGCAACTTGACGATGAATACCACATGTTTGATTCTTTGAATTTCGCAAAAGAGCATCCGGCTAGAGATGGTTATGATACATTTCGAACGGAAGAAGGGTTGATCCCGCCAGCTCATACTTCGACGATGCAACATCGAGCTTTGAAGAAATATAAATATAAATTAGAGCAAGGTGAGCCGATTGCTGTCGTGGTGCCAGGACGGGTTTATCGAAATGAAGATGTGGATGCAACGCATGAGCATACTTTTTATCAATGTGAGGGAATTTTTGTGTCGGAAACCTGTACACTTGGAAATATGTTAGGGGTATTACGCGAGTTTTTCGAACGATATTATGAGCAGAAATTGGAGATTAGGACACAGCCAGGATATTTTCCATTTACAGAACCGTCGGTAGAATTTATGATTGAAAAACCGAAAGTTTTGGGCGGTAAAAAAGGCGATTGGCTAGAGATGCTAGGTTGCGGTATGATTCATCCGAACGTGTTAAAAATGGCCGGAATTGACCCCGATAAATACCATGGATTTGCTTGGGGCGGCGGAATTGACCGTTTGGTATTGCTCCGATATGGACTAGGCGATATACGAGTATTTGAGAGTGGCAATCTTAATTTCTTAAGGGAGTTTAATTAAAATGAGAATTTCACTAAATTGGTTAAGAAAATTTGTAGACATTAAAGTTTCGGACGATGAATTGGTGAGATTAATCGGCGCGAGACTAGTAGAAGTTGAAGACGTAATAGACGAGACGCATAAATACGACAAGATTTATGTAGTAAAAGTGGTTGAAGCCGAGAAAATACCGGATACACATTTGACTAAATGTATGATTGACTGTGGTCGTGATGAACTAGTACAGGTGATGTGTGGGGCGCCGAATGTACATGAGGGGATGTTGGCGGCGTGGATTGCACCTGGAGCGGTGGTGCCAGCGTCGGTACATGAAGATGCACCGTTTGTGATTGGTACTCGTAAGATGCTCGGTAAATATGATTCGCATGGGATGTTGGCGGCGGCAGACGAGCTAGATATTGGTGAGGACCATGAAGGAATTATTGAAATTGATCCGGAAATGGCGAAAGCGGGAGATTTGCTCGCGGATGTATTTGAGTTAAATGATAAGATTCTTGATATCGAAAACAAATCCTTGACGCATCGACCGGACTGTTTCGGAATGATTGGGTTTGCCAGAGAAGTTAGTGGAATTTTGGGGCAAAAGTTTGAATACGACTTTTTGAGGGACGGGTCGCTTCGGCCCGTCGTCACGGGCGAAGCGCCCTCATTCGACGCTACGCTACGCCTTCGGCGAGCGGTCGTAACCTCCGAAAGCCCTCAAAAAGTGTATTCCAAACTTTTGCCAACCATTACTATCTCTGACAACACAATTTGTCCGAGACTGACGGTGGTGGTGATGGAGAAGCATGGTGAAATCAAGAAGAAATACTTGACCTATATCGATACGGTGCTTGCGAAATCCGGAATGAAGCCTATTAGTCCGATTGTTGATGCGACGAACTATCTTATGTTACTTACTGGACAACCTTTACATGCGTACGATTATGATAAGTTTGTAAAAGTTGGGAAAACTGACAAAGCAGTTTTGACGGTCCGGCTAGCAAAGAAGGGCGAAGAGTTGGTGCTACTTGATGATACAGAAGTAGTGTTAAATGAAAACGATATCGTAATTACGTCAAACGATGTACCAGTGGGTCTTGCCGGAGCTAAAGGTGGCAAATCAACAATGATTGATGAAAACACGCGCAACATTTTGCTTGAAGTGGCGACTTTCTCGCTTTATAATCTCAGGAAAACCCAGATGGCGCATGGAATTTTCTCGGAGGCAATTACACGTTATACGAAAGGGCAGCCGCCATATCAAACGATGACGGTGGCTGAGAAATGTGCAGAGATGTTGTCAGATGGTTTCAAAGTAGCTGGCATGGTAGATGAATATCCAAACCCTGAAAAACAAATCGTTGTAAAAATTACAACAAATGAGATAAACGACTTGCTCGGAACAAATTATTCTACCGAATTAATCACAAAGACATTAGGGAACGTAGGATTTCAGATAAATAATGATGGTAATGGGTTAACTGTTACCGTACCGGAGTGGCGAACGGATATTCATATCCCAGAAGACATCATAGAGGAGGTCGGGCGCTTGCTTGGATATGATAATATTGAGCCCGTATTGCCGCCACATTATACTGCTGAAAAAAATAAGATGTTTGAAATGAAGCGAATCATCCGTGATTGGATGGCAAGATATGGGGCAAACGAACTTCTTACTTATAGTTTCGTAAGTGAGCAATTGTTGAAGAAAGCCGGGTTAGATATAAAGAATTCTTACAGGATTGTGAATTCGATTTCGCCGGACTTACAATTGGTTCGACAGTCTATTGTACCGAGTTTACTTGATAAGGCTTACATGAACGAGAAATTGCCAGTAGACAAATTTGCGATTTATGAAATGAATACGGTTTATCGAAAAGAGCTTGGTTTTACGGATGAAAAAGTACCGGTAGAAAAGAAGTCTCTGGGCTTCGTGGTAGCCGAGAGGAAAAATAATGAAACGGCATATTACAAAGCAAAAAAATACGTGGCAAAATTGCTTGAAGAATTGAATGTCGTGGCAGATTATGTACCGCTAAAGAGCAATAAGTCCGCGGAGGCTAAGCCGTTTGAAGCAAAGAGGTCAGCAGAGATTAAAGTTAATGGTGAGTGTGTTGGCGTGGTGGGTGAATTTAAGAATTCGGTGAGAAATGAGTTTAAATTAGCTCCGTATGCGGCAGGATTTGAAATTGACCTTGACAAGGTTTTGACACAAATGTCGCATAAAAAACAGATTAACGTGAAAAATCGTAAAACTGAAGATTTGACTGTGACGACGGATAAAAATTATGCGGAGGCATTGAAGGATGTTCAGAAAAAATATCCAGACGCGATGATCCGTCCAGGCACGATTTATCAGGCTGAAGGCCAGAAGACTAGAAATATTACATTCCATATTGAAAAATAAGTTTGAATTCTTTTAATACTTATGTTAATATGGGGGTATGATACTTTTAGATTCGGTTACGAAGAAATATCCGGGTGATACTGAGCCGGCCCTTGATTCGGTGTCGCTTCATATTGAACCTAATGAATTTGCTTTTTTGGTAGGAAAATCGGGTGCTGGTAAATCTACCTTGATGAAAATGATTACGAAGGAGGAGAGTCCAGATTCTGGTAAGATTATTATTGGTGGGATTGACCTTGATTATGTAAAGAAACGCCATATTCCGGGTTATCGACGACGTCTTGGGGTAGTCTTCCAGGACTTTAAACTATTGCCACGTAGGACTGTATACGAAAATGTGGCCTTTGCGCTTGAAATTGCCGGAATGAGTAATAAAGAAATTCGAAAAACGGTGCCAAAGGTACTAGAGCTAGTTGACCTTTCTGATCAAGCGAAGAAATTCCCACATCAGTTGTCGGGTGGACAGCAGCAACGAGTATCGATTGCAAGAAGTGTAGCAAGGCAACCGAAGATCCTAATTGCGGATGAGCCAACAGCAAACTTGGATAAATTAACTACGAAAGAGATTATTGATTTACTGAAAAAGATTAATGATTTTGGCACAACTATTCTTGTGACGACGCACAACGAGAACATTGTGAATAATCTACAAAAACGCGTGATTACGATGAAAAATGGTCGAATTATTAGCGATCAGAAAGACGGCGGTATTTATAAACTGGATGGAAAGCCGGAGCCAGCACGACGCGTGCAAACGCCGGGACACGCATTGAAACCTAGGAGGAGGGTGATACAATAAAATGACCAAAGCAGAAAAACAAAAGAAACTAAAAAGTGTTTCAAAAAAGAGCCTGAAAACGATGCAGAAAACGCGTGGTCGTCATAAGGTGCGTGAAAAGGCGCGAATTGTGAAATATGGTACGAAGGGGTTTGGGCGAAATATTTGGCTTTCTACTGCAGCGACGGTGGTGATGGCGATTACTTTGATTATTTTGTTTGTAACTGTGGTGGCAAGCGTGATTTTGACTTCAACGGCGGATTTGATGAAGGATAAAATCGATATTACGATTTATTTTAAGCCAAACACTACGCAGGAGAAGTTAGATGAGTTAGCAGCTGATATGCAATCAGATAGTAATGTGAAGAGCGTAGAGACTTCGACTTCGGAGGAAGAATATGCGAAATTCTTGGAGGAGAATAGTGAGAGCGATGATATTATCAATATTTTGGACGACGAAATGACGAAGATGATGATTGCAAAAATGCAAGCGACAATGCGAATTAAAGTATACGATGTAGATAATTTGGATAGTATTAGAGACAGGGTTGATAATTCGGAATTATTTAGGAATTATACCGACAAGGATAAGGCGCCGACTTATGATGTGAATAGGGCGGAGATCGCAACAATCAACTCTTGGGCGAGAATTGCGCGGACGGGTGGCGTGATACTTGCGGCGGTATTTCTCGTGATATCAATACTGATTATTTTCTCCACGATTCGGATGGCGATTTTCTCAAGACGAGAAGAAATCTATATGATGAAACTCGTGGGGGCGGATAAGAGCTTTATTCGCGGGCCGTTTTTGATTGAGGCGGAGATTTGTGGTGTAATTGCGGGAATCGTAGCGGGGATACTTTCGTTTATCGGATTTAAGGTTATGTCTCCGAAGTTGGCGTCGTATGGCATTGATGTGAGTGTAATTAATAATGTACTTGATTCAAATAAGTTAATATTGGTATTCTTGGTGTTTATTGGGCTTGGAATTGTGATTGGTCGAATATCGTCGTGGCTTGCAGTGTCGAAATATTTACACAAAGCTTAAACCGTGATATAATAAGTTTATGGTAATACTTAGAAACAAACATTTAAAAATATACAGTGCTGTTTTATTAGCGATAATAGGGCTTGGTGTTGCTATGCTAAATTCAACGGCGGAGGCTTATATATGTAAAGAGGGGGATACGAAGTGTGAAGAAGCAAAGAAAAATATGCAGGATAATCAGAGTGCAGCGGCGAGTTATACAAAGAAGGCTGATTCGATAGGCGCAATTATTGAACAATTGAACGATGAAATTAGTAGTTTGAACAATGCAATTGCGGAAAATGAAGCACAAGTAAATAGACTTAATAAAGAAATTGAGAAAACAGAGCAGAAACTAGAAGATGAACAATCGGCATTGGCTGAATTATTGGTTAATATGCATTTTGAATCAGATGCGGAGCCGATTAGGGTACTGGCTGGAGCAACTTCCATTTCGGACCTTGCCGAGAAGGCAGCACGTGATGAGGTAGTGAAACAGGAAATTGCGGCTGCGAGTGATAAAGTGAAAGCAGCAAAGGAACAACTTAATAAGGAAAAAGAAGAAGTTGAAGCAAAATTGAAGGAAAATGAATCTAGCAGGTCACTACTAGCCTCGAAGCAAGAGGATCAGAGGGGTTTGAAGGACAAATACGAAAAGAACGCAGACGATGCTTCGGCGGTAGCAGCTTACTGGGAAAAGCAATTCCAGGCTTTGGCTTGGACACCACCATCTAATACTTCAGGTAATGGTAATCGTTGGGCTGGCACGAGCAACACTTATCCATATGCTGGTAATTGTCCGCAGGACAACGTTCAATACAGCGCTTATGGTGGTGCAGTCTGTCAGTGTACGAGTTATGCAAGCTGGAAAGCGAAGGAAAAATGGGGCATTACGAATAACTGGGGTGGCAATGCCTATTCCTATGAAAATGGAGCAGGACGTTATGTACCGGGTAGTGGAATCTATTCCTATGTAGACTCAAGTCCGGCGCCATATACGATTGCGATTTGGAAAAGTGGTCCTTATGGGCATGTGGCGTGGGTAGAAAGTGTAAATGCTGATGGTTCGATTAATATTTCTGAGTATAACGTGAACTGGCCGTCGATTGGTTGCTATATTGGTGATTATTGTTCTAGGACTGGTGTAGGTTCGGCTGGCGTGAGATTTCTACATTTTAATTAGTTTAAGCTGAAGATAAGTTAAGAAAAACTAGTCAGAGAATCAACTTGGAAATGAATTCCAAGTTGATTTTTGAATATGATTATGATAATATATTAGAGATGAATACGGACCATGAAGAAAACAAAGAGTGGAAAGAACGAAAAGTTAGCCTAGGAAACGCAATTATTATTGGTGCGGTGTTGGCTTTGATTGGCGTGGTAATTGGGGCGAATTGGAAGAGCTGGTTTGGCGGATATGGTCCATATCTTGGAATTGGCGCTTATCAATCGGATGTTGACTGGTCGGCTCTAGATGAAGTTTATGACAAGCTAGCTTCATCTTACGATGGCGATATTTCAAAAGATGCAGTGATTGATGGCGCGAAGAAGGGGCTGACGGATGCGCTTGGCGATAAATATACAGTATATATGAACGCAAAAGAGGCGGCGGATTTTACAGACGATTTGCATGGAAATGTAGGGGCGGGAATTGGTGTAGAGATGGGACTTCGTGACGGGTATGTGAGAGTTCTTCGGACTTTGCCAGATAACCCAGCGAGAAGAGCGGGAATATTAGCGGGTGATATTTTATACAAAGTCAACGGCGAAGAGGTGTATAGCTTAGAGAGTGAGGAGATTGCCAAGAGGGTGCGAGGAGAACCTGGCACTGAGGTTGAGGTGACGATTGTGCGAGACGGTGAGGAGAAAACCTTTAAGCTCACACGCGAGGAAATCAATAATGTATCGGCGTATGTTGATTATGATGGGAAAACTGCTATTATTACGGTGACGCGATTTGATAATGATACCGGGACAATGGTGCAGAATTTTGCGGCGAAATTTAAAGATAAAGGAATAGAAAAAGTTATTCTAGATTTGCGTGGTAATGGTGGTGGTTATGTGGCGGCGGCGAAGGATTTGTTGGCGCTTTGGATAGATGGGGATGTAATTTTGAAACAAAAATCTAAGCACTATGGTGACATGGAAGAAAAAACTAGTTCGGGCAAAGCCGCCCTGAAGGATATGAAGACGATTGTACTGGTGAATGGTACGACAGCTTCAGCCTCAGAAATTGTGGCAGGAGCTTTACAGGACTATGGTAAGGCAACGGTGGTGGGCGAAAAAACCTATGGCAAAGGCGTGGTACAACAACTGTTTGATTTGTCGGGTGGAACTAAGCTTAAAGTGACGACAGCATCATGGTATACACCAAAAGATCGTTCGATTAGTGGTGAGGGAATTGTGCCAGATGTAGAAGTGGAGCGAACTTTTGAAGATATTAATGCGATGAAAGATCCGCAACTTGATAAAGCGAAAAAACTATGAAAATAGCAATCTCAACAGCAGTATACTATCCTCAGATTAACGGGGTAGCGGTGTTCTCGCATAATTTGGCTAGTGGATTAGTGAAGAGAGGACATGAGGTAATAGTGATTTGCCCGTCGCAGACAGGTAAGCCACACGTGAAGACGATTGATGGAGTGAAAGTGCATTATTTAAAATCGATGCAGGTGAAATTGTACCCGGATCAAATACATGACGTGCCGAGTGGCAGAAAGCTACTTTATAAACATGGATTTCGGGTATCGCTTTTTCCTGGGAAAGAAATAGATGAAATATTGAGCAAGTTTTCGCCAGATGTGGTGCATGTGCAAGTGTCTGATCCGGTGGGGCTAGCGGTAGTGTCATGGGCGAGAAACCATAAAACTCCGATTGTAATGACGGAACACAATCAACCGGAAGTTTTGACGGAACCGATTCATGTACCTGGGATTATGAAAAAACCCGTAAACAAGGCTCTGTCAAGCTATTTTAGAAATCGACAAAGAAAAAGTGACTTTGTGACGATGCCAACACAGCAGGCGATTGACAATTTGCTTTTTAATACTGGTAAACGACTGGAAGTGCCGATTGCGGCGGTGTCAAATGGGGTGGATTTGAAGCGTTTTAAGCCGGGAAAGGTGTCGCCAAAGATTTATACGAAATATGGTCTCGCGGTTGATGCTCCGACGGTTTTGTATGTGGGAAGAGTGGACCCAGAAAAAAAAGTCGGGGTGGTGATTGAAGCTTTCTTGAGGGTGCTAGAGAAGGTGCCGGAAGCGCGACTTTTGATTGTGGGGGATGGGGTAGATAAGGCAAGGTTGGAACGGAAATATGGTATCATTAATAGCATTCGGTTCCTTGGGCGAATTTCGGGAGATGATCTGTATGAGCTATATAAGACGGGTTGGGTGTTTGCGACGGCATCGGAGATTGAAACGCAAGGAATAGTGCTGATTGAAGCGGCGGCTTCTGGGTTACCATTGGTTGCAGTGGATAAGGGAGCGGTGGCGGAAGTATGTATTGATGAGGAAAACGGGTATTTGTGCGAGCCAGGGTCAGTGCCTGAAATTGCAAATGCGATTACGACTATCTTGACGGATGAGAAAGTCCGAAAGGACTTTGCTAAAAAATCACTTGAGGTGGCAAAAGAACATGATTTTGAAACGACACTGGATAGGTTTATTAATATATATAATAAAGTTATTAAACAATAATCTGCAATTATTTCAAGTCTTGCGGGAAGTGGGTAGCTTAAGCTATAATAAGGTTATGATAATTTATTAATAATTATCATACTTCTTACGGTGCCATTTTATGTACGCCTTTTACAAGGATGGCGCCGTAAGGGGGAATGACAAAAAAGAGATGTGGATGTTTATAAAACGAAAAACCCGAATAATTAGCTTGACGCTTGGCGTGGTTTTGTCAGCGTTTTGTTTGGCTAGTTTTTTGTGTATTGAGTTTTTTAATCTTAACGTCTCCGCCGAGACCTTTGAATCCGCCCAAGGCATCTCCTTCACCTTTAATCCTACAGTAAAGATCACTATCACAGGTGGTACTGGAGCCACAAGTTCAGGATTAACCATTGATAATCTCACTCCAGGCGACTATAAAGACAGCAACATTATTACTGTTACAGCTGGTTCCAACTCTCCATTAGGCTATACTCTAAGTAGCACAGTAGGCAGTAGTACTTATAACTTTACAGAACTAAGAAGAAACGGTACAGAAACTGCTAATAAATTCACTAACCTATCCTCTAACAAAGCCTCACTCTCAGCCTTTGATCCAGGCTACTGGGGCTATTCTTATTCTACTAACTCAGGCTCTACTTGGATTAGTGGTGATATTGTAAGTGGTACTTCAGCT
>JAFWCN010000013.1 GCA_017536895.1 Candidatus Saccharimonadota bacterium | reverse complement strand
ATATTTAGAGTGATTGAATCGGTGGCATAGGTACTGTTAACATTAAAAAGACTGATAACTCCACATAGTAAAGCTAATGCGAGAAATGAGACTATACCTCCTATTCGCTTATGCATATATGTTTTATTATATCACCCCCCCCATTATAATACAAGGTTTTAGAGAACTTTTTGGAGGAATTCTTGGACGCGGGGAGTCTTCGGGCGGTTGAAAAATTCGGTTGGTGTTCCCTCTTCGATGATTTTGCCTTTGTCTACGAATACGATGCGGGTGGCGATTTCACGGGCGAAGCTCATTTCGTGGGTGACAATCATGATGGTCATGCCACGATCGGCGAGCTCGCGAATGAGTGAGAGCACGTCGCCGATGGATTCAGGGTCAAGAGCGGAAGTTGGTTCGTCAAATAACAATACTTCAGGTGATAACATCATAGCGCGAATGATGGCGATACGCTGTTTTTGACCGCCGGAGAGGGAGGCGGGATAGGAGTTGGCTTTATTTGGTAAACCAATATGTTTCAAAAGTTCGTGAGCACGTTTCTCAGCATCGGATTTGTTCATGACCTTGAGCCTGACGGGAGCTAAGGTGAGGTTTTCCATAACAGTAAGGTTATTAATGAGATTAAAATGCTGGAAAACCATACCGATATTGCGACGAATTTTGCGGATGTTTTTGTCGGTGACTTCGACGCCATCGAGGATAATTTGGCCGCTTGAGGGATCCTCAAGACGATTGATACAACGGAGAAAGGTTGATTTGCCTGAGCCGGATGGACCAAGCACTACTACGCGTTCACCTTCTTTTAGTTCGAAATTGATACCATTTAAGACTTTGTTCTTGCCGTAATGTTTCTTCAGATTCTTGACAACTAAATCCGTGTTTTTGTTTTCCATTTAAGCCTCCGTCCTTAAATCACTTTTTCGAAGTGATTTTTCAATACGTTTCACGATAAAAGTAATGAGGTAGATGGTCGCGAGGTAGAACAGGGCGGCGACAAACATCGGGACAATGTAGCTCGCCATGTTTTGACCGGAACCGATGTCCTTGGCGGCCATGTTGAGGTCGTACATGCCGACCATGCTGACAATGGCGGTCTCCTTGATGACGGTGATGATTTCGTTGCCGAGAGCCGGGATGATGTTCTTAATGGCTTGGGGGGCGACGATTTTGAAGAAGATGGTAGTTTGCGAAAGACCGAGAGCTTCGCCGGCTTCGGTTTGGCCTTTGTCGACGGAGAGTATGCCGCCACGGATGACTTCGGCGGTATAAGCAGCAGAGTTTAGCCCGAAAGCGAGAATGGCGATGATGATGCTCGGAAAACCTTTGATGGCAAAAATAGCAAAGAACATAATGAAAAGCTGGAGAGCCATTGGCGTGCCACGAATGATAGTGGTATAAACACTACAGATGAATTTCGGGATGACAAGCCAGCCTTTGGGTTTCGCAATATCAACTAAGGCGATGATGGTACCAAGAATAATGCCAAGCAGAATAGCAAAATACGAGATTTGGATAGTGAGTAAGAAACCGTGAAGAAGCGCGTCGATATACTCCGGCGTGGTAAAGAGTTCTGATACTTTGACAAAGAAATCACCTATGATTATTAAACTATTCATTTTCTAACCCCATGTATTTTAATACTAATCTATCTATTTCATTGGTGCCGTCTTCGGTGTCGGTAAGCATTTCAATTAGCACTTCGTTGAATGCTTTTAAAAGTTCAGGACGGTCTTTGTTGACGGCGATAGCGTAGGATTCTTCGACTGGATAATCTTCGTCACGAGTACGGCCGGCATAGTAAAGAGGGAGGGCGCCAAGATCGGGATTTTTTTCGATAATGAATTTGGCGACCAACTCATCAGCGACGGCAAAATCAACAATGTGCGAATTAATGGCGTCTACGGCAAGCTGATGCGAGTCGATACCTTTGAGTGAAGTGCCAGTATTCATTAGGGTGCCGTTCTTGATTTCATCTTCGACGAAAATATATCCGGTACTACCAATTTGCGAACCGATAGTGTAGCCAGCGAGCGAGTCCCAAACGACGTGGTCATCACGGAGGGTGGGCGGAAAATTATGGTTAAAAATGACATATTGGACGGAAGTATAATATGGGATGGTGAAGTTGACCTTTTCTTCCCTGGCGGGTGTAATTGTGAGGCCGGCAGCGCCAGCGTCAGCAATGAGGCCGTTTTCAACATTATCAATAATAACATCAAATTCTACATTTTTGATTTGAATGGTTTTGTCTAGTTTCTTGGCGACGCGATTGACGATGTCAACGTCGACACCGACAATTTTACGATCTTTGTAGAATTCAAACGGAGCAAACGGGACGTTGGTTTCGACTACATAGTCGGCTTTGGCATCACCTTGAATGGAAAAGAAAACGCTAACTCCCATCCCAATTGTCACTGCGATAAAAAGCGCTATAAATATCGCATGTTTAAGCTTATGCATAATACTATTATAGCGCAATTCATCTTGTTTGACGAATAATCAACTATTTTTCGCAGAATCTGTAGGCGTCCCGGGTAATCATGACCTCTTCGTTGGTTGGTTCTACGTATACTGGTACGGTAGAATCTTCAGCAGTAATGATGCCGCTAGTGATTTCCTTGAAGCTGGCGATAGCGTTGTTGACTTCGTGGTTAATCTTAATACCGAGTGGCTCCAAGCCTTCGATGATTGATTCCCTAGTCTCGGCGCCGTTTTCAAGCACACCAGCGGTGAAGACGATAGCGTCAACTTTACCACCAAGTTCGATGTAATACTCGGCGATATAGCGGTCGATGCGATCAACATACATATCAAGAGCAAGACGAGCGTCTTCGTCACCGTTTCGGATGGCTTGCTCGACGTCGCGGTTGTCATTGAATCCGCAAATACCAAGAAGGCCGGATTTCTTATTCAAAGCTTCGTCGATTTCATCATATTTCATGCCAGATTCATCAATCATGTATTTGATGATGGATGGGTCAATTGAACCGGAGCGAGTGCCCATCATGAGACCATCGAGCGGAGTGAGACCCATGGTGGTGTCGTAACTCTCGCTATCCTTGACAGCGGTAATGCTAGCGCCGGAACCTACGTGACAAATAATAAGGTTGACCTTTTCCTTGCCGAGTTTTTGGGACATGAGCTCCGTAATATATTTATGGCTGGTACCATGGAATCCGTATTTGCGAACACCGTACTTTTTATACCATTCCATAGGGACTGGGTACATATACTGAGTCTTCGGGATGGTTTGATGGAAGGCGGTATCAAATACTGCAACCTGAACAGCATTTGGAAGAGCTGCCTGCATGGCTTTGATACCGGCAATGTTGCCTGGGTGATGGAGAGGGCCGAGCTTGGTTAGATTCTTGATATCACGCAATACTTCCTTGGTAATGACTACTGAGTCGGAATACTTTTCCCCGCCGTGAAGGACGCGGTGGCCGACACCACGAATTTCCTCTAGATCCTTGACGACACCGTAATTGATTAGTTCATCAAGCATGATTTTGACGGCCTCAGTGTGGTCCTTAATCGGGGCTTTGGTTTCGGTCTTTTCGCCTTCGTGTTTGATAGTGTAAAAGCTATCTTTGGCACCGATTTTCTCTACATAACCGCTAATAATTGATATTTCTTCTGGCATTTCGTAAAGTTGAAACTTCAAAGACGATGAGCCAGCGTTGACACATAATATTTTCATTTTTACTCCTATTCCTTTTGTCAATTATATCATATAATACTTATATGGATATTAGTGAGTTAATAAATGACTTTTTGGAACATCTTGAGATTGAGGCGGGGAGGAGTAAGAAGACGATTGATAATTATCGGTTGTATCTTGAAAGGTTTATGATGATAGCGCAGGAAATACTAAACAAGGACACAGTGCGAGCGCAAGATATTACGAAGGAGCTACTTAGAAAGTATCGGCTAAAACTCAATCGCTATGGTTCAGAAAATGGCGAGGATGATTTAAAGGTAATTACGCAGGCATACCATCTAATTGCGTTGAGGGGGTTCTTGAGATACTTGGCGCGGAGGGATATAAAATCGTTAGACCCATCACTCGTGGAACTGCCAAAAGTGGTGCGAAAGCAAGTGACTTTTTTACACTATGACGAAGTAGAAGAGATGTTGAATCAGATTGATACTTCAACAGAATCTGGGCTTCGAGATAGAGCGATTATTGAACTGCTGTATTCCGGAGGGCTACGAGTATCGGAGTTAGTGGGGCTAAACCGGGATTCAATTAATCTGGAACGGCGTGAATTCATGGTGCGGGGCAAAGGTTCGAAGGACCGGCCGATATTTATATCTAAAGCCTGTGCAGACAGAGTGTCAGATTATCTTGATGCGAGAACTGATTCCCTACCGGCACTGTTTTTAAACAACTCGCGAAATTTGCAGACGGCAGATACTTCGGGAGATTACCGACGGATTTCGGCGCGAAGCGTGGAACGAATTGTAGAAAAATACGCAAGGTTAGCTGGGATTACAAAGCATGTGTCGCCACATACTCTCCGGCATTCTTTTGCGACGGACCTTTTGATGAACGGGGCGGATTTAAGATCGGTGCAGTCAATGCTCGGGCATGCCGATATATCTACTACGCAGATTTATACACATGTGACGGATGCGCATCTTCGCGAGATACATGAGAAGTTTCATAGCGAGACGAAATGATTAATAACTATATTGTATTTCAGATGAACATGTATTGCGGCTAATTATTTTACCATTTTTATAAGCGAAAACATTCCAATAGCCATTAGGGCAGTTAATACTTGAGGAGCGGAATGTTTTAGTGCCGATACTTGAGCCAGTAACTGTAACTGTAATATCTTTGCCTACGCCATTTGGCCAACCGCCCGAATATTTAGTAATCGCATAGTAATAGTTTTTGCCACCTAGGGTGTGAATTACAAAGTTCTCGTAGTATCGACCATTGGATTCGCCCCGACCATCTCCAGCACCGGTGATGAGAGAATAAGTTCTGTTACCATAATTGACATTAATATTAGTGGTGCCCCAGTTAGCAGATTGATAAGAATCAGAATCAGGTTTTTGGAGATACATGAATGAATCATAATCAGTATTACTGGTCCAAGAGGCACGAATGGTGATTTCTTCGTCATTTTCCTTCCAGATGGCTTTAAGGTTAATTGTAGGGTTGTTGTTTGAAAAGTCGCCTGGAGCAGTGATGCTGTTAGCCTGCCCAGCCGGGTATGTTTTACCATTGCAAGTGCCAGATGAGTCGTCAACCTGACCGTTGCACCAACCTTTGAACTCATATCCAGAGCGAGTGAAGGCTTGTTTGTCTGCTGGCATCTGAATGGCACACTTTTGAGATTCTGTACCCCACTTCACAAGACACTTTTGAGGTTTTGGCGCTGAGCCGGTATTCCAACTTCCGCCGTTTAGATCATAATTAATCGTGTATTGTATCTGGTGCCAGGCAGGGTAAAAATCATACGCTTGGGTGCCTGAATCAGTATTATAGAATTTAGTTTCCTTGAAAATTGTACCGGTGCAAGGATCTCCTGGTTTTGAAATTATTTGACCACCGTAGCACCAACCGAGGAATTCCCAACCTGGTTGATTATAGACCTGAGCTCTATCCTCGAGGGTTGTTGGTTGATATTTTATGCCGTCAGAGCTTACAACGTTACCAAATTCGTCATGAACGGAGTGTGAATATTTGTAATACTGGGTCTGAATGTCGGGGTTATGGAGTCGGATGACAGTAGAAATAGTGGAAGCAGTCTCGGCATCGGTACCATACCAGCAGGTACGGATATAAAAGTCGAAGAAAGCGGGGTTGTCGGCCTCGACTTTTTCACCGTCAATATCTAAGACAGTGGTGGTGTCCTTATCAGCAACGGCAATGACATAGATACCTTCTGCTCTGCTGAGTGCCGTACTGGTGTCGCTCTCGATCAGGCTGTTTTCGCTTCCTGCGCCAAAAATCAGGCGTGGAGATGTCGTAGCTGGAGCAAAAACGTCAGCGTCTTCTTTGACTGATTTATAGGCTATACCACCAGGAAGGTTAAGTGACCTGGTGTCTAGAATAAAGGCATTGGCTGGAAGTTCTGAGGCACTGGTGGGACAGGTGGTAGGACTATACTGTAAAAGATCTTCATCTTTTTTTTCGCCGCTGGGGACATAGACGTTGTCTTGATTGATGATTCTTCGCCACAGAGCTACAGTTGAAAGCTCGGAATTGTTAGAGTTTTTGTCGTTGATGTAAGAATCGTGAATATAGCGAAGAGCTTCGGCTTGAGCATCAATTTCCTCGCGAGCAAGGGTGGTTTCAAGAGCGGTTTGAGCGCTAGAAGTACCTCCACTCATTACTGCCACAACCGAGATTGCAATCATGGAAAAAATGCCTACTGCGAGAAGGACCTCAACTAATGTGTCACCCTTTTTAACCATAAGTATATTATATCATACTCATAATTAAGTTGGCAAAACTAGCTGTGATAATGTAGGAAATGACTAGAAATGGTCCAAAATGTATTTTGTGGTTTTTCTTGGATTTGACAGTGGGGTACATGATAACACAAGCGATGAAATTGGCGAGAAATAATGCGATGAGGGCGAGCCACGGTTCGTATAGGGCAATACCAATGGCGGTACCGAGTAGCCAATCACCGTCCCCGACCCAGCGACCCTTGGGTACGAGATAGAGTATTAAATAGATTCCTCCTAGTATCGCGAATGATAGAGCTGGTTTCCAAATAAGCTCCATTGTAAACCCGTTAAAAGAAACCGTGATGTATATTCTGAATAGCAGAATTGCAATGGAGCAGCCGATGGCGAGAGCAAGACAGACTGTGGGTAATTCACCATATAATCCGTCATAGATGGCAAGAAATATTAGAATGCTAGAGAGCAAAAGCGTTGCAACGAAAATGGTCCAATCCATTGAAGAGGCGGTGGAGATATTTATGCTGAAACTGAGTAAGACGAATGATAGGGCGGTGCCGAGTTCGGACAGTAATTCGGCATTGCCAATTTTCTTGTGGCAATGCCGGCACTTCCCTTTTAATGCTAGCCAGGAGATAATGGGAAGATTGTCATGCCACTTTAGTTGGTGATGACAACTCATGCAGACAGAACGTTGACCGAGAGGTTTTTTCTTTTGCTCTTTGAGCCTGAGACGGCGTGCTTGGCAACAAAGGTAAGAACCAATACACGCTCCAAGGAAGAAAAGAAAGATATGAAATAAAATTGACATATCCTAATTATATCATGGTATAATAGGCTTATGAAAAAGGGTGAATTTAATCTTAAGGGGTTTACAATAATTGAAGTATCGTTGGTACTTGCAATTGCGGGTTTGATATTCTTGATGATATTTATCGCATTGCCGGCTCTTCAAAGACAACAGCGAGATACGGCGCGGAAGGAAGATATTACTGCTTTTATCTCGGCTGTAAAGAAGTATCAAACAAACAATAGGGGCGCTTTGCCAAGTGGAACAGGGAGTTTTAATAGGGAGACTGAAACTGGCAATGGTACTAGTTGGTCTGGATTCTTACGTGATTACATGAACAATAGTTTTGAGGATCCAAGCACCGGCGATGAATACACTTTGGTAGTACAACCTTGTGATGGCAAGGGTAAAGACGAGGATTGTGCGTCAAATAGCGAATGGCAAAGAGTTCTAACCGATACCTTTAATGCTAGTGTGGGGAATATGTATGTAATCACTCAAGCAAAGTGTGCAGGAGATGAAGGTAAAGGGGTGATTTCGACTTCTAATACTCGTAAAATTGCAGTGCTATACAAGCTTGAGGGCGGCGGAGTTTACTGCGAGAATAGCTAAATAGATTATAAAAAAATAAAGCGGCGAATGCCGCTTTATTCTTATGCGAATCTGTTATCTATTGTCTGCGCAATAAATACCGGAGCCTTCAAGCTTAGTGAGAATAGCATATTCGTTATTATTGCCGGCCGACACCATCGTCTCACCTTCACATGCGGCTCTGTTGTAAACGTAAACCGTATGTAGTGTTTGATTGTTTGTATTGTTTGGATCAGTTGAACCGTTACTATTAAAGGTACCGAACACAATAGTGTAATCCGTGCCGTCTGGATCTCTAAATTCATTGTTGCCACCGAGATATCGATTAATAAAATCAGCACCAGTAGGAACTGTAGCCATTGCCATTGGCACTCTGCCATTGTTGTTGGTCTGATATTGGTTGATTGCAGTAGCAACACGAGCCATATCATCACGACGTTGGGTATCACGTTGTGAGCGCTGAAGGGCTGGCAAAGCCACAAATACCATCAAGAATATAAGACCGGCGATAGCAAGCACCAAGACGACCTCAATGATAGTAAAGCCTTTCTTAGATTTTGTATTTGATTTAGTCATAAATAAATCCTTTCTAGATTTTATCCTTATGTTTATAATAAACCAGTTTATGCTGAAAATCAAGAGTTTTATGCGACAGAGTTGACAAGTGAGTAGATTGGAAGCAAAGTACCACCAACTACGATACCGATGAGGCCGGCCATAATAACCATGAGGATAGGCTCAATCATAGTGGAGATGTTATTGATTTGTTCGTCTAGTTCGTTTTCATAGACCTGGGCGGCTTTACCGAGCATTTCGTCGATTTTACCGGATTCCTCACCGATGGAAGCCATTTGTGGAACAAGCGGTAACATATATTCGCGGCCTTTGAGACCTTCGGAGAGAGGTTTACCACCTTTGATGATATCGAGAGATTTGCTGTATTCTTCTTCGACGACGACGTTAGAAGTAGCGTCGATGGCAATTTTGACAGAATCAAGCATTGGTACGCCGGTGGCTAACATCATTTCAGCCGTACGAGCAAAGCGTGAAACATATAGTTTACGAAAAAGGCCGCCAAAGATTGGGACGTTGAGTTTGAATGCGTCAGCAACTTTGCGACCAGCTGGAGTTCTTTTGACAGCGTACCAACAAGCAATTACAATTCCAATAGTGAATAGAGCAACTAGCCACCAGAACTGACCGAAGAAATTGGAGATGTTGACTAGGAATTTAGTGAGGCCTGGAAGTTCCTTGCCCATGTCTTCATAAAGCCCTTGAACTTGTGGAACGACCATAATCATCATAAAGGCAAGTACAGCAATAATAACTACGAAAATAATAGCCGGATAGACGAGTGCACCACGAATTTTGCTCATCATCGCAGCGTCCTTTTCTTCCTGATCAGCAAGACGCTTCAAGGCAAGGTCCAAAGTACCGGAAGTCTCACCAGCTTGGATAAGAGCTAAGTAAACGCCGTTAAAAATATCTGGATAGGCAGCAAAAGATTCGTGAAGAGTTTTACCAGCTTCAACCTTAGCGAGTATTTCTTCGACAATGGCTTTCATGGCTTTGCCTTGAGTTTGCTCGGCAACAGTACGAAGAGAAGTTGCAAGTGGCAAACCAGCACCAATCAAAGTGGATAGCTGGCGAGTGAACATGATGCGGTCTTTGGTGGTAACGCGAGCCTGCTTACCTAGTAAACCAGTTCCCTCTTCGACAACGGAATCAGGAATGTATCCTTGCTCAATCAAGAGGCGACCGGCAAACTGTTCGTTCTCGGCCTGGATAAAACCTTTGACGGTTTTGCCAGTATCTTTAACCTTGGCCTTATATTTATAACGCCTCATTTTAGCCCTTTACTAGTCGATTAAGCTCGTTAATGTCAACGGCAAATTCGCGGGCGGAATCGTAGGTTATAACACCTGTCTGGACAAGCTTAGCCAATGTGCGATCCATAGTCTGCATGCCTTGATCGGCGCCAGTTTGAATGGCGGTATCGAGTTGGTGGGTTTTGCCGTCACGGATAAGCGCGCGGATAGCAGAATTTGCCACCATGATTTCAGCAGCAACAACACGGCCGCCACCAATGGCAGGCACAAGACGCTGAGCACAAATAGCCATTAACATGTTGGAAAGTTGGGTGCGAACTTGTGGTTGTTGATGCGATGGAAAGACGTCAATCATGCGGTCAATGGATTGGGCAGCAGAGTTGGTGTGCAAAGTCGCAAAGACTAAATGACCGGTTTCTGCAATGGTGATAGCGGCTTGGATGGTTTCTAAATCACGCATCTCGCCAATTAGGACGACGTCTGGGTCTTCACGAAGGGCCGAACGGAGAGCGGCAGCAAAACTGAAAGTATCATAGTGAACTTCACGCTGGGCGATGACTGACCTTTGGGATTTATGAGTGAACTCAATTGGGTCCTCGATAGTAATAATGTGAGTAGATTTTTCACGATTGATTTTATCGACCAGAGCCGCTAAAGTAGTTGACTTACCAGAGCCAGTCGGGCCTGTGACTAATACCAATCCACGAGGGAATTCGGCAAACGTTTCGACAATGGCAGGCATGCCGAGATCATTAATGCTTTTAATCTGATTTGGAATTAAACGGAAAGCGGCAGCAAGTTTGCCACGTTCGTGGAAGGCATTAACACGAAAACGGGCTACGTCGCCAAAGGCAAAAGAGTAGTCAAATTCTTTGTCTTGGAGGAGAATTTTTTGTTGATCTTCATCCAGGGTTGCAAAGATTAAGCTTTTGACTTCTTCTTCTTTTAGTGGGTTATTGCCAACAATAGGCGTGAGGGCTCCGTCAATTCTTAAAATTGGCGGTAAGCCATACTGAAGGTGAAGATCCGATGCCTTGCGACGAATACATTCTTCAAGTAAAGTTTCGATTTTGAGATTAGTTGAAAGTTGCCCACTGTTTTCCATGATACTATTTTACCACAAGCTTTATGATAAGTCACTAGCTACGCGGTTTACCTCCTCTATTGTTGTTATGCCTGACAAGGCTTTTAGCATGCCATCCTGACGCATGGTGATGGTTCCCTTTTCTTTGGCTAAGCGCATAATTTCGTTGGCGGTGGAATGGTTGATGATTGTTTTCTGGATATCTTCATCAACGGTAATAGTCTCATAAAGACCGGCGCGGCCTTTGTAACCACCCGGAGTTTCTTTGGAATTAACACCACGAGCTAACATATAGTGATCGTCGTTTTTGACCGGGAGGCCAGAATAGCCAAGATCCTCGCTAACTTTGGCGACAGATTCCTTGTCCTGAGGCAATAAGTTACCGATTATTTCATTGATGCCTTTGGTCTCGACTTCGGATGATTTGTACATTTCTCGCTTTTCAGTAATACGGCGCACTAAGCGTTGGCCAATCACAACGTTCAAAGTTGAGGCGAGCAAAAATGGTTCAATGCCCATGTCTAGAAGACGTGGTAGGATACCGGCAGCGGAGTTAGTGTGGAGAGTACTAAAAACAAGGTGGCCAGTAAGAGCAGCCTGGACCGCAAGTCCAGCAGTTTCAGAGTCACGAATCTCCCCCACCATGACAACATCAGGGTCTTGACGAAGAATAGAGCGGAGGCCACTTGCAAAAGTCAGCCCAGCGTCAACATTAACTTGGATTTGGTTGATGCCGTCCATTTTATACTCGACTGGATCTTCTAGAGTGACGATGTTGATTTGTTCAGATTTAATTTGTTGAATGAGGGCATATAGAGTAGTAGATTTACCAGAACCAGTAGGGCCAGAAGTTAGAATCATTCCGTTTGGCTGTTTGATGCCATTTAAGACGTCACGGAGAGCACGACCGCTCATACCCATTTTTTCGATTTCCATAGAGACGCCGGTTTTGTCGAGCAAACGAATTACAACTTGTTCACCCCAAGTTACTGGAGAGATGGCAATACGAAGGTCGATTTCCTGGTCATCGACTAATACCGTGAACTGACCATCCTGCGGGATACGATGTTCATCGATTTTGAGATTGGAAAGGATTTTAATGCGAGAAACGAGGGCAGGAGCAACAGTTTTAGGAAGCTCCATGATTTTACGAAGGACGCCATCAATGCGACAGCGGATAATGAGAGAGTTTTCGAGTGGCTCGATATGAATATCGGAAGCTTTGGTTTTGGCAGCATAGCTTAAAATAGTGGTCAAAGCTTTTGAGATTGGGGAATCTTGGACGATGGTTTTGACATTAGAATTAGCGTTTTCTTCGGCTATCTCTTCGTTGGTTTCATCGACGGCTTCCTTGACACTAGAAAAATCGCCGTGATATTGCTCAAGAACTTCACGAATACCACGTTCGGAAGACATCCAAACGCGAATTGGTTGATTAATGAGATTTGAAAGGTAGTCGGTGGATTGAACATTAGTGACGTCAACCATGGCGACATTTAGCATGCCGTCTTTTTCACCTAGTGCGACGGCAAGAACTCGTGAAGAAGCGTCGCCTGGTATTTTGGATAAGACGTCTTGGTCGATAGTGATGTTTTTGAGCTCAACGTAAGGAACACCAATGATAGCAGCAGTGGCGCGTGCGACCATGTCCTCGTTGATGAGTTTGCCAGCGATTAATTCAGCGAGAACTGGTTTGCCGGCAGATTCCGCTTGAACTTTGATGCTGCCAACTAAATTTGGGTCAGCAAGACCCTCAGCTAAAAGTAGGCTAACAACTCGATCTTCGGCTTCTTTAGTCAGCGACGCCATTATCGTTGTCCTCCTCGATAATCCCCTCTTCAATTTGTTCGGAGGATTCGTCAACACATTCACCGTACATGTTCACGTCAGTACAATTACCGACGTACACTTCGACGGTCGGATTTAATGATTTGTAGTTGAACAGTTCTGAATCAGGTGACGTGAGGTTGCTGTTAACAGAAGAGTCTACAGCAGTGAATGAGAAATCGCCAGATTTACCAACAAACATATTGCAGACAAAGTATGAAACTACCACACCAGCAACGGCGGCAATTATTGCAGTGATAAGATCATTTTTCATTTAGTTATCCTCCCGAATGGTTTTCTTGCTTTCAGTGATAATTGATTTATCGTTGTAGTAGGCGGTAGCTCTAGCTTGCAAAAGAAGGTTGTCGCTACCACTCCATTCAATTGTGGCTGACTCGATGTTAAACTCACGAATTGATCGTTCGATGTTGTGTAAAACGGTCATGGTAGTACCAGAGCTTGCTTCAACTGAAACATTGACGGAGATTCCATTAAGACCTTCTGGAAGATCTTCTTCAACTTCGTTGGTGCTTGGACTAATAGATTCTGGTTCCCAATTAGATATGTTGAATAATTTGTTTAAGCTTGCAAGCAAAGCTTCTTCGTTCTTGTAGGCCGGGAGCGCATCAGGAATTACGCGAAGTGCAGAACAACTTTTGATTAGTTGGCTGGCGGCGTTTAGCTCTTCGCTGCCGTTGGCGTCATTGTAAATTTTGCTAAGTTCTTTATAGGTGTAGTTTTTACTAGTATCGGGATTAATGCAGCTAGAATTATCTTCTTTCGGAACTGAATTAAGTGCGGAATCTGAAGCTAGACCTTCAAGAATACCAGAACGTAGTGTATCTGGCACTTCGGAGACTTCTACGCTATCAGGGGTACAGTTTTTAAGCTCATCGCCAGAGTAAATACTGCCTCTTGGAGCTTTGCAGGCACCGGTGCTTTTGATAACGTTTGAATAGTCAGCAATAGCTTCTTCTTCTGCCATAATAATTTTGGTGTTAAAGGATATCTGACGAACGAAATATGAGATTAGCGATATTGCTACACCCAAAACCACTGAAGCGGCGATTACAGACATCAGCATGTATTTTTGTGCTTCGGATATTTTGAGGCGTTTACTGATTGCTATTTCTTTAAATTCTTTAGCCATGATTAGCCCCTCCCATTGGTGTTAGCGGTTTTACAAGCGGTATCGCCCTCAGCGCAATCGGCGGCACGTTGGCCGAACATGGATTGTATTTGGACGTAGGAATCAGTGACGTTGCGTTGTCCTGATGGCGCAATGGCAATCATGTGAGTATTATTAAACTGGAATACTTCTGGAGCAAAAGTAATATTTGCGGCAAAGCGTAGTACTAATTCATTGGTTGAATCACGCCCGTTTGATGATTCGGTAATAACAATACCACTTTCATCGTTTTCTTCACCTGCGGCACCATAAACTAGTTTGCAATCATTAGTAATATCCCATTTAGATTTAGCGTTATCACCACTTGTATTTCCTTTATAGGTGATGCAAGAACTATTAAAATGCTCTACGTTTTTGATTTCGCCATCAAGGCTCATATACGGCTGGTCTTTGGATTCTTTGTCCTTGTACCAATCGGCAAATTGTGGGGTGCGCCAAATGCGAACGACTTTTTGTCCTTCATAATCTTCAATGGTATAATCCTCTTCTTTGAGCTTATCGGAAGGATTGCAACCATCACCTTCAATAGTCCAATAAGCGTAAATACCTTTTTCTGCATCATTAAGGAAAGCACCATCAGAACCTTGCTCAATCATACAATATGCTGGGATGTTGTTACCGTCTTTGTCGACGTAGCTACCATAATCGTAACGCATGTATTGCATACTTTTCTTGAAGGAATCAAGCACATTATAATCGATGAAGGGCTCCTTACCAGCGTTGGCTTGTGCCTCAAGCGAAAAACTAGGTTGTTCGCCAGTAAGGTCCACGTTTAGTTCAGAAACCGTAATAGTGTCGGCGCCGGTCGGGAGTAAAGCCGAAAGAATATTAAAAGTACGTGAGAGAACGGTTTTATTACTGGTTAGTGTATCGATATTACCGAGCTGATCCTTGATAGTAAGAAAATCATTGAGATCAGTGTAGGAATTTAGTTTTGCAGATAGCGTTTCAAGGGTGGATTTCTTGTTTTCAATTGCAACGCGCTGACCGCCCATAATGAGACCAAAGATTAAGGTTAGAATGATGCTAGCTACAGCCACCACAATACAACCAAAGAAGATATAATTACGAAGTTTTAGGGTTTTGATCATTTCATTCTTAATGTCTGGAACGAGGTTTATTTCGTGTGCCATTAGTCATTACTCCTTTCCGATAAGCCGATAGCGACAGCAAATTCGCTGGCGACGTTCATAAGCATTTGCTGTTGCTCTGGAGTTGTCCTGACGAATTGCCATGGATTGCCATTCATGGTAGCAATACCGGTTTTTGCTTCGATGAAATTAGCGAAGAGTGGAATCATGCTGGCATAGCCTGACAAAATGATGCCGCCGACTTTACCATTGATATACTTGGTTTGGAAGAAGCGTACGGATTTGGCAAGCTCGGAAGCAAAATTATCGAGATGTGTATCGAGAATTTTAAAAACCTGGCCTTCGACTTGGTTTTGATCGAGACCAAATTTGAGGATGAATTGACGAGCCTGATCTTCGCGAACGTTGAGACCACTTGAGATAGCTTTGACTAGAACGCTGAAACCGCCCGGGATAGAACGAACGAGGCGAGGGTGGTTTTTATAAATGATAACAATATCAGTAGAGTTTTCGCCAAAATCTACTGCCATAGTGGCATCGATTGCGCCAGGATTGGTAAGTGCGCGAGCCATAGCTAGTGGCTCTGGTTCCATAGCGACAATGTTGAGTCCGGTTTTTTCGATAGTTTCCATCGTCGACTCGGCATAATCCTTAGCGATGGAGCTGACTAGGATTTCTGTCCTAGCTGGATCATTCGGACTAGGTCCGAGGATGATAAAATCAGCCTTGGCATCACTTAAAGCCATCGGGATGTATTTATCCATTTCATATTTGAAGGATTTTTTGAGTTCTTTTTCAGGGAGAGTTTCAGTCTCAACGATCGAAGTAAATGTTTTGTTGGCGGGAAGACCAATTGCAACATTTTTGGTATGAATGCCAGCCTGAACGACAGCACCCATAATCGCCTCGCCGAGGCGTTTTTTCCCGAGATCCGAAGAGTCGGCGGTTAATTTTTGATCAATTGGCACATAAGCAAATCTCTGGAGAGTCCAACCGTGCTGATTGTCACCAGAAAGCTGTACGATACGCATCGAATTTGTCCCGATATCTAGCGAGAAGAAATCGCCCACGCCATGCAATAAATTCATACTACTATTATAAGCTTAATTGTTTTAAAATGCAAGAGTTAAATTGAATTATTTCTTGCGTTCACGATAAGCATATGTTTCAGTATCGACGGAGACGATGTCGCCTTCTTTGATGAAAGCAGGTACCTTAATGACAAGGCCAGTCTCTAGAGTTGCATCCTTCATGACTGAGCTGGTAGTATCGCCTTTGACGACTGATTCAGTGTAAGTGACTTTGAGCCAAAGATTTTTAGGAAGCTGAAGATTGATAGGGGTACCATTGTAGAATTGAATCTCTACTTCGTCCCCTTCTCTTAGAAAGTCATCGGCTTCACCTACTAAGTCCTTGTTTAATTCGTACTGTTCGAATGATTCTGGGTCCATAAAATAGAACTTTTCGTCATCCTTATAAAGATACTGGGCTTTGCGAGTCGTAACTTCAGCTGGTTCGATTTTTTCTTGACCTTTGAAAGTCTTGGGGAGCAAAGCGCCAGTAATCAAGTTTTTGACTTTGACATTGACGATTGAGCCGCCTCTCCCCATGACTTTTTGGGAGTATTCCACCACCTTGTACGGCTGACCGTCCAAAGTAATCAAAGTGTTTTTCTTGAGATCTGTTGGTCCGTACATATTAACTCCTTATTTTGTTACAAATGGCAAAAGTGCTAAGTGCCTAGCACGCTTAATAGCGACTGCGAGTTGACGCTGTTGCTTGGCTGAAAGGCCGGTTTTTGAAATTGGCTCGATACGACCGTAACTATCGATGTAGCGCTGCAAAGTTTTCGTGTCGCGATAATCGAAATAGAGGTTCGGATCGGTTTTAATCCTTTTCATAGTTTAGTATTCTCCTTCGTTTGACTTAGATTAATTGATTTAGAATGGTACTTCGCTGAGATCAATTTCTTCCTCAGGAATGTCATCTGGGATATCGGCTGGAGCGGAAGCAGAAGAGCTACTGCTGCTTGAACCACCGTCACCGCGAGGTGCGCCGATGAAATTGAAATCTTCGACCACGATTTCAACGCGGGAGCGTTTGCCACCACCGTTTTTGTCTTCCCAACTGCGTTGATCAAGACGGCCGGAAACTAGAACACCGGAGCCCTTCTTGGCGTACTGGTTAATCATTTCGCCGAGACGACCCCATGCAGAACAATCGATGTAAGAAACATCTTCCTTTTGTTCGCCGTTAGAATCTTTGAAGGTGCGGTTGACTGCGACTGAAAAGCTACAGACTGAGGCACCGTTAGGGGTAGTGCGAAGCTCTGGGTCGCGAGTTAAGTTACCGGTAATGATTGCTTTTGAAAATCCGCGCATAATAAGTTATTCTCCTTTTTCTTGGTTAGTAGTTTCATCACTCACTGATTCGGCTGATTCCTCCTCCTTGCGAAGAGCGGCTGCTTTGGCTCGACGTGGATCAGTCTTGACGAGGAGATAGCGTAAAACCTCATCGGTAATATTAAAGGTGCTGCTGATTTTGGCTGGGGCCTCAGCTGGAAGCTGAAGGTCAAAATAGTAATAAACGCCAAAATCTTGGCCATTTATAGAGTAAGCGAGGCGTTTCTTGCCGTCGTTTTCCTCTTTTGTGATTTTGCCTTTGTTCGACTCGATGATTTTCTTCACCTTGTCGAGGGCAGGGTCGAGATTCATCTCGAGATCGGGATGAAACACGACAGAGAGTTCGTAATCTTTCATAGAAAACTCCTTTGGTTAAAGCAGTGGCTGTTCTCCGTTCTCCTAATCTTTAAGGCCCGGGTTGACACCTCTGCTGAGCTGATATTGGTTCTATTATATCACGCGCCGGCTAGTTCGTCAAACTCGTCCATAGAGGTAATGAGAACCTCGCGTGGTTTGTTGCCATTTTGAGGGCCAATGACGCCAATTTCTTCGAGCCAGATGGCGAGACCGGCGACGAAGCCGTGGCCTTTGCCGAGCCAGGTTTGGAGAGAGGCCGTGGAGAATTTACCTTGTTTTAAGGTGATTTCGACGGCTTTTCGAACAGTTGGGTCGTTCGGGTCATAACGGCGGCCAAGATCACTGGCACCGCCAGAACCTGGCATGCCTTTGATGGCGACTTGCTGAGAGATGACTTCATCGTTATATTGTGGTTCGCGTTGTTCACGGAGGAAGTCGGTAACCTTAGCAATATCAGCATCAGAGGCGAAGGCGCCCTGGAGACGGCGGGGTTTGCCCATCATTTCGGTAGTGAGAAGGAGCATATCACCTTTACCGAGGAGTTTCTCGGCACCACCTTGGTCAAGCATGATACGAGAATCCATCTGAGAGCCTACAGCGAAAGCAATACGACCTGGGATGTTAGCCTTAATGAGACCAGTAATGACCTTAACCTCAGGACGCTGGGTAGCGAGCACAAGGTGAATACCAGCGGCACGACCCTTCTGGGCGATGCGGACGATGAGCATCTCGAGGTCTTTTCCGGCCATCATCATGAGGTCAGCCATCTCATCGATTACAATAACGATATAAGGCATTTTGCTGGTGTTTTCAGCATCTTCGGATTTGGCAATTTTGGCATTATAATCGGCGATGTTTTTGACTTTTTCCTTAGCCATTAAGGTATAGCGGCGTTCCATTTCGCCGACAGACCACTTCATGGCGGAGAGGGCTTTGTCAGTTTGGGTAATGATAGGAGTGAGAAGGTGAGGAATGTCCTGATATTGGGCCATTTCAACCTGCTTTGGATCGACGATGATAAGCTTCATGTCGGATGGGGCATTGCGGTATAGGAGTGAGCTAATAAGTGTATTGGTCATGACCGACTTACCAGAACCAGTAGTACCGGCGATGAGAAGGTGAGGCATCTTGGCGAGATTGGCGATGACGGCTTTACCGGATATATCTTTCCCTACTGCAAAGGCAAGCGGGTCGGAAGTTTTCTTCCATTCGGAAGATTCGAGCACGCCACGCAAACGAACGTCGGCACTACGAGCATTTGGAATTTCGACGCCAACTGAACGGGTGCCTGGGATTGGCGCTTCAATACGAATCTTGTCGACAGCGAGGTTCAAAGCGAGCTCTTTATCGCGTGATAAAATTTTACTCAAGTTGACACCAGCTGGTGGCTTCATGGTGTACTGGGTGACGCGAGGACCGACATTGGCGCCTTCCATTTCAACATCGATGCCGAACTCAGCGAGTGTAGATTTAATAATATAGGCATTTTGCTGAATGTTGCCAGCATCGGCTGGTGATTGTTTCTTTTCGAGCAAGTCGACGGACGGAGTCTTCCAATCTGGGTCAGAGAGAGCAACGAGGGCTTCTGGCTCCTTGGCGGGCTCTTTAGCTTCAGCGGCAGGACGCTTGATGGCGGATTTTTTGAGGGGGCTTGGCGAGGCTTGCTCGGCAGTGTTGACGCCAGAGTTGACTTTGATTTCGAGCTGACCGAGCTTTTTCTTTTTGGGTTCTTCGTCGGGATTAGCGGATTTCTTTTCGCGTTTGGCGAGATTCTTGGTGCCTTTGAAGAAAGTGACTGGAGAGAGTTGGAGGATGAAGAGAGCAGTGATAAAAATGAGAACAATATAAATGAAGATGACGACACCTTGAGACAAGACGTTCAGCATCAATGAGTTTAGCCAGTTGCCAACGATGCCACCGTTTTTCCAAATAGCGGCGATGCCGGAGATCCATAAAATCATAAGGATGCTAGCGATATAAACTGGAAAAGCGATGCGGTTGTCGTCGACGCGGAGCTTTTTGATGCCAAGATAAACTAGGATAGCAGGAATGAAGTAAGTAGCAAAGCCGACGGCGCTCAGGATAAATTTATGGACTTCGTTGAGGACAGTTCCCCCTTGGCCGAACCATGTGACAACGAAAAATAGTGCTAGAGCGATCATCAAAATAGCGGTAACTTGACGCCAAAAACCACCAGGTAGTTCATGCTCAACTGGTGCTTCCTTCTTGGCGGAGCGTTTTTTGGTGTTTTTTGTTGGTTTTCGCTTCTTGTTAGCCATGTAGTTATTATAGCACACTTTTAAGAAAAACACAAGGGGTATGGAATAGGGGTGGACGGTTGACTTTTTATGGTTTTTGTGCTATAATTATGGGAGTTCGTTATTTCCCGATATATTACTGAGAGGAGGCATAATAAAATGCGGGGAGAAAGCGAAAGCACTAAAAAAGTAAAACGTCTATTTGACGAGCTACGGGCTAAAGGGATGTCCCATCCCGAAATCGCGAAATACTGCGGTGTTTCAGTACCTCACTATTATAAGATACTGGGTGATATCGCAAAAGAGCGAGGAGTTTCCAAGAAAGAGCTGCTAGATAGAGCGCATAAAAAACACGCACCTTTTGAGCGAGTTTCAAGAGAAGCTCTGAAAGCCCTGAACCCAGAAGAATTCAATAAGCATTGCGACATCGTAATTGCGGAAATTGATGAAATGCTGGGATCAATCAAAATGTTTATTGCTGAAGATGTAGAGCTAAAGGCCAAGGAGGGCTAATAATGGAAATGACAATCGACAGAAAAGGGCTGAAGCTAGGAATCAAAAACGGGTTTGGCTTTAAGGAATTTCAGGAGAAGTATGGAATGGATAAGGAGCAAATGCAAGACGCGGTAATGGCTCTATACAAGAATAACAAGGACGACGCGGAAAGGCTATTGAGGGACATTTCTAAAAACGAGAAAAAGCGCATAAAAGAGCGCACTAAACTGCCGGTAACGGAGTACAAAGGCGTACCGATTTCTGAGATTAAGAACATGTCTCTTGATGAGTTTATGGCGCTCGAGAGTGATGATAAGTCAAAGGAAGAAATTCCAGGTAAAATCTTGCTTGAGAATGAGATTCACGACCTCGAAGAACAGGCGGTGAAACTTGAAACTGAGCGAAAAAGATGGCTGACTAAGCATCACAACTCGGCTGAAGAAATGGGTAAGCTGGAAGAGGAGCTAGAATCGATGCGCGAGAAAATAGTGGCCCTGAAGAGAAAGTATAATACTATCGCGGAAAGAGACGCTAAAATCGTAGCAAAAGCAAACGAAGCTCTAGAAAAGCAACATGAAGTGAAGGCGGAACTCGAAGAGAAACGCCGGAAGCTTGATGAAATGCTGAAGATAGTAATATGTGCTTACACCGATGGTACTATAGCGCCAATGGACGAATCTGTTACTGTCAATCTTGACGATACCGGTGCTGATATCCTGTATCAGGAGTTGGTGAACCGTGAAGAGTGCCAGGAGCTTAAGATGCGCGAAATCCGGACACTGTCGAAACTACTAAAAATTGTGGGGAATTCCACACTGGAATTTGAGGTAGTTTGCGACACAGCAGAGATGGAGGCAGCGTATCACGCCTTAACAGTAAGCGCTGATTCTGCCAAATAGTCGTTTACTTCGAGAACCGCCTAGATTATCTAGGTGGTTTTTCATGGTGGAATTATCATTGTTTTTGTGATATAATCGTGGCACACTGGGATGTCGCCAAGTGGTAAGGCAGCGGGTTTTGGTCCCGTCATTCGCAGGTTCGATCCCTGCCATCCCAGCCAGGAAAAAAATGGAGAGCTTGCTCTCCTATTTTGTTTTCCTGCGGATGGCGAAGGGAGACTTCCCTGCTCAAACCAGCCATTTTTTTGCTATTATTTACCGACGTAGCGGAAGACTGTAGGAGTGCCGTCGTAATCATCAAATATACTATTAGAGACAATGGGGTAGGAATCGCAGTAGCTGGCGTGAGCAGTGACGAGCTTTCCAGTAGGTTTTTTGACTGTTATGGTCACGTGACCATTAGGAAGGGGCTTTATCACTACATCGCCGTCGCGTGATAATCCAGGGCTATTACCAACTTTTTTCCATTTCGGAGATTTTGAGAAATAATTATAGAGGTCTGCGGTATTGTTCCCTACTTTGCCATTAGGAACATTTGGATCAACACCCGATGCTAATAGCACTGTGGCGACATAAGTATTGCATGATTCTCCATTCACTTCGCATGGACCGGAAGAGTTTGCTCCAGTTTCTTTCATGGCTTGTTTATATTTAGCATTTGGAGCGTTTGAAGAGCCAGCTAAGAGTTTTGCAGTGGCTGAGATGCGTTCGGCGGGGGTTTTCAGCTTGCAAACCTGATTTCTGACAACCTTGGCGGCATTTTTTAGACACTTCTCAGTAGATTCATCGGTTACACCACCAGGATTTGCTCTTTTGGCGTTTTCTGCTCTAATGGCGGCAATCCTGGTGTCACGGGCAGCCATTTCTTCGGCAGTGAGAGCTTTACAGGCTTTGAGTTCAGGGTTAAACTCAGGAAGAAGAAAGGTCAAAAGTGCCCAAATCACAGCGTAGGCGGCAAGGCCAATTACTATTTCGTAAATGCGGCGCTTGGCTTTGGTAGTTTTCGCTACATCGCCCTTGGCAGTGAGGTAAATGATGCCAGAAACGGCAATGCCAATGGCGCCAGAGATTCCGATACCGATAGTGAGTATGGTCATGATGAGGTCCAAGGTAGTGTAGACGCCACATCCTTCTTTGTCGTCTTGAATAGTGCCAAAGAAGGAGGTTTCAACGACGCCATCATAAGTTGAGACAGAAGGTGTGTAGTTATTTTGATATTTGGAAGGGTCTTTTTTGTTGACAGCGGATTTTTCAGCAGTACGTTTTTCGGAACCGGTACCAGCAGTAATGTATTGACTAAAGACTGATTGATCTATCTTGTAAAAACCTGCGTAATGTCCTTTTGCTTTATCATCGCATAGCATATAGAGGGCACCTTCATCGCCATCTACAGCAACATCTTCAATCTCACACACATCTGTGGCGCTAAGAGGAACAACATAGTTTTCAACGAAATTTCTGTCCTTGTCATACACTGTAATGTTGGCACCTTCGTCGTATTCGTTGCCAAAAGCACGAAAATAATAATCGCCATATTGAGTCCACCCCTGACGAGTATTTCCATATCCTAGGCCACTAGATGCAAGAAAGCCGTTTTTACATTTACTCTCTGAGACTTGTTTTCTGTTTTTGACACTAAAACACCACCAATTTCCTGTACTAGCATCTCCAACTTGAGCGTATCCTGTGCCCCAGTCATAATGCAAGCTACTTGCATGATAAAAATCTTGCATGACTAAACTACTATCGGCCGAGACCTCTTTTCCGGTTTTACGATCAAAAAATCTAATAGTGGTTCGTCCATTGGTAGAGCCATGGCTATTGCTATCTGCAAAAATATAGTATTTTTCTGAAATAGTACCGCCCTGGATACCATAATTATCTGCTTGAAAATCACCTACTTTTTGGACTAAACTACCATCGATAGTGATATCGGCATATACTGAATGAATAGCGATAGCGGTGGTAGAAAGACATAGAATAAGGATCCCTAAAGCAAAACGGACTACCAAGTGACGATTAATCTTCGGTGTCTTCATCAGCATCAGTCTCCGCAGCAACTTCCTCACATTTGTAGATTGTGAGACCATCGGCTATGTTGAAACCATCATAGTAGAGAACTTTACCGGAATCTTTTAAAGAGACCAAGCTATCATTGGAGATAGAATAATCGCCAGATGCTGTGACAGAACCAGCACTATCGCGTTGCTCGAAATAATTGCTTGCGGTTAGAATGTATGATGATTTATCATCTGCTACGCAGGAAAAGTTCACAGCGATAAGGTTGTAATCGTCATCGTAGACATAGGCACTTCTGATATAATCATCGTAGGCAATCGGAGTTTGATAGTCGTTATTTTCAGAGGTTTCAGTTTGCACGGAAGGACGATTTGAGAGTGCTATGATGAGGACTATTGATTCTACTAATGTAACTATCGCAAGTACAATGGCAATAATTAATGGTAGTTTGTTGGTTTCTCCGGTTGAGGCGGTTGGTACTGGCGCCATAGCCGAGGTTTTAACATTTTGTTTAAACTGTTGTTCAAAGTTACTATTATCCATAAGTTTATTGTAGCATGGATTTTGAATATAAATCAAGTTTTAAACATAGACTATGATGTCTTTTGGGCTGATGTGGTAGAACAAGATTGATTGCTATTGAAATGACCGCCTGGGAGCAACCATTGAACACCAGCGTAAAGTAAAACATAGGCTACTAGCCCAACAATTATTTGATACATTCTGTGTTTGGCATTTTTAGCTTGTTCGATGTCGCCCTTTGCCATGAGATACTTGACCCCTGTGAGGGCAATACCTATGAGAGCCAAGATGGCAACGCCAATAGATAAAGTATCAACTACTAAGCTAAGGATCGTGTATACACCACATCCTTGCCCATCATCTTGCATGTTGCCGAAAAAGCTAGTTTCAACAGTACCATCATAGGTAGAGATAGAAGGAGTATATGAATTGTCTTCGTCGGATGAATTCTGCTCAGCAGGATTGGAAGGATCGCCGTTGTTGGCTCTAAGTCTTTTGGCAATTATTTTACCTATTGTGATTTGAGCCTTTTTAGAGGGGTGCTCGCCATCGACTGATCCTTCTACGGTTTCATTTTCGCTAAATGAAATTCTATTGCTCATGAGGTTGTAATTGAAACCAACTGGAGTTGTGTTGCCATCATCTTTGCTGGTTTTAAAGAGGTTAATGCATTTGATACGATGTTTAGTGCAAAGCCTTTTAACTCTTTTCCAAAGCTCGTTAGTTTTGTCTAAAACGTCGGAACTGAAGTCCATATGAGGAGTAATTAGAAAGAAAACTTTGGAATTTTGCCATGCGGGAGTGCTTTTTACAGTCGCAAAATATTCGTCTATGGCATCAGCAGCATAGTCTACATTTCCGTGATATTCAATATCAACATCGCCTCCTTCTAGGATGATGTAATCGTACGGTACGCTAGTGACATCCGATGTGAGATGATTAATCATTTTATCCTCACCGCCTGGTGGATAATAAAACAAGGAACCACTATAAGCTATGTTTGTGACGTCTGCCCCTAGTGAAGCTAAATAGTCCCCATAACTGTATCTGCCATTATCGACAGTCGCATGAGTTCCCCTAGCAACTGAATCACCGTCAATGAGAATAGACTTTCCGCTAAGTGATATTGCAGAAGCTGAGATTGAAAAGATTAAGGTAATTGCAATAATAGTGAAGATTGAAAGATGCTTGAATAACTTATGATGCATAAACCTATTGTAGCATAAGTTCTATATTTTGGCGATTATTCATCTGGTGATATATTTATGATATAATAAAGAGGTGAAAATATTAGGGATTGAGACAAGTTGTGATGAGACGGCGACCGCTGTAGTTGAAAATGGAGTTAGGATTTTGTCGAATGTAGTGGTGAGTCAGATTGATATTTTTGCAGAATATGGTGGAGTGATTCCAGAGGTGGCTGCTCGTAGTCACTTAGAAGTGATGATGCCGGTGATTGATAAGGCTTTAGCCGATGCGAGTGTTTCCTGGGATGAGATTGATGCGATTGCTGTGACACATGCGCCGGGATTACTGGGGTCTTTGTTAATTGGGACATTGACGGCGAGGACGCTCGCGATACTACATGATAAACCGTTGTATGCGGTACATCATTTGAAATCACATGTGTATGCGAATTGGCTTGATGCAGGGCAAATCGGACATGACTTTTCTCGGGACGGGTCGCTCGCTCCCGTCGTCACGGGGCGAGCGCCCTCATCCTCGGTCGTAACCTCCGGAAGCACTCGAAAAGCATGTTCCGATTTGCCCTCACCATCATTCCCTTTGCTTGCGCTGGTGGTTTCTGGTGGGCATACGCAAATTTTGCGGATGACAAAGCATAATCAGTTTGAGATTGTGGGGACGACGAGGGATGATGCGGTGGGGGAGTGTTTTGATAAAGTGGCGAAGATTTTGGGGCTTCCCTATCCTGGTGGGCCGGCGATTGCTAAGGCTGCACTAAAGGGTGATGCGGATAAATATAAGTTGCCGCATCCGAAGATTGATGGGCTCGATTTTTCTTTTTCGGGGCTGAAGACGGCGGTGCTTCGTGCCGTGCAGAAAGAAGTGGGCGTACCGATTTCATATCCGTCGCATAAGTTGAAGGAACTACTGACTCCTGAACAAGTGTTTGATTTTGCGGCGTCGTTTCAAAAGACAGCGGTGGAGATATTGCTTGAAAAGATGAAGGCTGCGCTTAAAAAATATCCTGAGGCACGATCGGTCGTTATTGCCGGAGGGGTGAGTGCAAATGAGGAACTGAGGAACACATTTATATCCTACTCGGGGTCGCGTCGCTCGCGCCCGTCGTCACGGGGCGAGCGCGTTAACTCTCGCGCTGCCGCGCTCCGAAATACCCCGAGTCAGGATATAAATGTATTCTTCCCTACTCCTTCGCTCTCTGGGGATAATGGGGCGATGGTGGCGGCGGCTTGTTTTTATGAGATACAGTCTGGGGTGAAACCAGTAGATCCGTATGCGTTAAACATTTATCCGAAGATTGAGATTGACCATGATTAGGATTATTTGCGGTGGTAAGAAAAATTCGGGGGCGTTTTCAGAGATTATTGCTGAATATGAGAAGAGGCTCCGCAAGCCGTACGATGTCCGTTGGGAGTTTTATGAGGAAGAGAAATTGATGAAGAAGCTTGTTGATTGGCCGTTTGAAAAGTCTTCGGAATATGTGATTTGTTGTGATGAGCGTGGCAAAAATATATCATCAGATGAATATTCGAAGATTCTAACGGGGGTGTTTGTGGAGGGGCGAGACGTGGTAATTTTGATTGGCGGGGCGTATGGATTTTCGGATTTGGTGCGAGAGAAGGCGGATTTTGTGTGGAGTTTTTCGAAATTAGTATTTCCGCACCAGTTGTTTAGGTGTATGGTGGTGGAACAAATTTATCGGGCATCACAAATCGCTAGTAGCGGGAAGTATCATCACGAGTGAGAGGTTTCTTTATTTGGCATGGAGAATGTCGCCAACGCGTTTGGATCCTGAAATTGACTTATGTAGACCGCCATTATACTTAAGGATTTGATTGACAGGAGCGTTAACTTCGTAAATCCAATATTTGCCGTTTACTTTTCCAGCAAAAATCATAGTATGTGTTGCGCCTGGATAGCCAAAAACATCACCAGGAGACAACTTCTTCTTTTTTACTAAGTTCGCAATGGTATCGCCGTTTCCATGAATAATTGTAAACTTTTTAAGGAGCTCTTGTTTTGATTTATTGAATCCAAGTTTACCCCCACTAATATAGACATTCCCATTTGAGAGCAACCCTGCTCTTTTTAATACTAAGGTTACAAAGCCAGAACAGTGTGTAAACCTCCATTGCTTGGCCACTTCCCAGTTTCTTGGCCAGATGTCTGCGTAGATATTACCATCTTTTGGACCATATCCTTTTCGTATCTTTCTATTATTGAAGCCATTGCTTGGATCGTATTGAAAATAAATAAATTTATGTTTATCCATATATTTGGCGGTATCTTCGGCGAATCGGAGGACTTTTTTGCCAACGGCGGTGGCCCCTTTTAAGTCTGTATTTTTGATTTGATCATTGCTATTAGCGCTAGTTTTGGTTTCTGTTTTGGTAGCAGAAGAGGTTGATGACGGGTTGGTCTTTTTCTGTTGTTCTGCCTTTTCTTGTCTTTCCTTCTCCTTGAGGTTGGCTAATTCCTGATCTGATATAGTGGTGCACGATGTAGTATTCAGCTTTCCGCCGGGGAGAAGCCACTGAACACCAGCGTAGAAGAGAGCATAGACTACTAAGCCAATAACGATTTGGAGCATGCGTTGTTTAGCTTTTTTGGTTTGAGCTATGTCTCCCTTGGCAGTGAGGTATCTTATACCGACGATGACGATGCCGATTATGGCGAGAATACCTACTCCAATCGAAAGAGTGTCTACCACTATATTCAGAATGGTATAAACGCCACAACCTTCGCCATCATCTTTGAGGTTGCCAAAGAAGGTTGTTTCTACAATATCGCTAGTATCAGTAGCAAGAGTAGGACGGAAGATAAATAATGAAGCAAGAAAAATCGTTAATACTGTAACAAGAAAAAGTATCTTAGAATGCTTATGCATACTGTTAACATTATAGCATAGTTATACGAGATGGCGAGCGAAAAGATTTCATGGTCATGAGGAGAGATTCGAAATAACTAGTGGTGGGAAGTATCATCACGAATAGTTTTAGAATAGAGGGGCGAAGTCGAAGAGGGTGCGGGTGAATGGAAGTGCTAGAGTTAAGACGAAGATGACGACAAGAGCGATGATGAGAACTCGGCGGAAGAGATTGAGCGGACGAGAGATGCGATAGATTAGGAGCATGTCGATAGTGAAGGTGATAATAGCGGAGAGGGTGAGTAGGTAAGGGCGTTCAAGGTGGATGATGGTGGCGACAATGGAGAGGATGAGCATGGAGACCGCAACGGTGATGCCGGTGGGGATGGAGTACTTTTTGATGTTTTTGACAAATTGGTCCTTGATGCGAGCGGTGTTAGGCTCGAAGGCGAGGATGAGGCCAGGGATGCCGATACAGAGAGCATTAAGTAGGCTCATCTCGATAGGGGCATAGGGGTATTCAATCGGGATGAGGATGAAGAGGACGGCGAGGATAGCGGCATAGGTGTTTTTGCTGAGAAAAAGGGTGGCGGAGCGCTCGAGGTTGTTGATGGATTGGCGACCTTCGTTGATGATGGAGGGGACAGAGGCGAAATCGTTGTTTAAGAGGACAAGTTTAGCAGAGCGGCGGGCGGCGTCGGAGCCTTCGCCGATAGCGATGGAACAGTCGGCTTCTTTCATGGCGAGGATGTCGTTGACACCGTCACCGGTCATGGCGACGGTTTTGCCCTGTTTTTTCAGGGCGCTTATGAGGTGTTTTTTCTCGGTAGGGGTGACGCGAGTGAAGATGTTATATTCTTTGACGAGTTTGGCGTAGTTGTGGTTTTTTTCGGAAGAGAGGTTAAAACCTTTGGGGTTTCTTACGCCGACGCGTCCCGCGATTTTAGTGACGGCGTCGAGGTCGTCGCCAGAGATGATTCGGACATCGATGTTGTTATCATAGAAGTAGTTGATGATGTCTTTCGCATCACGGCGGATTTCGTCTTCGAGGCGGATGTAGCCTAGGAGCTGTTTGTTCTTAACGACTGCGAGGGTGCGATAGCCTTCGGAGGCGGATTTGACCTGCTTGATGAGGGATTTGTCATCGGTGATGAAATCGATGGCGCCGAGAAGGTAGGTGGCGGATTTGGTTTTGATGCCGGAATGTTTGCGTTCAGATGAGAAACTGATGACATCCGTGATACCCTTTATTTCTTTAGTATTGCCGCTTCCTGCAAACTTTTGCTTCAAGGCGGTTATGGTTGCGTTTTCGGATGTCTGATGGCTTAGAATGGCGTTTAAAGCGCTCTCAAAGGATTTTTCAAGTGGGGTGAAGTCATGAACTGTCATTTGGCCGGTAGTGAGGGTGCCGGTTTTGTCCAGAGCGATGGCGTCGACGCGGGCGAGAGTCTCGACAGAATAGAGATCCTGGACGAGGACTTTTTTGGTGCTTAGTCTTATCGTAGCGAGGGCGAGAACGGAGCTGGTGAGGAGGACGAGGCCTTCGGGGATCATGCTAATGAGGCCGGCGACGGTGCTGGTAACGGCGACTTCGGGGGTGGTACCGGCGACGCGAAATCTGCTCCAAAGGAGTAGAATACCGATAGGGATTAAGGCGTAGCTGATGTATTTGACGATGTTGTTGATGATAGTGAAGAGCTTGGAGTCGGCGGTCTTGATGTCGTGGGCGTTTTGTTCGAGTTTGCTTAAGAAATTGTCAGCGCCAACGGCGGTGGCGGTGGCTTTACAGGTGCCGGAAACGATGAATGAGCCAGAGGTGAGCTGGTCACCCTGTGACTTGACGATGCTCTTTTGTTCGCCGGTGATAAAGGATTCGTTGACTTCGACTTGGCCTTGTTCGATTATTGAATCGACGATAACTTGGTCGCCGAGGCTGAAAATGAGAAGGTCGCCTTCGACGATTTGGTCTTGGTCGATTTGGCGTTGTTTACCTTCCCTGATTACTGTAGGGCGTTTCTCGGCGAGGAGGCGCATTTTGTCGACGGTTTTCTTGGCGCGGATGCCGTTGATGATGCTGATAAGGGTGTTTGCGACTGCGACGAGGATGAAGAGGAGGTTCTTGTAAGCGCCAACAGAGATAATCATGAGGGCAAGGATGAGGTTTACGATGTTAAAAATCGTGAGAGTGTTTTTCAGGATGATTTTCGCAACGGTGTTTCTCGTGGTTTTAGGAGACTTGTTGACCTTTCCCTGCTTGATGCGGGATTGGACCTGCTCCTCTGTTAGGCCGGTTAGATTCATAGGTTGATTATAGCATACTTGTTAGGCCCAGTTTGCAAGTTTAAGCCCTTTGACACGCTGAAATTCGCGGGTATTGTTGGTGATTAAGGTGAGATTTTTGGCTTTGGCGTGGGCAGCGATGAGAAGATCATTGGCGCCAATGAGTTGACCTTTTTGGGAGAGATTGGCACGGATGATACCGTATTCAGTGGCGGCCTTAGAGTCAAAGGGGAGAATTTTAATACGGGAAAGAAAAAGGATAAGGGCTAGTTGATTTTGGCTCTTTTGCTTGCTCTTGTAAACTCCGTATTCGAGCTCGGCCATAGTGATAGCTGAAATGCATAAATCTCCTGGCTTATGCTTCGTAAATTGTTTTAATGCTTTCTCAGAGCGATGGTTTATGAGGTAGATGATAATGTTGGTATCGAGCATGTACTTCATATTGCGGCTCTTTCCTGCAAAGGTAACTGATCAATACCATCTTTTAGGAAGTCATCGGAAAATAGCTCGAGGCCTTGTTTTAGTTCGGCCCAAGAATCGTCTTTTGGCATCAAGATGACTATTTTGCCGATTTTGCTAGCGGTGACTTCGTCGCTGTCAAAACGGCAGTTTTTAGGAAGCCTGATGGCTTGACTACCTCCGTTGGTGAAGACTTTTGCTGTTTCCATTGTGGTTTCCTCCTTAGAGTGAGTATATATTGTTGTATATACTTTGTCAAGGAGATTTGGGGTTGGATTGTATTTGGTTAGAGTCGTTATTGTCATGGTACTCCTTTTTATAGTTAATAAAAAACTGCCATGATCAAGCTGGATTGTGTAGTCAGATTGATAATGGCAGTTATACTGGTTCTAGTATAGCCATTGATGGTTGAGCGGTCAAGGTTAAGCGGTGTGAGATAGGGGTTTGAATGATTGCAGTTGCCAGGCATCACGGTTGCTAGGTGTTTTTCCGCGCCCTGCGCCCTCAGGGCTTGGGCGCTCTATTCCGGGATGGAGAGCGGGGAAAGCGCAAGAAAACACAAACCCTTCACAGCTAAGAACTCAGTAAGCACCTAACAGACTGACCGTCGTTGCGAATGCCGTCACGGGACGTATCCACATTGCTAGAATTGACGCGGAGGTTGTACATATCGCTAGCATCGTAGTAAGTAGAAGACCAGAAGCGGCCGTACGTGCCCTGATAGTTCGCCGAGCCACTGCGGATGTAGCCAGAGAGAGGCGTAGAAAGAGCATTTCTGAAGCTTGTGGCATCACTACTATAGGCTGTGTAAATGGCTTTGTATTCGCCGGAGGAGCCTCCTGTAGGCATGCGCCAGCCAGCTGGGCAAAGGTCGTAAGAAGCGTTACCGGTACCCTTGCCATCGTCGTAACAATAGGAGCCAGCTGAGGCAGCACAGTAGTTGTAATAGACACCGATTTTACCAGAGCCTGCACCGTAGCTAGTGGTAGTAGTGTCTTTGTAGTCTGCATTGGCTTTGGCTCGATTGTAGTAGTCTGACTTATGACTAGAATCCCATATTTCAAAGCCACTACTAGCGTATTGGTTACCAGCACTACGATTACCAGATTTGAGGGAGGTGAGGGAGGCAGAGTCTACGTGGGTGTTAGAAGTAGTGAGACCATTTAGGATAGTGGAATTGGTGAGGTCTAGGCGGAGGTTGTCTAGCATCCAGCATTTGCCATCTGCGAGCTTACCGATGAGGTATACCTCGTTGTCACGGGTGTCGTAGACTTCTTTTGTACTACCACTGGCAAGAGAGGAGCAGTTGAAGTTTTGGATGGGGGACATGGCTTTACTGGTGACGCTAAGGGTAGCGGAACCAGCACCTACGGTGAACTGCTTGCCGCTAATGGTACCGGCACCGGAAGTTTTAGTGATGGTGTTGGTAATATAGCCTGTGGTATGAGTAGGTTTAATGGTGTAGATGTTGCCTTGAGTAAGGGCGAGAGATTGACCACTGCTGGTAATAGTGCCTACTGTGGTGCCACTAGCATCTAGGACATCAATTTTAGTGACATTGCTATCCATGGTGAAGGTGATGGCTTGACCTTGTTGCCAGACGGCATAGAGAGTTTTGGTTTCGCCTTCATCGCCTGGCATTTTGGCGAGGATTTCAGATTCATTAGTGTATTCTACGTCACTAGGAAGGCCACCACCTGGAGTGGTTTGAGAAGTAGACCAGCCATGGAAGACAGGATTAGTACCAGTGGGAGTGGCGTATTCGCCGGAGGAGACAGAGCGTTCATAAGCTGTACCAGTACCGGTGATGATGGCGTAGTAGCCGTATGAGATATAGGAACCACCGTAGTTGTCTGTTTTGAAATGAATTTTGATTGTGTCTGTATCTATTGGGTTACCGTCGTTATTCCAGAGATTCCAAGTGGTATATGATGTAGTGTAGCCAGATTTATTGCCCCCAAGCTTACCAGTGAGGTTGCCATTAGAGCCTTTGTTGCCATCGTTGGCTGAAGATGGAACTGAATCTGCACCAGCATAAAGTGCAACCCAGTCATAACTAACACCCTCAGTATCATAGTATAACGATACGCTCACATTACTAGCACCATCAATTGTTGTTTCTTTGGTTTGATCAGTATTTACGTCGCTATTTCCAGTAGCGATACCATCATCACCGACGTTGTCTGAATGGAGAATCTTGGTGATAGTTTGTGAAGTGGTGGTGGAGTTATAGTTCACATTATTAACGGTTCTAGGTAGTTGTGAGCTAGTTTCTGGATAGGATAAGCCGTTGCCATTGTACTGCACACAGAGTTTGGAAGAATCACATTCTATGATGCTTTTGTTGGTGACGGCAGTGATAATGAAGGTATCACTATTGTATGAGCCTGGTTTGGTTTGGTTGTTGGCTCTAGCACCTATGGATATTGTGTAAGTGTCT
>JAFWCN010000002.1 GCA_017536895.1 Candidatus Saccharimonadota bacterium | reverse complement strand
TATTGTTATTTGGAGCATCATAGGAATCTCCAGAAAAACCTATCGCATAAAGAGCGTAACCTCCTGGATCATTACAGGACACATTAATTCCTGTACCAGTATATTCTTCATAGGTACCTGGATCTATAGTATCAGTGATGTTATCACCACCTGTAGTAATAGTACATGAAGCGTTGACATTGACTGAGGCATTACTGGTGACGGTGGTATCGGCTTTGGTAGTAGATGAAGAAAGAATCATGCCACTAAGAATAGTACATGATGAAAAAAAAGCTACACTTATAATGGCCGCTTGCGACGTGGTAGTGTGACTAGTTTTAGTTTTACGGTTGAATTGTTTCATGTATGACATTACCTCACTTTGCTGTTAATACTCCCCCTTACGGTGCCATTTTCATGTTAATATATTGAGGTTTTACATAAGAATGGCACCGTAAGAGGCATGATTAATCATTAACGATTTATCATATTTTTATTATAACTCATAAATACCCCCCCCCCGCAAGCCCTATTTTTGTTTTTTTAAAAAATATAGTACAATGAGGTTATGGATAATGTAGATAATGAGATTGAAGAAATAAGTAAAATGGCAAATCTGGATAAGTTAGGGATACCAGAAGCTGTGATTATGTTAGCACTTGGTGCAGTAGTGTTGTTATTTGGCTATCGGATTAAGAAGATTGCTTTCTTTATTATATGGTTCTTACTCGGTTTCAACTTAGTGAGTATCTTAATGCCGTTCATTAACCAAAATGTTGAGGCAGTTGCAAGTAGTGATTTATATCAGACTTTGCTACCAATTGGGGGCGGACTATTGCTTGCTTTGCTTGGATTTTCGATCGAGAAACTATGTGTGGGCGGGATATGTTTCGTGCTTTCAATGCTCGTCACGGTGCAATACTTCGGGACTGATATTCAGACTATGGCGATTGGGGGAATTATCGGTGTGCTCGTAGCAGGGTTTGCGGTGATGGTGATGAAGCCGGCAACGATTATTGCGACGGCGGTCGCGGGGGCATATGCTCTGACTCTGGCGATAGTGAAATTAAATACTGATATTAATTTTGAGACGTTTTATTGGCCAATGATTTTTGGCATTGCGGCCGTTGGTGCCGTGTTCCAATTTATCACCACCAAGCGTATTAATTAAAAACAAGCCAAAACAACTTTTCTCGGACACGCTCAAGGGCGCTCGCCCAAGCTTACGGTCCTCGAAAAGTGTTTTGGCTTGTTTTTTAATGCTGAGTGTGATATAATAAAAAAAGTTACCAAAGACAGCGACAGGAGTAATCCTTAATAATGTCGCCGAGGAAAATTTCTTGGGAGTTTATTTGGTGACGCTGTTTAACAATTAGCTAACCAAATTATTAATGTAACCAAAGGAACTTTTTTATGGCAATATCAAAGCAAAAAAAGAACGAATTGGTTGCTGATTTAACTGAGCTTCTATCTAACGCGAAAACGACGGTCTTTGCCAAATATCAAGGTTTGACCGTAGCAGAATTGCAAGAACTACGCAAAAACGCGCGCGAAAACGGCGTTAAAATCAAAGTAGTGAAAAACCGCTTGGTCAAAGTGGCGATGGGACAAATCGCCGTCTATAAAGATACTGACACGACCGGCCTAACTGGCCAGTTGCTTTACGCAGTATCAGATAATGACGAGGTTGCTCCGGCGAAAGTTTTGGCTGAATTTGCTAAAACCCACAATGCTTTGGAGCTGATTGGTGGTTTTTCTGATCTTGGGAATGCCCTTTCTGAGGACGAAGTGAAGTCACTCGCCGCTATGCCGAGCAAGAACGAACTCATCGCCCAGGTGGTGGCACAACTCTTGTCGCCAGCCACGGACAGCATTTCTGCCTTGTCTGGTGGTCTTTCCGGCATTGTCTCCGGATTGGAAGCACACGCAAATTAGCAATCATTTAATAATTAGAAAGGATTAATATGGCTACTGACATTAAGAAATTAGCTGAGGAATTGGTGAAACTCACCGTTCTCGAAGTAAACGAACTTAAAAACGTCCTTAAGGACGAATACGGCATCGAGCCAGCTGCGGCTGCCGTTGCCGTTGCTGCTGGCCCAGCTGCTGGTGGTGAAGCTGCTGCTGCAGATGAAAAATCTGAATACGACGTCGTCTTGAAGGACGCTGGTGCTCAGAAGATTGCAGTCATCAAGGCTGTTAAGGAAGCTACTGGACTAGGCCTTGGCGAAGCTAAAGCTATCGTCGATGGCGCTCCTGCAACTGTCAAGGAGAAAGTCGCAAAGGCAGAAGCTGAAGAAATGAAGAAGGCTCTTGAAGAAGCCGGTGCAACCGTCGAGCTTGCTTAAATCAATTAAACTGGTTAGCTAATTGTGTTTACGAAATATCACCCTTTTGGGTGATATTTTGTTAGATGATTTTGGACATAGCTTTTTTGACTTTTTCGATGTCTTCGGGTTTGTTGTGCAACCCAAGTGAAAAACGCATCAGTGGAGGATAGCCACAAACGTGATCTAAATAATAATGAGCGCAAAAATAGCCAGTACGAGCCATGATGTTTTCACGGCTTAGCGCCGAACCAAGTAAGTGTGAGTCTAATCCTTCAACGTAAAATGACATAGTTGGGTTCGGCTCTTTGTTTATTAGGTGAACTTTATCCGAGCTAGAGAGGAATTCATATAGTTCTCGAGAATTATTATCTAGATTTCGCCAAGCAGTTTTTGGGAGTTTGTTTAACCAGTCCAGGGCGGCGCCGAGGCCGACAATCTCACCCCAGGCTTGGAGACCAGCTTCAAATCTAGAGTAACGGTGTTCCTTTCCTTCTGCTGATAATATATATTTGTCTTTATCTACATCATCAACCATGCCTCCACCGATAAAACCAACTGTCATTTTTTTTGCTAAATCATCGCGCCAGACAATTACCCCGAGAGATGGAGCGTATAATTTGTGAGCTGAAAAACAAATAGCATCAACTTCCACTCCTTTTAAAACATCGCTAGAGTGCGCCATCGCTTGTGCGGCGTCGATGATGATAATACCACCAGCCTTGTGTACTGCCTTAGTAAGCTCCTTTAGGTTGCCAAGTTTGCGTCCGTCAAAATTTGAAGCGCAGTTTACTACCACTACGGCATTAGTGAAATCGAGATTTGAAATATCAATCGAACCGTCAACTTCACGCTCAATCACTTCGCGAGGCAAACCAGTGCGTTTAGCGAAAGCTATACTAGAAAGGAACGGTGAATTATGTTCTATTTCGCTAGTAATGATTTTGTTGAAATGTTTGGGCTCTAGTTGAGACAGGATTAGATTTATCCCGTAGGTAGTGTTCAGGGTAAACGATGCTGTGTATTTGCGTGGAGAAAGTTTGAGGAATTTTAGAATCTTTTCACGAGTGGCCTCGACTCTTTCATCCGTCTCAACGCCCCATTTATATTTTACACGTTCGCCACAGGAGTTATGCTCAGTGTAGTATTGATTGATAGCGTCAATAACGGGACGAGGACGAAGCGATTGACACGCTACATCTAGATAAACATCCCCCTTTTTCAAATAGTCAAAATCATTCATATTTTTTATTATACACTATTTATGATAAAATAATGTTAACTAGTCAGGAGATTAGATGGTGGTAGAAAAAAGTGAAGCCCAGATACGCAACGAGCAGGAAGTAAAACGCATCTTGGCAGAGCGTGGTTACTCTTATAAGAACCAGAAGAAAAAGGTCAATAAAGCATTTGCTCGTCGTTTTCCTGTATTTAAATTTGGCATTGTCGTGGTTATTTTGGGAATATTGTGTGGCGGGGCGGTTTGGCTAATCAAGCACCCAGATTTTTTTAAGAATGAAGATTTAGCCTCAAATAATGATTACTCTTCAACTGATAATTATGATGATGCAGATTATTTAGATTTTCTTGCCTGTGTAAATGCCGTTGATTCGAGCGATGTATCCATTGACGATGCGCAGTTTTGGTACATTTTGAAAGGTCGTTACGAACAAACTATTGCTTGTTATGACAACTATCCTTCGGTAGCAGACGCTGATACTAGGGCAGAATTAGAATCAAATTTGGCAGAAATAAACGGAAACATAGCAACTGGTGCCGCGGCGGATATAAGCTATCAACAAAGAATGACAGATATAGATAACAAGTTGCAAAAAAATATAGCCGAAATAACTAAACGTGGTGAGGAATGGGATGCGGAATTAAGTAGACGTATCGCGGAACGAGAAGCAAATAGTGCGGCCCAACGTGAAGAATATGAACGCCAAAGAGCCGAATACGAAGCCAGAACAGCTGCTGCAGCAGCAGAAGCGGAAAGAATCGCTGCTGAAAAAGCGGCTAGGTGCGCCCAATATGATGGCAAGTCTTCGACCGAATTAGCCGATGCAGACCCGGCAGTGATTAGTGCTAAAAACAGCATGAACTACGAAATAGCTAATTATAACAATGCCTACAATCGATATAATTGCGCTAATTCTAATGTGGTATTAACTCAATCACAGTGTGAGTCAAGGAAAGCTAAAATCGCTGAGGCGGAAGCAAAAGCAAATGCGGCAAGAATTACATATAACAATATAAGAAATTCAAAAATCTCAGAATACTCCAGTATTTTAATTTCGTGCAGATAATTTTGGTTTATTCATGCAACTTGTGGTAAAATTATTTTATTATGGTGTGTATAGCTGCTTTTATTATTCTCGCGATTATTGGAGTGTTTGTCGCGATTATTTCAATTTTTAAACCAAAGGTAGGGAAAGCCTACTGGAAAATGTTTAAAAAGGCGTGGGGTTGCCTTTGGAAGAAGGTGCGTTTACAAAAATGTGAAACTGGGTTTAAGGATGACGTAAAGAACACTTTACTCTCGCGCGTAATCATTAAACATCCAAAATGGGTGAAACCTTTATCCATAATCATTGAGGTCATTTCGGTGATAATTGTCATTATCGCAGTGTGGGCAATTCTGACTGCGATTAAATCGCTATTGGCGCTTTGGGCTTTGGGTTCTTGTAATGTCACAAAACCATCAGCCTGCTCGCTTGGTGCGGAAGTTTGCTCGATTGACGAATCTGAGCCCACGAACCCAATAGAGGCGACTGGTCGTTGGTTTACAGAATGGGGCGAGATATTTGAGGCAATACCCGACAAGTTCAAAACTTATAATGGCGAGGACTATGATTTTAATTACATCACAGTGCCAGGTGATAATGCAGATAAACCTGTGGCTGTTGATATCTTCGATCCAGGATGTTCGGTGTGTATGATTTCTTATCGCAATCAAAGCAACTCTGGCTTCTTTGACAAATACAATGTCAGGTTGGTGCCGTTCGCAATTCAAGATGCAGACGGAAATTATAAATTTAAAAACTCTGAAACTGTCGTACGATATATTTTCGCAACAGAACAAGTCAAGTCGGATGTCGCGATTAAACTACTTGATCGAATATTTATGGACAAAAACAGCGAAGGAATATCTTACCAAAACAAATTTAATGAAGATTATTCGTCTGAAGAAGCTGCGATGAAACTCGAATCTTGGTTAGGGGAGCTTGGTCTAGATGAGGGTGAGATAAAACAGGTGCGCGAAATTACAACTTATCCAGAAATAACTGATAAGATGAATGAAAATCGTGACATTATTGAGAACCAATTGAAGGTCAAGGGCATTCCGACCATGATATTTGATGGTAAGCGCCATACTGGGCTTTGGGAAAGTATGTAAAAAATACAACATTTTTAGCGTGACCGGTGTTATTTAGGTGGAAAACTTTTGGCAAATCTTCTTGACTTTTTGTGTGGATAGATATAATATAATATTAATATTATATATAGACAGGATGCGAGGTGATGTCTGAAATACCAGAAAAACAAATAAAAAGACTGCGAAGTTTGCTTGGAGAAGCTGAGACTAATTTGTCGGCTGCGAAGGAATTATTGATTTCGATTATCGGCGATGGTGATGCGATTGCGGCTCCGAGAGAAACCGTAGTTTCTAGCCCTGAAGGCAAAATCATTGAAGGGATTTTTGACGGCCAAATTATGATTGGTCCTGATGGGAAGAATTACCCAGTACCAGCTAACTATGCTTCGAAATCAAAGTTGGTTGAAGGTGACATTATGAAGTTGACTATTACTGAGGACGGTAAATTCCTTTACAAGCAGATTGGTCCAGTCGAGCGCAAGACCGTAATTGGTACCTTGACCCATCATGATGATAAATACTTTGTCGAGGTTGCAGGTAAAGAATATCAGATTTTGTATGCTTCAGTTACTTATTTCCATTTGCGCGAGGGTTCACAAGTGTCGGTGACGATTCCGGCGAATAATGAAGAGGCTACCTGGGCAGCTGTCGAAGCCGCATTATAATTCATGCTAAAATCCGCCATCTTGGCGGTTTTTTGCGCTTGCTCTATCGATAATAGCGCTTCGCGCAAAGAAACCACCAATCTGACGGATTTTATCTATGAATTACGTGATATAATAATTACTAATGAAGAGTTTATACAGGCGTTATAGGCCGACAAAATTGACGGAGGTGATTGGGCAGGAGCAGGTCACCAAACCTTTAAATAATTCCTTGAAAAATGGGAAGATTTCGCATGCGTATTTGTTTGTGGGGCCGAGAGGGTGTGGTAAGACTTCGGTAGCGAGGATATTGGCGCATGAAGTCAATGGCTTTAAATATGAGATTGAGGATGATTATGTAGATATCATTGAAATTGATGGCGCAAGCAATCGTGGGATTGATAATATTAGGGAACTGCGCGAAAAAGTCATGATTGCACCAACGAGCGGAAAATACAAAATCTATATTATTGATGAAGTACACATGCTGACCAAGGAAGCTTTTAATGCGTTACTGAAAACACTTGAGGAGCCGCCAAAACATGCGATTTTCATCATGGCAACAACAGACGCCTATAAGGTGCCGGTAACGATTACTTCACGGGCGCAAGTATATACATTCAAGCTAGCTTCTTTTGACGTAATGTTTGATTTTCTAAAGAATGTGGCGAAAAAAGAAAAAATCAAAATTACGGATGAGGCGCTTGAGATAATTGTGAAACGGGGAGGCGGTTCTTTTCGCGATACTTTATCGCTCCTTGATCAATTATCGACACTTTCAAATGACGAGATAACTGCTGATATGGTGGTAAAAGCGATGGGGCTGCCTCAAGACGAAAAGATAGCTGAGCTACTAGATGTTTATACTGATGGTTATGTTGTAAAAATAACAACAATTCTAAAAGATTTATTATCTTCAGGAGTAAAGGCCGAGACGCTGGCAGAAGAACTAATTGCCACGATTGTGGCGAAACCGAAATCGGAGTTAATGTCGCTTCTTGCGAAGCTTCCGGAAGTAAAAGCACCGTTTGCTGAGGCGCGACTATTAGTTGCTTTAACTTGTAGGCAATCTGGAATTGCCTTTTCTCGGGACGGGTCGCTTCGGCCCGTCGTCACGGGCGAAGCGCCCTCATCCTCGGTCGTAACCTCCGGAAGCCCTCGTAAAGGCATTTCCAGATTGCCCTCGAAAAAACCAAGTCTGGCCGGCCCGTCCCCTGAAAAGATACGTTCTGGTTGTCAATTTGATTGGGGTGAGTTTGTTGAGAGAGTGAAAGAGTTGAATGATGCGGTGGGGATGCAACTTAAGAAGGCGAAATATGAATTTGATGGTGATACTTTGCACATTTATCCAATGAAAAAGATTATCAAGACAATTCTGTCTCGTGATAATAATAAGAAAATCTTAGTCGATGCCGTGGGTGAAAATGTAAAAATTACAATGCACAACGAGAATGATAAACCTAGTAATACAAAAAAAGATGCAGTGCTCGACCAGATTTCTGATATAATGGGAGGAGAGGTACAAAATGACAGAGGAGGTAACCCGTTCCAATAAAGATGGTGGTCGTGTGCCACCACAGGACATTCAAGCAGAAAAGTCTCTGCTTGGCGCGATTATGATTTCGGATGGCGTTTTGCCAGAAATTTTAACGATTATAAGACCACGCGATTTTTACGATGAAAAACATCAAATTATTTTTGAGGCAATGTCGAGCTTATACGACCAGCACAAGCCAATTGATCTTTTAACTTTGACGACTGAGCTAAAGTCGAAGAAGAAGTTGAAGGAAATTGGCGGCGCTCCATATCTGACGGAACTATCGAACTTTGTACCAGCAGCTTCACATGCGAAGGCTTATGCTGATATTATTGAGAAAGCTTCGGTGAGACGAAGGTTGATTAGGGCCGGGAATGAAATTGCAAACAAGGCCTATGAAGATGACGCAGAAGTTGATAACTTAATTGGTGCAGCGGAAAAAGATTTGTTTGAAGTGTCAGACAAAATCGTCAAAAGTGATTACGTAGCAATGGAAGAGCTACTAGCGGATGCTTTTGATAGAATTGAGGAACTACATAAGAATAAGGGAGCTTTGCGTGGTCTAAAAACCGGTTTTCGTGACTTAGATAAAATGACAGCAGGTTTGCAAAAAGGTGACTTAGTAATTGTGGGGGCGCGTCCGGCAATGGGTAAAACTACTTTTGCGCAAAACCTTGCCTATAATGTCGCGAGTATCAATAAAAAAGGCGTACTGTTCTTTTCGATGGAAATGGCAGCTAGTCAGATTATCGATCGAATGATTTCAGACGTGTCGGGAGTGGATAACTGGAAAATGCAAACTGGTAACCTGTCAGAGGAGGAGTTCCAAAAGATTGGTGATGCGCTCTCGGAAATGGATGAGATTCCGATTTATATTGATGATACGAGCTCGATGACGGTAGTGGAGTTAAGAAACAAAGCTAGACGGGCGGTACATGACCATGATATTGGCGTGATCATAGTAGACTATTTGCAGTTGATAGCTGGTGATGGTGCATACAGAGGTAATCGTGTAATGGAAGTGACAGAAATTTCGCGCGGGTTAAAAGTACTAGCAAGGGAGCTAGAAGTTCCGGTAGTAGCTTTGGCACAGCTTTCTCGTAACGTGACGGGGCGAGATAATCCTCGGCCAGTACTGTCAGACCTTCGTGAGTCTGGCTCGATTGAGCAGGATGCTGACCTTGTGATGTTCCTACACAGGCCGGATTATTATAAACAAAACGACGATGATTATGAAGAAACTCATATTACTGAGCTTCTAATTGCTAAACACCGACACGGGGCGGTTGGTAAGATTGAACTATACTTTCATCCGGAGCTACTGCGCTTTATGTCACTCGACAAAACTCGCGAATAATCATTACCATATATATTATATGTGGTATAATGGATTGTATAAGGAGGTTTATGTCTAAACAAATCGAGACCGATTTAAAAACATTTATTAAATTTTGGACAGTGCCGCTACTAATCGGTATTGCTATTTTTGCAATCACCAAATCTTTGACCGGACTGATCATTATTGGCTTGTCAATTTTCTTAGCCCTGGCTCTTAGGCCTTTGGTCAATAAAGTAAACGGGTTCTTCACTAAACACTTTGGCAAAAACGAAAAACATCAAACCGTTTCAGCGATTTTCGCTTATTTAATCGTGGTGATAGTGGTTGGAGGAATAATTGCTGTCGTAGGTCCAGTAGTAGTTAACGAGACGACTCGTTTCGTACAAAACTTCCCAGAGACATTTGAAAACACCTTCGGGGGATGGGATGGAATCAATGAGATTGGACGATCGATTGGTATCGAAGATTTACACGCTCAAATCGAAAACGGACTAAACGATTTGTCGAAAGATCTTTTGGGGTTTCTCAGCAATAATCTCTTTTCTAGCGTAAGTGGAATTGCCGATGTTGTGATGAAGATTGCGCTGATCTTGGTTTTGACTTTATTGTTCATGCTGGAAGGCCCAAATATGGCGAATTCACTCTGGAAATATCTCGAAAACAATGACGATAAAAAGATGGCAAAAGTCACTAGGAGCATTATTACGAAGATGGCAAACGTGGTCTCGACCTATGTTTCGCGCCAAGTACTCGTGGCTGTGTTAGATGGATGTGCAACGATGATTATTGTCTTTATCCTGTCGCTCGTTTTCCAGTTCTCGCCAAATCTTGCGATTCCGATGGGAATGATTACGATGCTATTTTACCTTATCCCTATGTTTGGGCAGTTTATCGGTGGAACAATCGTTACAATACTTTTGATGTCCTCGAATCTATGGGCAGGTTTGATATTTGCGGCGATTTATGTCGGTTATTCGCAGATTGAGAACAATATCATTGCACCAAAGATTCAGGGTAACGCTTTGAAACTTCGCCCGGTTATGATTCTTTGCGCAATCATCATTGGGATGTATATGTTTGGGTTGCTCGGGGCAATCATTGCAGTGCCGATTGCAGGATGTATTAGAGTTTTGTTTGAAGAATACCCGAATATCAAAGCTGCAAGAGGATAGGTTTTAATGTCAGAACAAAAATCAAACATTGACGACAAAAAATTCTCATTGAAAAAGATTCCAAAGAAACCGCTTTTTGTTGTGGTTTTTGTACTAATTAATATTATTGTGATTGCTATTACAGCATTTTCGGAATTTGGCAACTCCGCGAACGCCGCAAAGCTTGAAGATGTCAAAATTAACGGGTGGTTTCTGATTCCGGCGGTGATTTGTTTCTTGGTCGCAATTACGGCCGAGATTCATAAATACGTGGTAATGATGCGCGAAATGAATAAAAAAGAAAACTTTGATCTAGCGCATGCCCGAAAAGTTGCACGTCGAACAGTACTACTTGGCAAGTATTATGATAGTATTACGCCAGCTGCGATTGGTGGCCAGCCGTTTCAGATTTATTATATGCGAAAGAACAGTGGGCTTAGCGCTGGGGTTTCGACTTCGATTCCGGTTTTTGGGATGATGGCGGGGCAACTTGGGTTTATCATTATCGCGCTACTCTGTTTTCTCTTTGGTAGTGCATCGATTGACAATGCCGTATTAATTGGTACAGCATTTTTCGGTTTGATTTTTTACGCTTTTTGGCCAGTCATGGTGCTGATTGCGACGTTTTTGCCAAAATCAACTACTGAGTTAATTAATAAAGTTGTGGCGTTTCTAGCTAAAATACATATTGTTAAAAACCGCAAGGCTACTACAGCTAAGGTTGAGCTTGAAGTCGCCGAATATGCAAAATGCGTACGGAGAGCTTTGAAGACTAAGGGTTTATTCCTAAAAACAATCCTTCTGTCCTTAGCATTTAATACTTTAATCGCGATGATTCCGTTTTTCGTATTGACGGCTTTTGGCGGTGACGTAGATTTCTTGCCGTGTTTCGTGACAACGGTTGCTGTCACTTCGGCAGTGTATTTCGTGCCAACACCTGGAAACGCAGGTGCAGCTGAGGGAGCATTTTTTGTGGTTTTTTCGGCACTTTCAACTGGTTATGTGTTCTGGGCGATGTTGGTGTGGCGGTTCTTCTCGTATTATATTTATATTTTGATTGGGCCAATTATTTACTTCATTATGCATTTAGAAAAGAAACGGACAGAAAATGGCAAAGCAAAAGACGAAAAGAATCAAAAATAAAAAGCTCCTGTTCTTTATTGGCTTTATAGTTTTTTTGGTAGTTGGATTCTTGACTTGGTTTCTGGTTAGTGTCTTGACAGCCGAAGCGACACTTAGTCTAAACACGACCTATGCACTGCCGGATTTTAACTCGATTGAAAACTTGCCAAGTCTTAGTAGCGATAGTTACGCTGTGGCTATTGATGAGGCAGTGGCAAAAAGTCCTAAGGAGGAAAAGGCGGTTCCGACAGCCAGTACCGCCAAAATGATTTTAGGTCTAGCTATTATGCGCGAGAAACCTTTTTCTGTTGGTGAAAAAGGCGAAACAATTACCATCAATGACGAAATGCTCGCGCGTTATTCGTGGTATCTTTCGCATAACGGTTCTAATACGCGAGTGGTTCTAGGCGAAGAAATTAGCGAATATGATGCTCTTATCTCGGTGTTTTTGGCCTCTTCGAACAATATGGCAGACTCGCTTGCAATATGGGCATTTGGTTCACAAGACAATTATCGCGAATATGCTACGAAAATGTTGGCTGAATATGGTTTGAATGACACGGTAGTTGGAATTGATGCGAGTGGGTTTGATGCCAGTACAGTTAGTACGCCAAGCGATTTGGCAAAAATAGGATATTTAGTACTAAAAAATGATGTACTGAAAGAAATTGTCGGAACGAAGGAATATGAAGTGCCGGTGGCAGGTTTGCTAAAAAACACTAATAAAAACTTAGGTGTTAATCGAGTAATCGGCATCAAAACTGGATACATTGGTGACTTATCAGGATACTGTCTTATTTCGGGATACATGGAGGGTGAACATATTTTAACTACTGCTTTGATGGGTGCGGCAACGCGAGAGCAATCGTTTAATGATAGTATGTCGATTACGACTACGCTTCAAGATGATATCAAAGAACAAAATGTGGTGAAGGTCGGTCAAATGGTAGGATACTATGATAGTTGGTGGACTGGTCCGATAAAAATCGTGGCGGAGCAAGACTTGAAAATTATTGGTTGGAATGAAGCCGAAAAACAAATTGAACTTACGATGTCAAGAGATGATGTGACGCGTGGTTCTTTAGTAATTACTATCGACGGCTATAAATATGAGCTGCCGGTTGTCGCCGAAACTTTTAATCTTGAACCGAGTTTTGGTGAAAGGATAATGCACGCCTTTGGCTGGAAAAAAGAGGGGACATTACCGGAAGAAGATGTAGTTGAAGAGTCAGAACCTGTCACAGAAAACACTGAAACAAATACCGAGGAAGTGGTCGAGGAGAAGCCAGAGCCCGACGATATCAAACCAATCACAAATTTAAGCTCTGATAACTGTACTATTAAATATGGTTACTTGATGTTGATTAATCCTAATTTTACCGTCAATACTAGTTTTATTGATGCTAGACGAGGTGAATTGGTTAGCCTTTCTTCATTATACGGAATTGTGGAAGGGAACGCTTATAATGGTGACAATTTGTTAGATGCGGAAGCAGCGAGACATTTGAACGAGATGGTGAAAGCCTATGAAGCCGAGTATCCTGGACATACATTTGAAACTCGTTCATGCTACCGAGCACGTGGTACGACCTGCGGGAGGCTTTGTGCGGCAACTGGCACTTCAGACCATCATACTGGGCTGACTTGCGATTTGCTAGACCCAGCATATGGCACTTCACTTGATACGAGCACTTATAATCAACACGTAGATTGGCAGTGGCTTTATGCTAATTCGTATAAATATGGCTTTATTGATCGTTTCCCAGAAGAGTGGGCAGGTGGCCCGATGAGTGAGCCTTTGAACGTTGACGAGAACGGTTCGACCGGATTATTTGAGACTTGGCATTATCGTTATGTAGGTGTGGGACCGGCTACCGAAATTGCGACAGGTAAGTATAACAATGGCCGTTATGATTCATTGGAGCATTACTTAAAAGCTCGTGGACTAGTAACGGATTTGAAAAATGGTAAATGTAATTAGTGGTATAATAAGTACATATGTTTAAATTGATGAGGTATTTGAAACCATATTGGTGGCAGGTGATTATCCTGCTCCTTTCTACTGCAGTGCAGGTTTATACGACTCTGATGTTGCCAGCCTTGATGGCCGATATTATTAATAATGGTATTGTGACCGGCAATACGGATTATATCTGGACGACAGGATTACAAATGATTGGAATGGCACTGCTTTCGGCAGGCGGCTCATTAGTGTCAGCTTATTTTGCGGCTTGGGTAGGGACCAGTTATGCGCGTGATATCAGAGAAGCGATTTTTATCAAAATTATTTCTTTTAATCTCGTGGATTTGAAGAATTTCAGTACTGCTTCGTTATTGACGCGAACTACTAACGACGTTAACCAAGTACAAATGGTCACTTTGTTGATTTTAAATATAATGCTGAGGGCGCCATTATTCTTGATAATTTCAGTAATTATGGCAATTACGACGGCGCCCGATATGAGTTGGATTATCGTAGTGGGTGCTGTGGCGATTCTTGGTTCAGCAATCCTGATTATGTCGCTCGTGATGCCGAAGTTTAAACTATTCCAGGAGTTGATTGATAAAGTGACATTAGTGACACGTGAGAACTTGACTGGACTTCGTGTTGTGAGGGCATTCGATAATGAGAAACTTGAGAAAAAGAAATTCAAAAAGCACAATGATTTTCTGACTAAGCTTTTGATTTTTATCGATAAGATTTTGGAGTTACAGAATCCTTTGATTAATATTATATTTAATGGTACGACACTCCTTTGTTCGTGGATTGGCATTTCTTTGCTCTCGAAGGATTTTGCTTATCTTGGCAATATGACAGCATTTGCGCAGTATGTCGGACATGTGATGATGTCGTTTTTGATGATGTCGATGCTTTTTGTGATGCTACCAAGAGCTAATGTATCGGCGCGGAGGATTAATGAGGTGCTTGGAACCACAACTAAAATCAAGTGGCGCGACAAAACAAATGGTGTGCCAGAAAAAACTGCTTCAGTTGAATTTAAAAGTGTTGATTTTTGCTATCCGGAGGCAGCAGAAAAAGTGTTAGACAATATCTCATTTAAAGCGGAGGCTGGCAAGACGACAGCATTTATTGGCTCGACTGGCTCAGGTAAATCAACATTAATAAATTTGGTGCCGAGATTTTATGAAGCAACGAGCGGGGAAGTATTAATCAACGGACTTTCAGTATCGGAATATGAAAAAAAGGATTTGATGAAACATATCGGGTTTGTTCCGCAGCGCGGAATGCTCTTTGCTGGAACAGTAAAATCTAACATTAAATTTGGTGCTCCAACTGCTACAGATGAGCAAGTTCACAAAGCTGCCCGAATCGCTCAAGCTGAAGGTTTTATCGAAAAACTACCCAAGAAATACAATTCACCTATTTCACAAGGTGGAACTAATGTATCTGGTGGCCAAAAACAAAGACTCTCGATTGCGCGAGCACTTTGTAAGAATCCGGATATTTTCGTTTTTGATGATGCTTTCTCGGCGCTAGACATGAAAACTGATGCTAAATTACGTGAAGCCTTGAAGGAAGTCACGAAGTCGGCGGTGGTTTTGATTGTAGCGCAAAGAGTTTCGACAATTAAGGATGCTGACCAAATTATAGTTTTGAATAATGGTCGCGTGGTAGGAAGGGGACAGCACTTGGAGTTACTTGGTTCGTGTAAAGTATACCAGGAGATTGTTAAATCGCAGTACTCAGAGCGTGAGTTTAAGGAAGAGATGAGGAGGGCACATGCGTAAGAAGGCTGAGCATAAGAGCATGTGGGAATCTTTTAAAGTGTTTTTAAAATCCATTAAGGGCTATCGTCTGCCAATCGGATGTGCGGTTTTGTTGACTATTGCTTCGGCAGTGTTTGGACTGTTTATTCCGAAATTGCTTGGTGATATGACTACGATTGCCGTAAATTCTTATCCGAATTTGGATTGGGCGGCGCTGGGTGGTAAGGCGCTACTGATTATTGCTCTGTTTACTATTTCTGCGGCATTAAACTATGCGCAAGCTTATATCCTGGCGGTGGTTTCCGCAAAATACACTAAAGAAATGCGCGAAAAAATTTTGGATAAGATTTTTAAGCTGCCGATTTCGTATTTTGATAAACACCAATATGGCGATACTTTGTCGCGGATGTCTAACGATGTAGATGTTTTAACGACTTCGATGTCACAGGAAATTGCCGATGTATCGCTGTCGCTCACTACCCTAGTTGGTGTAATGATTATCATGATGACAATCTCGGTGCCACTTTCTTTGATATCGTTTGTGGTGGTGCCGTTATCGGTGCTGGTAGTAGGTAAGATAATGCTATTCGCGCAGAAATACTTTAAAAAGCAACAGGATACCTTGGGTGTTTTGAATAGTGAAATTGAAGAGGATTACTCGGGCGAAATCGTAATTAAATCGAATTCTTATGAGGATGATGCGCTAAATGAATTCAACAGGATTAATGGTAATTTGGCGAAAGTATCAAGGAAAGCTCAGGTCTTTTCTTCGTTGTCATTTCCGGTAACGCACATTTTTACAAATCTTGGATACGTAGCAGTATGTGCTCTAGGTGGCATATTTGTGGTACAAGGACAAATAAATATTGGCGATATTCAAGCATTTATTCAATATGTGATAAGATTCAATCGACCAATCACGGAGATTGCTTCGACTACGTCAACCCTTCAAGCTTTGCTAGCGGCATCTGAAAGAATTTTTGAATTCTTGAACGAACCAGAAGAAGAACCAGACCCAGTGCCTGCAAATACGATATCAAAAGTGAAAGGTGAGGTAGAGTTTCATAATTTGTCCTTTGAGTATTTGCCGAATCGACCAGTAATTCGTGATTTTTCGGTCAAGATTAAACCTGGGATGAAGGTTGCGATTGTCGGGCCGACCGGTGCTGGGAAGACAACAATCATTAATCTTTTGATGCGTTTTTATGAGCCTTCGGCAGGATACATTACAATTGATGGTGTACCGACGCGTGAAATGAAACGAGCAGATGTGAGACGATTATTTGGCATGGTACTCCAAGATACTTGGTTATTTTCAGGTACGGTGGAAGATAACTTGCGCTATGGTAAGCTCGATGCTTCGTTTGAAGAAATCGTGCGCGCAGCGAAAGCATCGAACGTAAATCACATTATCGAGGCTCTGCCAAAAGGTTATAAAACAATGATTTCAGAGGATTCGGATAACATTTCGGCGGGCGAGAAACAATTGATTACGATTGCTCGGGCGATGGTCGCAAATCCGCCGATGATGATTCTAGACGAGGCAACGTCAAATGTCGATACGAGAACCGAACAATTAATTCAGGATTCATTCGAAAAGTTAACTCATGGTCGAACTTCATTTGTAATCGCACACCGGCTATCTACGATTCGCAATTCGGATTTGATACTCGTGATGCGTGACGGTGCAATTGTAGAGCAAGGGACGCATGATGAACTTTTGAAGCTTAACGGCTTTTATGCCGAACTTTATAATTCACAATTTGCAGAAGGGTAATAGTATTGTTACCAAGTGATTGGTTCTTGGCCAGTTTTGATTAAAAAGTCGTTACACTTTGAAAATGGTTTGCTGCCGAAAAAACCGTTATAGGCGGACAATGGGGAAGGGTGAGCTGATTCTAACACTAAGTGCTTCGAGGTGTCGATGAGGGATTTTTTGTTGCGAGCATCACGTCCCCACAGGATAAACACAAGGTGAGGTCTATTTTGATTTAGATATTCAATGGTTGCAGTAGTAAAAGTTTCCCAACCTTTGCCGCTATGCGATTTGGCTTTGTGCGCTTCAACAGTTAAGACAGTGTTTAAGAGCAGCACACCTTGTTCTTGCCAGTTTTTTAGGCTACCACGTGGGTTGGTGTGTTTGCCAATATCTGAATCGATTTCTTTGTAAATATTAATAAGTGAGGGCGGGATGGGTTGAGAATTTGGCACGGAAAAAGCTAAGCCTTCTGCCGCGCCGGGTGTATGATACGGATCTTGGCCTAGAATTACGACTTTAATTTCATTTAAATCGGTTTTGAAGGCACGAAATACTAGTTCTTTTTTAGGGAAAATCGTTTTGGTTTCATATTCTTGATGCAAAAAATTTGCTAATTCCTTGAAGTACGGTTTATTAAACTCTGACTTTAAAAATGGTTTCCAACTCTCGTGCATGTTATAATTATTATAGCATGTCGATGTATATAGTGATTGAAGGACAAGATGGCACGGGTAAGTCTACTCAGGCGGAACTTTTGAGAGATTATTTTGAAGCGCAAGGCAAAGAAGTTGTGATGCTCGAAGAGCCTGATGGTGATTTGCCGCAAGCACATGATTTGCATGATATGATTTTGACACGCGGATATGACTTGGATGCTTTGACGAATGTTCTATTATTCACGGCAGCGCGGGTTGAGCTTTGGAAAAAAATAGCAGAGCCAGTTTTGAAACGCGATGGAATTGTGATTTCGGCAAGGAACTACTGGTCTACACTGGCCTATCAGGGTTATGGCGAAGGTGTTTCGAGAAGTAAAATAATCCGTATTACTAAAGAGGCTTTGCCGGAACTATATATTAACCCTGATTACGGGTTTATCCTAACTGTATCGGACCAGGTGAGACTAGAACGCCAAAAAGGGCGTGGCAAAGCAACTGAAACTTTTGAGAAAAAGCCTAATGAATTTCAGCAAAAGGTGAATGCTGCCTATCCGAAGATTGCCAAAGATTTTGGTTTAACTATTATCGATGCTGCGCCATCAATTGAAGAAGTATTTAATGAGATTAAAGCTCAACTAGGTATTTAAATCCATTTTTTGAGACGTTTGTATTCCTCAGAATCTTTTGGGTAGGAATCGAGAATGTCTTCGATGTAAGTTTTGCCATTGGTAATGTTTAGAGTCTCAACATCTGGCATGGAAGTAAGAAGTCGGACAACTGCTTCATCGGTCTCGATGTTAGTCATGGATTTTTTGGGATCGGTGGAGTAGGAATGGACACGAAGTTCGCGGTAAACGAAACGTTTGATGCCGGCTTGAAGACAATATTTTAAGCAGTTTTCACAAGTGGCTACGCGATTATAGAGCGTGCATCCGGTAAGATCACGGTAAGCAAACAGAAGGGCATTCATCTCAGAATGAATGGCAAAATAATATTTCATCGGGCGCTCAGTCAAGGTCATCTTAGATTCGTTGGCGCCTTGGATTAGTCCATTGTAACCTAGTGATACAACGCGCTTGTTCTGATCGACGATGACGCAGCCCATTTTGGATGATGGGTCTTTACTTTTAAGCGCAACCGTTTCAGCGATTGCTAAGAAGTATTCGTCCCAATTCATTTTCTTTCCCTCCATAACCTCTCTATTATAGCATGAAAATTCAGTGGGGGGTTGTAATTTATCGCAAGCTGTGCCTATAATACGCGAAAACTAAAATAGGAGGAAAATGCGAGGAATAAAAATTTGGGTGGCGATATTATTAACACTAACTGTGGTATTGCCAAGAGCGCCGATGGCCGAGGCGGCAAGTTGCCCGAATCTACGAGTGGTATTCGCGAGAGGGTCGGGTGGAGAACGATGGAAAGATGCGAATTATTTGGCCTATAAATCAGCAATTGAGTCGAAACTTGCTACTACCGGTTTAACCTACGAGTTTATCGACTTAGATTATCCGGCAGTGGGAGTAGGAATCGATAATTTGGAAGTGACACTAGGGGCTTTGGTCGGTTCGGGAGATGCCTACGCGTTTGGTGAAAGCGTGAAGTCTGGTGTGAAAAATCTTGACAAAATGATAAACTCTGCGAGCTGTCCTGGAACGAAGTATGTGATTGGGGGCTATTCGCAGGGTGCAATGGTGGTGTCGAAAGCTCTTTCGGGATTAAGGGCTGATAGACTAGTTTATGCGGCAACTTTTGGAGACCCGAAGATTTATTTGCCGGAAGGAAAAGGTATAATTCCGGCGGCTTGTCGAGGCGAAAATTTGTCGGACTATCGGATGTATGTGCCGGATTGCCGAGCATACAAGGGGCTGCTTGGGGCATACATCCCATATGAACCAGCTAATTTGGCGGGTAAAGTGGGGACTTGGTGTAATAAACGCGATATTTTTTGTAGTTCGCACCTAAATGTGACGGATCACGTGTCGTATATTTCGGAAAACTTGTATGAAGATGCTTCGCGGGTGATTTTTGATAAAATTTGTCGAACATTTGGCATAGAGAATACTATTTCGTCGCCGCATGATACGGCAATTCTGATTGATTCGTCTGGCTCAATGACAAGTATGATTGATACCTATAAGGCGGAGGCCTCGAGACTCGCTACGGAGACTTTAGCTAGTGGGGGGAGGGTGGCGCTCTATGATTATCGGGATTTAGATGATCCATATGATTTGATGAAACACTGTGATTTTGAAAGTTGTTCTTTGGAAAAATTTAGCGCGGAGCTTACTAGCATTAGAACGGATGGGGGCGGGGACACAGCGGAATCGTTGCTGTCAGCCGCATTTCATACGATGACGGATTTGAATTGGAAATACGGCTCGACCAAATCTTTGGTGGTGCTAACAGATGCCAATTTCTTATCACCGGACCGAGATGGGATGACGTTTGATGAAGTGGTAGCGATGAGTAAGCGAATCGATCCGGTAAATTTCTATATCATTACCAATGGTGGTTACGGTGATGATTATGCGGATTTGGCTCGTGAAACGGATGGAAAAGTGGTGACGAATTTTGATGAGTTAAGTTTATTAACGGACTTTATTATGGAAAGATACGATTCATTGCCGCGTGTAGAAGAATCTTTAGAAGAGGTTGTGATGCCGACTTTGGTTGTGGAATCGGTAAATAGCGCTGGGGGGTCGGAGGCAATAGTAGATTTCACATCGAGCAGTGGACGGGTATTGGTGGTGTTGAATGATCGAGTGATGGGGATAACTAATGAATCTAGCATTAGGCTGACCAATTTAGATATGACGCAAGATAATAATTTGACTTTAATTCCACTGGGCGATGACGTACGCGGTGAAGGTGTAGATGTTGATTTGTCCAAAGTTTTAACTTTGCCGAAAGCACCAAACACCGGAAGAAATTAGGTGGAGGAGAGGTGATAGTGATTGGCGTAGGGGCACTTGTAAGGTTTAAGCGGGGTATTAAGTTCGTGATCATAAGCGGCGACCTCGGCGGCGAGTTCGGCTTCTTCCAAAGTATCATAAATAATCTTATGAGTATCGCCGACCCAACAACGCTTCGGTTCGTAAACTTGGTTCGGGTTTAGGTGTTTATGTCGATTTGCCATGTTTTATATTATGTCATATATTGATATTTTTTGCAAATTATGATAGAATTACCCTTATGACTTTAGATAAAAACAAAATTCGGAATGTGGCGATTATTGCGCACGTTGACCATGGTAAAACTACCCTCGTCGACGGACTTTTGAAGCAATCACATACTTTTCGTGACAATCAGGCTGAAATGTCGCAAACCTTGATCATGGACTCAATGGACCAGGAGCACGAGCGGGGAATTACGATTACCGCAAAACAGACCTGTGTGTATTATGATGGATATAAAATCAATATTATCGACACACCAGGACATGCGGATTTTTCGGGTGAAGTCGAGCGAACTTTGAACATGGCGGATGGGGTTTTATTAATTGTTGACGCGCAGGAAGGCCCGATGCCGCAAACGAAATTTGTACTGAAAAAGGCTTTGGAGCTTAATTTGAAACCGGTGGTGGTGATTAATAAAATCGATAAGCCGGCAGCTAGGATTGATGAAGTTTTAAGTGAAATTGAGAGTTTGTTTTTAGAACTTGCAACAGACGAATCTCAACTCTTTTATCCAGTATATTACGCTATCGCGCGTGAAGGAAAAGCTGGAAAAACGACTGATCTAGATGATGATTTGCATGTGATTTTTGAGTCAATTATTAATGATATTCCGGCACCTACAGTTGATTCAGATGCTGAGTCAGCGCAGCTTCTTGTGGCGGCGCTGGCTGGCGATAATTATCTTGGGAAATATTGCATTGGAAAGATTTTTAGTGGCAAGTTAAAAAAGGGACAAAGTGTTTCAATCCTTCGCAAAACAGTAAACGCACTCTCCTCGGGAGCGCTCCGGGGTGCTAGCCCAAGTCTTACTTCCTCGGATGATGCGTTTACTGTTTTGCACTCAAAAATTGACAACTTGTTTGTTTATAAGGGGCTTTCAAAAGAAGAGGTTCCAGAGGCTATCGCCGGAGACATCGTCGCGGTAACTGGAGTTTCTGAGGCTAATATCGGTGATACGATTGCTACCGGAGATAATCCTGAGGCTCTACCAGGGATTACACTTGAAGCTCCTACTCTATCGATTTATATTGGGCCAAATACTTCGCCTTTAAAGGGGCGTGAAGGCGAATTTACGACTTCACGGCAAATCGCGGAGAGATTAGAACGCGAACTTGAGACGAATATTGCTTTGAAATTACAACCGGATGGTCTAGGCTATAAAGTGTCTGGCCGTGGCGAACTGCATTTGTCTGTGTTAATTGAGACGATGCGGCGCGAAGGATACGAGCTTGAAGCTGGCCGTCCTGAAGTGGTTTATCAAGAAATTGATGGTGTAAAAAGCGAGCCATTTGAGGAACTTACGATTGAGGTTTCTTCTGAATTTGTGGGCGCAGTCTCACAAGAACTTGGTATCCGGAAAGCTGAATTGAAATCACAAGAAATAACTACTTCGGGTACGACAAGATTCGTATACGAAATATCAACTGCAGCCTTGATTGGCCTTCGTAACAATTTATTGACCGATACCAAGGGGACTGTGATTATGTCTTCGATTCCTTCAGGATATCGTCCGGTTGAAGGTCGTTATAAACCGGAACGAAATGGGGCTTTGACCTCATTTGAGTCAGGTGTTTCGACGGCTTACGCGCTTGATAATGCACAAGCACGTGGGATTTTGTTTATTCCACCTGGTGTGGATGTGTATCAAGGGATGATTGTGGGACTTTCAAACAAAAAAGAAGATATCGATATTAATGTTTGCCGTGAAAAGCAACTAACTAATATGCGAACCCACGCATCAGATGGCGCAATTCAGTTGACGCCATATACGCAGTTATCTTTGGAACAATGTTTGGATTTTCTATTGGACGATGAATTGCTCGAAGTGACGCCTAAATCTTTGCGACTACGTAAACGCCAACTTGATCCAATTAAGAGAAAGCGAGAGAGTCGTGCTAATTGATTCGCATTGTCACTTGCACGATAAGGATTTTTTCACTGCTGAAGAAGCGGAAAAATGTATTGCTCGGGCTAATAAAGCTGGAGTTGAGAAGATAGTTTGTATTGGGACCGACCATGAGGACTCGCTTGCGGCACGGGATTTTGCAGCGAAGCATGATAATATATATTGGACTTATGGGATTCACCCCGAAAATGCCACGGGGCGGGTCCTGTCTGAACCTATTTTTTCGGATGCGGGACTTGAATTTTCAAGCACGTCATACACTGGTCAGCCGGCAGAACCGTCCCTTCGGGACGAACCTGTCGGTGACGTCAGGAATAGACGTGTTGAAAATTCAAATCATTTTATGCATCCGAGAAAAACAGGTTCAGCCACCCGCCCCGTGGCAATTGGCGAGGTGGGGCTAGATTACCACTGCGACGGATATGATCGTGATGCGCAGATTAAGCTATTTGAACAGATGCTACAACTTGCTCAAGATAATGATTTGCCGGTTTCTTTTCATGTGAGGGAAGCATTTGCTGACTTTTTCCCATTAGTAGAGAATTTCCCGAATACTCGTGGAGTAGTACATTCTTTTACTGATAGTAAAAAGGTTCTAAAACGGATTATAAATGAAACTGATTTTTATGTTGGGGTGAATGGACTTGCGACCTATACCACTTTGGCGACACCTCCACTGGAGCGAATTCTACTTGAAACTGATGCGCCGTTTCTTGCACCGATTCCGCACCGCGGAGAGGGAAATGAACCGGCTTATATCGCCGATATCGCAGGGTGGTTAGCCGAAAAACTAGGAACTTCAACAGATGAGGTGGCAAAGATAACTACATCTAATTGTAATAATTTGTTTAAGTGGTAAACTTGCATTTTAAGCAAAAGTATGATATAATATAAGCATGAATAGTGTGAATTCAAAACATACTTTAAATGTACCATCTTTTGCAAGGCAAGAGGTATATGATTTTGATGCGCCAAAAGATAGTTTTGAAATATACCTAGAACTTAATGAAATAGCAAAGGAAATTGAGGAATGTCGGCAAAGAAATTGTTAAAAGGACGAGGGTTGAGAAAAACAGCCAAAAAAACCGCTGGTTCAGCACGCGCAAACAACGGATTTACTTATGAGGAATTGATAAACGCCGAGTCGGCACTAGGTCGCACGCTATTTGGGCCGGTGCCGGAGGGTCATCAAAGAGAGTTTTTTGAGTCAAAACCTAATGTATGGATTTGGCATGAGAGTTTCGTCAATCAGCTTGGCCGAATGGAGGAAATGACTATTCGCTACGAAGTTAGACCGACAGGGGTATACAAAAAGCCTATGGGTGGCACCTATGAGCGACTTCAAGGGGATGAACTTGATAATTTTCGTCGGGCTGCTAGAAGCTATCTCGCACTTGTCAAATCAAAACTCTATTGCTAAAATAGAGTTATGGAAAATAGTGCGGATGTAAAAAAGGTTAAGAAAAAAACTAATAAAGCGTCGGAGGGCGTAAGTGGCTCTACGAAAAACCACCAAAAACGTAATAAGGTTTTATGCATTGCAACTTTTGTGATAGGGCTATTCGTATTGGTAGTTGGTGCAGTGTTTTTGATATTAAACATACTACGCGGGAACTCTGTGGCGGATGGCGATTATTTGATCGAAATGGGAGATTGGACATTAACGGATTGCGGAGAGGATAATTGCGATAAAGTTATATGGGATTTTACGGAAATCGGCAAAGGTATTTTGACAACAGATGGCGGCGAACACAAATATGATTTTGAGTGGGCAATCAAAGATGGAAAACTAAAGATTCGTACGAATTGGTTGTATGATATGGACAATGAGTACAAGTACTCTTTGGATCAAGGGAGTGGCGTGTTGACACTACGTGAGGCGAGCGAGGATGATAGTGACAAGGCTGAGTACCGATTTGTCGCAAAGCCATAAATATGTTATAATAATGGTATGATTTATCTTGACCATGCGGCAGCAACGCCGGTTGCTGATAAGGTTTTGAAGGCGATGGAGCCGTATTTTGGGGAATTGTTTTTCAATCCATCGGCGGCTTATTTGCCGGCAAAGGAGGTTTCGGCTAATTACGAGAAGGCGAAGGGCGTGATTGCACATGGAGTTGGAGCGAAAGCATCTGATCTTGTTATTACTGCTGGCGCTACCGAAGCGAATAATTTGGCGTTTACAGCTATTACTGACGGAGTTCTCTATCTGGAAACGGAACATGTTTCGGTACGGCGAGTGGCTGAGCAGTATGACGGACAAGCTATCAAGGTGCTGCCGAATGGGGTGATTGACCTTGAGGATTTGAAGAATAAAATCACAGATGGGGTGCAGATGATTTCGGTATCGCTTGCGAATAATGAACTCGGAACTATTCAGCCACTTGCCGAAATTGCCGCAATAATTCGTGAAGTGAAAATTGACCGGATGAAACGAGGTATTAAGACGCAACTGCTACTGCATTCTGATGCTTCACAAGCTCTAAATTTATTAGATATTAATGTGGCGCGACTAGGAGTTGATCTTTTGACGCTGAACGCGGCGAAGGTGTATGGACCGAAAGGTGTAGGCGCTCTATATGTGTCGCATGATGCTTCATTGTCGCCATTAACTGTGGGCGGTGGTCAAGAACGAGGTTTAAGATCCGGTACGGAAAACGTGCCTGGTGTGATTGGTTTTGCAAAGGCAATGGAACTTGCTAAGAAACATCTAAACGGTAATCGCAAAAAATACACTAATTGGCGAAAGATTTTGCTGGCAGAGCTCAAGAATTATGAACTAATTAATAAAAAACATTCTTTGGATAATTTTGTGGTGGTGAGTTTCCAGGGACTTGATGCAGAAAGATTGATTTTTGCGTTGGAGGAAAAAGGTGTATACGTGGCGACTGGGGCAGCCTGTGCGGCCTCAAAGGGCGAAAAGTCGCATGTTCTGAAAGCGATTGGGCTCGATGACGCACAGATTGCTGGTTCACTTAGGATTACTTTTGGCGAGACTAACGATGAAACGCAAATCCATGAGGCTGCAAAGATTATTAATGAGTTGACGATGAGGGAAAGGGCTCGAATTAATGGCTAAAACAGTATATGTAGGGATGAGTGGGGGAGTGGATTCGTCGGTGTCGGCGTTGATTCTGAAGGAGCAGGGATACAACGTGGTGGGGGTGTATATGAAGAATTGGTCGGAGGATTTACCGGGAATGAAGTGCCCGTGGGCGGAGGACCTTGCTGATGCGAAGCGGGTGGCAGTGAAGCTGGGGATTGATTTTAAGGTGTGGGATTTTGAAGATTCGTACCGCGAAAAAGTAGTCGAATATATGCTTGAGGAGTTTCGCAAAGGGAATACACCGAATCCGGACATTATGTGTAACCAAGAGATAAAATTCAAATTGTTTTACGAAAAAGCAATGGAGGAAGGGGCTGATTTTATTGCCACCGGGCACTACGCGCGAATATTAGTGGAAGATAATTCTCGCTCGGCGCCGCGTCGAGAAGTATGTTCCGAATCGTCCTCAGCTTGCCTAATGCGGGCGGTCGATGAGAATAAAGACCAAACGTATTTCCTGTATCGAATTTCGGAGGAAGCATTACGACACACCTTGTTTCCGATTGGTGAGATGATGAAGCCTGAGGTGAAAAAGATGGCAGAAGAGCATGGATTACATAATGCCTATAAGAAGGAATCGATGGGAGTGTGTTTTGTGGGTGAAGTAGGAATGAAGGATTTTTTGAAAAAATATGTTGAGGCAGAGCCTGGTGAAATACGAGAAATTGAGACTGAAAAAGTATTAGGTTACCACGAAGGTGCGGTGTTCTATACGATTGGGCAAAGACACGGTTTATACATCGCCGCCGAAGTACCGTATTACGTTGTCAAGAAGGATATTGCCAAAAACATCGTATATGTGTCAAAGAATTTGAATAATGAAGAACTGTGGACAAAAGAACTAAAATTGAAAGAACTTTTGCTTCGTTCGGGGCCGCGTCCGGCCGGCCCGTCGCCACGGGCGGCCGGCGCTAATTCTCGCGCTGCCGCGCTCCGAAATGCCCCGAACCGAAGTAAAAGTCCTTTTGATATATCAGTTCGTTTGCGTCACCGTGCACCATTGATTCCAACAATTCTTGATGGAAATACACTGAGATTTGAGCACGAAGTAAAGCGCCCTGCTTCGGGGCAGAGCGCGGTGTTATATGATGGTGAGATTTGCCTGGGTGGCGGGGTAATCGCTTAGACCAACATCATCGCGACATCGGCACAGAGCAAGATAACAGCAATCATGCTCATGATAGTGACGATATAGACATGCATGCGTTCTTTGTTGCTGATGCCTTTGGCTTTCGCGGTGCGAGTCGACGCCTTCTTGCGAGCACCGGGCTTTGCGGTGGTTTTCTTAGCGGTTTTGGTTGCGGTTTTCTTTTTTGCTTGTGCCATAAAATAATTCCTTTATAATACTTATGATTATCATAGCACGTTGGCGCGAGGTCGTCAAGTATGGTATAATTAACAAATGGATACAAACGAGATTAGAAAAAAATTCTTAGAGTTTCAAGTTAAAAATGGGCATAAAGTGATTCAGCCGGCACCGCTGGTTCTAGAAGGTGACCCGACGACGCTATTTACTGGTTCGGGAATGCAACCACTTTTGCCATATCTACTAGGCAAGGACCACCCGGATGGGACGAGGCTTTGCGATTCGCAACCTTCAATGCGGATGCAAGACATTGAAGATGTTGGCGACCCACGGCATACGACAGTGTTTGAGATGTTGGGCAATTGGTCGCTAGGTGATTATTTTAAGGAAGAGCAGATTCGGAATTTCTTTAAGTTTTTGACGGAAATTGTTGGGTTAGACCCGGAGAAAATCTATGTGACTTGTTTCATCGGAAATGAAAAATATGGTATCCCGAAGGATGAGGAAGCGGCAGAGATTTGGCAAAAAGTATTCAAGGAGGCTGGAATCGAGGCAAAGGTTGCGGAAATTGGTACGGCGGCCGAGGGCGACAAGCGTGGAATCAAGCCAGGTGAGAGGATTTTCTTCTATGACGACCACGAAAACTGGTGGTCACGCGGGGGTGGCTGTGAATCTACGCCGATCGGCGATCCATGTGGTCCGGACTCCGAGGTGTTTTATGATTTTGGTGAAGATAAACAAGATGTCGAGAAGTATGGTAAGTCGCACCCAGCTTCGGATGGGGCGCGGTTTATGGAAATCGGGAACTCAGTCTTTATGCAATATAGACGGCTTGAAGATGGTTCGTTTGAGCCACTTGAGAAGAAAAACGTGGACTTTGGTGGAGGCTTGGAGCGAATTGCGGCGGCCGCGATTGGCTCATTTGACGTGTTTAAGATTTCTTTGATGAAACCGATTATTGAGCATTTGGAAGAGATTTCGGGAAAATCCTATGATAACAATACTGATGAAATGCGGGTGATTGCGGACCATATTCGAGGCGCCTATCTACTTGCCGCACAGGGTTTGGTGCCATCTAATAAGGCACAGGGTTATGCGATGAGGCGATTACTTCGCCGTGCTATCTTGCGAGCTTTGGACCTTGGGATTTCGTCGAATTTCTTGGCTGAGATTGTGCCAATTGTGGCAGATAATTACAAGGATTTGCCAGATTCGATTTTGACACATCGCGAAAGTGCGCTTGAAGTAATGCTACGCGAGGAAAATGCTTTCCGGAAAACTTTGAATCGTGGAATTCGCGAGCTGAATAAGCTTTCCAAGAATAATAAGATGCTGGATGGTAAAGATCTCTTTAAGCTCCAGGATACTTACGGTTTTCCGATGGAATTATCTGTCGAAGAATGTTATCGACAGGGAATTGAATTGTCGAAGGATTACGTGAAGGAATTTGAGGCGGCGTTGACTGAGCAACGCGAGCGTTCACAAACAGCTTCGAAAGGCATGTTCAAGGGCGGTCTTGAAGATCACGGCGAACAAACTGTAAAATATCACACTTCTTGTCACTTGTTACTTGCGGCTTTACAGAAGATTGTTGATCCTGGAACTTGCCAGAAAGGCTCGAATATTACTTCAGAGCGAGTACGTTTTGACTTTAACTGCGACCATAAGTTAACTGATGAAGAAAAAACTGCGGTCGAAAAGCAGGTGAATGAATGGATTGAGGCGGATCTCCCTGTAGTGTTTGATGAGTATGATAAAGAATATGCGCGGGATACGTTGAAGGCTCACGGTGAATTCTGGGATAAATATCCGGATGTGTTGAAAGTTTATACGATTGGCGATTTTGATAAACCGGTATCGCGCGAAGTATGTGGTGGGCCACATGTGGAGCATACTGGCGTACTAGGTAAGTTCAAGATCAAAAAAGAAGAATCGTCCTCGGCGGGAGTGCGGCGAATAAAGGCAGTGCTAGAATAAAAAATAGCCCCATGGGGCTATTTTTAAATCTTAAAAGTTGTGACAGGGTTGCCGTGGTCTTTAATGAGCTTTACTAGGTCCTTGGTTTGAAGCCAGACGGTGGCGGTGTTGTCGCAGGGGTGAACACCGATAATACCACCGTCTTTTTCGAAATCTTCGTCGAGGAAAAAGGCGATGTTTTTATCATCAGTGTTTAAAAGACCGAGTGGCGTAACAGCGCCTGGAATCAGTTTCAAAATGTTTTGCAAGTCATCAGCGGAGGCGAAACTTAGGTGCCTGGTGCCGTGGTCTTTTTTGAATTGTTTGAGATCTACGCGTTTGGCGCCTTTTACCGTAATCATGTAGTAATTTTGCTTTTTATCGTCGCGAACGAAAAGATTCTTGGCGTCGCGACCAGGATAGGGAACGTCGACACGGCCGAGTTCGTCCATATTAAAAACCGCTTCGTGCTCGGTGGTTTCGAATTTGATATTGTGTTTTTTGAGATAATCGTAGGTTTCTTGCTTGTTCATGCCGTATATTATAGCATGATTTGGGGCTATGGATTCACTATCCATGGATCTGCTGCGGTTCCTGTGCCGCTGATGGTGGTAGTTCCGGCTTTAAGGGAAATGGCGGGACGCACCCCGTACGCGGAGTCGACGCTGAATGTGTCGAGAATGCCGCCCGAGTACAGGACGAAGCCAAACTCACGGCCGTTCGAGTAGCGGTGGCTAGGGGACAGCAACCAAAAGGCAGAAGCGGAACGCAGAAAGGATTTGGCATGAAAAGGAGTAGTGGATGAAGAATAACCTGAACCAGCAAAAGCAACTTCATCAGCAGTAAGAAGAGCAGCTGGGTATTTAAGTTGATTGGATACTCCAGCGCTTCCTGCTACATAACGATAAAGGTCTACAGTGCTACGATCTATTTGGCTATATTTATTACCACAGGTGAGGGATGGGGCTTGGGCGGTACTTTTGTTTCGTGGATATGCGCCGAAGTAGTAAACTTGTTGGCCTGAAGTGCCGTAGGTAGAGGCAATGGTGGAAGTTTGGACAAGTGGAGTAGTCCAGTCAGTGGGCGTATTCATAGTACGGTCATTACAGTATCCGGCGCTAGCCTCTAGTTTAGAGGTGTAGTTAGTCATATTGTTAGCATACCAAGTGTCTTCAATATACGTTTTGATAGTGGAACGAGTATTGTTAGCTGCTGGGTTAGAATTAGTACCAAAGATTTGAGCGATAGTGCCAGACTTGGAAGTATTAACGGCATAGGTAGAGTTATGAGTGTAGCCGGCGCGGACGATTTGCTCGTAGGTAGAAGAAGTACCGTTGAAAGCTGAAGTAGCGACTTGGGCGGCAGTGGTTGCGTTGGCACAAGTAGAGCCAGTCCATTTGCCTTGGTAGATCATCTTTACGCCACCTGAGCCAGTGGTTCTGACGATGCGCCAGCAGGTGTCTGTGGTTTTGAGACCAGATTTGCTAGATGCGGATGAGAGGACAACAGTGTTAGGATACTTTGCATTATCGCCATCACTACCATAGGAACCTGTTGTGTCGTCTAGAATGCCACGGTAGTAGTAGATTTTGCTTGTGTTAGCAGCGTCTGACGAAGTGCCGAATACGGAACTGTTGTATTCATAGACACCAGAATTGCTAGTTGTAATAGCGGTACGAAGCTGTGCGAGAGTTTGGAGGCCTTTGCTCTGATTAGCCACTTTGCAATAAAGGCTATTAGTAGGTGCACAAGGCGGATCAATATACTGCGCATAAAGCTGGTTAGCGGCAGCGGTGGCGGAGTTGGAAGTGCCAGTCTTGACGAATTGTTTTGAAGCATTAGTCCAGCTTGCTACAGCTACACCGGTTAAGGTACCGTCAGCATTAATAACTTTACTCCCGCCACTGGCAGCTGTGTACCAACCATCAAAGACTTTATCAGCTGGTGGAGTTGCAGTAGGGATGGCTCTTGCTGTAGTACCAGTTCTGCTGGAGTAGGTAGCGGTGCCACCATAGTAGACATAGACTGGGCTAGTACCGCTAAGGGTACCACCATTAGTCGTAGCATCAAAGTTAATGCGAGAGTTTACTATAGTCATAGTG
>JAFWCN010000012.1 GCA_017536895.1 Candidatus Saccharimonadota bacterium | reverse complement strand
GATTTTTCTATGTGTTTACCTGTACAATATGACATAGGTAGGCCCTTTCTTTATTAAGTGATATTGATATAAGTATAGAGCCTACCTTTTTTGATGGCAAGAGGCTATCATTTTATGTTGCAAAGGTTCTGAGATAATACGGTTGGGTTGATTTTTCTTATGTTTTGTGGTATAATAAGGTTATAGATGCTGTTTTTCTCTAGCAGAAAGGAAGGTGTAAAAATGGCAAATAGCACATGTGCAGGAATTTGGGATCGCTACGAAAAGTTAAAAAGGAGTTATTATTCCCTGGTTGAGGGAGCCTTAAGCAAGGACTCTACTCTGGCGCAATACGCCGGATCAGACAGGCTGAATGAGCTGGTAAATGAGCTTGATCGTTTGCTGGATGACAGCTCTGAGCTTATCAATGAGCATGATCGCCGCAAGATACAGGCCACAATAATCCCTTTGCTTCTTAGGGTTGAGGAGGCTTTTGCAGACGCGTGTCTGTTCGAGTGTGATCCGGCGGCAAGTTTTGAGGATTATGTGTATCCTCGGATATATGCTTAATTCCTGCTTAATGCTATGGCCGGCAATGCTTGCCGGCTTTTTCTTGATTTTTTGTTTATTATATGATATAAATAACAGATACGTTATTGGTTGAAACAAAGGAGGGTGAAAAAATGGCAACCAGTCGTACCTTTGAAATTCTTTGGGGAAAGTTTGAAAACGAGAAACGGGCGCTCGAATCTCTGGAATCAAAGATTTCAGAAAACAAGATTTCAGCAGATGAAAAATCCAAAAGATTAAACATTACCAAAAAGAACCTGGAGGATATAGCTGCAAAAGCCCAGGAAAGATTAAGAGACCCCTGGGAGGAGGAAATGATGATAAAATCTGTTGATGAGTTGATGAAAGAAGTTAATAATTTAATTTAACCTATTTTTCGTTCTAGCTATTCCCTATTCTGCCGGTCATTAATTGACCGGTTTTTCTTGGTTTTATGTTATAATGGTCAAAAATAAGTGAGGTAAATATGGAAAAAACAGATTTTGACGTGTTCTTGTGGGCGAACGAAATTGACGAAGTAAAGAATAATGTATCGGCAGAATTGTTTTTGTTTAATAAGAATTATACGCCGTTTAAAATAAAGTATTCGGACAAGTTGACCGGCGCGGTAAAGGCGATGTTTATGAATGAAGCGGTGTCCTATATCATTAAAGAGGCTGATAAGGGGTTGGAATGCCGCGAATACGAACGAGCTGACGGCGAGGAGAAAGTGATTTATAAGACGACTCTTTCGAAAGTTGGACGAGCGGAGACTTTGGTTCACTTGATTGAAAATGAGTACAAGGACATCGATTATTTCTCAGAAAATGAATATGATTTTAAGAAAGTAAAAGGTATTATTGCGAAATTTACCTACCCAGGTGAAGATGGGATGAAGACTTTTTACATTGCAAAACTCCTGCCGGCTTCTTCAGCGCTCAAGGGAGCTTCGTCATGGGAGATTAATGGCGAATCGTTTGAGCCGTTCTCAGCGGAGGTAGCACTCAAAATGCCAGATGACAATCAAGTTGCGATTGTGGATGGTGTAATTATTGTGTTCAATCAAGCGAAGTTTGAGAATCTATTCCAGTACGATTATAAATCGCAGGTGATTGCAGAGGCTAAGGCAAAGGAACTCACTGAAAAATATAAATTGTCGTTCGCAGAAGGATTGACACTTGATACTTTGCTGGCCGACAAGAAGCCGATTCTAAAAAAGGTGCAAGCGATGGATATCGCCGAGGAGATGCCTCAGGATAAGCTACTGGATTATGCGGACGAGATGCAGCTGGAATTAATGACAGACGATGATGGTTCGATTATCATTATGGATGACAAGGATCTTACGATGTTTGTGAATCTCCTGAATGAGGATTATTATATCTCGCCAGTAAATGGAAAAAGATACGAGATTAAGTCTAAGAAACTACTCGGCGAGCCAGATGGTGAGCCGCCAAGGGGCTAAATCTCAAAATATGCATTGTCGACGAAATTAGACTCACCGAGAGTTGTGAAGGTTTTCTCGAGGTCGGCTTTGGCTTCGACGATGGAGTCGCCAGGAGCGAGTTCAGATTCGATTTTGGCATAGTAGCCAGGTTTGTTTTCGATTTTATCAATGAAGATGTAGTTCCCCTCTCCCATTTTGAGGTGTTCGCGACGGCGAGAAACTTCTGCGATGGGTTTAAAGCCGAGTTGAAGAATAATATTAACCACTTTTTCATAATCTTTGATAACGGTTTCTTCGGCGACGTCAACACCAGAATCCTCAATATGACGTTTTAAGATAAAACTGTACTTAGCGGGTTTGTCGACCGCTTTCATCTCGGTGCGCATGATAAGACGCGGATAGTTAGCATGAGGTTTGTAGTTTCTCGGTACATAAACGCGATCGTGTTGCCAGTAAGTATCAGAAAATTTAAAATCAATATCAGTGAGTTTCTTCTTAAACTCATCCTTGTTTTTTAGCTTGCATTTAGTGATAACTTTTCTCATGGCTATATTATACCATATTCAGGTCAAGAAGTCGAGCTTCGACGGATTTGACGCCATTAAATTCGTTTTCGGTGAGAGTTATTAGGGGTTCGATTCTTACCATGGGGTCGGTAGGATCGAGATTTAGCCATTTTTCGGGGGCGTAGAATGCGACGAGTTTGAGGTATTTGCCGGTTTTATCCCTGAGATCTAGTCTTAAATGGTTGCGATCGGCACCCATACGAGTGACGTTATCAATTTGGACGTTTTTTAGCTTAAAAATAGGCTCTTCGTTCCCTGCGCCAAAGGGTTCGAGGGATTTTAGGTCGTTAAGAAACTCAAGCGTAAGATCGGAGAAATCTTCTAGTTCGAGATCGGCATGGGTTTTGAGATAGTCCTCTTGGTTGATTAGCTTAAGGCTCCTATAATAATCATTGATTTTTTCACGGAACTCGTAGAGATTTTTTTGTTCAACACTAATTCCGGCGGCACCAGCGTGACCACCGCCTTTGATGATGGTGTCTTTGACCTTAGTCAAAGCCTCGGCGAGGTTAAAATCGCCAAAACTACGAGCGGAGCCTTTGAAAATACCGTTTTCTACCTCTGTTAAAACGAAGGCGGGTTTATGATAATCTTCGACTAAACGGCCGGCCACGATACCTAAAATCCCCTCGTGCCAATGACCGGTTTCGATGATGACAGGGTTGTCTTTGATGCCACGATTTTTGATTTCTTTAGTAGCAGATTGTTGCTCGGTTTTGCGTTTTTGGTTTAATTCTTCGAGCTTTTCGGCGATAGCGGCAGCTTCGGTAGGAGATTTAGTACGGAGGAGGTTCAAGGATATTTCGGCGGATTCAAGACGTCCGGCGGCATTAAGGCGGGGGCCAATTTGAAAGCCAATAGAGTCGGAAGTTAAATTTTTTACTCGGGCTCTTGACATTAGTTCTCTGAGGCCTGGACGGCGAGTTTTTTCGAGAACTTTGAGACCATAATAACAAAGGGTACGGTTTTCGTTTATCATAGTCATGTTATCGCAGATGGTACCCAGTAGAACGAGGTCAAGGAGCCATTTTTCCTGACCGTTTTTGATAAGATTCTGCTTTACTAGAGCTTGCGTAAGCTTAAAAGCCACACCGACACCGGCAAGGTTATAGAGAGGTTCAGTCGGTTGGTCTTTGCGTTTTGGGTTAATTATAGCGATTGCATCGGGGAGTATTTCGGGAGTTTCGTGATGATCGGTAACGATAGTATCGATGCTTAAGGTGTTTAATTCCTCGATAATATCGCGGTTGCCGGAACCGCAATCAACGGTAATAACGAGCGTTATGTCTTCTTTTTTGGCTTTTTCGATCAGTTTTGGACTCATGCCGTAACCATCGGCAAAGCGGTCAGGGAGCATGATGGTAGTATTTTTCGGGTTCACACCGGCGAGATGGAGTGCTTGCTCCATCACGGTACTTGCGGTAACGCCATCCACATCGTAATCACCATATATGAGGATTTTTTCTTGGTTTTTGATGGCTTTTTCTATGCGATCTGTCGCCTCCTTCATCCCAGGGAGGATAAATGGGTCAATGGTTTGTTCGTATTTGGGGTGCAAAAATTCAGGGGTGAGACCGCGAGACTTTAGAAGACGCACAAATAATTTATTCATTTTAGCCGATCATTTTGTTGGGCTTATTGCCCTTTTGACTCTTGATAACAATAGACTGAAGTTCCTTTAGAATGGGGTAGCTTTTGTTGGTTTGGTAGATTTTGGTCTTGCCTTTTTTGGTGACGGTAAGGAATCCGCCGTTCGCCATACGTTCTAATTCCCTTTGGATGTTGCCGGGGTCTTCCTTAATCAGTTTGGCAAGCCCGCGGACATGGGTTTTAAAGTCTGGGTATTTAGCAAAAACAACCAGGATTTTACGCCGGACGCGTGAAGTGACAAAGATTTCTAACATATTACCTCGCATAACTTAATCTATTATACATGAATATGTAAAAAATACAACAATTTATGTTCAATAAAGTTGCTTGCTGGGGGTGGGGGGATTGTAACATAGACGTCAACAGATTACAACCACCCACTAGAATTGGATGATATCAGGGGTTGACATTGCTTTTTACCATGCTAGAAAGGGGTTAGGTTTGGGCGGACTTTGAGTTTACGAGGAGCATTAGATTCCCCTTCCAGAGGAGCGGATTACTAGCATTTTAGGTGCGGTGGATCCGCTCCATAATGGGGGGATTTACCCCGTTGATGTTCTAGATAAATCTCGGTTACCATCCTCCCAATGGGTGTGAAAACAAACAGAAAGGAGGTGCGTTATGGAAGTAGAATGTTATTTCTATTTTAGATTAAAACGCAAGCCGAAAACAAAAAAGGTTACCCTCGTCGTTGAAGACGAAGGGTAATCCAAACCTAAGCAAGTTTCTAGGGCTTGCTCCCTGTCACTATTTTAGCAGATAGTGGCAGGGTCCGTCAAGATAAAGCATTTAGACAATCTTGGCTAGATCAAAACCTAGATTTAGAGCTTGCTCTTTGGTTAGTTTAGTGCCATCTGGGCAGTCTTTGACTTCTACTACGGATGGGCGGACCGGCTCGCCAGGATGAAAAGTGAATACAACGTCAACACCATCCTCTTTGCCAACAATTAACCAAGTATCTTCCACTTCTGGACCTTTTTCTCCTGATACCGTCATTGAAACTTTACCGGTTCCCTTTGGATCGGAAGCTATTATTGCTGCGTCGTCTGGTAAATCGGCAATTCTTAATAGGCCTAGGTGCCCACCTTTAATATCTTTGGTAACATATGCTTGGCAACCAGGCATAACATCTGGGTGTTCGGTTTTTTTCCAATGAGCCGCAAACAATGCGGAGCTCATATCATCCGTACTATTAATGCTATCGTATATTGATCCCACACCATCAGCTAATCGTTGCTTACAAGTGTTTTCAAAATAATCTCCTAGCGTTTCTTCAGTGTTCCATATTGCTTTTTTAACATCTTTTGTATCGCGTAATATTTCTTCGGCTTCTATATATTCCGGTCGGTTTGTCCCGCGACGTTCTTTTTCTTTTTGAATATCTTTTAACTCCCTCTCGTACATGGACCGATTTAAATGGTTCTCCATACCACGCGCGGTCCCTTCATATATTTCGTCGAGGTTCCGTCGATAATAGTCTTCTGTTTCTAGGAGATCAAAATCAGAATATCCTGCTAAATCCCATGGGTCAGCTTCTTTTTGTTTTTTCTTTTCTACCTTTTTACGTTCACTCTCTGCCTGTGTTTTATCGAATTTACCTTCCATGGAGCCTAAGATTTCTTCGGCTTCAGTTGGCTCTTGATTTTGTTCTCCACCCTTTAGTTGTTCGTTATTGCTCATTTTCCTCCTTTGCCGCACCTCACTAAAAATGCGACTATTTACTTAGTCGCGAAACTTACAATTCACTTGGATAAGCAAATTGCGTAAATAGCCGCATTCATTGCTCATCCAAATTTTAAAAATGAATTGTAAGTTCCGCAATTTGATTGTAACACAAATAGTGTATAATTAAAATATGTTTTTTTATGAGGTGATACCGGAGGGGAGGGTGGAGGAGTTGACCTATTCTTTTGATGATTCCCTTTTGCTGGGGCAAATTGTTCAAGTGCCGATTGGGCGGCGCGTAGTGCCGGGTGTGGTCGTTAAAAAAGTTGCGCAACCGGATTTTAAGACTAAATCGATTTTGAAAGTTTTGTATTCAAAGCCGCTGCCGAAACATTTATTAAAAACTGTAAAGTTCATACATGATTACTATATGGTGCCGTCGGGGCAAGCTGTCTCTTTGGTGTTGCCTAGAGGGGTTGAGAAACAGAGGCGGAGGCGTAAAACCGAACAAATGTTCGGTATGATAGACGACAAGACATTCTACTCGGGGCCGCGTCGCTCGCGCCCGTCGCTACGGGGCTCGCGCGCTAATTCTCGCGCTGCCGCGCTCCGAAATGCCCCTTCGTTAGAATGTCCTTGTCGTCTTCCGGCCAATATTCCGCTTAATGCCCCCCAAAAAAGTGCCCTAGAAGGCCTTTTAAAGGCTCCAGGAGCCACGAAACTGCTTTATGGTGTTACTGGTAGTGGTAAAACAAACATCTACCTTAAAATGGCTGCTATGGCCCTTTCAGAGCAAAAAGCAGTTATGCTTTTGGTGCCAGAAATCGCTCTTACGGGGCAATTGGTACAGGTGTTTAAGGAGGTGTTTGGTGATCGTGTAGTGGTGATACATTCTCAGCAAACCGAAGCGGAGAGACATTTGATTTTTGAAGGTATCCTTGAATCCGAGGAGCCTCTAGTTGTGATTGGGCCGCGTTCTGCTCTTTTTGCACCCGTAGCGAAACTAGGTTTAATTATTATCGATGAGGAACACGAGAGTACTTATCACCAAGAGAACGCGCCGAAGTATTCGGCAATTCGGGTGGCGAGTTTTATGGCTCAAGAGGTAGACTGTCCGTTGATCTTGGGGTCGGCTACTCCGACAGTGGAAGATTACTATATTGCCTCGATGCGCAAGACGGTAGTGGCATTGAAAGAAAAGGCGTTATCATCTGCAATGAAACCCGAGATCAAAATGATTGATTTAAAAGACAGGGGTGAGTTTTCGCGCAATCGGTATTTTAGTAATTCCCTCTTGAAGGCAATTGCTGATAATCTGGAGAATGGGAGGCAAACTTTGATTTTTCATAACCGACGGGGCTCAGCGCCACTAACGATTTGCGATAATTGTGGCGAGGAGATTTTGTGCCCGAATTGTTATTTGCCTCTGACACTTCACGCAGATGACTATGTATTACAGTGTCATACATGCGGTTTTTCGGAGAAAGTACCGGCGGGATGTCCAAAATGTGGGGCGCCGGGACTACTTCACAAGGGATTTGGGACGAAACTTCTAGAGAATGAATTGAAGCGGCTCTTCCCCAAGGCTCGGGTACGACGTTTCGATGCAGATAACAAAAAAGGTGAGGGGTTAGATGCAGTCTATTCAGAGGTGAGGGATGGCGAGGTTGATATTCTAGTGGGGACACAGACTTTGGCAAAGGGATTGGATTTACCGAAGCTCGCTACTGTAGGGGTAGTGCAAGCGGATGCGGGTTTGTCGCTTCCTGATTATATGGCGGAGGAGCGAACTTTTCAGCTTCTGACGCAGGTAATTGGAAGGGTGGGCCGAGGTCATATTGATACGGCAGAAGTGTTTATCCAAACATATCAACCAGAGCACCCGGTGCTACTCTTTGCCATGCAGGAAGACTATCTGGGGTTTTATGAGTATATGATTTCCAAACGGCAGCGTGCTGGGTTTCCGCCATTTAGATTCGTAGCGAAGCTCGAAATCACCATGAAAACAGAGGCGGTGGTACTCCGGAAAGTGCGGGAGTTGGTTAAAAAACTGTCCGCTGACACGCGACTAATCGTTTCCCCGCCTCAACCAGCATTTCATGAACGAACTAATAGAGGTTATACTTGGCAAATTATTGTGCGAGCAAGAACGCGAAAGGTTTTACTGGAGGCTTTATCTGGGCTTGACCCGAATTTTAAGGTTACGCTTGACCCGCCAGGTTTGCTATAGTAGAATAAGCTTAAGAATTAATTAGGAGGCAAAGATGTGTACTGGGGTGAGATTTAGTGATGCGAATGGCAATATGTATTTTGGGCGGAATTTGGACTGGAGTACTGGTTATGGGCAAAAAGTAGTAGTGACGCCGCGTGGCTATAAATATAAATCAGCATTTCTAGGCGAAATGGCAAATTCGCCAGCGATTATTGGGATGGGGATTGTAGCCGAGAATATGCCGCTTTATTTTGACTGCGCTAATGAACATGGACTCGCAGTAGCGGGGTTAAACTTCCCTGGTTATGCTGCCTATGCCCCCGAAGCAATTGATGGTAAGACTAATGTGGCGGCTTATGAATTTCCTTTGTGGGTGGCACTAAATTTTACTTCGGTGGATGAGGTCGAGAAGGCGCTATCTGACGTTGTAATAGTGGCAAAACCGATTAATGATCAGTATCCGGTATCGGAGCTACACTGGATTATTGGGGATGCAAAGCGATCGATTGTGGTGGAATATACTGCGGCTGGGATGGAAATCTTCAAGAATGACGTGGATGTTTTGACCAATCAACCAGGGTACGCTTGGCATAAGGAAAACATGCGAAACTACATGAACTTGTTCCCACAGATGCCAAAAGAAGTTAAATGGCGCGAAGCGAAGTTTACAGCGTTTGGCTCGGGGTCGTTGATGCGAGGTTTGCCAGGTGATTATTATTCCCCGTCACGGTTTGTGAGGGTAGCTTATCTTAATACGCATTACCCGGTACAGGCGGACGAAGCTTCAAATGTATCACGACTATTTCATACTTTAACTGGGGTGGCAATGATTGATGGCGCAGCCGCGATGGCTGACGGACAATTTGAAAAAACAGTTTATACTGGTGGGTATTCTACGGCTACGCGAACTTACTACTATAGCACCTATGAGGATCCGGCAATCAAGAGTGTAGCGCTGAAGGACTACGACCTTGACTCAACAGAGGTAATCGTGGTATAATAGGCTTATGAAAATAATTACGACGCCAGATGCGCGCCTAAGGGAGAAATCAGAGAAAGTCCGCGAGATTGACGATGAGATTCTTGGGATTATTTCTGATATGCGGAAACTATCCCTTGATTGGGAAAAAGAGCACCCTTATGAGCTTTCGGCGGCAATGGCGGCGCCTCAGATGGGGATAAACAAGCGAATTATTATCATCCGAGATGATATGTCTGATAAGAAGAAGGCTACCTTTACGGCCTTGATTAATCCAGAGGTGATTAGAGCTGAAGGCAAGATTAAGAAGGATTATGAGGGGTGTTTATCGGTGCCATCGGTGTATGGAATGGTGCCACGAGCTACGAAGGTACGCGTGAAGGCAAAACTGGAAGACGGTACAGAGGTACGAATCAAAGCGACAGATGAGCTTGCGAGGACTTTGCTTCATGAAATTGACCACCTAGACGGAGTTTTGTTTATTGACCATATTAAGGGGGTAAAAGATGCATTTTATAGGATGAATGATAAGGGTGATCTTGAGGCAGTAGATTACGACAAAGAAATCGCTGATAATGATGAACTTTGGGGTGAGGAATAGCCCATGGCTAGTGAGGTGATTTTTTTTGGAAATGGACCTCTGGCCGATTATGCACTAGAGGTGATTAAAAGGGACTGTGAGGTGATTTTTCATGCTCGGTCTCGGGGGGACTTAGAGGAGGTTTGCCGGATTAAAAAAGAGATGCCAGGGGCGCATGGGATTCTAGCTTCGTTTGGGGTGATGATTCCGGAAAAAGTATTAGAGTTATTTGAGCCAGAGGGGATTTTAAATATCCATCCTTCCCTTTTGCCTTTGTATAGGGGTGCGTCACCAATTGAGTCAGCAATTTTAAATGGTGATACGGAGTTTTCCGTGTCTGTAATGAAGCTGGTAAAAGCGATGGATGCGGGCCCGATTTACTACCAGACTACACTTTCTGATTTGCCACTTTGTAAAGATGATATTTACAAAGCATTAGCGGAAACAGGGGCGGATTGGATATGCCAGAATTTGATGAATTTGTCAGAGCCGGTTTTACAAGATGATTCTAAGACGACTTATTGTGGTAAATTAGACAAATCGATGTCGCTGCTTACACCTGAAACAGATACGGCGGAGGTGACTTTTAGGAAAATTGTGGCTTATCAGGGGTATCCAAAACCAAAATATGCGTTTTACGGCATAAATTGCATCATTCTAGAGGCGCATATACTAAAGCCGGGTGAGACCGCATTACTTTCAATCCCCTGTGCTGACGGCGGTGTAGTGGTGATTGATAGATTGCAGCCAGAGGGCAAAAAACCAATGGATGCGAAAAGCTTTATTAATGGCTATAAAAAGTAGTTTTTATACTAGTCTATTGCGATTGTCGCGGATTTCTTGTTTCATTTCTTCGATAGTACGGGTAACGATTTCACGAAAATCAGGACGATTTTTCTCAAGCCATTTGGTGGCTTCGTTTTGATCTGTAATCATGTCAAATTCGTTAAGTTGTGCCTCGGTTAACCCCTTGGCGATGCGCTCGCCGATACGTATTTCAAGTTCTTCCTGAATGTAGGCTAGGAATTTCTTTTTTTGCTCTTCCGGCATACTCGAAAGACCCATCTCTTGCAAAAATTGTTCGTTAAATTCCATTTTTTCTCCTTATAGTTATAATAATACATCGAACAGGAAGGTAATATCTTCAACAAACAAAACAACGAAGTAGATAATCCAAAGTGTGACGTTGAGCTTATCGTTGTCGGGGTGTTTTTTACTAAAGAGTGTCATGGCGCCAGATATCGTAAAGGCGATACCAATAGCTACAATCGGAAGGAGATAGAAATTTCTAGCGAAACCGCGAACACACATCCCTTCGCATGGGAAAATCAGGAGCCGAACAATCTGGGAAAGTAGAAAAGCAAAAATGGTTATGATAAGACCGGTGATAAAATAAGATGGTGAGCGCGCCTGATTGGCCATGGGGCCAACTAAGGATTTTTTAACGTGCCGTTCAGTAAAATACAATACGAATGGTGGCAACGAAAAGAAAATGATAATTCCAATATAAAAATAGTGAGCCAAATAATCTTCGCGGGAAATTCTACCATTCTTAGCTCCGATGATGGTAGTGATTAACACGACGATTGTTACGATAGCCAACAATGCTCCGAATATTAGGAGGAGTGTTTTCTTGAGTTTTTCTCGTCTTATTTCTGCCATATATTTTGATTATAGCATAAACGAAATGGATTTTACAAGCTTTTTTATGAGATTCGCGAGTGAAGAATTTGAGGCGGTCGTTTAGTTAAAGATTATCGATTTAATACTGAGATCGTACTGGCCAGAAAAGCAATGACAATAGGGACGATGATGAGTGTTGCCACTACAATGGCCACTATCATGTAATCGAGTTTTTTTCTTTTTATCTTTTCTTTTTGAGGCGAAGGAAGCATACTGGTGTCAATTCTATGCCTGACGACATTGAGAAAGTTGATGCTCTCAATCATCGCCCAAACATAAGAAACAGCAATAATTAAAAATGGTGCATAAAAGATTGTATTGGCCAAGAGTCGTGATTCAATGCTCATATTGTAGTATCCGGCATCGCTTCCCATAGTAGCAAGAAAAATACAAAATGGAGCCATTATTATACCGATAATAGACAGGATTAAATGAATGCATCCTTTGGAATAGCGTTTAGCAACAAAGTCATGAATGCCAAACATACCAAAGAAAAAACCGAAAATAGTAGCGGTTTCCAAACGCATATTATTAACCTCATCGCTAACATATTCTCTTTTATTGCTTCTTTTCATTGTTTTTTGTTCCTAAGAATTAGTGTATTCTTGTGATTTATTATAGCACGTTGTAGCAAGGCAGAACACAATATGGCTATTTAACAATAATTCTATCCTTGTTTTATGAAGTTACAGTGTACGTTTTTTGGATTCGCGAGTGAAGAATTTGAGACGGTCGCCCACTTGGAGGTCAATTTTAGAGGTGGTGTTCATGGCAAGGCCACCTGTTTCGCCGGCGACAAGAACGTTGACATCCATTTTTTCTTTCTGGACAGAGGTGACCTCAGCTTCGCCGAGATATTTTTTGTTGCGAATGACGCGAGCGAGATAGCCTGGCTTAACATCGCCAGTTAAAACTTCCCCACCAGCGATAATAGAGGTCTTTTCGGTGCGGAAGACACCAAGGACTTTGAGCTCACCTTTGTCTTCTTCGACAATTTCAGCATCAAGGAGATTTTCCATCTCGTGTTTGGCGTCATCTAATAGTTCGTAAATTACCTTGTAAGTGCGGACTGGCACGCCGTCACGAGCGGCCATTTTGTTAATATTGACCGGAACGGAAACATTAAAGCCATAGACCACGGTGTTATCTCCGGCAGCCATGTAGACATCGTTTTCGTTGATGTCACCGACACCGGTAGAGACGATATTGAGAGTAATTTCTCCCTTGGTATCAATCATTTTCAGGCTATCTACCACAGAAGTGACGGAGCCGAGTACATCGCCTTTGATGATGACATTGAAAGTCTTGGTGTTATCAGCGACATTCATCATGCGGAGCAAGTCGCCACTGGTGACATTGGCAGAGGCAGACTCGTCAGCCGCTGCTTGAGCATTAAGTAGTGCCATCTTGCGAGCGGTTTTCTCGTCTTTGGCCTCGATAAAACGATCGCCGAAGTTTGGTAGCTCCTTGAAGCCGGTAATAGTAACTGGGGTGGATGGAGTAGCTTTACCTTTTGGTTTACCCTGCCAATCTAGCATGGTGCGAATTTTGGCATAAGTATTGCCGGCGACGATAAATTTACCGGTTTTTAGTTCCCCGCCGGTGACTAGGACATTAACTACTGAACCTTTGCCAACTTCCATATGTGATTCAATCACTAGACCTTCGGCTGGGATATTGACATCGGCTTTCAATTCCTCGATATCCGCAGTGAGTAAAATCATATCTAAAAGTTGGTCAAGGTTTTGGTTCATTTTGGCGGAAATAGGCACCATTACGATGTCGCCACCCCATTCTTCAGGCTGAAGACCGTGCTGAGAAAGGTCAGCCATGGTACGGTTGACGTCGGCGCCTTCGCGGTCTATCTTATTGATAGCAACGATAATCTTGGCATTGGCAGACTTGGCAAAATTAATTGCCTCAACAGTTTGCGGCTTAACGCCATCATCGGCGGCGACTACGATAACGACGATGTCAGTAAGCATGGCGCCGTGTTGACGAATAGCGGCAAAAGCTTCGTGGCCAGGGGTATCTAGAAAAGTAATCAATCTGTCGTTATGTTTCAACTGATAAGCGGAGATGTGTTGAGTGATACCGCCAGCTTCATCCTCTACAGTCTTCTTGTGAAGCAAAGTATCAAGTAAGGTGGTTTTACCATGATCGACGTGGCCCATCACTGCTACCACTGGTGGGCGTGTGACGGCTTTGTCAGAGAGTTCACGGTGGAAATTAGAGGTCTTGGTGGAAGTATTTTTGCGTTCCAATTTAACGTTTTCTAACCCTAGCTCATCAATGATGATTTGGGCGGTTTCATAGTCTAACCTCTGGTTGATTGTAGCAACAATCCCGTTTTTAAATAAAGTTCCAATTAATTCGGTAACAGAAAGACCGAGCGCATTTGCAAGCTCGTCGACAGTAATAGAACCGGCGATTTGGATTGTTTTTTCTTCCATTCTGTTAATTTTACCACATTTTGAAAAAATATGCTATAATGGGGAGGTAGTCCCGGGTAGCTCAATGGTGGAGCAAGAAGCTGTTAACTTCGAGGTTGCTGGTTCGAGTCCAGTCCCGGGAGCCACTCAAAAGCCCTTCGGGCTTTTTTCGTGATCGGTCCATAAACAAAGCTAGCCGAAGATGACTTTAAATAATCCGAAAGAGGCGGCGAGCATGATGAGCCCCGCAGTGAGAACCCCAGCCAATACGGCGATGAGGGTCTTTTTGAAGTCTAGTTTTAAGATACTGGCGGCGAGGGTACCGGTCCAGGCGCCAGTGCCAGGGATTGGGATGGCGACAAAGAGATAAAGAGCGAAATAAGTGCCATAGTTCCCGGCTTTCTTGAGCAATTTATTGCCAGCTTTCTCGCCTTTTTTGAGACAGAAATTGCAAAACTCTTTAAATGGTTTCCATTTTACCCCCGAGCCCCATTCGAGAACCTTGCGAGCAAACAGATAAATAATCGGAACTGGAATCATATTGCCGACGATAGCAGTGATGAGAACGGCCCATTCAGGAAGCCCAAGATCCATGCCAACAGCGACTGGAATAGCGCCGCGCAGCTCAATCAGAGGAATCATTGAAATCAATAAAACTAATAGGTATTTCCAAAGCATAAATACATTATATCATGTATAATTAAAGTATGGAGATTTCAGTTATTATTCCGGTTTATAATGCAGAAAAATACCTAGCGAGATGTGTGGATTCGATACTTGAGGCGCTAGGTCGAATTAAAGGTGAAATTTTGCTGATAGATAATAATTCAACAGATGGCTCTCCTAGTATTATCCGCAAATATGAGAAAAAGTATCCTAAAACAGTACGCACTTTAAAGTGCGATAAATGGGGAGCGGCGGCGGTGAGAAACTATGGAACAAAGAAAGCCACTGGTAAATATTTGTGGTTTGTTGATGCAGATGATTACATCGATAAAAGCGCGATAGCTAAGTTACTTGATGTTGCGAGGGAGAAAAAAGCTGATCTCGTGATGATGGGAGCAGAAAGAGTTAATGAAGCAGGAGCTCGGCTTTCTTATCTATCAGCAGTAGATGCTAATGATCCCAATTACAAAAGCCGCTTTATTCGCTATGGAATGGGGCCGTGGCAAGTAATAATCAGGCGCACGTGGTGGGAAAAACATGGGTTTAGTTTTATGGAAGGACATATTCATGAAGATATGGAGTTGATGTCGTCTTTGATTCTCTATACTGATAAGTTTGCTAGTATCGATGAGCCGTTGTATTTTTACTGTCAAAACGATGAATCGGTACTGCATAAACATAATTTTAATCCGCATATTTTCGATATTTTTCCGGTGCTTGAGAGTTTTTACCAGAGATTCGAAAAAGCAGGGGCGGAATCTTTGTATCATGATGAGATGGAATGGTTCTTTATTTGGAATCTATTAATTGATTCGGCGAAGGATTTTGCGAAGTTTACTGAGGGAAAGTCAGGCTTTGGACGTTCGCGCGAAATGTTAAAAAAGTATTTCCCTGCTTGGCGAAAGAATAAGTTTTTGAAGAAAAAACCACTTAAACTGCGACTGTTGGTACGTTTAAATTATTACAAATAGCTATTTCTTGTTTTGCTCTTCTTTTTCTAGTTCACGGAAGGCAACTTTGCCAACTTTGGTCTGAGGAAGTTTATCACGGAATTCATAGGCGGCAGGAAGTGCATAGATTGGAACGTTGCGCTCTAGTAGTTCCCTGATTTCCCGCTCCAAACGTTTGCCTGGTTTGTAGCCGGGTTTTAAGACGATGAAGGCCTTCGGGACCTGTCCCTTGTAGTGGTGGTCAATACCAATGACAGTGGAAGTAAGGACGGCTTCGTGCGAATTGATGATAGATTCAAGATGGGTTGGATAGATGTTATAGCCACTTGAGATGATAATGCGTTTCAGACGCTGAGCGAAGTAAACTAAACCGTCCTCTCCGACATAACCAATATCGCCAGTGTGGAGCCAGATTTTACCGTCGTCGTGAAGCCTCAAAGTCTGGGCGGTCTCGACATCATCACCGAGATATCCCATCATGACAAGTGGGCCAGAAATACAAATTTCACCTTCTTCGCCAGCAGGAAGTTGTTTAAAGGTGTCGTTTTTGACAATTTTAAAGTCGGTGTCTGGAAATGGTACACCAATAATGCCGTCTTTGAAGGTATGTTCTGGGGATAGACAAACAGCGCCAGAGCCTTCGGTAAGACCATAGCCGACACGGATTTTGGCCTCGGAGCCGTGGTGTTTTAGGAAGTCGTTGACTTTGTCGCGTAGAGTCTGATTGAGGGCGTCACCACCGCAAATGACCGCGGTGACAGATTTGAGGTCATCATATCTTAGCTTAGTATTTATTAGCGCCTCAAACAAAGTTGGTACACCAACGATGAAATTTGGCTCGTTTTTTCGAATGATATCGGCAAATTGCTTGTGTGAGAAAGCTGGGATTAAGATACAGTTCATCCCTTTACAGAGTGGAGTATGGATGCAGATACCAAGCCCAAAACAGTGGAAGATAGGTAAAATCGAGAGAACACTTGCGCCTGGGACAATCTGACGAATCATAGTGGCGTCGCAGATTGATTCGGCGTTGATATTGAGATTGGAAAGCATTGTGGCTTTAGGGGCACCAGTGGTACCGCCAGAATACATGATGACGGCTGGATCATTACCACTACGTTCTTCGTGATAGTTGCCCTGATAGAAATAAGAGTTGGCAATAAAGTCTTCCCAGAGAACAACGCGACTGTCGTTGGCTGGAAGACGTACTTTCTTGATGTGAAGAGTGTTGTAAAGTTTTTTCTTGAGAAAACCTAGTCCATCGCTAGGACGAACTACAATGATGCGCTCTAGGCCGGCAACGTCACGCAATTTGTAGATTTTGTCGAAAACAGCATCAATAACGAGAACATATTTAGATTCTGCTACCCTTATGTAGTATTCCAATTCTTTTTCGGAAGATAGGGGATGGACCATGTTACAAATGGCGCCGACCATGTTGACGGCATAAACCATAGTGATTCCCTCTGGAGTGTTTGGCATGCAAATAGTAACCCTGTCACCTTCTTTGACACCGTAGTTTTTGAGGGCACGAGCGGTTTTTTCGATTTTTTTGACGAAATTCTTATAAGTAACCTTGTGTCCGTAGTAAGTATAAGCGGTGTTGTCAGGCCATTTTTCGGCAGACTGCATTACCATGTCCACCATGGAACAATCTGGATAATCAATGTGGGCAGGAATACCTTCCTCCTCATAAAGCTTCAGCCAAGGGCTGGCTTTTAATTCTTTCTTATTTTTCTTCACAAAAACTCCTTACGGTAATTATATCACAAAAATAGCCCTTTTGGGGCTATTTTCTTATTTGGTGATCGAGAGCGAGATTTTGCGTCCTTCTTTGTCGATATCGAGAACTTTGAAGTTCTTGCGTTCGTTCAAGGTGAAAATCTTCTCCGGATCAACATCAGAGCCTTCACCAAGCTCCGAAACATGTACCAATGCTTCTACCGCTGGACTAATCTGAACGAAAGCACCAAATGGGGTAATCCGAGTGATAGTACCCTCGACCTTGGAGCCTTTTTTGAGATTCTCTACTTCGGAGAGCCACGGATCCTCTACGAGTTGTTTCATCGAGAGAGATAGGCGCTCCTTATCGATAGCGATAATCTTGGCCTCAATAGTGTCGCCTACTTTGACATAATCTGATGGATTGTTGACTCGTTCCCAAGAAATCTCAGAGATGTGGATTAACCCCTCAATACCATCAACATTGACGAAAACGCCAAAATCAACTACACCGGTGACTACACCCTTGACAGTATCACCTACCTTAAGCTCGGCAAAACGCTCAGCGAGACCATCTTTGATAGCTTCTTTCTCAGAGAAAATGAGTTTGTTTTCCTTCTTATTAGCATCAAGGATGCGCGCTTTCATTGGTTTACCGACTAGCGAATTGAGTCGTTGTAAGATTTCGTCCTTATCAGAGCTCCCCACACGAGGATAATGCTCGGCAGATAATTGTGAAACTGGCATGAAACCGCGAATACCTTCGTACTCAACGAGTAAACCACCTCTATTAGCATCAGATGGGGTGACCTCAACGACTTCTCCACTTTCGAGCTTTGCGTTAATTTCGTCCCAACCCTTGTCTTTGACAGCTTTTCTGAGAGACAACAGAACATATCCGTCCTTCATCTCGGAATCGATAACTGAGGTAGTAACCTCTTCGCCGACCTCAAGACCTTTAGCGAAAGATGCTTCGCGGCGCGGAACTAGGCCAACGCCTTGGTTGCCTAGATCGATTAGTATTTCGTGTTTTTTAACAGAGAGAACCGTACCTTTGACGGTGTCACCTGTATTGACTTTTTTGAATGCCTCCTCGTTTTTTTCTAGGAGCTCATCCATAGTTAATTTAGTGGCTTTTGCCATAGTTAATATTATTTCCTTCCCTTTGGTCCCCTTAAGGGGTCCAAAAACTCCTATCATTATAGCAAATTTTTATGATATAATCAAGGGTATGATACTCGCAATTGATATTGGAGGAACAAAAACTTTAATTGCGCTTTTTTCAAAGCGAGGACGCATACTTCGACGTCGGAAATTCAAGACTGCACAAGGGTCTAAAACTTTCATTCATGAACTGACGAACAATTTATCTGACTTTACCCACCGTAAAATTACAGGGGTAGTTGTAGCGATTCCGGGAGTTGTACAAAAAAATTATTCAGTTTCATTTGGCAACCGGAAGTGGGATAATATCGACCTGATTACGCCATTAAAAGAGTTGTTCGATTGCCCAATTTGGTTTGAAAATGACGCAAACCTAGCGGTCCTTTACGAAGGTTTTCGTCTACCTGGAAGAACGGTATTCTTAACTTTTTCAACTGGTATCGGGGGTGGAATATCTGATCGAAATAGGATTGCACCCGAATCTGATCGATTTGAACCGGGACATAAGAAGTACTGGTATGATGGCCGGATAAGAGAGTGGGAGGATATTGCAGCGGCTAGCGCAATCGAAAATTACTACCATGTGGATTGGGCAACAGATTTACGTAAGAAAGATGCAATGGAGGATGTGGCAAAGCGAATTGCGCTAGGCTTACCTGATATAGTTAAACAATATAAACCAGACAGCATAGTACTCGGTGGTCCAATGGGAAAGATTTTTAAGTTGTATGTAGACTATTTGCCAGATTTAGGGGTGAAATACCGGAGACCAAAGCGACCGAATGAATCGGTAGTGTATGGTTGTTATCTGTATGCTCGGCAAAAGGAGCAAGAGTGATTCCCCGTTCTGATAGGGGTTTTACACGAGAGAAGGCAGTTGAAAAAGGTTATGATAAGAAGCATGCTGCTTTTTTTGACAGATTGATTGATGATTTTCCAGGTTATAGGTTTATTTTGGGGACGAAATTCAAGTTTCGTCCACCTAAAACTATCGTAATTGGGCCACCAGAGCCGTTCTCGCAACTTTTAGTGCTACATGAGGTCGGACATGCGATTTGTAAGCATAAGAGCTTTAAAATGGACGTAAGGCGGCTTAAAATGGAAAATCAAGCATGGGAAGAAGCTCGGAAACTAGCGGTGAGATATAAAGTGCCCGTAGATGAAGATTTAATACAAGATCAATTAGATACTTACAGAGATTGGTTGCATCAAAAATCGCGTTGTCCAGATTGCGGACTAACGCGATTTCAGACCCCTGATGGGCAATACCATTGCCCGAGATGTGAAGGTTTTTAGGCCTTCTTCGCTGGGCCACGGCGAGAAATACGACCGCCTTTAGCACCAGCAACACGTGCTAATGCAGGATTAGCAGCAAAACCACCGGTGTGACCATTCTGGCCACCTTTTTTACCAATACGGGCATAGAATTCTTTACCGTATTTAGCTTTATTAGTAGCAGCAGCTTTCATGCCGCCAGCTTTAGTTCCAGCCATTCTAGAACTCCTATCTGCCCACCAAATTAAAAATTAACACCACCCATTTATAGAGTGAATAGTTTGATTATAGCATAGCGCTTTAGTTTTGTCAATATGCTTTTTCTTAAAAATATGTTGTAATATTTTTGAAAAAGCCGAACAAATATTTTTGGACTTTTGAACAATTTGTGGAAAAAAGGTGTTGACAATATGCATTTTGTGATATAAAATAGAGGTAGTTTTAAGTAGATTAAACTGCGAGGCTACTTAAAATACATGTATGACCTAAGAAAACCGTCCAAATGGGCGGTTTTCTCTTTTTTGAAGTATTATTCTGTGTATATGAAGAATGTAAAAAATATGAACTCAAACAACGGGGTATTGTGATATAATCAAGGTGGGCCTTATTGGGCTATTGACAATTTTAATCATCGCTTTGGAGAGAAAAAAATGGAAAAAGACGAAACATACCAGGCTCATGATTCTAATGAGAATACTTTGAGGGTAGACCTGTTAGAGGAAATGCCTTCATTTGAAAAACATATGCTACAAAATGACTCAGAAGATAGAGGCGATGCACCAAAAAATAAAGAAGGACTGGGACATGAAACTCCGAAGGAGCTTAGAGAAAGATTTCTTAGTGACCGCTATCAGTTCAATAATTATGAGAATATCGATTTTTATAGTTGCCATTCTATAGTTGATTCTTATGCTAATGATAAGAAATGGAGACTAGATAAACTTTTAGAATATAATGCGAACCACGAAATGCCAGAGTATAGTGTAGATTTATTACAAGAGTTGGTAGACATAAATGAAGACGAGAGCAAGACAATGAAGCTCCTTGTTGGTGATTGGAATCCGCGAACGATAGCTGATAAATATGGCAGTCAAGTTGAAAAATTTGGAGTGTCGCTAGCTGATATTAATATATTGCTTAGGTTTGTGGATGATGACAAATATGGCAACGTTAATAGACAATACCTGAAATTTTGTCGCAATTTACCGGGTATAATTGAAAGATATTTTTCAGATGAAACCCCAGAAGAAGAGAAAAAAACAATGGGTACAATAATTAACAAAACAGCTTACTATTATTGTGATAACACAGATGAAGAGTTTGATTATAATTATAAGAAAACTATTTTATCTGAAAAAGAGACCGATTTTATAGTAGACAAAATAGAAGAGGCGTTGGCAAAACAGGAGAAAACTTTAGAAGATATCTGTGATGTCCGCCCTTCATCAGCCACTTCTACAGAAAGCATATTTGTTGACCCTTTCTTCTCAAGTAAATTGGGTGACGCAATGCTTAATGGGATATGGATGATATTTGAAACGAAAAATTACCCTTATATTTCCGATGATATCATGTCTATGTTGAGGAAAATTGAAAGCCGTATTACCGACCAATCTAAAACAAGAGTAAAGCCGCTAAATTCTGAAAATTAGAATCTCCTAGTATGAACAATGAGATTGTAATTAGTGATGTGATGTTAGGTGCCTGGCAAGGACTGGGCGGTGCTATTACGGAAGCGACCGCATTCAATTATTCAGGGCTTAGCTCCACGAAAAAACGTCAACTGATCGAAGCATATTACGGTAAGAATGGACTAGATTATCGTTGGGGCAGACTAAGTATCGGAAGCAATGATTTTTGTTTGAAGCCTTATGAATATACAAAGAAGAATGATTTATCTGATTTCTCAATTAAGCACGACGAGAAGTGGGTGATTCCGATGGTGAAAGATGTTTTGAAGAAAAAAACTGTGCAGTTTGTGGCTAGCCCTTGGTCGCCACCGGAGTATATGAAACTGGGGTTAGAGGCACATCATTATAATTTTTTAAAACCTTGGTGTTTTGACGATTTTGCCAAATACATCCGGCTATGGATAGAGGCTTACGGGAAACGTGGCATTGATATTGCTTACGTCACTATACAAAATGAGCCGAGAGCGAGGCAGATTTGGGAATCTTGTGTTTATTCTTTCAAAGCCCAAAGAAAGCTTGCCTATAAATATCTAACAGATGAACTAGACGATTGTGACACTCAAATTCTACTATGGGATCATAACAAGGCGAAACTCAGCAAGGTTGCTGATAAACTATTTTGCGGTAGCTTTGTGACAGAATATGGATGCAATAAGAAGATAGCTGGGTTGTGTTTCCACTGGTATGATGGAATCTTTCCTGATGAAATGTGGAAAGTACGGCAAAAATACCCAGATATTTTGATGCTAAGCTCAGAGATGAGTTGTGGATTCTCCCCTTATGATGAGGTCAGCTGGCAAAACGATGCAAAGCATTATTTGCGTGAGCTGTTTGCCGATATTAATGCTGGGGCGAGTGCATTTATTGATTGGAATATGTTGCTCAATCAAGAAGGTGGTCCGAGTTACTGCAAGAATTACTTGAAGAGCCCAATTATCCTGAATGAGAAAGGCGACAGTTTTATCCTTACCCCGATTTATGATGCTTTAAAGAAGTTTACAGAGCTTTTCCCCGTTGGGAGCAAGGTGGTGCGTTTAGAATGTAAATCGGATAGCATCGTCGCTGTAGGGCGCAAATTAGGCGCTCGATATGAGGTAATAATTGCTAATATGTCGTCTAAAGAACAGGGGGTGATTATTAAGGTGGATGATAGACAGAAGAGCTGCATCATAAAAGATTCTGAAATCGCTAGTTTTGTGATTTAGAGGTTGATTATCTTTACAAAAAAGTATCTATTTGGTAAAATATGTTTATGGGGTAATAGCTCAGCTGTTTAGAGCGCCGCCTTTGCAAGGCGGAGGTCCAGGGTTAGAGTCCCTGTTACTCCACCAAATTGGGGATATAGCTCAGCTGGTTAGAGCGCGTCACTGATAATGACGAGGTCTGTGGTTCAAGTCCACATATCCCCACCAGAAACACCTAATTAGGTGTTATTTTAATGCTAGAAAAATCCCCCGATTACTCGGAGGATTCAGATGGGAGGTTGGCTACTCGAGCCATGTGAATTTTTCACCTCTGACATCATACGAAGCTACAGTTAGTAGCTCGTAGATTGGGTGAATTATTTCTGGAGGAAAACCTTCAAATCGCGTTATCATCTGTGCACCCCAGATGTCTGCCGCAAGCTTAGAGTCTGCCATTTTTGCAAAACTTAAATCCCGTTTAGTAGGGTTCTCTCTCGCCTCAAGATTACCGTAAATTCCACATTTCTCTAGCACTAATAGCGTTAGTATTGCCTCTGTTTTATCAAGGGCGTAAAGTGCTCGTGCTGGGTGAGAGTCTCTTTCCTGAAAAGAACTAAATGTCCTGAGCAGTTCTCTCCGATCAAAGAAACTATAGGCACAAACAAATTCCTGAAAAACCTCAAGCTCAACTGCGTCTTTGGTGTCGTGTAAGAGGCTACCATCATCTGGGATGTCTCCTATTATAGACTCGCCAACGTCGTGACAAAGTGCAGTCGTAATATATGTCCAAACTTCTGGTGACGTCTCACAAGTAATGCCCTTTCCGAAAAAGTCCGGAAAATTACTCAGGAACACCGATGCCAACCAAGTGGTTTTAGCTTGATGTTCTAACGCGGAATCACTCCTGCGCATAAAGGTAGAATTTAAATCTAGAGAATCGTTGGTGATATTTGCCGCTCCTACCAGTTCGAATCCCTTACGGATAACAGATGCACAATTTGCATAAATCTGGTATCCTTTCCAGATTCTTTCGCATGTATATTGATATTCCAAAATATCACCCCCTTTATTAATGTACTTCCCATCTGTTGTTCATTATACCATAAAAAGGGCGCTAGGGGCGGAAATTGTAATAGGCCGTGCCATTTTCTAATTTGAGCCCTCTTTGTTTGACGAGCTCAGAGATGGTAGCTAATTCATAGCCGTTTTCGCGGAGAGTATCGATTAGGATTGGCACAGCGTCAACGGTTGATGGATAGATGTCGTGCATTAGAATAATAGCCCCATCGTGAACTTCGCGCATAGCGGTAGTGATGATAGAGTTTACATCTTTACTTTTCCAATCCTCAGTGTCAACAGACCATAAAATGATAGGAGTTCCAACAGTGGTACGGACTGTTTCATTAATATTGCCGTAAGGCGGACGAGTATAAACTGGGTCGTGGCCGAGAATACTACTTAGGGTGGATTTTGCTTCGTTGATATCGGATACGGCAGAGGCGGCAGGAATTCGGATGAGATTTTGATGATACATGGTGTGGCTAGCGACTTCGTGATGTTCCTTTGCTTCGCGCTTAATGATATCAGGATAGGCAGCGGCTTTGCTACCTAGCGTGAAGAATGTCGCAGGAACATCTTTTTGTTGAAGAATATCAAGAAGTCTTGAGGTGGTTTCGGGGAAAGGGCCATCATCAAAAGTAAGAGCGGCTAACATTTTGCCTTTAAAGATGCGGTCGGTGGCTTTAACGTGTTTTGCCATTGGGGCGATACGAACTTTGCTGTGAGGATCGCCGGTTCTTGAAATGGTTAAATCACAGAGGTCAAGAATCACGATTACGCCGACTACAATTACAGCAACTAGTTTGAGCCACGGGAAACGGATGTTTAGGCGATAGAAAAATGAGCGTTCGGCACGCTTGGTAGTGATTATGGTTTTGTTTTTGCCGCGGTTTTTGCTAGATGAGGCTTTGATGGCACTAGAGCCGAGGGAGCGCGAACGTTTTCTGGTTTTTGTGGCGCTATCGATATAAATACTGATGGCGTGAGCACCGGTACGACGATTAATCTCTCTAGAGAATAATTTGTCTAGCATATTCATACATTGCTATCCCTGCGGCAACGCCGACATTAACTGAACGAGTGGAACCAAAGCTCTCGATGAAGCGAACATCTTGAGCTTTTTCTAATAGTTCTGGACTGATTCCGTTGTTTTCTGAGCCAAATAACAGAGTGGTGGCTTGAACAAATTTTTTGTTCAGTAGGGGCTTGGCGCGTTCGGTATTGTTCTCGATGGCGACCAGTTCCCTATTCTTTTGAGTCTTGAGAAAATCTTCAATGGTGGTGTGATGCTCGATCTTTAAGTATTTATCGGTACACATAGCACCGCGACGATTGTATTTTTTCTTGCCGATGATGTGGACTTTTTTTACATTAAACGAGTTTGCGGTGCGGACGATGGAACCAATATTAAAATCGTGTTCAACGTTTTCGATAGCGATCTCAAGAGGAGTGCGGGTTTTTTCTAATGCATCAAAAACTTGCTCGTTGGCCATTCCCTTGAACTCATCTGTGAGATTGCGTGAATCTTCCATGCCCTCATTATATCATGTTATAATAGATAATAACAGATAGGAGGTGAGATGCAAAAACATGAGATGAGTTACCCAGATAAAGACGGTCTAGAAGTGGGGGGCGAGCATATTCGTTTGGATTTAACGAAACTTACTCCTATAAAACAGTTAGAGGCCCTGTCCGAGGCTGCAGAAGAAGCATATGACGACGTAGGGTGGTCTATGTTCTCGTCGAAGAAGCTGGTTGAGGATGCTGTCCATAACAAGAACCTGCCACCAATTACTCGAATTGCTGCAAAAAGCTTTGAGCCTATCGTGAAGGATTTTGTGATGTATGGTGAAGATTACCATATGATGCCCTCAACACAAAAAGAAGATATTGGGTATTACACTATTGCGACACCGGAGATGCTGGCTAGTAGTACGGAAATAACCGAAGCAGAAGGCAAAGGTAAAGAAGCCATATTAACTGAGTTGAATGGCTTGGCTCAAACAGATGAGTCTTCTCAAGATGAAGAATTATGGAGGAAGAACTATAACCGACGACTAATACTAGAGCAAGCTTTGAGAAACATCTGGTATTCGAACAATCAGGCGAAACTACATCGAGAATTCCCTGAAGCTCCTAATACTAATCAAATAATCAAAGTGGCTCCAGATGCCGTGGCGGTATTGACGTGGGCACAAAAATTTGATCATGATGGACTCTTTTCTCTTGCAGCTGACTCGATTATGGATGATAATGGTGACATCATATCGGAGGATGATGATTCGGCGAAATGCCTAAAAATGATACATGGAAATCGTTTTTTAAGATCCTACCTCGATAGCATTCTGAATGTAAATTTAGCAAAAATTCCTTTTGAATCGCAAAAACATCTCTTGAGTTTTATGATGGAGGCAGGTAATGAGAGGTTTGATAATTTATGCGAGACTTTACAAAAAATGGAAGATGAAAATCTTCGCGAAAAAACGTTGGGCGCTTTTCTGGCGACGGATTTTGGAGAGGATTTTGGTGATGGATTACTGGATATTGCGAATTCAGAGCGAATTTCTAGCGAGCAATTGGGTGAAATGCTAGATGGGATAGAGTCGTGCCGAGAGTCAATTCATGGAATAACTAGCCTGTATGAAGGATTCGATGGCGGTAAGTTTGCTAGTGAATATGCCCGAGCTTCCAATGAACGATTAACTGATGCCTTGATGGTTTTTCAGCAAATTGCGAAGACAGGTAAGGCCGAGGCGGATTTGGGTTGGGCTGGCAAAACTGAGTTTGATTACGACGATGCAATTGAGGCATTGAAATACGAGATGGACTCGCTGAGGATTATTAATGGAACTTTGGAGGATGTATCGTCTGGCAAGAAAGGGGCTTTCGTAGAAACTGTTTTGCCGTCAGATTATTATTCACAGTTTACTCTCTATAATCTATATTCGCCCGATTATGGCTATGTGCTGCTTTATACCAGACCGGAAGGGTCAGGGACTTTTGACGAGACGATTGAATATGGTAAGCACCGTAGTAAATACGATACGACGAACAACAATGCGGGGGTAGAAGCCTCAATCAGTTTGATTACGAACCCAGTGAATCCGTTTGTCCTGCCTAAACCATACAAACCTGACTTTCGTGCAGTTAAAAACCCACATTTTTACGATGAATCAACAATGGATAAAGTGAGCGCGATTCGACTAGACCGAGAGGGTCGTGCCCCTGGTGCGCCGGCTGATGATCCCGAACGAAACCCGATGAATGATGTTGGGACAGTATCGGTGGACCTCGCCGCAATTAATGATAGAGCGGATACACCATCCGGCAAGATTGCTCGGTTGTTTAGTGTAGGCAATAAATTGCGCGAGGAACAGTCTGGGACTAGTTTTAATCTGAATCATAATACACATTGGTTTGATCAAGACTCTTATGGAAAAGCGGATGGGTTCAAGGGGCTTGTAGGCTATATCGATTCCCTGATGCATGGTTGGTGTAATGAACATAAACCTGGCAAAGATGATGAAAGTTTTAGGAAGCTGATGCGAGCCTTTGGGAAAGCCGGAAGAGCTGCGGCTTAGGTTTTTGTAATCTACAACAAAAAAGCCGCCATTTTGGCGACCCTTTGCCTACCCCGCTGATGCGAGACAGATTCCCACCCTGGATGTGCCCACCCAAGTTATCAGGATTAAATGCATTATTTATGAAAGTGCTTAACATCTTGTATAGAGATTGCTTGTATCTGTTATCCTCTTCTCTGCCCACCTTGATGTTAATTCTCTACAATCCTTATTGATTGTTAGTATAATTATAGCATAAGCGTAATAAAATGTCAATGTGTGATTGGCTGTTGGTTGAATTACATGGGTAGATTGTGTGATATTTTGTCGAAATAATGTCGACAAAAAGAGGTTTTGAGGTGTTTTGGCATGAAAAAGCCCCCGGCTGGCTGCCGAGGGCATTTGAGCTTTTATTGAGCATAGCACAGCCATATGACTGTGCCTACGACGCAAATTGCGCCGGCCAACACTATTATTTTAGTGTTGGTCTTCTTGCATGGGGCTATGCCCATGCCGATGACCGTCGAGAGCCCGACGGCCATCATTAGTAGAGCGATATTATACAACATATCACTCTCCTTTCCCGTCCCGAAGGACGTACCCGATTTTTCCCCGGGGTCGGGATATTTTTTGTTGCGAGTTTTAATTCGTGGCGCAGGTCTCGCAACTGCGCTACTTCAGGGGTGGGGCTATAATTATTCTCGATGGAAGAGACCCCAGCCCTGTCCGATAGACGGGCAAGAACGAGTGCCGGTCAGACCAGCCTTACCGAAGAATCTCTCCTCCAATTCGTTCTGAACCTCGGCTACGCGCTCAAGCTGAGCCTCCGTGATCGTCTCTGGACGATAGATCACATAAAACTCGTGTTCGGCAGCCGTATAGGCATGCCGCCACTCGAGCACGAGCTCTCCCGGCATGATCTGGTCCCACACTTCGTATCCCTCATCATAGCGCTGGATACGATGGGAGTCCCCAGTGATACTATCACGAGGGCGGTCCATGCCGTTTGGTGTGATAACCCAGCCATGTCCGGCGTTAGTCGCACCACCTGTGCGATTCCAGATTTTGACATCGCTCGGAAGGCCGAGGGTCTTTGCTTCTTCCTGAGCCTTTTTAAGGCGCTCAGCGGCTTCTTCGGCTTCACGCTTCTCACGAATCTCAGTTTCCTTTGACTCGAGCATAGCGATGCAGGACTTCAAGCCATCCTCACTATAGGCAAATTCGTGTGCGGATTCCTCGTGATGGGTATGATAATTCCAGTACCGCTCATAAGGCTCAAACACTTTCGCCTTTTCGGAAGAGGCCGTTTCCATGCGCCAACCGATCTCGACGAACCTAGCTTCTAAGCTTAAAAACTTCGACTCGAATTCGGCTTTTGCCGCATCTCTTGCTGCCCATGCTACCTTTGTATCAGTAACACGTTGTTCCTGATCGGCGATCCACCGCTCGGCTTTTCGGACGTTTTCCTCTGTGTAGAGATACTGAGTGTACTCGATCTTGAAGTAAGAATCGAGCATCTCGAACGTCTTTCTACCCCAGCAATGTTCGCCAAAGAACTCATTCAGCGGAATGAGACGCTCTTTGACAGCCTCGAGTCTAGATACGAGTCCAGCTTTCGCCTGGCGAGATTCTTCTTCGGCCGCCAACTTAGCCTTATAGGCTTTGTCGTTGGCTTCAGAAGCTTCCCTCTGGAGCTTAGCGTGCTTCTCGCGATAAGCTTTCGCCCTGCGCTCGAATTCCGCCGTGTGGTCCACCGTAGTCTCGCCATCGATTTCGTCGATGTGCAGGATTCTGGCGAACCCGACCGGCACAACCCAGTAGTCGTAGCCAGCTCCGCCGCCGTTACTGGAGGCCCTGCGGAAGTACTTTACTCCTTCGATGGCTTTCGCCTCATCGGAATAAGTACCCCGGTGGCTATTGAAACAGCCGCCCCAAGAAACGCGGACCAGGAGGTCCTTAGCGACTCTGGGGCTCTTTGGACGGAAGCAAGCCCCGCCCTTCTTGGACCGCCAGAAGTCACCAAACATGAACTCGGCGTCGCCGTCAAAGTCCATATTCATACTGTCGGTAACCTCGCGGTCACTGACGTAGCGCAGTGGGTTGACGGGTTTGCCATCAGCGTCGAGATCGAACTCTTTACTGATGACAAACGTGATGTTCGGGCAGTATTTGCCGAAGGTGTTGACCAGAAAACCGGTCTCCGTCTCATAGCAGGTCTCTCCGAACATTTCGCGTGCCTCGATGATTGTTAGTGTCTTTTTCATGTCTGTCTCCTTTCTTCCCTAGGGGAAAGCCAATGTTCTTGCAGATTTAAGAGGATTTTCCTCACATTGGCAACTAACTCCTGCTTCTACTAAGCAGTATTAAACTAGCCAATAATGACGAGTTTAATACTGCTCACAGAAACAAGAGTGGAGACACAAATGAAACAACCTTTGCCAAATTGTTAAATTTCTCTCGCTTTAGTTATTTTTAAAGCGAGATAACTGGGAGTTTAGCTAAATTCGCAGTTATCTGGCTTTAATTTGGAAGAAGGGCGGGCCATTTGGCCCACCCCCTAGAGCATTTGAGCTTGGCTTTTTAGAGTGAGCCACCACTTTTCCCTAACTTTTACGCTTTAACCCGAAATCTTTCGACGGAGCAAGCGACGGCTCGTTCTCTTGCGCAATGCGCAGAGACGGGGTTAGGGTCCGTTAACTCCGCCTAGGTCACCGGCTTAGCCGTGAGCGGCCACGAGAACCTTGTTCCCGCGGCCGTCGTCATAGTACACGCGCCTGAACGCGTGTACCACGGCGTGGAAGACCACGAGATAGCTCCACACGGCCATAGGGCCGGTGAGGACGATCTCGTCGCGGTCGTCCTCGGCCGCTACGATATCGGCGATATTCCTGCCGACAATCGTAACCGCTCTCTCTACAGGGGTGGTGAGATTCAGTCGTCCAGCGACCTCCTCTATTTCACACCCATTATAAAGTGCCGAGTTGTTAAGTCCGATATTGATGGTAGCCATATGCTACCTCCTTCCTAGCGTTTTAGGTCCGCCACGACCAGCGCCCGTCGGCATAAATATTTTATTCAAGCCGAGGGCGTCCCCTTGACTAATTTTGAGATATAAGTAAGGGAGGTAACTTATATCCCTAAATTAGCCAAGGGAGAAAGGATAATTTCGGGTTCAAATTGTTAATGTTCTGCTCTTGCCCACCTTACGGTGTCACGAGCAGAGCTGGAGGAATAAATCATTTTGGCTTATTCCTTCGGCTCAGCCCGTGCATATCGAACTGAGATTTATCCCACCCTGAATGTGCCCACCCAAGGTTATCAGGATATTAAATGCATAATCTAAAGGTACTTTAATACCGGTATAGGAAGAAGTATTATAGATCTATTACTTCCCTGCTCACCCTACCATGATATTAATTCTGCGCAATCTTTTGAATGTTATAAAACATTTGTTTGATTGTTGCCACTATTATACCAAAATGGTTATGTTTTGTCAATATGATTGTGGCGATTTTTGCTTTAACAGAGGTTATTTTGTTGAGATTCTGTCGAAATGATATCGACAAAACGAGATTATTCATGATATAATAGAGTTATGGATACAGAATTACTGATACAAACAGGGCTTTCCAAAGTCCAAGCAAATATATACTTATATTTAATTAAACATGGCCAGAGCACACCATCAGAGATTGCGACAGGAATAGATGAGAATCGTACTACTGTTTACTCAGCGGCAGAGAAACTAGAGGCCCTTGGTGTAATATCACAAAAAGACAGAGGTAAAATTTCCGCCTACGTACCCAACCACCCATCTGTACTTGAGAGCATAGCTGAGAAACGGCTACGCAAGGTTGTTAGACAAGCCAAGAACCTTGAGAGTAACCTCCCTTCCCTGATTAATTATTACAACGAACACCAAAAAACCCCTGGCGCGACGACCTTTTATGGACAGGAGGGTGTTAAGATGATTTGGGATAAGATCATAGCGACGGGACAAACATTTTATTTCGTTAGGAGCCGTTATGATGAATTGGCGGACAGAGAGGCTCTTGAGGAGTTTAAGAATTCTAGAGTTGAAGCTAGAATCGAAAGCCAAGATATTACACCGTCAGAGTTTACCCATAATACAAATAAGGAATTAAAAGACAAATACTTACTCGATCGTACGCTTTTGCCGCCGTCTGAGTATGATTCTCCCGTGGAAATTGATATTTTCGGTGACAACGTAGCATTCATTAACTATGCGGACAATGGTTTGTCTACACTGATAGAATCACCCGAAATTGCTGACGCGATGAGACAGATGTTCTTGTTTGCAAAAAAATACATACGGCAGTCAACCAAGCAGGATGAATTAGATAAAAAAACCAACAAAACTAATTAGATGCGATCTGGATCTACTTCCCTGTTTGTATTGAAGCCATTTTGTTTCATTTCACGAACGGCTTTTTTGTCTGATATAAGGGTTCCGTCTTTACAGAAAAGTTTATAATTGCCTGTCAACTCAACTGGAGTTTTGAGCGGCCTAAAATTGAGTTTCCTCGTGCTGTATGCCGACGTATGTTCATCGATAGAAAGAGTGATATGGGCAGGGATTGGCTTTGTCTCTATATCATCACTTATACCTATATTATCCTGAAGGTTTTTTTGAATGGCTGGGTTATCGGCGATTACTTCTGCGAGAAGACCTTCGTTTTCGCCATTATTGCCGTATCCAATAACCCGGATGCGTGCTTCGTCGTTTAGGGCATCGAGAAACACTCCTTTAGCATCAGGACGATAAGAGACCGTGACGTGTGGGTCTCTAATTGCATGATATAAAGTTGGTGGAAATTTGTCGTGGAGTTCTTTTTGGTCAATAAAAAACCCGGTGTAGATGATTTTATCTTTGATATAATCGGCGAGCTCTCGATCTTCGGCTATGGATTCGAACGATGCTGTCTCGGGCTCATCTGCTTCTATTTTTTCATCAAAATTGCTGCCATTATCAAATGCTTCGCCGAATTTGTCAGTATACGAATTTGCGTACCCGTTTGGCAATTCTCTCTGTTCGCTGCCATGACTGTCGCCTGGGATATATTCCTTGTGCATAATTGACCTCCTTTTTTATAATTGTAGCATAAGATTTGTTATATAATTGAGATATATGGAGTTTGATGATTACCAAAAAAGAGCGGCAAAGTATGATTTATTTGAGGTAGTTTCTGACTGTCGGGAAGTGGGATTTATCGAAAAAGTCTTGGGGCTAACTGGGGAGGCTGGTGAAACGGCGGATAAGATTAAGAAAGTTTTAAGAGATAAAGACGGAGTGATATCGGATGAAGACCGAGAATCTATCGCGAAGGAGCTAGGTGATGTTCTCTGGTATATTGCGGCGATTGCGAGATATTTAGGAGTGGAGTTATCTGAGGTAGCTAAGGGTAATATTGATAAACTAGAAAGTCGCTATCAACGCGATAAGCTACATGGCGCTGGAGATGAGAGATGAAAAAACCTGCACTTTGAAAGCGCAGGTTAAGACAGGTTCACTGAATCGGAATTGATGTATTTTGCGATTAATCTAACACAGGCTTCGGCGGCGCCATCAGCGTGTTTATCGAAAGCTTCGATATCCCCGTCTACACCGTCAGAGACTGCCTTGATGAGCGTGCACGGCATCTTATTCCTATTGCAAGTCATGAGGATGCCAGCAGCTTCCATTTCGCAAATATCAGCATAGTATTCTCTTCTCAGTTTCCTCTTCGGTTCCCCACCGCCCACTAATTTGTCAGCGGAAGCGCAGACAAACTGTGGTAAATCTTGAGTGAAGGAAGGTGGGATAGTGTCTTTCAAGGGTTTTTGAAATAAACCCTGTTTTGGATACTCGCCAATTTTGTAATGACTACCGAAAGAAATATCGAAGTCGTAGTGGATTACACTGGAGACAATACCAACTTTTCTTTCGGCATGTTCCTCTGATAATGCGCCGACAACACCGTAGTTAATGATTCCATCAATAGTGAAGTTATCAATCAAATACTGAGTAGCGGTAGCAGCAGCAATTTCACCTGCTCCGCTCATAATCAAATAGAGATATTTACTTCCTTTTAAGATCCACTGGGCGATTTCGTATGCCCCTGAACCAAGGTTCTCCATAGTGGGAGAGCCAAATGTTTTCAAAAAAGCTTCTTTTTCATATTTCGTTGCAACGACAATACCTATAGCCATAACTTTTTCCTCCCTAAGACCCGTCTGTTAATGTACCACTATTGTGATTATACCATATTATTAGGTTTTCGTCTAATCTGCCCCCTGTTTTATTGAAAAGAAAAACCCAGGCACTAGGCCTGGGATTCGAAGAACTTCTTGAGACTGAAGTCTCCTTTTCGTTTTTTAGGGTCATAGTCTTTGATGTCGAATCTACGAGGGATATATATCCCATTTGTTTTTACCTCAAGACTCCCACTAAAATCAAATCTCGTACCGGAACCGATTTTACGTGACACGGTGTCCACTATGGCCTCTCTGATTTCTAACATTGTTGCAGCCCCAGTTGAGTCTGAGACCTCAATAACCTTGAAATCAAGTGGCACTCTTACATCCGGGAAAAGATCCATAGAAACAAGCACCCTACCCAGACTTGGTCCGTCGATAACCTTAAAAACGCTATTGGTATTCATCCGAATACCTCCTTCCTAAATGTACTACCCCAATACATCCATAAAGGGGCTCAGTTCATTAGCCTCCCATTAGGCTAATGATTGCATTATATCATACTTATGGTATTTTGTCAATCCTATTTTATCATAGCATAAGTGGTATAATGGTGATATGTCAGAAATATTTGTTGGGCATGATTTTGGATTGTTGTACGTGGTTTCACAGTTTTTTGCTTTAGTTGGAACAATCCTTTCTTTGCTGTCCGTCCAGCAAAAAAAGAAGGTGCAAATCCTAAACTATAATACACTGGCGTCAGCTTCTGCGATTTTGCATTATTTGTTTTTGGGAGCTTGGACTGGAGTGGCTATAAAGATAGTTAGTGCCACGCGTAATGCCACCGCAGCTTACGCAGCGCATAAGCAAAAAAAGCCGAAGGTTTTGCCTTTTGTATTTGTTATTTTTTATGCGATTAGTGGGTGCCTAACCTATGAGTCGGTTTTCTCTTTGCTACCAACCTTCGGAGTAATTGTTTTTACGGTTGTAATATATCTAGGTGAAGCAAAAACAATTCGTTATGTTGCAGGGTTTTGTTCTTTGATGTGGTTGATTTATAATGTATATGTTTTCTCTTTGGTTGGGGTTGTATCTGAATTGGTATATATCGGAAATGACTTGGCAGCTATTTACAGATATAGGAAGCCAAAAAGAAAGATAAGAGGATAAAACGCTTCAGCCATTGATTAGCTCTGATGAATCTATATTATTCCTTGGGCCGGCGATGATAGAGGTTTTTTCGAGGTTATATGAGATAGGATTACCTTTTAGGTCGAGAGCTTCTCCTCCAGCTTCGGTAAGAATCAAGGCGGCAGCGGCATAATCCCAGAGCGAAATCCTTGCTTCGAAATACAATCCGGCTCTTCCGGCGGCAACTTGACAAATATCTAAGGCGGCAGCGCCGGCCATTCTAATGTTGATGCATTTTGGGAGAATACTTTGGACTCTAGTGATTGTTTCGTCCCGTAACTCAGGGTAATATGAAGATGTATTTGTTTGAATTAGGGAGTTTGATAAGGATTCGTTTGTGACAGAAATGAGGTTGCCGTTACAAAATGCGCCACCGCCTAAAGTAGCTGTAAACAATTCATCTCGATATGGGTTGTAAACAACTCCGACGTATGGTTTTTGGTTTTTAAAACAGGCAACCGATACACAACTGTATCCCATATCTTTGGTAAAATTCATGGTACCATCAATTGGGTCAATAATGAAGACTAATTCATTACTCGGAAATGCGTTATCCTCTATTTCCTCCGAAATAAACCCGGCCTCAGGAAATTTATGAGAGAGGTGGTTAATGATTCTATTTTGATTACTTAGGTCTTTTTCTGTAACAACATCACGATTTGAGGTTTTGGTGTTTATCTTGAGACTGTTGATACTGCTAGTCAGCATATCTTCGCCGCATTCGTGAACTACTTTGGTGATACTTTCTAGTACTATTGTCTTATCCATCTTTTAATTATAGCACGTGCTATGAAATGAGCGAGTCTCGTGCTAATGCTTATTCTTCGATGAGTTAATTATCTAGTTGTTTTTTCTGATAAAACTTCGCCAATTGAGATAGCCATAGATTGAACCTATAACATAAAAAGCCTTCATCCCGATAGTTGCAGGATTCCCTACCGCTGTCCACATAATAAGAGTCAAGATGTTCACAATTATCCATATAATCCACTGTTCACGATAACGCAAAGCCCCAAGTATACTAGCAAAAATAATCAAAACGGTTGATGTACTATCCAGAACAGTAAAGTGACCTCCGAAGTATTCAAGTGTATAGAATAGCCCAATAGAAGATAATGCAAAAGTCAGAGCAGCTATGAGGGTTTGTTTGGCGTTTAATTTTCGGGCAATTACATCTTTCTTTTTGTCTCTATGCTTCCCCCATGAATAAAATCCGAAAAGGCAGATAAAAACGTAATATACATTGATAATCATATTGCCATAATAATGGTCGGCCCAGGCAATATAGAACGAAGCTAGAGTATTTACAATAGCGAATATATAATTACTACGACGTCCTCTGACTCCCAAGATCATTTCGAATATACCACACATTAGCATGATAATACTGATGATGATGTAAACCAGTGAGTGCTCATGGTCTACAAAAGGTGTGATAATGGACATAAAGAATCCGAAACCAATACAAAGCCAGTCTATTGGGTTGAAGTAAAAACCATCCGCGGTGCTTTTTTGGGGTTGCTTTGTTTTTTTTGGCATAATTGTTTTTATTATAGCATAAACAAAAAAGCCACTCTTTGAGCGTGGCTTTTGTTTAACAACTTAGCTGTGCAATTTCATTCTTCAGTAGTTTAGCTTAATGTTACGTCTGGTAAAACCAGAGTTGTTATGATGCAAGCTTGCTCATCATAACCATAACCGACCTAGCATTATGTGTCCTCACGGATTCATAAGCATCTATTCCTTCTCAAGAAAGGAGGTAATCCATCCACACGTTCTCGTACGGATGCCTTGTTACGACTTAACCCCAATCATCTCCCCCACCTTAGGCCGACGAATCGGACTTCGGGTGTTGGTGACTCTCATGGTTTGACGGGCGG
>JAFWCN010000001.1 GCA_017536895.1 Candidatus Saccharimonadota bacterium | reverse complement strand
TCAACATAAATAATAAACTGACGATGATTAATTGCACAACTAAATTGTTAAACTATTTCTAAAGACTAGTAAAATAAGTACTCGCAGCTTTAGACTGTCCCCATTTTATCAAAAGCCGCGAGTATTGTCAATAAGTTTTTAGGACTTTTTGTCGGATTTTTTGCGATTTGGAATAAAAAGCCAAACTAAAGTCGATAATCCAGTTATGAAGATGGCACCTAGCCACCATGGAAACTCAACTGACGATTCTTCCCCATTAGGTGCACCGGTATTTGGAGTCCTGAAGGGGAGTTTGGTTTTGGTGCTATTTGAAAGATCAGACCCCGTGGTGAGCGAACTAGCACTATCAACTGTAATATTTTGATTAATGGTTTGATGATTCTCTACGGAACTATCGTTACTAGGATTATTGGTATCTTCGTGATTGTCGACATTATCTATATTGTCGCCATCGTTTGGGTTAGCTTGACTGTCATCATTTCTGATTTCTTCCATCGCCGCTTGATAGCCTGAGTCGAATCCATCATTATAGCCATCGTTATAGCCATTGTCATAGCCCTCCCTCCAGCCGTCATCGTGTCCAATCATATAGCCTTCATCAAATCCTTCGATGCGACCCTGGTCTCGACCGTCATTATAACCATCATCGTATCCTCCATCATAGCCTTCAACACGACCCTCTTCAACACCGTCATTGAAACCTGAATTGTAGCCATCGATCTTGCCGTCAGTGTGGCCATCTTCATATCCAGATTCATACCCTGCATTTTGGCCAGCCGATAAACCCGCCTGATAGCCGTCCGCATAACCTTCTTCGTAGGTAGGTTTGTTGACTAGGAGTGGACTTGCTACATCTTTAGCATACTGCAGCTTACAATAATCGCCACCTTGGTGACAATCGGAAAGAATAATCATCGTTTCGTGAGTGTTGCCTTTTTCGTCGACGAAAGTAGTATAGACACGGCTATAGTACTTGGGATCAAGTGAGACCGCATTTATTTCGAGATCTCCCTTTTGGTCGGTGGGGAGCAGACTGCTCTCAGATTCTGATTTGGAGCCTGAGTACAAGACTCTAACATCGGGAGAACTAAGTGTGTTTTCGTACTCTGTTTGATCTGACGATATAGGGACAGCAAATCCGCTCTCGGTTTGATAGATATAAAGCCTCGAGACAGTGTGGGTGTACTGGATGGGGTCAAAATATTTTCTAACAATACTACCCGTACCATTAGTATCTACCTTAACCTTGCTAGAGTATTTTTCAAAAGAATTTTCAGAATTGACGTAATATTCGATGACTTCTTTACCATCTTTTGGGTTGGGGTCTAGCGATAGGATGTGAAATTGGTCATATTCGAAGCTAGTCAGCCTATAATAGATTGGATCTTCTGAGCGTCTGTCAGCGATATAAGACCTTGCACAGCTCTCGGGGACAAATTCATAGGGGCACACTTCGTCGATGATTGGTTGGATCTCTGCCTCGGCAGCCATCATTTCCTCAAATGACCAAGGTCCGTCTAGAGAGTGCGTTATGTCACTCGCCCAAACTGACGGAGACGATAGTCCGCTAAACAGACTTAATGTTGATATAATAAGGGGCAGTTTCTTTGCCATAAAACTCCTTTCAACCGCATGTTCTTAAGGACATAACATGCGATTATTTTAATTTTGCCGGAGTATAGGCATAGATTTAAAGAAATTACAACCCCCTACTAAATTTTTGATATGCTTAAGGAGTTTCACCCCTGAGGTTTTTGTTAAGACGCTTAGGCTTTCTTGGCAGTCTTTTTGTCGGTGCTTTCAGAATTATCTTCTTCGGGCAAAACAATACCGATAGATGCGACAGTGTCGCCCTCAGACATTTTCATAATGCGGACGCCTTGGGTGGCGCGGCCTAAGGTCGGGATTTCCTTCATGGCGACACGGATAGCTTGGCCTTTGGTTGACATCATAATAACTTCTTTGGCTAGAGGGTCTAGGGTATGAACAGCGACAATCGGACCAGTTTTCGCGGTAACAGCGGCAACCTTAATACCAACGCCACCGCGCTTATGAGGTGGGAAATTGGAGACTAGCGTAGCTTTGCCGTAACCATTGGCAGAAACAGCGATGAGTTTCTGGTTCGGATCAGTGACGACATCCATGCCGACGATTTCATCCTTCGGACGGAGGCGCATACCACGAACACCTCTGGCGGCGCGACCCATAGCTCGTACTTCTTTTTCGTTAAATCTGGTAGCCTGGCCAGCGGAGGTACTGATGACGATATCGTGGTCACCGGTGGTCTCCTTGACCCAGCGAAGTTCATCACCAGCGTCGAGCTTGATGGCAATGAGGCCGTTACTTCTGACATTGAAGAAATCTTTGATGGCAGATTTCTTAATGGTTCCCTTCTTGGTAGCCATAAAGAGGAAGCCGTCTGCGCCCGCATCACCTTGTTTGATGATGGCGGTGATTTTCTCTTCGGGGTGCATATTGAGAAGGTTGACAGCGGCGGTACCCTTAGCGGCTAGAGAAGCCTGCGGGACTTCGTAAGCTTTCAGACGGAATAATCTCCCCTGATTAGTAAAGAATAGCAAGAAGTCATGTGAGTTAGCGGTGAGAATCTGAGCGATGACATCTTCTTCCTTAGTGGTCATACCGCGTTTGCCTTTACCGCCTCTGTTCTGCTTTCTAAAATCAGTTTGTGGGACGCGTTTCATGTAGTTTTCAGAGGTGAGCAAGATAACACTCTCTTCCTCGGGGATAAGTTCTTCCTCAGAGAATTTGCCGACTTCGTGGTTGATAATCTTGCTGCGGCGCTCGTCACCGTATTTCTCCTTGAGGGTAAGGAGTTCTTCTTTGATGACGCGTAGAATTTCTTTCTCGTCAGCGAGAATGGCTTCGAGCTTCTTGATAAGTTCGTGGAGTTGCTTTAGCTCGTCTTCAATCTTGTCACGTTCCAAACCTTGGAGACGGCGAAGTTGCATCTGCAAGATGGCGTTCGCTTGAATCTCAGAGAGACCGAAGCGCTTCATAAGCTGTTGATCGGCATCGTCATAAGAGGCGCGAATGACAGCGATAACTTCATCGATGTTATCGAGGGCGATTTTCAAACCTTCTAGGATGTGAGCACGCTCTTTAGCCTTCTTTAGTTCGAACTCAGTGCGACGACGTGTGACAACTTGGCGGTGTTTAATAAATTCTGCCAATATTTCCTTAAGGCCGAGAATTCGCGGCTGAACTCCATCGACGAGAGCCAACATATTATAGTGGAACGCGGTTTGGAGCCCAGTCATTTTATAGAGCTGGTTTAGAATCTTCTTAGGGAAAGCGTCTTTTTTTAGTTCGACGACGATACGGATTTTACCACGGGCTGACTCATCGCGAGCATCAGAGATGTGATCTAGTTTCTTGGCAAGGACGAGTTCACGAACTTTTTCGATGAAACCTTCTTTACTCATACCGTATGGGACTTCGGTAATGACGATATTGTAACGGCCATTTTTGCGTTCTTCGATATTGGTAACGGCGCGAATGACTACGGAGCCTTTACCGGTGGCATAGGCTTGTTTCATTGGTTCCCCGCCGTAGACCTCAGCGCCAGTTGGGAAATCTGGACCCTTGACGTGTTTCATCAATTCATCAAGAGTGATATCAGGGTTATCAATCTGGGCAACAGTAGCATCAACCAATTCCCCAAGATTATGTGGGGGGATATTGGTGGCCATACCAACTGCGATACCCATTTGTCCATTTAAGAGGATGTTTGGGAGAGCAGCTGGTAAAACTACTGGTTCTTGCTCGGTGCCATCGAAGTTATCGCGAAAATCTACGGTGTCTTTCTCGATATCGGTAAGGAGTTCGGCACCAACTTTGTCCATGCGAGCCTCGGTGTAACGATAGGCGGCTGGTTCATCGCCGTCCATCGAGCCGAAGTTACCTTGTCCTTCGATAAGAGTGTAACGCATTTTCCAAGGTTGTGCGAGGTTGACCATCGCCATATAGATGGAAGAGTCGCCGTGAGGGTGGTATTTACCCATGACGTCACCGACGATACGGGCGGATTTCACCGTGGCATGTGGAGCCTTCCAGCCGTTTTTGTTCATGGTATAGAGAATACGACGGTTAACAGGCTTCAAGCCATCGCGAACATCAGGGAGGGCGCGGTCAACAATGACCGACATGGAATAGCGAAGGAAGTAGTCTTCCATGGTATTCTCAACAGGTTTAATCTCTAAACCATCAAAAACACCATCCTCGGGAACGCTGTCCTCGCGCCCGTCGTTACGGGGCTCGGACGCTCCGTTCGCTCCCGTTGTCGCGAATGCTCCCTCGGATGGGTTTTCTGATGGTTTTTTGTTCAAATTCTGTTCGTCTTTCATAGCTCCTCCTTAAAAGTCCAAATCATCAAGGTTAACAGATGCGGCACCGGCTTGGATGAAGTTTTTGCGGAGTTCGACCTGATCTCCCATCAACTTTGTAAATACAGCATCGGCTTTTTCGGCATCTTCAACGTGAACTTTGACTAAAATGCGGTTCTCGGGATCCATAGTGGTCTCCCAGAGCTGTTTGGCATCCATTTCGCCAAGACCCTTAAAGCGCTGTTGGGCGGTATAGCCAGCTTGCTTAAACCTCTCTTGAGATTCGTCGATTTTGGTACCGTTACTCTTTCGTTCCTCAATCTTTTCGGTTAGCTTGTTTTCGAGAGCAACTTCATCATAGAGATAGTCAATCTTACGAGAGTTTCCAGTGCCCTTAATGAGGCCAAACAGAGGTGGTTTAGCTAGGTAAACATGGCCTTCTTCGATGACTTGTGGCATATAGCGGAAGAAGAAGGTCATCAGAAGTGTAGCAATATGGAGACCATCAACATCGGCATCAGTCATGAAGATGATTTTGTCATACCTGAGACCATCGATATTAAATTGGTCGCCAATACCTACGCCAAGCCCCTTGATTAAAGATACTAATTCTTGGTTAGCGAGCATTTTATCAAGACGGGCGCGCTCGGTGTTGAGCACCTTACCTCTCAGAGGTAGAATGGCTTGAATCTGAGGATTGCGTCCTTCCTTAGCGGAACCGGCCGCGGAATTACCCTCAACGATAAATAGTTCGCAATCTTCTCTATTCCTAGATGAACAATCGGCGAGCTTGGATGGAAGATTAAGCCCTTCGAAGGCACCTTTTCGGATGACATTGTCGCGAGCGGCACGGGCGGCTTTGCGAGCACGGGCGGCCAAAGTAGCTTTACCGACAATTTTCTTAGCGATAGCGGGGTTTTCCTCAAGATAATAACCAAAGTACTCGGTCATAACTTTATCAACATAACCGCGCACCTCTGGGTTGCCAAGTTTATTCTTGGTCTGACCTTCAAACTGTGGATCAGGAAGTTTAACCAAAATTACAGCGGTGAGTCCTTCTTTGATATCATCGCCGGTGAGGTTGTCTTCTTTCTCCTTTAGGAGGCCGTTTTTTCTAGCATAGTCGTTGACTGTACGAGTAAGACCTGTACGAAAACCAACGACATGCATACCGCCATCAGGGGTAAGGACGTTATTAGCGAAAGGCTTCATGGTCTCAGCAAAACTATCGTTATACTGGAGAGCGATTTCGACCATAGAATCTTTAACCTGTTTCTCGACGTAGAAAATATCATCAGCGAGGAGCTCCTTGCCTTGATTAAGTCGCTTGACATAACTCTTGATTCCCCCTTCGAAGTAGAAGGATTCGTGAGCGCCAGTCCGCTCATCAGTAACAGTGATTAAGACTCCCTTCGTGAGATAAGCTTGATGACGGGCATAATTTGATACCCAGTTGTAATCAAAAGTAGTGGTCTCCTTAAAGATGGAAGGGTCAGGATAGAAGGTAATAGAGGTACCTGATTCGCGAGGACTACCCTTCGTAACTTGTAATTCAGTGGTTGGTTTACCAGTGTCAAATTCGATGTGATGGGTCTTGCCGTCGCGATAAACTTCGGCGACCATATTAGTAGACAAAGCATTTACGACAGATGAGCCAACTCCGTGAAGACCAGATGAGACCTTATAGCCACCGTCACCGAATTTACCACCGGCGTGAAGGACGGTAAGCACTGTCTCAAGGGTGGATTTCTTGGTTTTGGGGTGAATATCTACAGGGATACCACGGCCGTTATCATCTATACGAATACCGCCATCTTTTAAAATAGTGATATCAACCTTGTTGGCATAGCCAGCGATAGCCTCATCGATGGAGTTATCGGCAATTTCTTTGATTAAATGATGCAAACCATCGTAACCGGTAGAACCGATATACATGCCTGGACGCATTCTTACGGGCTCAAGCCCCTCTAGCACCCGAATTTCGGACGAATCATAATTTTCAGCTTTGTCAGCCATTTTGTTTATACCTCATCTTTATTATTCTCCCCCTATTATACACCTTGAGGACTAAAAAAGCAAGAACCTAATTGTTATTTTGACTAAGCCACCCGTCCAAAAATCCCGTATTTTGGGCCTGAGAGGCCGTAGAAGCCGTGTTTGAGGTTGAAGATGTATCCATAAGCGGTTTGGGTGCTGAAATGGATTCTGGGGCCTGTGCGGGGGCTGGTGACGGTGAAGATATCGATTCGTTGGCTTCGTGCTTGGCTTTTTCGGCGGCTGACCAGCGAGATTCAATCTCTTTTTCTACTTCAGAGCGAGTTTTACCAAACCTAGTAGCAGAGTATACTTTAAGGGTTTTCATTAGGTCTTCATTAGCCTCACCCATTAGAGGTGGTAAGCTAATAGTGAATGGAGCAGATGGCATATCAAACATCATGACTTTGGTGACGGCGGCGAAATTAGGGGTCTTAGTAAGGTCTTCGGCGGTAAAGGTGGGGGTAAAGGCTTTAACCATCAATTCAGCATCAGTTACACCGATACGACCACAGACGATAGTACCGACGTTACCGAGCAGTGCTTCCCTGATTTTGTCTGTTAGCTGAGTCATAAACTGGTTAGCGACGATGAGATTGAGGCGATATTTCCTGGCCTCAGAGAGGATAGATTCGAAACTGTCGGTGGCGAAGTTTTGGAACTCGTCTACATAGAGGCAGAAGTCCTGACGCTGGTCCTCAGGAATATCTTGTCTACTCATCGCTGCCTGTTGGAATTTCATTACGAAGATCATACCGAGAAGGTTGGCATTGATATCACCTAAGCGCCCCTTTGAAAGATTGACGAGGAAGATTTTCTTAGTATCCATGATTTCGCGGATATTGAAGCCTGATTTCACTTGGCCGAGAGTATTTCGCATAATGGTGTTAGCGATGAATGGCCCCCATTTACTAGAGAACCAGGTGATGACATCACCAGAATCGTTAGATTTACGTGAATCTGGGAATTCTTTGGTCCAGTAGTCATAAACGGCTTTGTCGGTGACGTATTTGAGCTTTGATTTGACGAATTCGGGGTCAGTGAAACACTGAGGGATATCAATAAAGGTGGCACCGGCAGGGTCAGACATTAGAAGGAGCGCGGCGTTTCGGAACATATGCTGGCCGCGTGGACCGAAGAAACCTTGGTTCTGTGGGTCAAAGAGTGATTGCAACATGCTAATTCCCTCTTGGACAATGAAGTCCTTTTGATCTTCATTGGTGAATTCGAACATGTTCATGCCAACAGGGTGTTCAATGTCGGCAGGATCGAAATAGATAACATCATCGATACGTTCCTCTGGGACACGTTTTAGCAAAGCTTCGACGGCATCACCGTGCGGATCGATAAAAGCAAAACCACGGCCATCGCACATGTCTTGGAAGGCGAGGTTTTCGAGAAAGACAGATTTACCCATACCAGTTTGACCGATGATGTACATGTGACGACGACGATCTTTTTCTTGGAGATAAATTGGTTTTTTATTGCCCCTATACTCATTAGTGCCAAGGAAGAGACCTTCGGTAGCGAGTTTAGCTGGGCCGTCAACCTGTTTGACTAATTGGCGCTCAACAGATGAGGTTGGGATAGCTGATTGTTCTGGGAGATGAAAAATAGAAGCAAGTTCGACGCTGTTTAAGATGTTTGAACGAGTGCGAACTGGGAAAAAGCGGAAAGTGTAATCTATTACTAGTTTTTTAGGTTCCTTCAGAGCGTTAACCTTGAACCCATTGAGTTCAGGGGAGTTGAACTGTGAAAACGAACTGACAATACCACCCATGATAGCTTGAGAACGTGGTTCAGAGGCGGAACTAGCTATAACTCTAATTAACGTCTCAAAAGCTGGAAAGCGCATTTTATTAGTGATAGCGGTAATTTCGTCCTGTTTGATGCTTGATAGAGTAGTGTGTTCGGTTTTTTCGTGCTCACCTGGGACTTCAAAAGGAGCTTTGATGATATCCATTGCGAGATTACTGAAGTTGCTGCCGCCGGATTTGGTTTTTTTACCTTTTTGGAGATTGTCAATGTATTGCTTGGCTTTGTCTGACCAATTTTTTTGTGCAGGCCGGAAAAGAATTTGTACAGCGGCACCTTCGTCTTTACTCACAGCACCGAGGGCGTTAAGAATGGCCATTTGAGCATCGCGCTTGGTTTCTTCGTAGGTTGCGATGGGGAGATAGTAATCTTTGTTTAGGGTTAGTTCTGCACCGGCTACAGCGTTGACGCCTCCTCCTCCTTTAAAGATGTTTTCTTCCCTCTTTTCTTCAACTTTAGCGGTAGGATAAGCTGACTGAATAGCCTGGCGGACTGTCTCCGTGAGAACGGCTGGAACGATGGCGTAATACCTGATGAGACCATCTTTAGCGATAATTTCAAAGGAGAAGTGACGCTCCCCATATAGTCTTGTTTTGAGCCCCTTCGTAGTAGTAGAGGCAAGGATGGAATACATCACCTGTGCCTTAGAGATGGCTTCGTTGGCAACATCGCGATCGTCGCGGCTGCCTGCCTCGATATCCTCAGTAGATGGTGGTAGATGAATCAGAAGTGGCACCATCTTGAGGCTTCGTTCATACTTCTTGGCTTTTCTCAGTTTGCTAACTTTAGCGCCAAAAAGAATAGCTAGTAGTAGGACTACTGCGAGGATTACTATTAGTGCTACCACCCTGGTGTCCATTATGCTGCCTCTTTCTCTCCTAGTTTTCTGTTGTAGGAGTTATTGAGATTGTTTTCCATGGCATCTCTAGAGCTATCATAGAAGTCTGACAATTCAATTTCGCCTTTTTCGAATTTATTGATAAAATCATCGGTAGCCTTGACGCTTTCCTCGGATAACCTGTCTGTAGTTTTGACTGATTCCAAGCTGGAAGAGATGGCCTCTTCGATGATGTTGGTGTCCGATTCCTTATTCATATTATTTTGGTCTGATGAGAGTTGATATATCTTCGGGGCAGCTTCTGGTTGGAGGCTATGTTCGGTGATTTCGCCAAGAGGTGGAGTAATTTCTTGAGTAGAGGGTGGCATCGATAATTCAACTGGGTTGAGCGCGGAGCTACCAATAGCCTTCTTGTCATGTTCTGTAGGAATCGGCTGGTCCCAACTGGTTTCCGGATTGCTGAGATCTAGATTGTCGTTTGACTCTCCATTATTTGGAGTTGGAAATTTCAATAAGTTATCTGGTGGATTTGCATGACCATTGTCCATATGCTTATTTTATCACACTATATTCGTTTTTTGACTAAAAATTCTGCTAAAAATAGAAAAATAATGATAAGTGCGGTGGTCCAGAGAGAAATTGCGCCAAATGACCTGGCCATTAGGAACATAATCGGTCCAAACGACAGCACGGCTGAATAGAGATAGTCTTTATTGCTCATCTTTTCGCGACGGAAAGCGATTTTTAAAAAAGACTCCATCAAGAATGTGATGAAGCCAAAGATGGTTACATAGACTGTTGTAAAAAATAATAAAACCCCTAACGGTCCGATGTCCGACGGAGATAGAAAATTTAGCATGAGGATTAAAGCTGCGAGTCCGATAATGCCTAAGCTGAGTGTAATACGGTTATGTTTCATAACCTTATTGTATCATAACTGGTTGAATCCCCCAAGTATTTTTGGAAGGGGGCGGGGGCTATCGGGTACCTAAAATCTTAACTATTGACCTGAGCCCTGATCCGCCTTCCCTTTTTTGACCGCTTCACGCTAGGTGAAGCATGTGTCCTTACTGCCTTTTTTCTCTTACTCTTGTTTATGCTTAAAGAAGGTGCTAATAAGAGATTTGACAATGCGCTCTACGCTTTTAGCGGAGCTCTAGGTAATTCCTGGTTGTAATTTATGGCTAGAAATTACCTTTTCGCCCGCCAAAATTTACGTTTTTTCCTTTTTCATTTTGTTAATTTGCCTTTTTGTATTTAGTTTTTGTTTAGTCATCTCGACTAGTTTTAGCTTAGCATAAAAGGAATAAAAAAGCAAGAGATTTGTTCAATTTTATTGATGTAATATTTACAACAGTTATCTCAATTCTTCCCTGTTCTAATTTATTGTTCATTTTGTTGTAATATTTACAACAATAAGCCAATTCGGATTAATTCTGTTGTTACTTCTAGTGCGAAATAGATCGGATCCTATTGTATTATTTTAGCTGTTATGGTAAAATTAACAACAGTTGGGGCTGATCAAGCTTAGACGGGATATTAACAGTTACAAGGCGTACCGATTGAATACCGTAAGTATTAATAAATGCTAAAAAAGCAACAACCGCGCATGTAGCTTACATGCCGGCTTATGCCTAATTATTTCTAGGCTGGTTTCAGCTTGAGATTCCGTAGGGCTGGAATTATCATACAACGGGATTAAGGTCGTTTGATTGGCGAAAAATGACACGAAAAATAGCCATGGCTTTTGTCAGTTTCGTTTTCTGCAGCTGATGATATTTGCCAAGATGAAACAGAAAACTATGTACGTAGAATTGTAACCAGGTGGTATTTCGGACCCGGAGGCAGTATCCGGCAGCTCCACCAAATTTCATAATAAAATCCGCCATTTTGGCGGTTTTTCTCGTTCGCTCTATCAATAATAGCGCTTCACTCGAAGAAACCACCAATCTGACGGATTTTATTTATGAAATTATCCCGTTTATATGAACTAAATATAACTTCAACAAAAGAATAAGACCGGTAACTGCGAGGAAAACCGGTCTTATTTGTAGAGTGTGGAGTTATTTTGGCTATATTTTTGTTTTGACCTTCTGTATAATTTTTTTATTCAGAAGCTACCTCTATAATAACGCAAAAAAATGCTAATGTCAATATATTTTTTGAACAATTTTTGTATTTTTTTGGCGGAGTTTTCCACAAGTTATTTAATGCTCTCTTAACAACAATCGTTGTTTTTGAGGTGCTACATAAATGCATTTTAATGTGGGGGGTTGTAAATTCTGAAAAGTCGTGTTAGTGTCGCCGCATGATAAGCAAAATACATGCGGTGGTGCCTTACGGCTTTGAGGGTAAGCTGGTCGAAGTCGAAGGTGATATGAATCGAGGATTACCAGCTTTTAACATTGTCGGGATGGCAAACAAAACTATCAGCGAAGCGAAAGAGCGAGTGCGTAGTGCAATCGTGAATTCGGAGTTTTCCTTCCCTGACAAAAAAGTAACAATCAATTTGGCGCCGGCAGATTTGCCGAAGGATGGATCGTACTTAGATTTACCGATTGCGTTATCGGTGTTGGTGCTCTCTGGCCAGTTGCTCAGAAGCGATACCAGGGGGAAAGCTTTTGTGGGCGAGCTGTCACTAGATGGTGAGGTAAAGCCGATAAGAGGCATTATTAACATCGTTGAAACGGCAAAGGAAGCTGGCTACGGGGAGATATATGTGCCCTTGAGAAACCTTTCTCAAGCGACGCTAGTATCAGGTGTCAATGTTTACGGTGTAGCGACGTTGCAGGAGCTGTTCTTAGCATTAAAAGGCCAGCTGATCTTACCAATGGCGAGTGAAGTAGAAAAGGCGCCTGAGGAGGCTAATAATAGCCTTTCTGGGCCAATTCTGGATCATATACGCGGGCAACAAATGGCAAAACGAGCGATGGAAATCGCAATTGCTGGACACCATAATATTTTGATTTCAGGGCCACCAGGGGCAGGTAAAACCTTGCTTGCCAAAGCGGCGGCTAATCTACTACCAGAATTAACGAAGGAAGAAAAAATTGACATCACAAAACTCTACTCGATAGCAGGACTAGCGACAGATGAAATTATAGAGAGGCGGCCATTTCGTAACCCTCATCATACGGCAAGTGCAATTTCGGTTATCGGTGGCGGAGCAATGGCGATACCGGGGGAGATTTCCTTGGCGCATAAGGGGATACTGTTTCTAGATGAAATACCAGAGTTTCAACGGCCAGTGTTAGAAGCTTTGAGGCAACCACTGGAAGATAAGGTAATTTCGGTGTCGCGGGCAAACCGAAAATCTAATTATCCGGCGGATTTTATGCTAGTCGCTACCATGAACCCCTGTCCTTGTGGGTACCTGGGCGACCCAACGCACGAATGCAAATGTACAGAGACACAAATTCAAAACTACCGGAAGAAACTCTCGGGGCCGCTATTTGACCGCATAGATATGAATGTGGTGGTCGAGAAGGTGGAGAATAAAGATTTAAGAGGGGTTTTGTCTGATGGTAGCCATGAGCATAATGTTGTAAAAAATACTATAACAGAGGCAATCGCGCGCCAAAAAGCACGATACGGCAGGGATGGAATGTATAACAGTTCCCTTTCGTCATTTGAAGTTTCGCAAATATTAAAGTTAGAACCAGCAGCAGAAAAGCTACTGGCTCAGGCATCTGAACAATTAAATTTGTCGGCTCGTTCATATTTTAAAACTATCAAAGTCGCACAGACGATTGCTGACCTAGATGCTTCTGATTTAATTCTGGCAAAACATCTCGCCGAAGCGTTGACTTTTCGGAGGCGGTGAGGTATAATGGTTATCAGTTTAATTCAAGAGAAGAAAGGACTATCATCAAAAAGCAATCACGGACTAAGTTGAACGGAGAGATTCGTTATGCCGAGGTCCGCGTCATCGGTTCTAATGGGGAGCAACTAGGCATTATGTCTAGTCGCGAGGCTCAACTTCTGGCGAATGAACAGGGAGTGGATTTAGTAGAAATTGCTGCTAATGCCAATCCACCGGTCGTGAAAATCATCGATTGGGGTAAATACCAATACCAAAAGATGAAGGAAGAGGCAAGAAATCGGAAGAAAGCTCGCGAGAAACAAGCCGAGCTGAAACAAATGAAGATTGGCCTCAAGATTTCCGACAACGACCTTAACATCAAAGTCCGTAAAATGCGCACTTTCCTAGATGACGGTGACCGCGTGAAGGTAATGATTATCTTTAGGGGTCGCGAAATGGCTCATAAGGAGATTGGAAACGAACTTCTAGATAAAGTTATTTCCCTTCTCGGTGAGGATATCGTCGTTGAAGGCAAACCACAAATGAGCGGACGTAACCTATCAGTCCAGGTACGAAAAAAGTAATTTCCTACTTTCTAGGCCTTCTGATTGTACTTTTGGGGGACAATATTAACTATTAATAAAAGGAAAACTATTATGCCAAAAATGAAGACGCATAAAGGCACCGCGAAAAGAATCAAGGTGACCGGTTCGGGAAAATTGGTACGAGAGAGAGCTTTCGGCAACCACATCCTCGCCAAAAAATCTAAAGCCAGAAAACGCAACATGAAAACTGCTGCGACAATTGACGGTAAAATTGCTAAAAACATTAAGAAATCATTGGGGGTTTAATTATGAGAGTTAAAAGAGGAGTCGCGGCACACGCGAAACACAAGAAACTATTAAATAAGACCAAGGGGATGCAGCACTATCGCCGTCGCAGTTACCGCTTAGGTAAGCAGGGCGTAATCAAGGCTCTTTCCTACAGCTATAGGGATCGTCGCAATCGCAAGCGCGACCTTCGTTCCCTTTGGATTACTCGTATCAATAATGCTTCAAGAGAACTTGGTGTTTCCTATTCACAATTAATTGCAGGGATGAAAGCTAAAAACATCAACCTTGACCGTAAGGTTCTAGCTGATCTTGCAGTAAATAATCCTGAGGCGTTCAAGAAAATTGTTAATACAATAAAGGAGAAATAAGATGGCGATTTGTGAAATTACCGGCAAAGGCAAGATGTATGGCCACAACGTATCTTTCTCGCAACGCCATACTCGTAAGGTGTTTAAGCCAAACGTATCGAAAAGGACTTTGATTATCAATGGTCAGAAAGTAAAATGCAATGTTTCTACTTCGGCACTTCGAACTTTGAAAAAGAAAGGTTTGATTGAATCACCAAAAGCCAAACTAGAGAAAAAAGCGAACAAATAATTTAATTTGTTTAAAACAAAAACCCACCGCTTGAAACGGTGGGTTTTTGATAATGAGCCGGTGATAAGCCGGGTTCTGTAGTCTCGCAAGCGAGACTGGCAACCATCTATCTTGGCGCTACATTGCTATAACGCTCTAGCGGTAAGCGTGCGTCCTCGAGCAGAGGCTAATAGCACTCCTTGCAACAGGTAGGGTTTGCCTCCAGACTACATCGCTATAGCCTGCTGTGGGCTCTTACCCCGCTCTTTTCACCCTTACCGGCGAGCCGGCGGTTTAGTTTCTGTGGTACTTTCCCTATCCTTACGGACGGTCGCCGTTAGCGACTACCTTGCTCTATGTTGCCCGGACTTTCCTCTTTTAAAAAGCGGTTGCCTTTTCAGGCTCCCCTTTATTATACCATATTAGGCGCCAATTTTATCTTTGTGATGACGGCGCTTGGCATTATGCTCAACATATTCGATAATCTTGGAAGCAACATCGCGACCAGTGACCTTCTCAATACCAAAGCCAGGCGAAGCATTTACCTCTAGTACAAGTGGCCCACGTTCTGATCGCATAAGATCGACGCCGCAGACGTGAAGCCCCATGGCGCGAGCAGCTTTAAGAGCGGTTTTCTTTTCTTCGGGCGTAAGTTTAACAGGGGTACCTTCTCCTCCTTGATGAAGATTAGAACGGAAATCGTCATCGAGAGAGGCTCGTTTCATAGAGGCAACGACCTGGTTCCCTACCACAAAAGCACGAATATCGGTACCAGCAGATTCTTTAATGTATTCCTGCAATAAGATGTTAGTCCCATCTTCATTATATAGGTAAAAAGCCTGGAGAGCGGATTTAGCTGCTTTACGAGTGTCGGCTAAAATCACACCGTTTCCATGGGTACCTCTCGCAAGTTTAATGATAACTGGGAGCCCAATCTGTTCTAGCAAATCATCAATATCAGAAGTGTTGCGCGAAACGAGGGTTTTAGGAGTGTCTACATCATATTTGGCGAGAATTTGAGCAGCGCGAAGTTTGTCTCTGGAACGAGTGATTGCCACCGATGAAGACACCGTATAGATTCCTTGCATCTCAAACTGGCGAACTACGGCACAGCCGTAACGAGTCATGCTATTCGAGATACGAGGTAATATCGCATCATACCCCTTAAGTTTTTTACCGTCGTAATAAACATCTGGATGTTTGTCATCAAGGGCAAGGTAGCAATTTTTATATTTAATAACTTCGACTTTGTGGCCGCGCTTTTTGGCTTCTTCGACCAAACGCTTGGTGGAGTAGTTCCCTGGGCCATTTGATAGTATCGCTATTTTCATTTTTTACTCCTTTCGATGTATTTTTGATGAAACTTATGAGGGTCTTGCTCTAATTCTTGTTTTAGTTTAGGGGTTCTTGGGTTTTTCTGTCGTTTGACTGGGGATTCAGAAACATCGACTAAGAACCGGTTTTTCATGGTGCGGCGACCAATGAGGACTGGGAAATTGTTTTGAGAACGGTCCGCTAAGGTAAAAGCAGTGGCAAACCTTTGGCCACCTAGAACGATTTCTAGTTTAACTTGATAGCGAACTTGCTCATCACCGTGTGAAGATCGAATGGTCTTGACAGTGTATTTGTCTATAAAAAGACGTTCTCCGGTATAAAAGGGAGAGCTGGGGCCGAATAGAGTAAACGACAGTTTTTTATCTGACTCCATTTTGAGACCTGAAACCCAAACAGCAGAAGAATCCGCGCCGGTATCTATTTTGGCGGGGATGTTCTTGATACCTGCGATATCAACATATTCAGTAGAATTTAATATTGGGTATGGTTTTTTTACTGATAACATATTATTATTATACAATAATTATCTTATTTTCGCAATAGTTTGTCGATGGCAGCGTTGGCTTCGGAATCAGCGATAGCGTTCTGAGAACGCGGTACATGAGTAAACGAAACGGCATCGAAGTAATCAAGTTTAGACTCAATATCGTTGTAAATTGAAATAATGTCTTGGTTTTTTACACTAAAAATACCGTTTAATTGGTTGACTACCATTAGGCTATCAGAGATAAAGCGCGCAGTTTTGTAGCCCAACTCGATAGCGCGTTCAATTCCCTTTCGCATGGCATGATACTCGGCAAGACGAGAGGTAGCAAAGCCAATAAACTCGCCGCCTTTTTCGATGATTTTACCCGCTTCGTCGTGGATACAATAACCAATGCCAGAGGGGCCAGGGTTACCACGAGAAGCGCCATCCACATTAATAGTAACGGAATTGGCAGTATCCCGAGAGGAAACTCGATTTGAGGCTACTTTGCCTTCCTCAATCTCTATGACTGACATTGTGGTTTCATTTAGTTTGACATTAGAGTTATTGAAGTCTTTGATAAACTTATAAGCGGTGTAGCGATCCCTGGGGTTAGGTTTCACCCCGTTATCAATACCTAGTTCATAGACAATATAAAGATTACTAAGCTGACTAGAACCTTCAGGGGCGAGAAAAGTGATAACATCCTTTAGCTTAAGCGATGTAGCGGTAAGACCGGTATACTCAGATAGAGAGCGGGCCATTGCTTCTTCGGGTTGTTCGCCAAACTTAATCTTCCCAGTAGGAAGCTCCCAAAAAACCGGCGACTCACTACGGCCCCGGTTGCGTTTAAAAACTAAGACCCCATCCTCATTTTTAATTAATCCTACAACACGAATTCTTTGTTTCATCCCACCTCTTATATTAGGTACCCTGCCGACCTGTTTTCCCCGTAATACATACAAGGTGGGTAAAATCTTATGCGATACACCCACGGGTGTAAGCCACGAAATCCCTATAACAAGATTATTCAGGAAAATCTTGCGCCAACAGGGCTAATTTAATTATATCACATCTTCCGTTGTTATGATATAATATTTAAATTAACAGAGGAGTAAAATGAAGTTCAAGGTAGAAGATAAGGTATTTGAGAAACTGCCTAATTTATATATAGGAGTAGTAGTTGCTAAGAATATTGATAATACTAAGGATTATCCTGAGGTAAAGCAAAAACTTGCCGACTCTATCAAAGTTGCTGAGAGTAGATTTCTAGATAAAAAAGTCAAGGAGGACCAAGCGATTATTCCCTATCGTGAGGCTTTCTCTCAGCTCGGAATGAATCCGAATAAGTTCCAATGCTCGGTTGAGGCGCTGTTTACGAGAATTTCTAAGGGTAAAAAACTACCGAGCATTAATCCACTGGTTGATCTTAATAATGCAGTGTCCCTAAAACATACTCTACCGATGGGAACACATGATTTATCACGAAGCTCCAAAGATATTGAGATGAGATATGCTAGAGAGGGGGATACATTTGTGCCGATGGGGTCAAATGAGGTGGAAACGCCAGATACTGGAGAGGTAGTATATGCGGTTGGAGACGAAGTAAGGACAAGAAGATGGGCCTGGCGACAGAGTGACTTTGGCAAAATAACCCCTGATACGAGCTATGTATTCTTTCCGATTGATGGATTTATTGGGGTGAACGAGAAGAAAGTAGATAAAGCTGCTCAAGAACTAGCGAAAGAATTAGAAAGAATTTTTAATTGTAAAACAGTAGTTGGACACGTTGATGCTTCTAATCCTGAATTTGCGTGGGACTAGAGTTTTAAGCCCCGACAAGAAAATAGAATGCTTTGATAATTCCCTCCACACCGTTAACCATTAGATGAGAAAACACCTCGCCAAATAGTAAAATCATAGCATAGACAATAATAACACCGTAACGTTCAATGTTTTGGAGGACGGCCCGGAAGCCGTCAGGAGCGGTAGCATAAAGCACACGCGAACCATCTAGGGGTGGAATTGGGATACTGTTGAAGATTGCAAAACCAAGATTTACAAAAACAAGTTCTGTAAAAATTAATCCTACTAGTGTTCCGCCTGAGCCATACAGGAAGCCTGTAAAATGCCCGATTACAAAGGAGATGAAAGCAATCAGAATATTGGTGAAGGGTCCGGCAATCGCAACGAGCGCCATTCCCCATTCTTTCCATTTGAGGTTTTGGGGATTAATCGGTACTGGTTTAGCTCCGCCAAATACTGGGGCTTTCAGAATGTAGAGCACTACTGGCACGAGAATCGACATATAGGGATCAATATGTTTTAAAGGGTTAAGAGTAAGGCGACCGGCCTCTTTGGCGGTGTTGTCTCCTAGAAGATAGGCAACAACACCATGAGCAAGCTCATGCAAAATCACCGAAGCTACTACTATGATAAGAACAATTAAGATGTAGCCGAAGTCGAGATTCATATTAACTTAGCACCACCACCTCTTTAGCGGCAGGGAGACTGTCGAGGTTTTTGACTTTCAACTTTTTCTCGGTTTTTGCGGTTAATTTGAGATCGGAGACCATAGCGTCGACATTACCCATAGAGATGATTAGCTTTGGCTCTAATTCACGAATGGCACGAACAGAGGAAGTACAGAGAATGTCGGCCACTAAGTCGTCGAGGTTCTCTTCGATACCACCAATAATACCGATATGAACACCGTTAACATCCACATCGTAGATGGTTTTACCGCTTTCAGTAGCGATACCGCGGATGGTAGCTTCACCGATTTCAAATTCACCTGGACCGGTGATTTTGCCGACAGCGAGACCTGCATCAATGGCTGCCTCAGCTATGTTAAACTTTACCGTGGCATTTTTGGTGATAATGGTGATTTCGTCTGGGTTTTTGCTTTCGATTTCAAACATATTCCTCCTATTCTTTTATTAGATTCTCTGGATCAACGATTTCGCTGATTTCCATCTCTAGGACTTCAGCAACGAAACGATCTTTGACGGATTTGCGATAGGTAAAATCGTCGGGCGACATAATAACGTAATTGATAGGTTTTCCCTGCTTCTTTTCAATGACTTCAGCCCAACGGGTGAGCTTCTTGGTTTTGTCGTTGCCGATAATTAATAAATCAATGCCGTCTTGGCCTGGCAAGCGGTTAGTGACAATGAGGCCTTTTAGATAATGCTTGACTGGACGGCAATATTCTTCCCAAGTGCTTTCCTTAATGTCTTTGTCCTTGACTGTACTAATTTTTTTCGAAAAGATTTCACTAAGCGGGCGGGCATAAGGATGCTTGGTGTTAGCCGAGTAATAAACTTTGTTGTCGAAGGTTTCGTTTTTAATGACGCCGATGGTTTCGAGGTTTAAAAGTTCCCTACGGACGGAGTTAATCTGCTCGTCAATCACTCTAGTCATCTCACGAACATAAAAACTTTTCTCAGGGCTTTCGAAGAATAGTCTGAGAAGTTTGGCTCTAGTTTTGCTACCAAACAATTTTTCAGTTGGAGTGCTATCCGCTTTACTCATCTTGTATATATTTTAGCACAAATGGATAAATTTTTTCAAGTTCGAGCCAAATGATGTTTTGGTTTCGTTTAAACCAGGTGAATTGGCGTTTAGCTAGGTGCCAGTCTTCATAAAAACATTTTTCTTTAGCCTCGTTTAGACTAAGTTTACCATCTAAATACTGCCAGGCATACTCGTAAATATCACTCTTCATAGCTTGACTACCCCAGCCATATTTCTGAACAAGGTTTTTAGTTTCGTTGTATAAATCATCACAAAACATTTGGTCGATGCGTTGGCGGAGCCTAGCGCGCAACTCTTCCGAATCCCATTTGATGCCAATGATTAAATAGTCGCTTTTTACCTCTGTTCTGTCTGAACAACTTTTTTGTTCAAAGTCACCAATCTTCTCGCCGGTTGGGCCTTTGAAATGATAGTCGTAAATCAATGCGTCGATATAGAGTCCAGTGCCACCAACAACAATTGGAACCTTGCCGCGGGACTTAATATCCTTGATTTTATCTTCGGCATAGGATTTCCAGTCGGCAACAGTAAATCTTTCGCCGGGTTCGACTAAATCTAGGCCATAGTGTGGAATCCCTTCCATTTCCTCTTTGGTAGGTTTCGCGGTCCCGATATCCATACCTTTGTAAATCGCCCGAGAGTCAGCGGAGATAATCTCGCCATTTAAAGCTTTTGCGAGTTTGATAGAAATACCGGTTTTACCAGAGCCCGTCGGGCCCAAAATGACTATTGTGGATGTAGTCATGATAGACTTTTCAGGAAGTCGGCGAGCTTTGATAATTTGACCTTTTCTTCTTTGTCGCGGAGGCGGATAGAGACGATTTTGTCTTCAGCATCTTTTGGTCCAACTACGAGAACAGCCGGAATCTTCATGGCTGTGGCACGTTTGATTTTTTTGCCAAGAGAATCAGCAGAGTCGTCTACGGTGTAACGAAGCTCGTTATACTTGAGAGGCTTATCTAGAACGATGCTATCTAATGTAGCAGTAATCTCTGAAACATAATCTTTCACCTTGTCATTCACGGTGACAATACGAACTTGCTCTGGTGCACACCAGAATGGGAACCAACCCCCGGTATGCTCAATAAACACTGAGAGGAAGCGTTCAATTGAGCCAAGTGTAGCATGGTGAATCATGACCGGACGCTCTTTTTCGCCTTTTTCATTGGTAAATTCTAGCTCAAAACGCTCTGGTTGGACAAAATCTAACTGGATAGTAGCCAGCTGGTGTTCACGACCGATGGCATCTTCGGCCATAAAATCAATTTTTGGACCGTAGAAGGCTGCTTCGCCCTCTTGTTCAAAGTATTCTAGGCCATTATCGATGGCAGCCTGTTTGATTTGTTTCTGAGCCATATCCCAAAGTTTCTTATCGCCGAGATATTTATCCTCATCCGAACGATATGATAAACGGGCACGGAGTTTTTGCATACCCATGGTTTCATAAAGCTCTTTGACGATGCCAACAAGGCGCTTGACTTCGTCTTTAATCTGGTCTTTACGACAGAAGACGTGCGAATCATCTTGAGTAAGAGAACGGACGCGAGAAAGACCGCCGAGCTCGCCAGTTTTCTCGTCGCGGTAATCGGTGGTGGCCTCCATGTAGCGCACTGGCATCTCGCGGTAAGTGCGCGGTTTTGAGGCAAAAATCTGAGCATGGTGCGGGCAGTTCATCGGCTTCATAGCGAAATCTTCACCGTTGACCTGGGAGTGAACCATGAACAATTCATCGCCAAACTTAGCATAATGGCCAGAGGTTTTATAGAGGTCAGTTTTGGTGATATGAGGAGTCCAGACTTTCTTAAACCCTTCCCTGCCACGGAGGCTAAGAGAATAATTCGCCATCAATTCACGCAGTTCAGTGCCACGAGGAGTAAATAGTGGCAATCCAGCGCCCACGAGATCAGAGAAGCAGAACAAGTCTAGCTCTTTGCCGAGTTTGCGGTGGTCGCGCTTTTTGGCTTCTTCTTGACGTTTTAAGAACTCCTCAAGCTCTTCTTCGGTAGCAAAGGCGACACCATAAATGCGAGTGAGCATGGGGCGTTTTTCATCGCCGCGCCAATAGGCGCCAGCCACTCGAATCAACTTAAATGGGCCGGTTTCGGAAAGGTTCTTAACATGGGGACCCTTACAGAGGTCAGTGAATAAATCTGACATATCATAGAATGAGATTTCCTCTTTCTCTGGTAATTCCTCGATTAATTCTACCTTGTAGTCTTGTTTGTTGTCGCGAGCCCAATCCAAGGCTTCAGATTTAGATACTACGCGTTTAGTCATAGGGAGTTTTCGCTTGATGATTTCGCGCATTTTTTTCTCTATTTTAGCGAGGTCAGTATCGGATACTTTGGTATCACCGAAATCTATGTCGTAATAAAAACCCGTATCGATAGCCGGGCCGATACCGAATTTGGCATTTGGATAAAGCTGTCTGACTGCTGCAGCGAGCACGTGACTTAGAGTGTGTCGCATTTTTTCTAAATTGTTGTTCATTTTAACTCCCGTTTATTTATTCCATTATATCACAAGGTGTTATAATTAGAAAAAGGAGAGTTTTATGGCAACAACAAGCAAACCAAAGGACGAAAATAATCCAACTGAGGTGAAAAAGAATACAAAAGAAGAGAAGACCGCCGAAAAAGGGAGTGGCCAGACCATTGCGATTATAATCCTCTCGGCAATTCTATTTTTCGCAGTGTTAACTTTTACAGTGTTGGCTCTGACGGGGGTAATCAAATTCGGTGATAATAATAATAACAGTGAAACATCTCAAACGGAGACTAATTCAAAAGAAGATTATGAACGACACCGTCATCATGATAATAATGGTGACGATGATGATACACTGATCGATAACCCACACACGAGAGTCACCGCAAAAGGTAATTTGGTTGAGGTAGACGATTTAGAGTTTTACCTTCCATATGCGTTTAAGGCGGGAGGTAAAAACAAGGATGGAGCTTACACTTATAACCTAGAGAATGACGATGGTTGGGCACAAGTTTTGGTTTATGCCGAGAGAAGTTCCCTTTCGCCGGAGAGATTCATCAATAAAATTAGCGACTATTTAGATATTACTGATGATGACTATGAAATGAATGGAACGGAGTGGGTGCAAGCAGAAAATGCCAATGCTTTGGCTTATGCTACGAAGCTAGGTGGTAAAATTTATGCTATTTATTACTCTGTCAAATTAGATTCTGATGCGACTGGCGAAGCAATGCAAATGATTCCGAAAACCCTATACATGAAGAAGGTTGAACGAAAATAGATTATTTGATTTTCTTTAAACTTCCCCGGATACGGAGAGTTTTGCAGGTTTCTTTTAAGGCGTCTGTAAAACCATCATGAATTTTGAGATTGCGACCAAAAAGCTTCCGAAGAACAGGAACTAGGTCATAAAACTGTGAGCATGCAAGAAAGATTTCTTGGTAACGCGCATCTTTATCTAGATAATCACTGAGTGTTTCCCTGACCTCTTGCTCAGTTAATTCACCGTCGTCAATTTTAAGAGGCCAGCTATCTAGAACAAAGGTTTTAACTCGCTTTTTTAGATGTAGAACAAAGTTATAATAATTAATCGTTCTGGTGACTGGTTTTGTCGTTAAAATAATTGTCTCTTTCTTGGGCGGAGAGGCGGGTTTTTTGAGGCCTAACCCGATGAAACGTTGATCCTTAAACTTGCGGCGGAAAAACTTCAGACTAGTGAGTGTAAGGAGGTGGTTTGCTAGAATAATCAAATCCACGCGCCCAATGTACGGAAGGAGGTCCGCTCTCGCGATTTTTCTAGCTTCTTTGGGGTTATTTTGGATTTTCTCGGCATTTCGCCAATCTATTACCCTAATAACCTCAACAATCGGCAACTCTGCTTCGAGCAGATCTGCAAAGAATTCACCACCATAGCCTGAGTCATACACCACCACTTTAAGCATCTATCAATCATTTCCTTCCTCTCCACTTGGTGACATTTTACCACAGGATGATCTGGTCTATTTTTTGGTTTTTTGAGTTTTGCAACATTTGTGTCATAAGTTCTAATATTGTTATAAATGACAGAGGTGATTATCGCACAAAAAAATACCCCTCCGGGGTAATAGTTTGGTGGGTCGCAAGAGGCATCGTGTTTTCGCTAAAGCGAAAACACTCTCGCGGGGCGTCGCCTCAAAAAATCTAAAACAAGTTTTAGATTTTTACTCGGCTCCTACCGCGAACGAACTCCTACGGAGTTCTTGCCTCTTTACAACACATTTATAGAAAATACCCAACCAGATGGTTGGGTATTTTCTATGGTGGGTCGCAAGAGGCTCGAACTCCTGACCTCCTCGGTGTAAACGAGGCGCTCTAGCCAACTGAGCTAGCGACCCATCTCTATGTATTATATCATACTTTAATCTTTATTGAAATGCCTTAGAGGGCTAAGGCGAATATAGGCTTGGTCGGTAAGAAACATGATCTTGTTGGTAGTAGGAAGAATGTCCTCTTTTTTGAAGCCAAGTCTACACCATTCTTCGATGATTGCAGCCACTTCCTTAGTGTAGATTTTAAACATTTCCCCATCATCGACTTTATCAGAGGCAACAATAATAGGTCTTAGGGCTTTGATGATTCTTTCAATAAAGTCATGGCTATTATATTTCAGTAAATAATTGACGATAAACCGGTTTGCTACCATGAAAACTAAGATGCGTTGATAAAGAGTTTTGAGATTGAATTCATCTTTTTTCATAAAGGGCTTCATGTAGTTTTTACACTTTTTGAGAATGTACTTTTCGTAATCAGGGGCTATTTCGTTGATATTTCTATGATGACGATACAGGGTAGAACGAGAAATTTTGGCAAGATACAGCAGTCTTTTTAGATTTAACTTGTCTTTATTCAAGAAAAAAGCCATAATGATGGCTTCTTCGGTTTTTTTGAAGCGTTTATTTTTAAGCTTCTCATCTGTTATCCTATCCGTCACAATCTAACCTTGGATTACTTCTTAACAACTTTTTTGGTGACGTCGAATTTCTCCATATATTTACCGAGCATCAAGCGAGTTTGAGCATAAAAAGCAGCTAGTGACTGATATAGAATCGAGGTAATAGGCATTAGAATCCACTGTAAAACCATGAGGAGACTCTTGCTTTTGCGATATTTAGCAGGGCGCTCAGGCAACATGCGTAATGAGACGATAATTGAAACAATGAGACCGACTGAGGCAAAAGTCTCCACTACGCTGACGATATTAGGAATGTTGTAAGTAATCATAGAGTGGGCAGATAGGTTCATGATCATTGGGACCCAGCCGCCAAAAGCGACAATGGGGGCGAGGATAGCTAGTGTGACATGCCCATCCAGTAAGCGCCAGAATTTAGGAAATAGCTGCCAAAATGGCACTGGTCGCTGAGATTTTGGCACGAATAGACGCGAACCAACGTAAGCGACGTCAGAAGCGCCATAGTACCAACGACGAACCTGGACGAATTGAGCCTTGATGGTCTTCCAAAGAGTTTCATCGACTACGGCATCCTGATAAATAGGGATACGAATTGGTAAAACACTGTAATCGCCATTAAAGAAGAATAAGCTACGCCAATACTGATGACCATCTTCGACAATGGTACGTTTGCTCCAGAAATCCATGGCTTCAAGCGCCTGCAGGGGCTGAGAGTGACTAGCAAAATTCCGAAGTAAGTGTGGTCGCATGGTAGAAATCACATTGAAGAAAGAGTTTGAGACTGCAATAACCCTGGTGGGAGCTGGAGCATCCCAGATGTTGTTCATGAATAATGATACTGGTTGATAGCTAAGGCGTTGGCGATTGGGGTGAGTAATAAATTCATAAGCGACTGAATCTAGATATTTTGGTGCCATATGATTGTCGCTGTCTAGAGAAGTGACGATAATATTTTCGATTGGGAGATTCTTCTTGTGCACGTAAGCGGCCAATTCTTGGCCAGCATAAGTGAGGTTTGGCCCCTTACCAATCACTTCGTTTGGAAGATTAGCTGGGTGTTTTACTGTCATAAAATGATTAAACGTGTTTTTATACTTCTTGGTGAGAGATTGGACGGTCTTTTCGATAGCTTTGCCACCGCGTTCCTCGTAGGCAAGTACAAAAAGAATTCGGTCATTTGGAAAAGTATTATTCTTGACGGCTTCGATTGAAGGACCGAGTACCTCTTCCCCTTCATCGTAGGCCGTCATGATAACGGCGTGATAGATTTTAGAAGGTTTGGGATACTCATTCTCCATGGCAGCCATCATTTTAAGGTTTTCAAGATGCTCGTTATAATGATAGCTTTTGTTGTCTTTGTCTCTTAAACGTTCATAGGATGCATGAGGGTGTTCGAGATCTTCCATGCGCTTTCGCCAATCAACGCGCCCAGCACGTTTGATAACTTCGTAGCCTTGAATAGTGCGATAGGCTACGCCAATTGCTTTAACTAAGGTGCTGGCAATCAGAGCGAACAGGTAAATTGCACCAAGTACTGGATTGACAATTGATAGAACAAAAAGTAGGATAATGGCTCCATAAGAGACGGCTCCAGGTAAGATTTCTAAAAACCGATACAGCGGAGTACGCTTGCCCTGAGGTATCTCGAGATTTTTGCGCATTTTAACCTTCTCCGAGTAAACGAATTAACACGAGAATAGTGCTGAGGACTAGAAGTGAGGTAGTGATTAGGAAGAATTTAGCCATACCGCCACCACGTTTTCGGTAAATTCGAAGCGTGAGTAAATTATGTAGGATGCCAAAATTCAAGGCAAGTAATGGAAAGGCAATGAGGCTAGCCCATGTTCCATCACGATAACCACCGATATCGCCGTAGCCAACTTTGACGACCGAAGCATTAGGGTTCAGGGTGACGATGGAAAACACTAGTAGTCCAAGAGACATAATAAGATTTAAAACCATCAGGAAGACGATTCCCCGTTCAGTCTGGTATATTTTTATAAAATCTTCCTTGAAACTATTCATTTTTAATGCTACTATTTAATACCTTTGCTAAATCATTAACATACTGCATGAATGTAAAGTCACTAATTATACCGATAACGCCAGTTGCGATCATCATCCAGCCGATCAAGGTGACTACAGCGCCGCTGTAGAAGGTGATAAAGATGCCAATTACGAGCATACAAAGGGCAAGGACAGTAATAGATTTCCAAGCCTCAATACTGGCGGCGTGAAGTTTGATAGCGGCATTCATCCGGACCAATGATTCATAAATCATCCAGATACCAATTACGATGCGGAAAACTGTGGCGAGTTCATCACCCATGACAAGAACTGCAACACCTACAAGGAGAGAAATAATACCGGTAAGAAGTCCATTGTTGAAGAAATCATTCTGCCCTTTTACCATGAAATAAAGGATTATTTGATAAGCGCCTTTGATGACAAAGAATGCCCCAGCGATATAGGCAATAACCTTAATGGCAGTTTCAGGCCAAGCGACTAAGAAAATACCAATCAAAGCAATGGCAAGCGATTCAAAAACTGCCATCCAAGCGGAGCCTTTTAACCTCCCACCAATATCTTCAATTGGCTGCGCTAGCTCTTTTGCTTTTGACATAAATATCTCCTTTGGTTAGTTATTATTTATTATAGCATATTTGTGCTATAATGGAATAAGTGCTAAGAGTTTTAAGTTCAAAGCACTCAAGTGCCGTTGTAGCTCAGTTGGTAGAGCAGCTCATTCGTAACGAGCAGGTCGCTGGTTCAAGCCCAGTCAACGGCTCCAATTCTTGTTAGAATCCGCTATCTTGGCGGTTTTTTGCGCTTGCTCTATAAATAGTAGCGCTTCACGCAAACAAACCACCAATCTAGCGGATTCTATTCAAGAATTAGTGTCTTTGCGGGGTTTTCGTTTCTTTTTTGGGCGTTCGATAGTCTCGCCGGCGGCAGTACGAGCTGATATATTCAAGGCTCGCATTAGTTTAGCACGAGCGTGTGGAGTAAATATTTTATCGAGCCAAGTTTGTTTTGGGGTCTGATTTTTAGAGGTGAGGATCTCAACGACATCGCCCTGTTCTAATTTTTTGTTCAGGTTACTCATCTTGCCGTTAATTTTTACGCCAACGACGTGATCGCCAATTTCTGAATGGAGACGATAAGCAAAATCAAGTGGCATGGCACCAGCTGGGAGATCGATAATATCGCCTTTAGGAGTATAGACAAATATTTTATCGGCAAAGAGGTTGAGTTTGAGCTTTTTGAGGTCTACTTTTTTACCTTCGCGTAGCTTCGCTGCAGTCATTTGGAGTTCGGAAATCCAGAGGAGGTTAGTAGGCAAATGCTCAATCTTCCCTTTTTTGTAGTTTTCAGTGAGCTTTTGTTCATTATAATAGAAGCTAGCCGCTAACCCATGTTCGGCATATTCATGCATTTCTTTGGTGCGAATCTGGATTTCAACGATTTTCTTATCTTTGGTAATGACCGTAGTGTGAAGCGATTGGTAACCGTTTTGTTTTGGCATTGCGATATAATCCTTGATGCGGCCGTTCATTGGCATATAGAGCGAATGGATGATACCGAGAGTCAGATAACAATCTGTGATATCGTTCACGATGATTCTTAAAGCGGTCAAATCATAGATTTCGTTGATGTTTTGATTGTGTTTGGCGAGTTTCTTGTGAAGCGAGTAAACTGACTTCACGCGACCAGAGATAGAAAACTCGATTTTCTCTTTTTTTAGAGCAGCAGAAATTTCAGCTTTGATTTTGGTAAGAGTTTTTTCGGCGGCTTTATTGTATTTTTCAATTAGTGTTTTTAGCTCATCAAAGCGTTTAGGGTCAACGTACTTAAAGGCGAGGTCCGCCATTTCAACGCGAAGTAACCCCATGTTAAGTCGGTCGGCGAGCGGAGCGAATACTTCAAGGGATTCTTTGGCGATTTTCTTTTGCTTCTCGGGAGGAAGAGCGGAAAGAGTGCGAAGATTATGAAGGCGATCGGCAAGTTTGATGATGAGAACTCGGATATCATCGCCTAGCGCAATCATTAATCTGAGGAAGTTGTCCCTGGTAGCTGGAAGATAGGTATCGATGTCGCGCATACCATTACGAGCAGTAGACAGCTTGGTCACGCCGTCAACCAAAAAAGCAACCGAAGAGCCGAACTCTTTTTTGATATCATCGAGTGAAAGGCTGGTGTCTTCGACGGTATCGTGGAGTATTCCGGCAATGATAGTATCTTCATCCATACCCCATTCTTCGAGGATTTTCTTGACTGCAAGCGGATGAATAATGTAGGGTTCACCAGTTTTACGAGATTGCCCCGCATGAGCTTTTTTCGCCATTTCAACAGCCCGTTCAATACGTTCTGAACCTGAGGTAGTTTGTTTGGTCATATATCTATTATACAACAACTTTTTTGTGGTGGTGCTTCCTAATGAGCACAACAATAGTCGTGATAATCGCAGCAAGAGTGAGACAAATTAAGACCAAGAACCAAATTGGACAAATAATAATATTCTTTTCTACGGTAGAGGTTTGGCCGTTGTAGTTGATGGTCTGAGTGACTTTGACTACTCCGAGGTCCGGGAGGTTACTAACTTCGCGTTCGGTATAACGAGTAGTCTCTGGCATAACGATTTCAGAGTAGATGCCAGTGTTTTCCTCGGTCGGCAGAATTACATTACCAGTAAAGAAATCTGACACGGTGATAGTAAAGGTGGCGGTTTCATGGACGTTACCGTTGTTGGTCATAAGAGCGGAAATAATGACTGGCTTGCTGAGAACGAACGATGGAACATTGTTTTCCTTAATTTCACCGTCGTGGACAGTCTCACCAGCAACTTTAGCGTAAATAATACTGGCTATTTCAAAGACATTTTGAACGGATACTCCATTTGAGTCTGTAGCGTCTTTATTGGAGGAGACAGCGATGGTGGCATACTGACCACCAGCCGGAACATTCTCTGGAACAGTAATTGTGAAATTGATTTTCTTTGATTCGTTAGGCTTAATCTCCCCAGTAGGTTCAGCAATTTTAATCCATTTTGAGATGGCCGTACGATCGGATTCGCTGAGGAGATCGGCGGTGTATTCTTCTCCACTCACGCCGTATGGGGTAACTTCAACTTTGTAAGAAAAGTCCTCTTTGGCATAGGAAGGGTTGATAACAGTGATTGAGCCTTCGTAGACTTCGCCTGGAGCCAAAGATATTTCTTGGTTCATCGGCGTAACGGTGAATGCATTAGTATTTTCGTTTTCCATAATTCCTCCACATTTACTTTTATTATATCAAATATTATTCAATTGATAAAATTTTTCCTTTACTTCGTTCTAGATGTAGGAGACGTTGATTCTTGGAGCCACGATATTTGAGGCTTAAATCACGCTGTGATAAAATGAAAGGACCGTCAATCAAAGCATCAAGTGACTTAAGAAATTCCCAAGGTTCTCTACCGTATTCTTTGATGGTTTCATAAGTAAAGCCGGAGAAGCTCCAAATATTCCAACCTAATTCCTCATGACACCAGTCGGCAATTTCCTTACAGGCCTTAGCCTGAACAAATGGTTCCCCGCCACAGAAGGTGAGACCGGCTTGACCTTTGAAAGTTTTTAGTTCTTCCTTAAGGTCGTCAATTTTTGCGAGATAGCCGGATTCATAGTCCCATGTTTCGGGATTTTGGCAACCGGGACAGTGGTTAGGACAGCCTTGGGTCCAGAGGACAGCGCGAAGACCGTCGCCGTTGACGATGTTGTCGTGCTCCAAGGGCCCACTCAAACGAATGTAACCCTCGGGGGTATCTAACTGACGGGAAATCCTATCAAGAGAGCTTGCAAAATTCGGTCTGGGGCCGCGTCGCTCGCGCCCGTCGCCACGGGGCTCGCGCGCTAATTCTCGCGCTGCCGCGCTCCGAAATGCCCCAGACCGATTTTTGCCAAGCTCCATTATGCATTACCTTTCGCACAATTACATACTTTCTCGAACGGGACATCACCTTCGAGGCGGCCACAGTGTGGACAACGGTCACCGGTGATGATACCGGAGAAGCCACAGATTGGGTCGCGGTCAACTGGATGGTTAACGGAACCATAACCGATACCTTCGTCGTGCATTTTACGGATGACTGATTCAAAGGCAGCGATATTTTGTGATGGGTCACCATCTAGTTCGATATAGGTAATATGGCCCGCATTACAGAGATTGTGATATGGAGCTTCAATTTCGATTTTCTCGAAAGCGCTGATTGGGTAATAAACTGGCACATGGAAGGAATTGGTATAGAATTCCCTATCGGTGACGCCTTTGATTTTGCCAAATTCTTTGCGGTCAATCTTGGTAAAGCGACCAGCGATACCTTCAGCTGGAGTAGCAAGAAGGCTGAAGTTGAGTTTATATTTCTTGCTGAAACCGTCACACTTCTCACGCATATGGCTGACGATGTCGAGACCAAGTTCGCGAGCTTCTTCGTCTTCGCCGTGGTGTTTGCCGGTCATAGCGACTAGTGTCTCGGCGAGACCGATAAAGCCGATAGACAGAGTGCCGTGTTTGATGACATCTCTTAATGTATCATTCCAGCCGAGCTTCTCGGAGCCAAACCAGTTCCCTTGCCCCATGAGAAATGGGAAGTTGCGGACGTGCTGATTAGCTTGGAATTCAAAACGTTCTAAGAGTTCATCTTTGACGAGCTCAAGCTTTTCGTCTAATTCGTGGTAAAATCCATCCCAGTCGGCTTCTTTGCGCTCTTTCAAACAAATACCGTGTTTGATGCCGATACGGACTAGGTTAATAGTGGTGAAAGATAAGTTACCGCGGCCAGTGACGATACCATCGGATTCTGGGAAGATACTGGCAAAAACACGCGTGCGACAACCCATGGTAGCAATCTCGGTGCGATAGTCACCCTTTTTGTAGTATTTGAGATTATATGGAGCATCGATAAAACAGAAGTTCGGGAACAAGCGCTTAGCAGAAACTTCCATCGAACGCTTGAAGAGGTCGTAGTTTGGATCTTCTGGATTGTAGTTGACGCCTTCTTTGACCTTGAAGATACTAATTGGGAAGATTGGAGTTTCGCCCTTGCCGAGACCATTGGCGGTAGCTTCAAGCAAATCTTTTGAAACTAGTCGGCCAGCTGGACTGGTATCGGTACCGAAGTTAATTGAGGTAAATGGCACCTGAGCACCGGCGCGAGAATGCATGGTGTTGAGGTTGTGGACGAAGCCTTCCATGGCTTGGAGAGTTTCACGCTCGACGTCCTCGTTTGAAGCCTCGATGACTTCCTTTGGCCATTTTGCCTTTTTCAATTTATCGTCATTGCCATATTCGTAAGTGTCTTTGACTTCGAGGTCAAGTTTCTTACCGGCGAATTTGTTGTATTTTTTGAGGTTGCGCTTTAAGGCTTTTCTAAATGATTTATTGACGCCCGGAGCCATAGCATAATCAAAATTCGGGATGGATTGACCACCATGTTGTTCGTTCTGATTGGCTTGAAGGAGGATGGCAGCGAGAGCGCCATAAGAGCCAATAGAGTTCGGAGTGCGAAGGTGACCGTGGCCGGTGTTAAATCCGCCATTTTCAAACAATACGAATGGGTCGGACTGACAACAAGTCAAAGTACCAGTAGCATAAAAATCTAGGTCGTGAATATGAATGTCGCCATTGTCATGGGCGGCGGCAATGTCAGGACGAAGCAATAATGATTTTGCGAAGACTTTGGAGCCTTCCGCGCCAAATTGAAGCATTTTACCCATGGCAGAATTACCATCGACGTTAGCATTGCTCCTTTTGACGTCAGAATCCTCAGAAGCGTCAGCATGGCTAATCGTACGATAAATCATCATAAGATCAGATTTAGCTTCGCGACGACGAGAGCGTTCTTGACGATAGCGGATGTATTCCCTAGCAGTCTTCTTAAAACTGGATTCCATCAAAACTTCTTCGACGATGTCTTGGATTTGTTCGACGTTAGGAGTACGAGTAGTAATCTCTTCGTCGGCACGGTTGATGACTTTGTCGGTTAAGGCTTTGGCTCGGTCGTATTTGAATTCTTCGGTAGCAAGACCAGCTTTCGCGATGGCCTCGGTGATTTTTTCGGGATCAAATTTTACGATTTTGCCGTCTCTTTTGACGATTCTTTTGAACATTTTACCTCCTTTTAGTTTGTTCAAATTTTTATGTATGACGCTATATTTGGTGTCTGGTATCCAGTATACAACACTAAATATGGAATTGCAAGACTTTTTATGCTTAATTTTTGTAAATTTTTAATGAAGAAAGCCGTTGATGATTTTTGACTCGGCTTGTTTTTTGGTGAGGCCGAGGGTCATTAACTTTTTGATTTGGTCGCTCGCGATTTTGCCGATGGCGGCTTCGTGGATTAGTTCGGCATCTTTGGTTTTAGCATCTAGCGCGGGGATAGCATGAACCTCGGCTTCGTCCATGAGGATGGCATCGCACTCGGAGTGACCACGGCATTTGTTGTTGCCGATGATGGTGGCTTTGAAAGATTGTTTGGATAAATCTTGCGCGATGGAACGAGAGGCGATGTCGGTGGTGGAATCTTTGCCGTTTAATGCTACTTCGTAGATTGATTCGGCAGTTTGACGTCCGTGAGTGAATAGGCGTTCTTTGACGATGAGTTTAGTGTTTTTATCGAGATCGGCAGTAGTTTTGCGGATAGTGGAGTCGACGCCTTTGATTTGTTCGAGTTCTAGACTAGCTTCGGAGTTTTCTTGTAAATGCACTTCGGTGACGGGGTTAAGGATCTTTCCTCCCCTACCGGGACCAAAACCGTAGTGCTTTTCGATGTATTTGATTTTGGCATTCTTGCCAACGTAAAAACGATGGATGCCGTCGTGGACTGAGTCGGTAGGGCCACAATTATAGATACCGCAGCCGGCGATGATGGTAACCTCGGCGTTATCGCCAATGTAAAAATCGTTATAAACTGCTTCTTTGATACCAGTGGCACTGATGGCGACGGGAATGTGGACTTGTTCGTTTTTGGTGCCTGGTTTGATAGTGATGTCGAGGCCGGATCTGTCGGTTTTAGGTTTCACATCGATGTTTTTGGTGGAGTTTCGGCCGACAGATTTGCCGTTAACGCGAAAGTTGTAGGCTCCTTTGTAGGCTAGCCGAAATGATCTTTTTCGGGCCGCGTCGCTCGCGCCCGTCGCCACGGGGCTCGCGCGCTCGTCCTCGCCTTGCCAGGCTCCGGATTCCCTCAAAATATCATTTTCGGCTAGTACTTCACAGAAGATCTGTTTCTCTTCATCGGTTAGGTTCATGGTTTGGCTCCTTTGATTTGTGGCAGGATTTCACTCGGAGTGCCTTTTGATTTAATCTTTCCTTTTTCAAGGATGATGATTTCGTCAGCGAGTTTTAGAATTTTTTCTTGGTGAGAGATAATGATGATGGTTTTTTGCTCTTTTTTTAGCTTTTTAAAAATCTTGATGAGATTATCAAAACTCCAGAGGTCGATACCGGCTTCGGGCTCGTCAAAAATGAAGAGTTTAGCAGGACGGGCGAGCACGGAGGCGATTTCGATACGCTTTAATTCCCCACCAGAAAGTTTGTCGTTAATCTCCCTTGTGAGATAATCCTCGGGATTTAGGCCGACTTTTTTTAGATGTTTGCTAGCTTCTTCGGGTGCGATTAATTCTCCGCTGGCGATATTTAGAAGGTCGTAAACGGTGATGCCTTTAAATTTGACTGGTTGTTGAAAAGAGTAGGCGATATCCTCAGCGCGTTCGGTGATAGTTTGGTTTGTGATGTCTCTACTCTCTAGAAAGATTTTACCAGTAGTGGGAGTTTTGATGCCCATAATAATATCGGCGAGAGTGGATTTGCCACTGCCGTTGGGACCGGTGATAACCGTGAAGCTACCTTTTTTGATACGGAGCGAAATATGGTCTAGGATTTTGCCCCTAGACCCACCTTTGACACTACAACTAATATCCTTTAACTCTAACATTAGCCATATTGTACCATATTTCGCTAAAGTGTCTTAGATAATGATGTCATTCAAGGAGTCAGATAACTCTTCCATTAGTTTTGTAGGCAAGTCTGAAAGATTATTGCCAATATATATTCCTTTAGCGCCATTTTGTTTTGCTTCGTCATTATTCCAGATTCTTTCAAATAACTCACGCTCATGTTCATCAACATTACCAATTTGAAAACCAACCGTCAAAACACCTTCACCAGCAAGTTGTTTGATTACTCTGCTGGCGCCAGTTTCGTATTGTGAAGCTCCATCTGTGATTTCAAAAATAATCTTTTTGAGTTTTTTGTCTTTAATCCTTTGTAAATCGTCAGCAGACAAACTAGATTGTATTTTTTGTAATGGAGCCTCGTCGTTTGTTCCACCTCTTTTAAACTTATCTAGTTTAGAAAATGTTTTAATAATCTCTGTGTCATTTGCGCCAGCATTTCGACCATTTTTCCGTTCAAAACCTTTAATCTCTCTATCGTCAGATGAAAAGGCAATAACTTGTGTGTTGGCACGAAGTTTAGAGCCGGTTTTGTAGCGCTCACGATCTAGCTCATGATTGAAGTCTTTGATTGAATACATAAGTAGAGCTGCGGTTTGTTTAGCCATTTCTTCCTTTTCACCCCACATAGAGACTGAGCAGTCCACTAATAGGGAGATATCAATTGTTTCTGGCTGATCTACTATCGTTCGTTTCATTTCATTGCGATCATAAACTTCTGCTGTGCGAAGATTACCTTGAGCTTTTCGTTCTTCCGTTTCGGCATACCTGTCAATATAACTAGAGACATTGAAGCGACCTTTGCGTTGGTATTTTACCTTATTTTTGCGATATTCTACAGATTTACCAACGAGATTTCTCCAAAACTTACGCATTTCGTTGCGCGCTTCTTTGATTTCGTTTTGAAGGCGAGTGTTTTCTTTGCGCTCTTCTTCAGTGATGCCATGTTTATCATCAAACTCTTTAGTTCTTTTTTCTTCTTCATATTTTCTGCGCTCTTCGTCAGACATGTTTTCAATATCTTTTTGTTCTTTCCATTCGTGGAGTGATTTCTCGATGTTTTCTTCGTCGTTGTCTAAGAAATCACGGAAGCGTGAGTTATTTCTGAAATCTCCAAATGGATCAAATTCTGTTTCTTCTCCTTGACCCTGTTGTTTGGTTTGTTGGTTTTGTTGTGATCGATCTGGCTCTTCATCCAATGCTTCTTCTAATGCCTCCTCTAATAATTCTATAAACTGAGGTTGGATAAAATGACGGATAAAATCGTATCTTTCTTTCGGGTCTACTAAAGAGGTTCCTGGTATGGGCTTTAATCTAGAGTCTACTGCTTCGGGTATGGTTTGACCTAAAACAACCTTAGACAACGCATCATTGACTTTGTCATCTACAATGCTTTTGCCGCAAACATCTCCTAACATTTCATCTCGTAGTAAAGAATATGACATCTGGAGATGTAGCGGGATATTGGTTAAGTCGGCTTCTTCGAAGCCAAGTTTTTTATAAAGAGAGATGACGTCTTCGTAATCGTCGCTACCTTTCGCAAAACGTGGACTGCGATCATAAACAATATTATTAACATAGATATCATCAAGGCAATTATATAGGTCGTGCAGTTCTTTGCGATAAACACTGGCAACTGCCGCTTGAGGTGCTCTATTTGGATGTTTTTTTAGCCATTCTTTAGCTAATGAATCTGCGTCTCTTCCCATTTGAGCGAAGTTATCTAAAAATACTTCTGGGTTTTCTCGCATATCTGTGAAATGTGACAGTTCGTGATATGATGAGAACAGCTTTTCTTCTTCTGAATAATCATCTTCTTTAAACCATTGCTCTGGGAAAATTACCTGGATACTGCCCGCATCAAACATGAATGTCTCGGCGTTCGGCGATGTTATGTAATTTAGTGAAGGGTCCCTAGCGAAAATACTAAACTCTCGGCGATGTTGATTGATAAACCTTTCGGCTTTTCGTTTGCCAGATTGCTCTGAGTTCTCTACTATGTTGGAGTTTGACTCGTTTTTGGTTTTTTCTGATAAAGCCGTGGAACCAATTTTTTCCTTAATATTTTTTTTGGAGGAATCTTCATTCTCGCCAATTGTAGGTACATTGTTGATATTCTCCACTTAGGCTTCTCCTTTTTCTATTATTTTATCTAGATTATTCTTTAATTCTTCAACTGAATCTGCACGGTGCATATATTCGACCAATGAGCCTCTTTTTGCTATGATAAAACCCCCGTTCGGTGATGCTATAATGTCCTCTATTCTGTTATCGGCTATAGTATTACCGTCTTCGTCTGTTTCTTTGTCAAAATAGCCTAGTTCTTGAGTAATAGACCATCGCCCATTATCATCTTTTTTGAAACTGTACAGAGATGTTGTGTCGCGAGCGCCATTTTTCAACAAGACAATGATGTTGTTATCAGCGACCGGTAATACTTTCCGGAAATTTTCGTATCTATTATCTCCTATTATCCCCCAATGTCTTCCTTCTTTATAGGCACTTATTCGTTCAAATTCATCTTCATTAGTATACTTTTCTTCGTAGATAGCTTCATCGGTACAGATTAATAGATTCCCATTTGGCATCGTCTTGATGTCTCTAACATAATGACTATCGTCGTCGTTAAATACTTTCTCGCTTTCGTCAGACAACACCCATTTATCGGTAGTAGTATTTCTTGAAAGTCTATAGAGGATTCGGCTTCCACCGATTAATATATTATTGTCTGAAAGAACATGAAAAGCGTTTACGCTGCTTAATTCCCCATCCTTGTCTTTTAACCCTGGTATTTTCTCGAGTATTTTCCATCTGCCGAGCATGTCGCGACCACAAATATTTAACATTCCGTTATCACCCCCAATGAGGATTCTTTTGTTTGGAAGTCCAATAGCTACGTTTGGGCTACATTTATCCCCTTCTTCATTGTTTAGTTTTTCGATTGTTGCGGTTAAGTTCCATTTTCCCATTGAGTCTTTTTCGCAGATATTTATTTCTTTATGAAGACCATCACCCAATAGTATTTTATCCTTAGAAAAAACTGTTAGCACATCTAAAAGAGGGGTGTACGTCCATTCTTCATGCGCATTAAATGTATTCACTTTATATTGTCCATTCTTGGTGGTAGATATCTCAACTAGACAGCCTGGCTGTCCGACAATTATTCTTTCGTTGCCGTTATTATTGATGGAAAAAACAGCCCTTTCATTAAGCTTAATCTCCTGATTAGGATACCAGTTGAAAAGCTCGGGGTTTTTTTCGGCGAAGTCGGGGAGGTATTTTTCGAGAATCTCATCAACTAACTTTTCGGCTGTAATTCTGGACTCTACAAAATCCGCCTTGCCGCTGGTGCCGGTTTTATTCATGTGATCATACCTTTCCTGCATGGCAGAACGAGAGGACTTGATTGCTGCTATATCTTTACGGAGTTCATCACAGATCATTGGGTTTCTCCTTTTTCAATGATTCTATTTAAGCTTTGTTTTAAGGTCTCTAGTGGGATTAGTGATGGTTTTATAAGTTCATGCAAAACGCGTTCATGATTATTATTTTCCCCCACAGCCAAAAGTTTATCGTCGGAGAGTTTTAGTATATATTCAGGAGTAGAACCATATATTTCTTTATATTCACCGCAGATGGGCTTATCGTCAATTTCGTTTAATGACCATTTATCGTCTGAGTCTTTACTAAATTCATAGAGAGGGCCAAATCTTTCCCCTAGCAGTATCTTGTCGTCGGATAATTCAACTGAATATGTAAAATCTATTTCGTCTCGAGCTGTATCTGAGGAGCTGGCACGTTGGTCGATAATAGTCCACTCCCCTTCCTGATTTTTTTTGTATTCATATAGAGCGTTAAGGCCACATAGTAGTATATTGTTATCCGGTAATCTAGTAATTGTTTTTATAACTCCTTCAAGGTAAGACGCTATTAAACTCTTTTTTACCCATCTTCCAGCTTCATCTTTGAGATACTCATAGACAAAGCCGAGATTAGTGCTGACTAAAACTTTTTTATCAGAAACCGCCCCAATAGCCATTATGTCATGGTTGTCACTGATGCCATCAATTTTTTCACCTAACTGCCAATCTCCAGTTTCGTCTTTTATGCATTCGCATAATAATCCGTCTCCGCCGCCAATTAATACCGTATCTTCCGTCAATTGTGTGCTTGTCAATGTGGCATAGCTAGCGGTTCTATAGCCTTTAATGCCGGCTATACTAATTTCATCTATTGTTTCAATATTGTTAGCCTCATCAAATTGGCATATGTAAAGATATGGTCGCCTACTTCCTTTGGGGAAACCTGTGACAAGCAAATTCCCATCAGATAGACATTCTGCAGATGTAACTCGTCGGATATCCTCGTTGCTCATATCCTTAAAACCTTCTATCTTTTTCCCTAGTTGCCAATCAAATAGTTCAGGGTTCTTTTCTATGAAGTTGGGAATGTATCTTTCTAAGATTTTGTCGCTTAGTTGTGCCGTTTTATGATAGTTGTTTCTGAAATCAGCTTTGCCGGATAGTTCATTGTTCATGCGGTTGTAGCTCTCTTGTAAAGTGGCGCAAGAAGATTTTAGCTCGTCGATACTTTTGCGGAGTTCATTGCAATTCATTAGAATCTCCTTTTTCAATAATGATGTCTAGGTGTTGTTTTAACCCTTCTACTGTTTGTTCTGGCTGGCTAAATAGCATTACCGTATCCTCTGATTCTGGATATCCATCTTCAATTTCCTTCCATTTCACCCCCCCTACAACAATTTTGTTACTCTCAAGCGGTATAATATAATCTGGCCATTCGTCACATTCTTTTTCGAAAGCGTCGCTTATTGTTTCATCCTCAATTAAAGTCCATCCGTTACGATTTTTTTTGTATACAAATGTCTGCCCTTCACCCAGTATTATAACTTCATTATTTGGTAATTGGGTGACGAAATATGGATTTATGTTTGGTGGGCCTATTCTTTTTTCTCCGATTTCCCAGTCTCCTTCTGAATTCTTGTTGTATTCATATATAGCGTCTTTACACCCAATAATCAGCATCTTTTCGTCAGACAGTTGGAATATGCTTTTAACTTCGTCTTCATATCCATCATGGGTCACGAAACCATTTATTCCTTCACCTAGTTCCCAATCCCCTTCGTCATTTTCTCTACACTCGTAGATGTATTTCTCACAAGCCACTAGCATTGCTCCGTCAGGCATTTCAGTAATACATGTAACTGGAGGAGAATATTCTTCTCTTTCAAGAGATTTAACTATTTCCCACCTTTTAGTGTGTGGATTCTTTCTGCCTTCACATATTTCGCCGTCTTCTCCTCCGATTAGTATACCTCCGTTTGGTAAAGGAGCAACGGCGCTGATTGCTCTTGGCTTATCCACAAATATTTCTGATTTATAATCAGATAAATGCGTTTTACTTCTGTCATCTTCTTTAATCTCGTATAGTATATTTGCTCCACCAACGAGAACCGCCCCATCTGGCAATGGCGTAAAAACTGTCTGAACTAAAACTCGCTTATCTTTTATTTCGAAAGAACTTCTTTTGAGAACTAAGTTATCGAAGTCGTCCAAGCTGTATTCATAAAACATACAGTTATCTCCCGGATATGGGCTATCTGACAATACTATTATGTTGCCATTTGACGTTCTTTTAGTTATGGTTGCTCCTTCAATCTGTTTGCCAAAAAGACCTTTGAAATACTCTAATTTTTTATCTAACTTCCATGAGAACAATTCGGGGTTTTTTTCAGTAAAATCTGAGAGGTATTTTTCCAGGGTTTTATCACTTAGTTGTTCTGTTTTATGATAGTTGTTTCTGAAATCAGCTTTGCCGGATAGTTCATTGTTCATGCGGTTGTAGCCCTCTTGCAAAGTGGCGCAAGAAGCTTTTAGCTCGGCGATGTCTTTGTGGAGTTCATTACAATTCATTATTCTGCCTCATCAGAACTATCGGTGTTGTTACAACCACATTGTTCCGCTAGTACTTCAAGAGCTTTGATGGTTTTGGATGTCTCTTTGATTCTTTCTTCTGCTTCGATAAGATCCTCCATGTCAATGCTGTCGTCTGCTAAATCTTCGATTTCTTCAAAGTCGATATCGTCTGGGTAGATTTCCCTTTCAGGGCGTTTGCCATAAACAGCATCGACAACTTCTCGTAAGCTATATACTTCTAGCGGCTTTGGTTCATGATAAAAAGCTCCTGGATGGATTCTATTCAGAGAAATACTGCTATTAATAGATTCGTCGTCAAAGTTGATTTTCCAACCATCTTTATCAGAGAAGAAGCCATAGTTTCGTGCAATCATGAGTAGAGTTTTGCGGTCTTCTGGTATAATTGTTTGTCCAATATGGCCATCCCATAAGGCTTGATCTAAATTCTTATCGCTGCCCTTATTCCATTCTTTTAATACTCTTAATATCCCACGCATGGACAAAACTGAGGCTTCGAGGTTAGTTTCTACGGTATCACCAGAAGATGTTTTGCTTTCATCCCAGTCACCTTTAAAAACTAATTGTGAGACATGTGCTACTTGACATAGCGCAAATATTTTATCTAATGATTTTTCCATTTCTGGAAGTTCCAAATTGCCCTGCCGGTCTGCCAAATATGCAATGATTGCCTGGAATAATTCATTGCCCTCCATATTGGTCTGCTCTAGGCGCTTGCCACTTTTGGACATTGGCAAATAATCATATTCTATTTTGCTTCTTAAACGGTCGACCCATGCTGGATCCAATTCTTCGCGATCTCTATAATTCACATTACCATAAGGCAAGTTGCCGGTCATGGTAACAGAGAAGCCTTCTTTTATTTCGGTTGGCCCAACACCTGGAATATAACACTGGTCACCTGGATGACGTTGCAGCACATCGTTAAGCGATAATAATATTCCTGCTGGGATTGTGTTTACTTCATCTATGATGACTGGACGACCCTGCTTAATCCCCTTATAAATTGCATTTTCTACTATTTCAACTTCGGTACCAAAGGCTTGATTCTTTAATTTGTATAATTCAACTATTTTGTGAGATTCTTCACTAATTCTAAGGTTTCTTTCTTTATCATTTAATTCATCAAGTTCGCCCTGATGCTCGTCCATCCATTTTTTAATCTCGGAATCTAAGTCTTCCTTATGTTCGAGAAGCTCTTTGCCGTTAAACTTGGTCAGTTTTAATGTTTTATCCGCAAATAAGTCTTGGGTTTCGATGTCTTTGGAGCCAGAGATAATTAGTGGACCATAACTTTCGATTGTTTTTTTGTCGCCATCATGAAATGCTTTTTCAAGTTTTGTTTTATTCAGTCGATAAAACCTACCTAACGCGTCGCGACATTCCTTTCCAGACAATCCTGGATGGTTATCAATATGTTTTTTTAATTCTTCCCTTGCGTTTTTGATGGCTGCATTAGAGATAGCTGTGTGCTTTGCCGTCATAATGGCAAGTTCTGTTTTACCACTGCCAAGATGTCCATGGATAAATGAAGGTTCGCCTTTTTCCATGTTTTCTCGTAATTCTTCATATTTGCTTTTTACGTATGCCGTGGTGACCATCTCATTGTTTTGAACTTCTTTAATATGGTTCCTGAATTCCATGCCTTTAACTACGGTATAACTTTCGGGGGATTCATAAGCAAGTTTTTCTTTTTGTGCTTCAATTTTCCGTAAATTACCTCTAATTATATCTGGCAGTGGTGCTTTTTTGCTGCGATTCGCTGTTTTGTTTCCGGTTAATATTTTCGCATTCAGGATGGCATTTTTGAGAATTATTTCATTATCTGATTCAGCTTTCATTAGTCTACCGTATTCCCTAGCACTAGTCACGAAATTTTCATGTATCAAATCACGCATGGCATTTTCTGCAGTTTTCAAGCGTTCAGATGTTTGATTAGCTAAATCATCAGTGTCCTCAAGTTCATCTAGATTATCAAATATTTCATCAAAATCAAATAATACATTGTCCGGGATTGGTTCATTACGATAATCATTGCTACGATAGCTATCGGTCTCAAATGAACGCCATGCCATACGAGATAAGCGCCTTTCGACTTCCTTCTTGTGATCCTCTTGAATCTTTTGTTCGGCGGCTTGAAAATCTGGTTTTGATATTTTATTTGGATCCATTATAAAACCTCTTTTAATTATGCTTATTTTTATTTTACTATTTTCGGTACTTTTTTTCAATAAGTAAGCGTTATGCTTTTGATTTTGGCGGATGGTAGGCAAGATAGTAGCCGCCGGCGACAATAATAGCGCCGCCGATGATGTTGCCGATGGTGACGGGTAGGAGGTTATTTAAGAGGAATTCGGTGATGGTGGGGGCGAAGATACCGTTGATTGCGCCGGTGATCATGCCGGCTGGAATGTAGAACATGTTAGCGATGGAGTGCTCGAAACCACAGAGGACGAAGAGCATGATAGGTAGGAATACGGCGGCGATTTTGCCAGTAACGGTGCTGGCGGCGGTAGCCATCCAGACTGCAATACACACGAGGAAATTACACATGATACCTTTTAGAAGTGCCTCGAAAAAACCGAGATTCACCTTGGCGTTTGCGGTGGCGACTATGGTGTCGGGAATTCGATCAAAAGCGCCGCTTATCACTGCTACTACAGCGACAAATAATGCTCCGATGAAGTTGCCCAAGAATACAAAAAGCCAATTTTTGAGAAGTTGGTGAAGTTTGATTTTGCGATTAAAAAGGGCCATAACCATGAGATTATTGCCAGTGAAGAGCTCGCTGCCGGCCACTACCACCATAGCGAGGCCAGCAGTAAAGATACAGGCGCCAGCGATTTTGCCACCGTAGACATTGCCAAATGTGGCGCCGACACCGGCGGAGGCGATAAACATACCAGCAAAGATGCCAAGCAAAATCATCTTCCACCAAGGCAAGTTGGCTTTGATTTTTCCGGTTTCAATGGTTTTTGCAGCAATTTCTGATGGTGTTAGCATATTCCTCCTCTTGTTTGGTTAAGTATACTCTGTGGGAGGAAGAAATGCAAGTGGGAGTAATTATACTTCTTTGAGGGTTTTAAGTGAGGCCAAGGCTTTTTTAGCCATTTCGGGGTCGCGAGGATTCATGAGGTAGTGGCTTGAGAGACAATTATGTTCTTCTAGCACTTTTTGTTCACTTTCAAAGAGGTTGTCATCTAGCCAAATGAAGGGTTTTGTGAAGTCAATTCCCTCAGTTTTGAGGACGCCGAAATCGGTGGGTTTAATAACTTCGCTGGCTTTTTCGACGAGTTCTCTGGGAAGTTCGGAATCTAGCAATGCGTTCTTAGTGTGGTTGTAGCCTTGCCGGCAATGAGTAGTAAGCCAGTAGGTAGTATCTGGATAATTAATAATAATATAGTTGAGCAGTTCTGCCACGTCTTCAACTGGCGAGGCTACTCCTCTTAATACTCCGTCGATGTCTAGATAGATGTTCATTTTTATCTTTTTTTAATTACCGTTGTATCCGAATTCCTTGGTCAATAAAACTTCCTTCCACCATCCTTCCCTTCTAAGTATGTATTTCTTTAGCTCCTCAGAGTCCATCATGTCGGGGTCGAAAGTTTCTAAGAGTGAAAACTGGAAAAACTGCTCGATATGCTCTTTGCTGCCAGTTGTCTTAATCAGTTTTTGGAAGCCTTTATTGGGATAGATTATTTCTTTCTCGTCGTTTAATAACGTTTTGAAATTACCTTTGGTATTAACATAGTCACTCCAGCGTCCATAAATGCCTTCTTCACCTGAAGCCGAACCTACGTAGAGCTTACCGGTTTTCTGGTCAGCGATTACATAGATTCCTTTTTTGGCCTTAAGTTTTTCGGCCCACTCTGGAGTTTTGAGTTTCTCCTCTAAATCTTTGTAGAGAAGTTTAACTTTATCGTAACCGGGGAAAGCCTTGTTTGCCGGGATGCTAAGTAGCTCTGACACGGTAAGTTTCTTGATAAGGTTAGCGTCTTTTAAGGTCAGTGGTCTAACTAGCCCATCATATAAACTGATGACAAGTCTACCAAGAAACGGCCTGTATTCTAATAAATCTTCTTTTTTAACGATGCGATTCTTAGCGTCGGTTACACGAAAGGCTGAAACTAATAAATAAGTTTTCTTGCCGTGAGGATAAGGAATAAAATTAAAGGCATAGTCGTCCTTAGCTAGGCGCGCTCTTTTACCTCTGAGCTCTGTCATTGTTTCAATTTTTTTATTCTCACCGTTGCGATACATATCAAATAAAACACCGTCAAACGACTGTTCTCTTCCCCAAAAGCCTTTGCGAAGCTCAGGCTCTATTTGATCTGGCTTAAATATGCCCCACTCGTCTTTATGAAAAACTAGTTTTAAGTGGTTTGGGTCTAACTTTTCAAGATGTAATATATCCCAAAATGAGATATTGGAATTATCTGTTATCCATTTAACAAAATTGTTGAATTCATCTTCTACTGGTAATTTTTTCATATCTACTCCATGGTTAAACAGATCAGGGGCGCTGCTTTAAAGAATCTAAAGCAGGCTTTAGATTTTTCTCAGTTCCTATTCTGGTGGGGATTACAGGGCTTGAACCTGTGACCTTACGAATGTGAATCGTACGCTCTAGCCAGCTGAGCTAAATCCCCATTTGTGTGGTATAATTATACCATGGATTTAGAGATTTTTAAAGAGGAGCTCGGTCAGATTGAAGACTTTTTGGCTCAGCCTGATGCTTATGCCGATCCGGAGTTTGCAGCGAAATCAAAGCGCGCCACACTACTGCGTGAGATTTTGGATTTGAACAAAAAAATTGAACGTTTGAAAGCTAATTTAGAGGAGGCCAATTCCCTGTTAAATGACCCGGAGCTTGGTGAGATTGCAAAAGAAGACTCAGAAAAATTAAAAAATGAGCTCAAAGTTGCTGAGGAAAAAATGGAGGAATTGTTGATCCCGCGCGACCCAGAAGACGATAAGCCGGCGATTTTTGAAATCCGAGCAGGGGCGGGTGGTGACGAGGCATCACTTTTTGCGGCAGAACTTTATCGTTTGTATATGAAGTATGCTGAAAGGCATGGGCTGAAGTTCGAGCTGATTTCTGAAAATCAAAACGAGGCTGGTGGAATGAAAGAAGTGATTTTTAAGATTTCTGGCGATGAGGCTTATGGTCAACTTAAGTTTGAAGGTGGTGTACACCGAGTACAAAGGGTGCCGGTGACCGAATCGCAGGGGCGAATTCATACTTCTACAGTGACGGTGGCGGTGCTACCGGAGGCTTCGGAAAAGGATCTAGAGATTAAACCAGAAGACCTCAGGATTGATATCTATCGTTCGGGCGGACATGGTGGTCAGGGGGTGAATACAACTGATTCAGCAGTACGAATTACACACCTCCCTACTGGAATTGTGGTGGCAATGCAAGATGAGCGCTCGCAACAACAGAACCGCGTTAAAGCAATGAACGTATTAAGAACGAGGTTGCTTGAAAAGAAGAAAGAAGAAGAGCGCAAGAATGCTTCTGAGGCGCGAAAGTCTTTGATTGGCACTGGCGATAGAAGCGAAAAGATTCGAACCTATAATTTCCCGCAAGACCGTGTGACTGATCATCGGATTCACTATTCTAGGTCCAATATTCCAGCGGTGATGGATGGGGATATTGATGATATCTTGGCAGAGTTGATTAACCATGAAAGAAGCATTGCAAAATAAACGGGATTTTTACGGACGAGATTTTATTATTACTCCTGACGTTTTGATTCCCCGTCCGGAGACGGAGATGATGATTGATACGGTGTTGAATATCATGGGGAAGCCGTTTCTTCCAGGGGTGAAGCCGAGCGAGCCAAAATTACCAGAAGATATAACGATTCTGGATGTGGGAACGGGGTCAGGATGCATAGCAATAACACTGGATTTATTGTTGTCGCAAGCTAAAATTGTGGCAACTGATGTTTCTGATAAGGCTTTGAAAATTGCTCAGAAAAATGCTTCCGAGCTTGGAGCTGAAGTAGAGTTTTTGCAGAGTGACTTACTTAAGAATGTGAAGGTTAAACCTGATTTGATTGTGGCAAATCTTCCCTATGTAGATGAAAACTGGGATTGGATTGATAAAGAAGCTCTCTCAAAAGAGCCAGCGTTAGCGCTCTATGCAAAGGATGGGGGGCTAGAATTGATATTTAAGCTAATTGATCAAATAGCAGAACGAGAAGTTCACCATTTAGTACTCGAAACTGATCCATGCCAGCACGAGAGAATTATTTCATATGCCAAGAAAAAGGGTCTCGCCTTACGCGAGACCCGAGGATTTATCCTTTATTTATCGGAATAGCCTTCCAGTGTGACATTGACAGTCATTTCCTTCCCTTCCCGAATAACGGTAAGTTGGACGGTGTCGCCTGGCTTGTACTCGCTAATTAGGTCTGCGAGAGAGCCGGCAGCGCCAACTTTGACGCCATTGACGGAAGTGACGATGTCTTTGTCTTTGAGTCCAGCTTTGGCGGCTGGGCTGTCTTTGACGATGGCCGAGTAGGCTGATGGACTGTAGAGATAAGCGCCAGTTGAGACCGGTAAATTATACTCTTTGGCAGCTTCTGGAGTGATGGCTTGAGCATATACACCGAGATAAGTGCGTTTGGCTGAACCGGTTTCAATTAGCTGGTTTAGCATGCCTTTGACACTCGAGATTGGGATAGCAAAGCCCATGTTTTCAGCTGTAGCAGAGGTGGCAGTATTAATACCGATAACTTCACCAGCCGCATTAACTAATGGACCACCAGAATTGCCGGAGTTAATGGCAGCATCGGTTTGAATCATATCGGACAAAGTCTCGACGTTTGAACCGGTACCGTCTGAAGCAGTGACGGAACGACCAGTGCCGGAAATAATACCAGCGGTAACAGTATTTTGATATTCGCCTAAGGCGTTACCGATGGCGATGACTTGTTGGCCAACCACAATAGTTTTGGAATCACCGAGAGTGGCTGCGGTTAAATCGGAAACGTCTTTAATTTTAAGAAAAGCCACGTCATTTAAGGGGTCTGTCGCAACTACTTCGACGTCTTCATAGGTGGTGCCGTCGTCTAAGATGACGGTGACTTTGTGAGCTCCGTTGATGACATGTTTATTGGTGACAATATAGCCGTCACTAGTGGCAATGATACCGGTACCAGCAGCTTGCGAATCAGTACTTTGGCCAAAGAGATTCATGCTCTTAGTTGAAGTGACAATCGAGACAACGCTTTTTGAGACTTTGTTAGCGATGTCAGCAATGGAGCCCTCAACAAAATTGGCCGAATTGCCATCATTACCGGAGCCAACAAAAGTAATAGGGTTGCTGTTCTTTTGGAAGGCGAGAAAGCCAAAACAAAAACCTGTAGCCCCAAACAAGATTGCGGCCACTGAGATAATTAATGGGACTTTGCTAGGTTTCTTGCAGCAACACTTTGGAGTAGATTCGGTATTCTCTGGTTTTTTGCTTTCTTCTTTATTGTCTTTTTCTTCTGTTGGAGTTTCCTCGACCGTAGTTTCAATTTCTGCTTCAACAATTTCGCCCTTTTCTTTTTCTTCCATTTTACCTCCTTAAATATTAAATATTGGGTTGCTAAAGAATATAACAATTACGGCGACGAGTGCCGCGCCAAAAATAACAGGACCAACGATATGCTTGAAGCGGAAATCGGCTTGGTACTTAATCATAGCTTGACGAGCATAGTTGTAGACGAAGGCGAAAATAGTAAGAATGATAGCGAGTTGCGGGATGCGAATGCCAGTGTCTCCGAAAGTATAGATGATAGACCAAGAATTACAGAGCCAGGCAATTTCGGAAAAGACAAGCCCGCAAACCAAGGTGGTAAGGGTAAAATCTTTGTCGTTGCTTTGGACCAAAGTGTGGCGACTAACAGCATAACCAATCAAGAATGCTAGCAAAACGATAACGATAGAGTTAATATTGGCAGACATAATTGTGGCGGCGGACATACCCAGAAACACAGCGATGAGTGATTGAATCATGGCAGCCGTTTCAGTTGATAGTGGTTTGATGAATAAGAGCCAGATAGGATAAAATGCCATCAGGATAAAGTCTACTGGCAAGAATGATGGCCCAGCATAGTAAGCTAAAAGAACTACGCTAATGCCTACAATTAAATCTACGAGATTGGATTTTAGATTAAGCATGAGATAGCGAGCGCGAACAGCGAAGACACGCCATTTAGATGCTAGGACTAGGATAATGCCTAGGACTGGACTATTCGACAATACAGTGACCAGAACTGCACCCACACCGAGTAAAAGATTCAAGAAAACATGAATCATGCTACTTGCAATGTTGCGAGATTTTCTTGCTAACACATAATCTGCCATATACATTATATTATAGCAAATAATTTAAATTAAACTTAAAAAATGATATAATAGCTTACATGGAAGGAATGGAGCCAACTTTTTTTCAGAAACATCCTTTGATGAAGGATTTGTTAAGTCTCGGTTTGTTTATTGTGGCGATTGTACTTGGGACGTTGTTTTTGAATACGTTCATTTATCGGTCTTATAACGTAGTGGGGGGCAGTATGGAAAATACTTTGCACGGAGACGACCGAGTGATTGTGAATCGTGCTGCAGTTTCGTGGTCGCATTTTACAGGACAAGAATACGTACCAGAAAGAGGCCAGATTATTGTTTTTCTAAATGAGGACGAGGAGAAAGTGGCAGAGTATAAGGCAGCGGGAGTAAATAATCCAATGACTTGCAATGTGCCTTCAAATGTTAACGATCAGTATATTATCAAGCGCGTGATTGCTTTTCCAGGTGAAAGAGTAGTAGTGAAGGACGGCGAGATGAAGATTTATCCTGACGCGGAATCTACCGAAGGGATTGTGTATGACGCAGAGTGGCGTAAATCTGATACAGATGGTCCAAAAGAGCACACTTCCGGCGAAGTTGATATGGTGGTACCAGAAGGCGAATTGTTCGTATCTGGCGATAACCGTGAGGGGTCAAATTCTTGGGATTCAAGAAATGGTCTTGGTACGATTCCCTATTGCCGAATTGTTGGACCAGTAATTATGCGATTATTCCCGCTTGATAGAATTAGAACATTTTAAATAAGGGCCCCTCGCCCTTATTTTTTAAGTCTGTCGATTAGCTTTTGGAGCTCGGCGCCGGATTTGCAACGGAAAGTGAGGCTGCGACCAGAGATGCGGGCATCGGCATTATATTTTTTAGAAAGAGCATCCTCGTCCTTGATGTTGGCTTTTCTTTTGATAGCGGCGGCTGAAGATTTCTTTTTGTTCTGAGCGAAGTATCTTTCTACTTTGCGAGCAGTCCAACCCTCTGAGATAATCTTTGGAAGGACTTTTTTGATTTCCTTTTCATCGCGAGAAACGAGTGGGCGCATGACACCTTCTGTGAGACGTTCTTTGACCATAATTTTCTTAACGTCTTCTGGGAGACTAAGGAGCCTCATGGTGTTGTTGATTGAAGTTTCAGATTTGCCTACTCTAACAGCGATTTCCTCGCTACTCAAATTAAACTGGTTTTGAAGTTTGGCATAAGCTGTAGCTAGTTCGATAGCGTTCAAATCTTCACGTTGAGCGTTTTCAATAACGGAAAGTTCAAGACGATTCTGAGCATCAAGAGTACGAACAATAGCGGGGATTTTTTCGAGACCAGCGATTTTAGAAGCACGCCAACGGCGCTCGCCAGCGACGATCTTATACTTCCCTTCTTCCTTAGTAACGACGATTGGCTGTAAAACTCCGTGCTCCTTGATGGAAGCAGCAAGTGCTTCTAGAGGCTCAGCGCTAAATTCACGACGAGGCTGTTCTTCGTCGCGGACGATATCGTCTAGCTTAATCTCTTTGAGTTTGCTTTCTTTCTTGTCCTCTAGAGCAGTAGGGTCAAATTCGTCATCAATTAGCTCTGTAGGGATAAGTGAGTCAAAACCGCGACCAAGTCCTGCCATTATTTATTTGTCCTTTCTATGATTTCTTTGGTTAATTCTTTGTAAGCTTTGGAACCTTTACTAAACTTATCGTAGGCTCCAACTGGCACACCATGAGATGGGGCCTCAGCGACGCGGACATTGCGTGGAATAGTAGTGTTGAAGGTGAGTTGTTTGAAATATTTCTTGATTTCGGCAAATACTTGTGGGGAGAGACTGGTGCGTTTATCGTACATAGTGGCAACGACGCCTAGGAGCTTGAGGTTGGGGTTGGCTTGTTTCATGACTAATTTCATGGATTCGAGAAGCTGTGCGACGCCTTCCAAGGCGTAGAATTCAGTCTGGACTGGAATGAGTAAATAATTTGATGCAATCATACCGTTAACAGTGAGCAGTGACAGAGATGGTGGCGAATCGATGATGATGTAATCATAGCTTGCGCCGACAGCCTGGATGGCGTCGCGAAGGCGAGTAAATCTTTTATTCTGCGAGGTGATTTCAACTTCGGCGTTAGCGAGTTCAGGGGTGGCAGGGGCTAGTGAGAAATTCTTGTATTTAGTTGAGCGGATAACGCTGGCTAAAGTAGCAGTTCCCAGTAACACCTCAGTCATAGTGGCGCCTAGAGATTTATCATTTTTGTCGATACCGAGACCGGAAGTGGCGTTTCCTTGTGGATCAAAGTCGATGAGGAGAGTTTTGAATTTCTGCTTAGCGAGGTAAAATGAGATGTTGACAGCGGTGGTGGTTTTGCCGACACCGCCCTTTTGGTTAGTTACACAGATTACCTTCGCCATAATACTTAAGATTATAACACAAATGGTTTTAAAAATAAATAACTCCACTCGTTCGCGCTTGACTTCACGCCACGTTAATTTGTTACAACATTTCACTCTATCCTCGTCTCGATCAAGTTGCTAGCTCGCGAAGCTTTCAGCTTCGCTCGGCAACTTTACTCGCCTCGGATGAGGAAAAGTTGTAAAAATTAACTGGGTTTGTCAAATGCTCACTTATGGAGTTATTTATTTTTAAGCGATTTTAGTGATTTCAATCTCGCTGTATTTCTGGCGGTGACCAGTTTCTTTGTGAACACGTTTCTTCGCTTTGTAGCGGATGACGCGGATTTTGTCGCCTTTGATTTCGGGCGTTTTGACTTTGGCTGAAACTTTTACGCCCTTTACCGTAGGAGTACCGACGGTAGTTTTGTCGCCGTCGATTACGAGTAAAGCGTCAAGTTCGAGCTCTTTAGTACCTGCCGGGAGGAGGTCCACCCGTAGGGTCTCTTTTTCTTCGACGAGGTATTGCTTGCCCCCGACGAGGATGACTGCTTTTTTCATATTATTCCTTTGTTTAATACTCGTATTATTTTATCATATTTTTTCAGATTTGAAAAGACCCCAGATGGCTGAGGTCTTTTCTTGTTAAAGATTAGTCGTTATTTCTTTGGTTCTTCGGCTGAGGAATCCTTTGAGATAGTATCTTTAACTTCTGGCTTGATTTCGTTCTCGCCCTTAACGACGTTTTCGGCAGTCTTTAGAGTGCGCTTAGTGCGATAGAGGTAGTAGCCGCCGCCACCGATACCTGCGATAATGATGATTGCCATTACAATCTCAAGTGGACCGGTGTTCGGAAGCTCTTGGCAACCTTCCATTTCGGGGTTGGTAATACAGTTTTTCTCCTTACATTCTGGTAGGTCGGGGTTGGTGGTACAGTCTTCACAAGGTTCAGAGATTAGAACTGTTGCTTGATTGCCAAGTGTACCATAACCACCGTCTTCTAGTTCGTAATCCATGTACACACTGTTAATCAGTTTGGCGGCTCCACATGGTTCCCCTCCAAGAGCATCATTGGTAATTTTGGCGTCATATTCGATATACCAGCCTTCCCCACCGACACTTAACTGATAGACCTTGGCACCAGTTGAGGTAAAGAAGTCGCTTGATAAGGCTTCGGTTTTAGTAGCTCCTCCCGTTGCGGTGTCTTTGAATATCGCATCGGAAGCTGCTTGCAAACCAGTTGCTAGTTGATCTTTAATAGCAATCCTGGTTGTGGCAATACTGCCTAGGTTCTTAGCGACAACTTTATAATGGACAGTGTCACCAACTCTGGCAGTAATACTGTCAGAGTAATTGACACCGTCAGTTGATACCATTTTGGAGAGATAAATAGAGGCTTGTTCAACTTTGACTTTATAAATAATGTAGCCAGAGTATTCTGCACAGCCTGGGACTTTGCCATCTAAAGGACAGTTTGTTTTACCTTCTTCACAATAGCCGATTAGGGCACCGGTAGTGAACATATCTTCACCGATTTTGGCAGTAGTTCTTCCGCCGTTCCAGTAAATCGTAGCAGAATCTTCTACATACCTCAAACGTACACCCACATTTGATTTATTGATGAAATCAGCTTCGTCCCAAACGCTTTTCGGCTTAGCGTTAGAAGCGGAAATCTTGGCGCCAGTTTCAGCAGTTGAATTGCCAGAAATGATACCTGGAAAATAAGCAAAGACTTTGGTATTTTCTGCAGTCAGCTTATAATTTGAGGCAGCGTTGTTGTGGTAAAATACGTAAACCTCAAATTCTTGGCCATTTTTTGCGTCCGCATCGGAAATTTCTACCTTATCAGTAAAGGTTTTCTCTCCTGCTTTACGTACGCGTACGAAGTTTCGTTCATCACCGATACCGACAGATTCACTACTCTGGTTGTCTGTGATTGAATCAAAAGTGACGTACGATGCTGGTTTTTCCATAGTGAAGGTTGCACGCTCTGGTCCCCAAGCATTCGCGGCGCTTACACCGACAAGTGCCAGTGCTATTGCGATAATTGCTCCACCCATTTTTATGAAAAATCGTTTCATATTTCTCCTTATTTTATATTATTAATGTTAGAAACCTTGGTTATAATTATCCCCCTCACCCGTTGCTTCATTTAGATTTTTTTCGATTGTATCACCGCTTCCATCTGCGCTTGGGGTATTCCCGGTCACTTCACCGGTATCGACGGTTGCGTTATCAGTTTTGTCAACCTCGTAACCAATCTTTTCAGCTTGTTCCTTTGGCGTGTAGTCGTAAGTATTGGCTCCTTGATTAAATGGATGGGCTTCATCGGCTGAAGATTCTGGGGTAATTTGCCTTTCTTGTCCTTCTGGGGTTTCAATGCCTTGATTTGCACCGGAATTCTCATTAGCTTCTATTTGATTTTTTGGTTGAGGAGGATTATCTGGAGGAGTTGGCTCTGGCTCTGGTTCAGGTGTTGGCTCTGGTTCAGGATTAGGGCCTGGGCTCGGTTCTGGTTTGAGCGGGTTGTATGGTTGGTCGTCGGTCGTTGGAGTAGTTGTAGTTGTGGTCGAAGTAGTAGTATAGGTAGGTGAGCTAGGCGCACCTGAAGGGCGAACAGCTTCTTCACCCATTGCTTGAGCACCACAGTATGGCCCAGTCCCAACTCTTTGGCCCTCGAGCCCATTATTGCGACACCATTGCCCTTTGTTCCCTACCGGCATCTTGTTAGCATCAGTGCCATAGATAACAATGCGTGGAGTATTCCCCCTCCAGGTATCAAACTGGTGACCAGAATTGGTGTAAGTAGAGACACGATCGGTAATGGTTTCAGCATAGAAATGACCGCCCTTATGCACCGTTTGCATTTCCTTGATAGTTGCATTTGCTAGTTTATCATAGTATTCTGAGTTTTCTTTTTGTTTAAGTATTTCTATTAACCTATTAAGCTCAGCGTCATTGTCGATTTGTCCATCAGAGAATCCCCATTCAGTAAGCTTATCTTGATCAATAATTTGCGTTAGCCGATCATGATCAAGCAAGCCGTAATTGGATGCATTTTGGCCTAGCACCAGCGGGTCTGTACCGGTTCTGACGAGCAACTGGCGGAAGTAATTTGTTTCTTCTATCGCGCTCATTTGACCATCACCATCGGCATCCCATTCTAGCGATGTGCCTAGGAAGGTTTCGCCTTTCATATAGGGCTTATTGAGATAGGAATCATAATCTGGATTATACCCACCCTTATATTCAATGATTGGTATTTCCTCACCATTTGCTAGGCTCATAGATTCTTCGCTGCTGAGTGTAAAGTTGATCGGAAAACGATTGGAATGCTCACCTGGAATGCCGTTAAACACTTCACTAAGGTTAGATAGTTTGACGTTGTTATCATCTACAGCAAATTGACCAAGATTATCACCGTTCGTTTTATCTGTAAGAGTGAAGGCAAAACCACTTTGGCTAGATGAAGCATAAATAGTAGAGTTGAGATCTGGATGCGTACCAAAATCTGTGGCATAGCGGATGGTGGTGTCACCGTCCATCTGTCCTACATAAACTTCACCAATAAAACCTGCGCTACCGTTGCTACCGGCATGCATAGTATCTAAGACGTCAGCTGGAACTATAGCTTTTCCGTCTTTGATATCGAACTGGAGAGGTTCGCCTGGTCCATCTGAGCCATCTAAGTCAACGTAGAATTTAACTTCATCTGAAAGGTCACTAGCAAGTTCACCGTTTTGATTAAGTAATACTGGAACTTCATATTTGCCCATCCCGTCTTCGACTACTGGTTTGACGTCACCAAAATGATATAACGTCTCGCTACGCGCCCAGTCGGTGCCGGCGGAGTTGGGAACTGTATTCTCGGCGGATGCCAAATACTCGCCAACCGTCTTTTCTGTGTATGCGCCTGATGTTATCGATTCCCTCTCGAACGCAATGCCATGTTGGTCTAATTCTGCTTTTAATTCTTCAAATTGAGTCTCGTCCGTTAAATCTATACCGCCAGCTTCAGAACCTTCGTCAAATAAGAATCCATCAATGGCACCATCGCCATCAGTGTCGAACCCGATTGAGAGACCATCCTGGCTAATGTTGTCTTCGATAAGGATTGGATTACCATTGCCCTTAAATGCCTCGATTTTTTCACCGAGAGTAGACAAGCCTCCTTCGGGGCCGTCGCCAACACTATCTTCGGGGTTGAAGATATTACCAAGAGCACCCATTATTTTGGGTCCCGTCACGACACCAGCAATGCTTCCAAAGACGGCCCCAAGCGCTGCTCCTTGAATAGTGTTTACTAACACAACTCGGTTCTTAAACTTTCTTTCCAATTCTTCTGCTTCTTTGTTGTCCCTGTCAAGCTTGTCCATGAACTTATCATAGTGTTTTTTTGTAAAAGATTTGTCGTCATTGAAATCTTTGTCTAAGTCAAATACTGCGTTGGCTTCGTTTAGGAGTCGTTCAAGTTTTTCTTTATCGCCATCTTTATATCTGATTAAATCAATCTGTTTTTCGCCTGAGAATTTGCCACGAGCAATAATTTCAGCATAGAGCTCCTTAAGAGCTTTGTTCTCCTCGCCAGGTTTAGCACTATCCATTTTCTCTTGTAATTCTGCCATAAGTTTAGCGGCGTTAACTCGACCACGTTTATCATCTAGTTCGTTAAGTATTTTTTCGCCAGTAGCAAACTTCCCGAGTTCGGTTTTTTCAAATTTCTTTCGGAGCTCAGCAACTACTGCGACAGCTTTTTTGGAGTATTCAGTGTTAGCCGTAGATTCTGGGGCTGCTACAGATTCATTTTCTGATGAGAAGTTTTTCACTGCGTCAATTTCGTGCTTGGAGAGTTTAGCGTCTTGTTTATCGCGACCACGCATATAACCTGTTACACCGCCTGCGATAGCTCCAGCAAGACCACCGCCAGCTCCCATATATTTTGCTGCCTTACGAACTGACATTCTGACACCGCGAGATAGAACGGTTTTCAGCACAACTGCACCCACACCTGCACCTACACCTATGCCTAGACCGACTTCTTTCATTGCAGTTTTTGCAACTGCATCGGCTATCGCGTCAACTTCTTTTTTTGCATAGATGTTTTCTTTGGTATCGGTGCGATAAAGCGTGATATTCTTTTTTATATAATTTCGAATATCGTTCCCGTTAGACTCTTCGTCTTTGATAAGGCTGTCGACATATTTCCTTTTTTGCTGGATTGCCTCTTTGATAGCCTCTGAATCCTTAAGGTCTGGGATTTCTTCTAGTCTCTTTTTGAGGTTGTCATTGAATTCTTCTATACATTTTTTTCTGAGCTCTTCTTTATCGGTGGCTTCTTCATCAATTTTTTGAATGTTGGTATAGTAAGCATTCAACGAGTCTCTAGCAATCTTCCTTGCATCTTTGTCCATCGCTATTTCTTCGACAGTTTCGTTACGGTTTAAACGAGAGGTGTAAATAGTTTTGCCCTCGCTGCTTTTGTCTATTATGCCGTTTTCAATGATTTGTCTTGCGCGTTGTTCGGTACTCTCAGCGTTAATAGTCTTGCTATCGCTTCGTTCAAGACCAAGTGAGGTAAATGCTCCCTCTAGGCCGTTTTCTTGTACTCCAGCGGTAGCAATGGCTTTGTATTTATTCATTAAGAGCGCTTTGCGGATAGGCCCTACGATCGGAAGTCCATAGCCCGCCATAACTAGGAGCCCCCCTAACTGTGTTTTTGCTTTTGATTCTTTTTCATGTATTTCTCGGTTTGCCTTCATTTCAATTGCTTCAGCGATAGCACTTCGCTTATCTTCGTCAGTAAGCGTATTTATAAATATCTCGTTGACTTTTTGACCTAGTTCCTTGCTTTTTTCTTTAGGTGGGGTTTCGGTAGTGGACGTATCCTCTGGTGTCTCGTCCTTTCGCATGTCTTTTAGAAGAGTGTCGCCGTCCTTAAATACTTCTTCTGGGGTTGGCGGAGTATATCCTTCGCTGCTACCACCGCTTGTTGCTTTTCCTTCTCCTGACATGATTATTCCTCCGTTGAATTATTTTGCTCAGCTGTTTCATCAGTATTGGTGCTATTTTGATTGTTGTCGAGGTAGATTTCGCGGAAACGCACCATGGTGGTGCCGACAATGTCAGTAACGTCGAGCTTAGCTTCTTCTATCATTTGGGCAATTAGATTTGGGTCGATTTGCCCTTGTTCGGTAGCAAGACGATTGAGTTCTTCGAGTTTATCATCGGGTAGTTCACCAATTAATGAACGATCAATCTCCTTTAATAATTGATCCTTAAGATTGTTTTTAAGGTCCTGTTTGATTTCTTCAGTAGGTGCTTCAACCCCTTTTTCAATCATGATGCCTTCGACAAAAAGGTCGATGGTTTCTTCGTCGCTGAGGTCGTTCAAAATGGAGCTGCCATCAGTAGCATTTTGCTCTTGTGAGGCTGGCTCATTTGACGCTGCTGGAGCTGGGTTTGTGTTTGATAAATCTTCACGTAGAGTTACTCCATCTAGCCCTAGAGAATTAAAATCGTTGTTGTCCATATTGGTAAAAACCTTTCTTTTATTTTTAAGTATAACCTTGTTTAATACTATTTTAATACTTATGCTGGGGATTGTCAAGATATAGTATGGCTAACTTTGCAAGAAAAAACCGAACAGACTGTTCGGTTTTTAAAAGTGTAATCTATGGTTTTGGTGTTTTTCTTACATTGGTCTCCTTTTTATTCATTAACTGTGATCATAGAGGATAATTATTATCTTAGGCTGCAAGTTTCTGATCGACTTTATCCCAGTCTACTAAATTGCGGATGGATAGTTTAATGGGTGATCGTTTAATCTTGGCAATTGTTTCCCTTTTGATGCTATCTGGAGCAACGTAGGTTTTTTCATCTTCGTATGTCTCATAGTCGATGTCGTCTTTCCATTCAGAATCGACTACTTTGCTAGGTAATTTGATATCTTCGGTGTCTTCGGTATCTTTTTTAGTTTGTGTCATTTTTATTTTTCCTTGTTTTTGTTTGTTATTTGTTAGATTTTTTATTTTATTTTCTAACTTGATTTCATTGTAGCACACTTATGCTTATTTGTCAATACCTTTTATGCTTAAATTTTCCCATTTTGTCAAATTGACAGAGGTTAATTCTATATTTATTCTTCTCAACGTTGAAATCTCGCCAAGATAAAAATTACAACGGCAGGCGGATTTTGTCGAAAATTACAGTTTCCTCCAAAATCCGTGCTAGTTGTAATTTTTATATGGGCGATTTCAAATGTTTCGAAGAAATAAATATAGAATTAAACTCTCTCTAGAGAAATTGTGATATTTTCGCCGTTTATCTTGGCGATTTCGTCATGAGCATAGTTTTGGTTCTTAGTGAGCTCTTTGGTGCCTGTTTCGGTTTTGATGAGGCCCTCATAGGCTTTTGGTAGGTCGCAGGAGAGTGAGAGCTTGATCTCATCGTCAACTTGGAGACCGGCATGCTTTCTCGCGGCCTGGACGGCACGAATGATCTCGCGGGCTCTTCCCTCTTCCTTAAGCTCCTTGGTAAGCTTCTTGTCGAGGGTAAGCTTTTTGCCATGCTTTACTTCTTTAACATTTACCTCGTCGGCAATGATCTTCTCATAATAATCGTCTAGTTTGTCACCATCATAGGTAAGTTTGGCTAGAGGCTGGCGGATTTTAATCTGTTCTTCTGTCTCAGATTTTTGCATTCTAAGGGCAAGAGCATCGGTGATAATCTGGCGGGTGCGAGCCATGTTGTCTAATATCTTTTGGTCAATTATACCTGACTTTGGCCATTCTAACAGATGGACGGACTCTTCTTTGCCGGTCATCTTTTGGTATAGTTCTTCGGTTAGAAATGGAGTAAACGGCGCGAGGAGCTTTGAAAGATAGATCAGAACATAGTGAAGGGTGATAAAGGCTTGCTTTTTATCCTCAGCATCGTCGTTTTTGGAGAAGCGGCGACGAGAGCGACGAACGAACCAGTTGGAGAGATCATCGATAAACGGCAAAACATTCTCTAGGGCTTTTGGAATGTTATATTCTTCCATGCCTTCGGTGATTTGATTTCTTAGCTCATATATACGCGAAATTATCCAACTGTCCATAGGAGATTTTAATAATACCTCTTTTTCGGAACGCTCCCTCGCTCCTGTCGTTACAGGGCTCGGTCGCTCCGTATTTGCCCCGTCGGCAAATATGCTCCTCAAAAGAGTATTATTAAAATCTTCCGGTGATAGGCCCTCAACTTCAGCGTATGTAGTGAAGAAATCGTAAACGTTCCAAATCATGGCGAGTTTGCGGTTGACGTCGTTGACGTCTTTATCGATCAAGGCAAAGTCTTCACCTGCGCAAACTGGCGAAGATAAGAGTAAGAAACGCAAAGCGTCAGCGGAGTATTGATCCATGAGATTATTCGGGTCGGTGTAGTTACCAATGGATTTAGACATTTTGCGCCCGTCGTTGCCAGCGATAGTGCCGGTAGTAATAACATTTTTGTAGGCGTTTTTGGCGCCCTTTTTGGCTTTTTCACCAAAGGCACCGATTTCGGCAAGGGCGGTATTGACGACGTGAACATAGTAGAACCAAGCTCGAACTTGGCCGACGTATTCGACGATGAAATCAGCTGGGTAGTTACGTTCGAATTTCTCCTTGTTTTCAAATGGGTAATGAAGCTGAGCAAAAGGCATGGAGCCAGACTCAAACCAGCAGTCTAGGACCTTTTCAATACGAGTGAAATGTTCGCCATCAATATCGAATTCAACTTCATCAACCCAAGGACGGTGGTAGTCTTCGAGAGTTTTGCCAGATAGCTCTTCAAGTTCTTTGTAACTGCCGACTACTTTGATTGAACCTTTATCGCCTTTCCAAACTGGCATGGCGGTAGCCCAGAAACGATCCCTTGATAAGTTCCAGTCAGGGGCGGCTTCGATGTTCTTGGCAAAGCGGCCATGCTTGAGGTAACCTGGGAACCAGTTAATGTGTTCATTTTCGGCTAGCATCATGGTTTTTTGACCATCTACATCAAAGAACCAGGATGGAAAGGCGCGATACATGATGCGCTCTTTACTTCTTGGATTAAATGGGTATTCATGTTGAATATACTCGATCTTGTAGATAATGCCCTTTTCTTCCATACATTTAGCAATAAACTTGTTACCGGCCCAGATTTGAATACCATGTTCGTCAGTATCACGAACTCCAATTTTGTGGAGTTTGTCGGCATACTCTTTAATATAGTAGCCGTTTTCATCAAGGGTGTCGACGAACTCGATTTCATCTTCGTGCTCTAAATACAAAGAATAGTCGTCTTCACCGTAGGCGGGGGCGCAGTGTACAATACCGGTACCTTCTTCTTCGCCGACGAAGTCGGCAGCATAAACCTTACAAGTCGTACCATCGATAGATTCATAAGTTAATCCCTCCAAAGTCTTGCCTTTGAATTCTTCGATTATTTTATAGTCTGTGTCCTTAAGAATGGCTTCGAGACGAGGTTTAGCTAAGATAAATATCTCATCTCCTACCTTAACCTTGACATAAGTCATTTTAGGGTTAACGGCTAGCATGCGATTACCCATCAAGGTCCAAGGTGTAGTAGTCCAAGCCAACATGTACATGTAAGAATCTGGAATGCTTCTTTCTCGGGACGGGTCGCTCGCGCCCGTCGTTACGGGGCTCGCGCCCTCATCCTCGGTCGTAACCTCCGGAAGCCCTCGAACAGAAGCATTTCCAGATTCTTGAAGCACAAGTTTGAACTTCACATACGCACTTGGATCGGTGACGGTTTGGTAGGCGTCATTATCCATGGTGACTTCGGCTTTAGAGACTGGAGTAGCAAACTTAGTATCGTACATTAATACTTTACGACCTTCGTAGATTTTGCCGGCTTCGTAGAGCTGCTTGAAGGCCCACCAGACGGATTCCATGAAGCTTTTGTCCATGGTTCTATAGGCGCCTTTGAAATCGACCCAACGACCAATACGCGTGATCGTGTGTTCCCATTCATCGCTTATTTCTTCCATTGATTTCTTAGCAGTCAATATATAATCTTCAAGCGACCATTTAGTACCGATGTCACGACGATCAGTTATATTTAATTGTTTTTCTACGTAATTCTCTGCTGGAAGACCATGACAATCCCAACCCCAAACACGCTCCACGCGTTTCCCTAGCATAGTTTGGTACCGCCCAACAACGTCTTTAATAGTGGAGCCAAGCAAGTGTCCATGATGAGGAAGGCCAGTCAAAAACGGTGGTCCATCATAAAAAACGTAGGACTTATCGATTGGTCTTTCCTCTACCGATTGTTCAAAAGTTTTGTTCTTTTTCCACCAATTCGCGATGGCTTTTTCGTATTCAATAGCCTTGCGGCGTTCTCCAGCTCTATATTTCATAGAGTAATTATATCATAAAACAGACTATTTTTTGGTGTGGATGTCGAGCTTGGGGTATGGGATGGCGACTTTGTTTTCTTCAAGAATATCAGCGATCACCCTGAGTGCGTCACGACGAACTTGAAGCTTGTTCATCGGATCACAATCAACTTCAATTAAGTGTTTGACGTAGTTATCGCTAAAGTCGTTGAGCCCTAGATAGGAAGCGTTGGTGACATTATCCTTTTTTGAAATAGCTTTGACAGTTGATTTTGCGATTTCTTCGGATTTTTTGACTGGTAGTTCATAGGGCATTGGAATATTGATATAAATCGCACCTGATACTACTTCAACTTGATCAATATTGCGGTTGGCAATGGAAACAATATTACCGGTACTTATATCTTGAATCTTGGTAGTACGAAGACTAATCGAGGTTACTTGACCGGTGTTATCGCCAAATTTTATTACGTCGCCAATTTCATAATAGCCATCAGTGACGATATCAAAACCACGAAAAATATCTTTCAAAGCATCTTGGAGAGCGAACCCGATGATAATAGAAGCAATACCAACACCTGCAAGCATGGAGGTAACGTCGACACCATAGATTTGAAGCACCATCAAGACAGTGACAATACCAAGCAAATAACCGATGATGCTTTTAAGCATACGTATAAAGGTTTTATTCTTTTTCTGAGAGAGGATTCTGGTGTTGGCCTTTTCTTTTCTAGTCAAGAAACGAGAGATAAGAAAATAGATTAAACCGCTAGCTAAAACTACAATGAATGACCAGATACCACGTTGTATCCAAACATTTTCTAAGATATTCTTAATTGTTTCCATAAGCTTATTATATCATATAGTATAAAACTTCGTTGATAAGTGGTAGATTGCGGCCAGTCCAGATAGCACGGATGTCACCTCGGTTGCCAAGTGCCATGATGGTAGGATATTCTACAATGTCGTAGGCTTCACAGAAGTGTGGGTTAGTATCTGGATCGATTTTTTCAATCTCTCGGCCAGTCTGACGACGAAGATTCTCAATCCATTCATTCACGGAACGAGAATAATCCTGTTTTTCTCTATAAACACATACCACCCGCATATTATTTTTTCTTTTTTTGCTCCTTTAAAATATTTTCGAAATCCTCGAGAGTCTTAAACTCACGAAAGACGGAGGCGAAGCGAACATAAGCGACCTCATTAACCTCGGCTAAGACGTCCAGAACAGCTTCACCAATTTGCTTACTAGTAATCTCATCGGTATTATAGGAATACAATATGTCAGAGGCTTTGTTGACGACTTCTTCGACTTCTAGTTCGGAATTAAAGAATTTGCCAACACTGCGACGGACAGCGAGAAGTAGCTTGTCGCGATCGTAGATTTCCTTATTGCCGCTACGCTTAGTGACAGTAAGCGGTGGCATTTCAATTCGTTCGTAAGTAGTAAAACGATGGCCGTCACTAGATTCGCGGCGACGACGAATCATAGTACCGTCTAGGGTTTCGCGGCTTTCTAGAACCTTGCTATCTCCGATTCTGAATGAGTGTTCCACCCGCGCCTCCTTTGTTATTTCTTCCTTTTGCCTTTCAGGCGCTCACGCAGAGATGGAGGAACATCGAGTTCATCGTCTTTCTCTGGTTCAGGCTCGGGTTCAGGTTCATTCTTGATAGAATCCCACATGTTGGATTTATTGTCGCTAGCAAAATCCTTAGCTTCAGTAGCTGGCTTCTCGGTTTTAAAACTGCTAGTTGGTTCTTCTTCCTCAACTTCTTCGGGTTCTGAATAATAACTAGAGTCAAAACCAGTTGCGACAACAGTAACAACGATTTCATCTTCTAGTTCTGGGCGGATGCTAGCACCAAAGATAATGTTGGCGTCAGGTGAGACTGCACCAGTAATGACTTCGGCGGCTTCTTGGACTTCACTCATGGACATGTCATATCCACCAGCAACACTAAATAGCACGCCACGGGCACCATCGATTTTGACTTCGATGAGTGGTGACTCGACAGCTTGCTGAGCGGCAATGACAGCACGGTTCTCGCCAGACGCACGACCGATACCCATAAGTGCAGAGCCAGCGTTTTTCATGATGGCTTTGACATCGGCAAAGTCAAGGTTGATAAGTGAATGTTCGGTAATAAGCTCGGAAATACCCTGAACACCTTGGCGTAGAACATCGTCAGCTATCTTGAAGGTTTCAAGAAGCGGCGTACGCGGATCAATAGTTTGCAAAAGACGATCGTTTGGAATGGTGATTAATGCGTCAACATTGCGAGCCAATTTGTCGATAGCAACGTCGGCATTGGCGCGGCGACGAGCACCTTCGAATGTAAATGGTTTGGTAGCTACACCGACGGTGAGAATATCCTTCTTGCGAGCCTCTTCGGCAACAATTGGGCCTGCACCGGAACCGGTACCACCACCAGCACCTAATGTGATAAATACCATGTCGGCACCATCTAGAGCCTTGTCGATAGCTTCTCTTCCCTCTTCGGCTGCTTCACGACCCTTTTCCGGATCGCCACCGGCACCTAAGCCCTTACCAATATGGACCTTGGTATCGGCTGGGGAGTGATGAAGTGCTTGGGCATCGGTATTGATTGCTACAAATTCAACGCCAGAAAGACCTACTTCTTTCATGCGTTCAACTGCAGAACCACCGGCGCCACCTACACCTACTACTTTAATACTTGCTTTACTTTCCACCTCTGTTGGTTTAACTTCTGGCATAATATACCTCGCTTAAATTTACTTCAATTGTACACCTAAAACTCTATAAAATCAAGTACTAGAACTTACTAAATATCTTCTTTAGGAAGTTGCCTTCTTTTGGTTTTTTGAGGCTCTTTTTATGTTTTTTGCCTTGAACTGGGGCAAGTTCGCTCTCCTCGGCGGCGAGAATAGCGAGACCAACAGAAACGGCAAATTCTGGTTTGGATACAGCATCAGCAACACCGTCAAGTCCAGTAGGGAGACCGATTTTAACGGCTGCTTCAAGACATTTTTTCGCAAAAATATCGATATCGCGCATTTTGGCACCACCACCTGTTAGAATAATACCTTCGGGGAGACGTTGATCATAGTGAGCAGCTTTTAGTTTCTTGCGAACCTCAGAAAAAATCTCTTCGAGCCTGGCTTTTACAACTTCTTCAACCTCTTTGCGTTCGAAAGTACGTTCGCCGTGTTTGCCAACTTTGATAGCGAGAGATTTATCAGAGTCAAAGTCACCAGTGACGTAACGGGTTTTGATTTCCTCGGCGAGTTCCGGATCGATAGCGAGAACGATGGCGAGGTCGTTAGTGATATTATTGGAGCCAACTGGTATGACGCTGACGTGTTGCAGATCGCCTTCTTCATAAATAGCAATTGACGTGGTGGCAGCGCCAAAGTCAATGACAGCGACGCCATTTTCTTTTTGACGTTCGTTTAGCACAGCTTTTGCAGCGGCAACGGAAGTTGGAATTAGCTTAAGGGCTTGAACATCAGCGGCAGCAGTAGCCTTTTTAAGATTCTCCGCATTAGGAGCGAGAGCGGACACAACACAGGCGCGAACCTCGAGACGAGCACCCGACATGGCGAGCGGATCTTTAATGCCACCTTGGCCATCAAGAGCATATTCTAATGGTATAACATCCAATACTTCACGGTTGGCCGGAATACGGCCGGAGACAGCGATTTCTTCGACGCGAATCAAATCCTCTTGGTCAATTTCGTGTTCAACCGTACCTACGGCAATCATTCCTTCGGTATGATTTGACATTACAGTGGAACCATTTATTGAGACATAGGCGCTTCTGACATCGTAGCCACCCATCCGTTCAGCGTCGCCAAGCATTTTATCGATGCTACCGGCGGGTCCTGCTAAATTCGCTGGAACGCCTTTTCGCATACCAGCAGATTTACCCTCGTTAAAACCAACGATGGCGATTTTGCCTTCTTTATCGACAGAGGCGATGACGGCACGAACGTTCTCGGTGCCAACATCAAGACCGGTAACAAAGCGTTTATCGTTATCCATAAGCTTATTATAACACAGTTAAGACTTCGTAGCCATCTTTTGTGACTAAAACTGTGTGTTCGCAGTGGCAGCCGATAGAGCCGTCTTTCATCTTGACGGTCCAGTTGTCGTCTTTATCGACATAGTTGGCGGGCTTGCCGAGACATGACATTGGCTCAATACAGATAGTGTCGCCTTCGACGAGCTTATAGCCGTGACCTTTTTTTCCGTAGTTGGGGACTTCGGGGGCTTCGTGCATGGTTTTACCGATGCCGTGACCGATGTAATTTTCAATTACGCCGAGATGACCTTTTTTCAAAACTTTTTCAACAGCATGACCGATATCGCCGATATGGGCGCCAGGTTTGACTTGCTCAATTCCCTCCCACATGGAAGACTCGGTGACCTGAATCATTTTTTTGACGGCAGGGCTGCCGGTGCCACCAACTAACATAGTGAAGGCAGAATCGGTGAAATAGCCTTTATAAAATATATCGAGGTCGAAAGAAACCTTGTCGCCTTCCTCTAGTGGTTCGTCCTTGGGGGCGCCGTGGACCAACTCGTCATTGATTGAAATACAAATTGCACCAGGAAATTCGTCGTCAAGCATATCGTAGGCCACTTTAGCGCCATGGCTAATAATCTGTTCTCTAACCCATTGATCGATTTGTTTGCCGGTCATACCGGGCTTTACATATTCTTTTAAATCTTTAAAAATTTGAGCGTGAATCTTGCCGCATTCGCGCATGGCGGCAATTTTCTGATCGACTTCTGCTCTCGTGGCGGTCTCAATATTAATCTGACCCTTATTCACCGTAGCTCCTTTCAATATCGTCGCCGTTGACGTCGTTTTCTTGCTCGGTGGCGTCAGGATTCATTTTCTTAACTACTTCGACTAGACGAGTAGTGACTTCTTCAATTTTGCCGACACCGTCAACGCGCTCAATTGGAATATTCTTTGCTTCTAACAGAGGTAAAATTGAATAAATATTTTGTTCAAAGATTTCAAATCGTTTGTCGATACTGGCTTTTTCTTGGTCGTCGTCTCGACCACGAAGGGCAAGGCGTTGGTAGAGCTCGTCTTTGGGAACTTCAAGAATGATAGCGCCATCGAGCTTTTCGCTCATGGTGTTCATGATGTATTCGGCCTGAGCTTTGTCGCGCGGGTAACCATCAAGAATAACATCGAATCCTTCGTCTTCGGCTCGTCGGATTTGTTTGTCCATGAGCTTGATTACATCTTCGTCGGGAATAAGGCCACCGTTGTTAATTATTTCTTCGTAGCCACCGTGTTGACGGATAGCTTCGCCGACCGAAAGCCAACGCCAGCCGAAAACCTCCGATAAAGCTTTTCCTTGGGTTCCCTTGCCGGAACCGGCTAAACCAAATAGTATAATCATAAAACTCCTTTGAAGATATTATAGCATACGAGGCAATCAAATAATACTTTTCGGGGGACGGGTCGCTCGCTCCCGTCGTCACGGGGCTCGCGCCCTCATCCTCGGTCGTAACCTCCGGAAGCCCCGAAAAGTATTATTCTGATTGCCCTATAATAAAATCCCCCTAGGGGGATTTTATTATTTGAGTCCTAGCTTGATGCGTTCGGTCTTTTCGGCCTTGCGTGCCTCGCGGATGATAGCTTTCAAGCGACGTTCACGCTTAGACATTGGTTTAGTAAAGCGCATTTGAGACTTCTTTAGAGGCATCATACCGCTCTGTAGGACTTTGCGGTTGAAACGACGAATGATATTCTCGTTCGCTTCTCCCTGGTCTTTTCTTGTAACTTTAATAGCCATATTGTTGGTTATTATATCACAGTTATAAGGTGTTGACAAGGTCTACCTGGTAAGATAAGCGATTTTGGCGTCACGACGAGCGTCATCATCATTTTTAGGCAATGCTTCACGAGAGGAATAGTCATGGAAGACATCTAGGCAATTTTTGGCTGGTCCATCATAGACTGGCTCTAGATTGTAAACACTCCAAATAATAATGTGGGTATCGGGAGCTTTTTTGGCATAGAAAGTAAGGGATTGTTCGGTAGCGCGGATGAATTCTTGCTCGGTTTCTTTGCTGTGGCGCCAAGCGCGGCCTTGGAGGAACTTTTCGGTGACGGTGGGTGAAACGGCTATCATCATGATAGTAAAGTTATACTGATAGGAAGTTAGCATTTTTAGTAATATGGCTTCCATTTCGGGATCTAGAAGAGTGACGTCTAGGACAATATCATAACCACCTTTAGTGAGTTCGGAGATAGTGAGAAACAACATGATGGTGCTGAACTCATCGGTGAGTTTACGCAAATTTTCTTCGCCGTAGTAATCTTTAATCTCTTGATAGTGAGGGTGGTATTCTACGAAGCGGCGGGCGGCAAGAAGAATAGGTTCGAAATTGTGTTTTTTTGAATAAGCTTCTACGGCTGGAAGGATTTGAGTGGTTTTACCCGAACCGGATAAACCAGCAATGCGAATAAGGTGATGGTTCTTGGTGGCAGCAAGTGCAAAATCGGAGACAACCTGTTTTAGTATTTCAGGGTATTCGGCAAGTTCAACTTGCCACTCAGGTTTAACGGTAGAAGGCCAGTGAGCTTTCATGTATTTAATGATTCGCTCTAATTCGTGATTACTTTCAGACATGCTTTTCCCTTCTTAATTTCTATTATCTTAATATCCTTTAGAACGATGTGCTCACCTTCCGCCTGGAGAGTAACAGTGGCAGGATTAGTGAATACTAGTTTGTCGCCAGTAGTAGTTGTGCCTGGTACACGAATTAGGATACTTTTGAGCATTAGTTTAATTAGTCGCCACAAACTAGTAAGTCGATCTGTTTCACTACGAAATACTTTTGGTTTTATAAAATCATCGCCTCCTTTCATGACACGGGCCATAGAGCGGCCGTTGATAGCAGCATAATCAGAGGTTTTAGGATGTTGTTTTTTGCCGTTGAGGGTAAATTCCGGAAGAAACTGTTTTTTATGGCGGTGTTTGAAATACCAATTGGCGAGTTCAGTATAGGAGGTGATTTTACGGCCAAAGTTGGTCTTTAACGCTTTTCGCATTTTGGGCTCGTCATAGATATGAACGGCTTCGGCGGTCATGCCGATGGTGACGTAGCAAGTCGCATAACGGTAGAATTCACCGTCTATCCAAATCTCTAGAGGGTATAGATTAACAGTTGGAATGGCCTTTTTCGGGTCGCGTCGCTCGCGCCCATCGCCATGGGGCGAGCGCGCTAATTCTCGCGCTGCCGCGCTCCGAAATGCCCTCAAAAGGTCATTTCCAACTGTTTTCTTGTTCCCTAGGGTTCTGGCGAGGTCGTTAAAGTTGCCGTAGGGGAGGACGGAGAGGGTGACGTCTTTTTTGGATTTTAAAATAGCGTTTGTAACGATGACACCGGTGGCGTCACCACCGGCTGAAATAATGAGGTCACCATTTTTTAAAAGTTTCGAAAGAGTGCTGATGTTATCGTCAAGATTTGTAGGTTTAACCTCATATTTGCCGATAACATAACCTTTGAGACTATGGATTGGTTCCAATACTTCATTTTTGACCTCGGAATAGCGAGAAGAACGGGGGTTGTAGATAATCAAAACTCTTTGCATAATAGGTCCTTAAACACCCTGGAACCCGGGCAATAGCCAGCGAAGAAGGGCGTAAATAACAACATAAGCGACGAGTCCGATTACTATTTCGAACATACGCTGTTTGGCTTTTTTGGTTTTGCCTTCATCGCCACCAGCAGTAAGATATTGAACGCCGACTACGGTAATACCAATAACGCCAAGAATACCAATGCCGATAGACATGATATCAACAACTAGTTTTAAAATGCAGCCGACGCCATCGCTGTCTTGGCCACAAGTAGTAAGAATGGCGGTTTCAACACCAGCATCTTTGTCTTTATCCTTCTCTGCCGCAAGAGCAGGTGTAGCAAAAGTTGAAAAAGTTAGGATAGCTGCGAAAATGAATGATAAGATTTTTTTCATGAGACCTCCTATTTTAGATATTCGTGTAGTTTTTTGGTTTCTTTGTTTTTGCGAAGTTTGGAAAGAGCCTTGGCTTCAATTTGACGAATACGTTCACGAGTGACGTCAAATTCAGCGCCGACCTCCTCGAGAGTATGAGGACGTCCACCACCGATGCCGAACCTTAGTCGAATAATCTTTTGTTCCCTGTCGGTCAGAGTAGCAATTATTTCAGAAAGTTGTTCTTTGAGAATTTGGTTAGCGGCAGAATCTTCAGGGGAGTCGCGCTCTTCATCTTCGACAAAATCGCCTAGAACAGAGTCCTCATCGTCACCTTCGCGGCCAATAGAAGCGTCAAGAGAGGCGATGTCCTGCTTAATGCGCATGACGTAATCGACTTTTTCGGGTTCCATATCGAGAGCTTTGGCTATTTCCTCATTAGTGGGTTCACGGTTCAATTCAGCAGTGAGTTTACGGGTAGTACGAAGTACCTTATTGATGGTTTCTACCATGTGTACTGGAATACGAATGGTGCGAGCCTGATCAGCGATGGCACGAGTAATGGCTTGACGCACCCACCAAGTTGCATAGGTAGAAAACTTGAAACCTTTACTAGGGTCGAATTTTTCAACGGCACGAAGAAGACCGGTATTCCCTTCTTGAATAAGATCAAGAAAATCTAAACCACGACCGCCATAACGTTTAGCAATGGAAACAACAAGGCGCATGTTTGATTCGACCATTTTGTCCTTGGCTTTTTTGTCGCCTTTGACAATGCGTTTGGCGAGGTCGGCTTCTTCCTCAGGAGTAAGAAGTGGGATTTTACCGATTTCTCTCAAATATAATCTGACTGAATCATCAGCGAAAGCATCAACATTCTCCGCCGTAATGGCGAGTTCCTCGTCGGAAAGTTCTTCTTCTTTTTCGAGATCATCATTCTCTGGTTCGTCTAGTTCCAAAGTTAAATCTTTCGCATTCAAAATATCATCTTTCTTTGAACTCATTATCCTCAAGTATAGTCTAATTTGATGTTTTTTGCAAGTCTGTTATTTGCTTGATGGTGCTTTCGTATTCAGGAGAATCTTCGTCAAGGGACGCTAGTTTGTCGCTAAGGTCGGCGATTTGCTGCTTCTTTAATTCTTGATTATAAAGAGCGAGCAATTCGGTAGCTTCTTTTTCGTAATCTGGATTGTTAGTCATTTCATGCTCAGTGTTAAAAACTAGCTCTAGCTCGGCGAGTTTGGTTTCATCTTCGGGGACGTCGAGTGGAATCTTAGGCTTAGTGACACCGCCAAAAAGTTTAAGAGCAAGGAGAGAGTTTTCGAGCTTTTCAAGCTTGCTGCTTTTGACCTTGGTTTTGGGTTTCTTGAGGTATTTTTTGGGAGCTTTCTCTAGTTTTTCGGCTAGACGGTCGCCCTTTTCACGGAGGATGTTTACTTCTACATCGAGTTTTTTAGCGACTTTTTCTTCGTAGGAAGCCCGTTCGACTTCGTCTTTGACGTAAGACAATAGTTTAAGGGCGATATCGGAATATTTGCGTTTGTCGGGTGATTTTCTGAGGTCGAGGTTTTCCTCGTATTTATTGAGAAGCCAGTCAACAGCAGGAATGCTATGATTTACAGCTTCCTGCCAGAGTTTGGGGTCTTTTTGGATGAGTTCGTCAGGGTCTTTGGCACCGTGATAGTCAGAAATAACAGTGAGATCTAAGCCTAAATCGCCTGCCATCATGATGGCGCGTTCGGTGGCTTTGACGCCGGCTTCATCGCCATCATAAGCTAAACGAATATCTGAAGTGAGATTAGATAAGGCCTTCAGATGTTGCTCGGTCATAGCAGTGCCGCTGGTCGCAACCGCTTGCTTAACTCCGGCTTGATGAGAAGAGATGACGTCCATATTTCCTTCTACAATTACGACGAAACCGTCACGACGGATGGCTTCTTTGGCTTGATGAAGGCCAAAAATGAATCTAGATTTGTTAAACAGTAAAGTTTCAGGAGTATTGAGGTATTTTGGTTCGCCTTGACCGATAATTCGAGCAGTGAAACCAATGATGTTGCCCGTGGTGTCAATAAATGGCACAGTCATCCGGTCGCGGAATAAATCAGTCTTGAAGCGGTTTAGTAGTCCTGCGGCGTTAAGCTCGTCCTCGGTAAAACCACGTTTTTTGAGGACGGCGACGAGTGCTTTGCCGCTGGCTGGAGCGTAGCCAATTTTGAATTCTTTGACGGTGGCGCGGTTGAGATTGCGCTTGTAAAAAACATATTCGCAGACTGGTTTACTACGAATAAGGCAGGCTTGGTAGTATTTTGTGGCTAGACTTAGGGCCTCTTTCGCACGAGTTTTTTTCTTGGCGACGGCTGGGTCGCCACCACGATATTTGGTGAGATCTACGCCAGCCTGGCCGGCGAGTTTTTCTAGAGCTTCTCTAAAACCAATTCCCTCCACTTCCATAATGAAGGTAAAAATATCACCGCCCTTGTTCGCAGAGAAATCGTGCCAGATTCCTTTTTCGGGGGAGACCATAAAGCTGGGGGTTTTGTCGACGCCCCAAGGAGAATGCCCTTTGAGATTGCGACCGGCTCTTTTTAGTTCTACATACTGTCCCACCACATCTTCCACAGCTAGCCGGGATTTTATTTCCGCTAAAGCGTCGTTCATATGGTATAATTATAGCATATGCAAGGGCAAGAATATCTTAATCAAATATCGGCATCTAATCGGCCGGTAAAACAATCGAAAATGACGAACGTCTTATCGTCAAAATTCTTTATTATCGGGGTAATTGCAGTAGTTGCTTTAATTATTATTATAATACTTGGGTCAATCCTCGGTGGTAATAAAGGTGGCGAAAAGAATAATTGCTATAGATTATACTTACATTTGGCAGCTACTGCTGAAGTAATTGATGATTATCAAAACGACATAAAGTCATCTAATCTTCGAGCGAGTGGCGCATCACTAAAGGGAGTCTTAAACAATACAACTAAGGATTTGACGGATTATTTAACAGCAAAATATCAGTTCAAAGAGAAAGAGATTGATAAGGACTTCATAGCCGAAGCTAACACAGCCAAGGATGGACTGGAGTCAGAATTATTTGAAGCGAAGATTAACGGCAATCTAGATAGAATTTTCGCACATAAAATGGCTTACGAAATTTCATTAATTGCGACTGAAGAAACTCAGATTGCAAACTCGACCAGCAATGATACTTTGAAAGAACTACTCACGAAATCTTATGGAAGCCTAGATAGTTTGTATAATAATTTTAATGATTTTTCGGAAACTAAATAATAGAAAGGAGTTATTATGGCTAAATCCGAAGAACTAGCAAAGATTAAAGAAAAGCAAACGATGAAGGAAGAGTTTATCGAATTCATTAACCGTGGTTCGATGATTGACCTTGCGGTAGGTGTGGCTGTAGGTGGCGCATTCACGGCAATTGTCAATTCCCTAGTGAATGATATCGTAATGCCGATTGTAGGTTTACTGCTTGGTGGTGTAGACTTTACAGGTCTTGCGATTCGGATTCCAAATTTCTTTGGGACCGGAGACGAAGCAGTGATTGCTTACGGTAATTTCATCCAAAACGTGGTACAGTTCCTCGTGATTGCTTGGGTAATCTTTATGGTGATTAAAGCCATGAATCGTTTGAACGAGCGACGAGACGCGAAGAAGGCTAAGGCTGAAAAGAAGGATAAATAATTATTCTGTTTCTCGGCATTGAAACATGCGCCGCATAAAAATTACAACAGGTCAGGCAGATTCGCTCTGAAATTACCAGTTTCTTCGCTCATCTGTGACTGTTGTAATTTTTATCGGGCAGTTTCAAATTGCCTCAAAACAGATTAATTATTTATCCGTCAATTCGTAGCTTAGCCTGATTAAGTCGGCGAGTTCTTCCTTGGTGAGTTGGGAGGTTGGGACGATCTCGATGCCGCCACGACCGAAGTACCGTGACTCCATGACAGATTCGTATTTCTCCTGGAGATTCTTGCTGAGTTCGTGGTCGCAGCGGACTTCGATGGTGTTTTTGTTGACTACGAGGAAGGTTTTGTCGTCCTTCATATATAACATACGGTCTTTTTCTGGTCTTTCTTCGTAGTCACCGATGCCGTTTATTTCATGAAGGTCAGGTACCATTTTAACTCCTCTATGCTGCCTTTGATATCGTCAAGGGCGCGGTGGTTTTCGGGCTTGATAAATTTCTTATTTAGGGCATTTTCAAAATAAATTTTCCAGGCGGAGACATCGAGCATGCGATAGTGCAGACGGCTATTTAATTCTGGCATTTCCCTTTCAATGAATTTGCGATCTTGGTGGATGGAATTGCCGGCAAGGTAGATTTCATTGGCACAGTTCTTATCAATGAAATCTATTAGCTCTTGTTCAACTTCTTTGACTGGTTTGCCATCTTGGTTCTGAGCCTTCAAGGCATCGCGAGATTTGCTGTTTTTCTCCCAGAATTCGCCGACCATGCGTTCGTTCATTAATTCCTCGGGGACTTTTACGACGGCTTCGTAGCTTGCGATTTCGTCTAATTTCATATCAGTGACAATGGCGGCGACCTCGCAAATTTTATCCTTTGCAGGGTCGAGACCGGTCATCTCTAAGTCAATCCAGAGGAGTTTGGCTTTTTTCATATTACATTTCCTCCGGAACGTTGATGCCAAGTAATCCTAAGCCGTGAGTCATGGTGTCAAGATATACTCGTACTAGTTTTAGACGCTCTTCTTCGTTGTCATCACCTATGACGGGGCAGTTTTCGTAGAAGCGGCTGAAGGATTGGGCGAGTTCGTATAAGTAGTTCGCGAGTTTATGAGGAGCCATTTCACCGGTAGCTTCGGCCAATACCTCCTTGTACTCAATTATCCGCTTCATTAAGCTTCGTTCAGAAGGCACAAAAACACGCACTCGCGAACCGCTTCGCTCGCGCCCGTCTTTAGAGACGTCGCTGCCTCGCTCGGAAATCCGAGCAAGCTCGGATTTCTCTCGCTTCGTTGCGCCGTCGTTACGGGGCTCGCTCGCTAAATGCTCCCCGTTGGTCGCAACGTTCGCTCGTTGCGTGTTTTCTGTGCCTTTTGATAAAATCTTTTTGGCACGAACGGCGGAATAAAGGAGGTAGGGGCCGGAGTTGCCGGTCATTTTGACCGATTCCTTGGGGTCGAAGATGATGTTGCCGCCCATTTTGTATTTCAAAAAGGCGTATTTAGTAGCGGCGAGAGAGACGATTTCGTCGCTCGAATTATATTCGCTCTTTAGCTCATCTTTGACCATGTCAAGGACATCGACGGCTTTTAGGAAATTGCCTTTTCTTGATGACATCTTGACGCCACCAGGAAGCTTAACTAGGCCGTGAGTTAGGTGACTTGTTTTCTCGACTAACTCTGGGGCATATTGCTCGACGGACTTTAGGACGACCTTCATATAATCTAATTGTTCGGAACCGGTAATGACGACGGATTTATCGAAGTGATAGTCGTTCCATTTAGTGAAGATAAGACCAACATCCTTGGTTTCGTAAGTCGGGACGCCCTCTTTATTAATGAAGACACGAGTGTGAAGACCGAATTTATCGCCATCGAAGATGACAGCGCCGTCGGATACCTTGTAGACTCCTTTTTCTAGTTGTTCTTTGACGGTTTTGAGGCCTAAGCCAGCAACGGAAGATTCGGGATAGTATTTGTCGAATTTGACGCCGATAGTGTCATAGAAGTTGCGGAAATAATCATAGGATAATTCCCTGCCTTTCCAGTACAATTCGGCTAATGGACTATCGTGAAGGTCTTCGGAGTTAATCTTGTAAATTTCCTTGTTGAGCTTGGTGATTTCTTCCTTGGCGGCCTCATCATCGTCGTAAGCGGCGGTGCCTTCGACATAACACTTTGCGATATCCTCGATAGTGAGTTTGTCTATGGGTTTATTCTGTAGTACGTACATGGTTTTGGCGACATGTAGACCAACATCACCACCGAAGTTAGCACGAATAACCTTAGCACCAGCGTATTCAAAAAGCCTCGAAATAGAGTCGCCAACGATTGAGGTATAGAGGTGGCCGACGTGGAGAACCTTAAAGGGATTAGGGTCGCTGAATTCACAGATAACGGTTCTGCCCTTATATTCATCAGATTTGATGCTGGCATTAAAATCGTTACTCAGCTCGTTAATCTTTCTTGATAATAATTCGTCAGATAAAGTGAAGTTAAGAAAGCCGGGGTTTGATATAGTGGCATCCAGACTATTCTTGAGCTCTTTTGCTATCTCCATTGGTGATTTATGAAGCACTTTTGCTAGTTTCAAAGGGGCGTTAGTAGAATAATCAGCGTCGATGTTATCAGGAGAAGGGGTGAGCTCAGGATCAAAATCAAGACCGTACAAGTCTTGAATAACTTTTTTAAGCTGTGCCCTGATTTCGTCCATGGGTTAATTATAGCATATTCTAGGGGAATATGGTATAATAGAGAGGCTAGCGGGTATCGTATAACGGCTATTATGTATCCTTCCCAAGGATGAGACTGGGGTCCGACTCCCCATACCCGCACCACAGGGTGTGGCGCAGTTGGTAGCGCGCAGCGTTCGGGACGCTGAGGTCGCTGGTTCAAGTCCAGTCACCCTGACCAAAACCCCCTTTGGAGGGGCTTTTTTATTGACTCTGTTCAGGGTTGTATTCTGGGGTAGGGATGGTAATGAATTCAGAAATCTGATTGTTCTCTTTCAATGATTCAAAACGCTTATCAAACTCAGTAAATGGTACCTTGATTGAAACGAAATTGACTTCATTATCAGTCTTGCTGATGAGCTTAACGAAATAATAGCCGTCGCCGTTGATAGAAACGAATTTGCCGCTACTTTCACCGGGTTCTAGCTTCATGGCCTCAGAGGCACGACCACCGTCGATATTCTTACTGTCGACAAGGCCACCAGTTTCCTGATAGCTAACTTTGTCGCCTAGTTCCTCCGCAACTTTGGTGTAGTCATTACCGGATTCGGCGAGAATTCTTTCGACTTGGTTGGCAGTTTGGTTGGCAGTTTCGTCGATTTTGATTTCGACTTTGGATTTTAGGAGGCTGAGATAAAGCATGCGCTCGTACTCGGATTTGTCAAGGTCAAAATTGTCCTTGATGATTTTGGTGAAACCGTCGACACTGCGATCGACACCGCCAATCTTAAGATGGCGGTCAAACTCGGTGGCGACTTCCTCGTCGGTGACTTCGATGCCCTGCTCCTTAGCGAGCTTAGTAGCGTAGGTATACTTCTCGGCTTCGGTGAGGGCAGCGCGCTTATACTCGGCACGGAGGTCCTCGACGGAACCCTCGTCGAACTCGCTGCCAGATTGACGTTCGATAGAAGTCATGCTGCTGCGATAGAACATGAGGTAGTCGGAAAATCGGGTATCTTCCCCGTCGACCTTAGCAATAGGAAGTGGAACGATTTCGGTGATGCGGAAAAGAAAATCGTCAGTCATGTTAAACTTGTAGAGACCAAGCCAAATACCAGTGACTACGAGCGCAATCATGATAAAAGCAATTAGGATGGTATTAACGACCACGCGATGTTTGGTCCACTGGAGGGGATATTTGAATTTGCGACCTTGAGCGAGGACTTCCTCGCGGCGCTCTTCGACCTTTTCTTGCTCGGTCTTCTTGGTGTCTTTTTTCTTTAGTAGACTCATGATATAATTATATCATAGATTGTGTGTGATGGCCCGGTAGCTCAATGGATAGAGCAGCTCCGTCCTAAGGAGAAGGTTACACGTTCGACTCGTGCCCGGGCTACCAAGAATATAAAAGAAGCCCTTTAGGGCTTGTTTTATATTCTTTTGTGGTTCTAGGGTACGAGGCGAACGTTAGTTCGCCCGCCGTAGGAGGTGAGCGTAAATCTAAAACTTGTTTTAGATTTACCGAACCGACGCCCGGTGGGAAGGCTTTGCGAAGCAAAGTCTTACTCGTGCCCGGGCTACCTTCCAGGGATGGAGAGCAGGTAGGAGAAGAGGAAAAGAAACCTCTTAAAATCCTACGAATCACTCCTAATACACCTTAGTGGGACACCGTAGAGGCGAGTGGTATTACTGGACGGATCCACATAGTAAGGATCGATGTTGAGGCGGTACATATTGTAGCTATCGTAGTAGGTAGAAGACCAGAAGCTACCGCGGTACCCCTGATTGTGCGCCGAGCCATCGTAGAAGATGCCAGAGAGAGGCGTAGAGAGAGCATTTTTAAAATTGGTGGCGTCAGATGAATAGGCTGTGTAGAGGGCTTGGTATTCGCCGGAGGAGACACTTGTAGGCATGCGCCAACCAGCTGGGCATAAGTCTTCGCTGGCATTGCCGGTTCCAGCACCGATAGCGTAACAATAAGAACCAGCTGAGGCGGCACAGTAGTTGTAATAGACGCCTACTTTATTACTACCAGCACCACCAGACGGAGCGCCACTAGGTACAACGTCTATACTATCAGCGTCAATTAGTGGGCGATCAAAATAGTCTGTAGACAAAGATGAGCTAACGGCCACGTTAGTGTATGGGCTAGAACCGCCACCATTCTTGAGATAGCCTAGGGTGGTGTTTGAAGCATTAGTCATTTTACCAGCATCACTGCCTGTACCGTAAAGTTGATCATAGGTGAGGGTAACTGGGTTTAAGGCAAGGTTATCTAGCATCCAACATTTGCTGTCTGCTAGTTTGCCAATCATGTAGGTTTTATTATCACGTTTGTCGTAGACCTCTTCGGTGGCACCTGTAGCGAGTGAAGAACAGTTGAAGTTTTGGATTGGGGATAGAGGCTTGCTAGTGACATTGAGGGTAGCAGAGCCAGCGCCTACGGTGAAGCTTTTGCCGCTTAGCGTACCAGCACCAGTGGTCTTAGTGATGGCGTTAGTACTGTAGCCTGTAGCATGAGTAGGTTTGATAGTGTAAGTATTGCCCTGTGCAAGAACGAGGGATTGACCACTAGCGGTGATAGTGCCAGCTGTAGTACCATCACTATTTAGGACGGCGATGCTAGAGACGTTACTATCCATAGTGAAGGTGATAGCTTGACCTTGCTGCCATACGGCATATAAGGTTTTAGCTTCGCCTTCGTCGCCTGGTATTTTGGTTTTTACTTCAGATTCGTCGGCGTATTCTACGTCGCTAGGGAGACCGCCGCCAGCTGTAGTCTGAGTGGTACTCCAGCCGTGGAAGATGGAATTGGTGCCGTTAGGCTCAGCGTATTCACCGGAGGAGAGAGTGCGTTCTAGCACCGTTCCTGTGCCGGTGATGATGGCGTAGTAGCCAAAGCCACCGCCACCTACATCGCTACCATCCGATTTAAATGCGAAGGTGATAGAATTATCGCTAATGTTCACATCGCATTCTACGGTAGCAGGGCCACCCATATATCTACCAGTTGTGTTACCGCCACATTTTACACCAGAGCTGTAATTACTAGCTGCTGTATAATCCGGGTAATTGCCCGGCCAGAAAGCTGACCAGTCGTAATTATTCTCTGAGCCATATTTGAGTGATACGTGAACGCTGCTTGCACCATCTATAGTGACTACATCATTTAGATTAGCGCTGTGAGGGTAATCGCCATCCTGTGTACCTGCATCATTTACGTTGGGTGTATGAGAATATTTGGTTACCTGTGCTTGTGTAGTAGTGGAATTGTAGTTGACATTATTGACGCTTCTAGGTAGCTGAGCATCGGTTTCTGGGAAGGTTAGGCCATTGCCGTTATACTGCACACAGAGTTTGGAAGAATCACATTCTATGATGCTTTTGTTGGTGACGGCAGTGATAATGAAGGTATCACTATTGTATGAGCCTGGTTTGGTTTGGTTGTTGGCTCTAGCACCTATGGATATTGTGTAAGTGTCT
>JAFWCN010000011.1 GCA_017536895.1 Candidatus Saccharimonadota bacterium | reverse complement strand
CACTATGACTATAGTAAACTCTCGCATTAACTTTGATGCTACGACTAATGGTGGTACCCTTAGCGGTACTAGCCCAGTCTATGTCTACTATGGTGGCACCGCTACCTACTCCAGCAGAACTGGTACTACAGCAAGAGCCATTCCTTCTGCTACTCCACCATCCGGCAAGGTCTTTGATGGTTGGTATACTGCAGCTAGTGGCGGGAATAAAGTCATTAATGCTGACGGTACGGTTGTAGCTAGCGTTTCTAGCTGGACCAATGCATCTAAACAATGGATTAGGACATCCACATCCACTTCTGCTACTGCAAATATTCTTTATGCGCAGTATGTAGTTTCTGAAACTACCTTTGATCAGGCCTATGCTGCTGCCGGTAAATCTAAATACAGTGGTTATTACAAAATACAAGATGGAACTACTAATATTTGTAATGCAGTAACAAAAGGACAGATTGGACAAGTCATAGATACTCGTGATAATGAAGTGTATTATATCGGCAAGCTAGAAGATGATAAATGCTGGATGCTAGATAATCTCCGCCTAAATCTCACTAACTCCACTGTCCTAAACGGCCTCACTACTTCCAACACTCACGTAAACTCTGCTTCCCTCAAATCCCTCAAATCCGGTAACCGTAGTGCTGGAGCACAGTACGCATCTTCAGGCTTCGTCAAATGGGATTCTAGTAGTAGCTCTAATGTCTACAACCAGGCCAAAGCCAATGCAGACTACAAAGACACTATAGCACCAATTGTCTACGGTCAAGGTTCTGGTAAAATCGGCGTCTACTACAACTACTGCGCTGCCTCAGCTGGCTCTTATTGCTACGACCAGAAAGCCGGCACCGGTAATGCCTCATATGATCTTTGTCCAGCTGGCTGGCGTATGCCTACAGGAGGCTCCTCCGGCGAATACCAAGCCCTTTACACAGCCTATAGTAGTAGTGATGCCAAATTTATGAACGCTCTTTCTACGCTTTTCTCTGGCTACTTCTACGATGGCTCGGCGCGCTATCAGGGCTCCTATGGCGACTTCTGGTCTTCTACTTACAACTCTGGTAGCGGTATGTACCGTCTGTACGTCCGTTCTAGCCATGTGAACAACGATTACGGTCTTCGCAACTACGGTCACTCACTGAGGTGTTTGCTGGGCTCGTAGGTTGAACTATCCCCTTAAAAGTAGACACATATTTTCCACTGTACCCCAAAAAGTAGACAGTAAGTTCGGTACGGTGTACCCCAAAAAGTAGACACTTTGTTTCTGCTTATGTTTGGTGAATTTACCGCCACTAGTTATAATGGCGGTAAGTTTATTGTAGGAGTAAGAATATGACAAAACCAAAGCCCAAAGCCTACCGAGGAGTACAAAGCTACCTCACAGAAGAGCAAATCAGGATGCTATCTAAAAACCCTAATATTGTGGAAGTAACTCCTCGCCAAGTTCATTATACTCAAACCTTTAAGAATTATTTCTGTAAGGAATACGCCAAAGGCCGTTCATCTACTGAGATCCTCCGTGAACAAGGCATAGATCCTAAAATACTAGGTGAAACCAGAGTATCCTCCCTTAGGACCTATTACAACAACGTGAAAAGAGCATTTCCTGGTCGTGAAAATTTATCGTTAGAGGGCAAGAATCCATATCGTGGCAAGAAAGGCAGTGGTCATACAGAGCTCCAAACTAATGCTGATCTGATTCACATGATTGGTAAACTCCAACAACAAATACAATATCTAGAAAAAGAAACAGACTTTCTAAAAAAAATTTTCGCTCACGATTATCTCAAGGAAATACCCCACAAGAGCGCCCAAAGCGTAGAAGATTCGCCATCATCCACGAGCTCTTAGTGGCGGCAGAACGTACTAACACCGCCTGTCCTAATATAGTTTGGCTATGCGATACCGCCTAGTGTGTCCTGCTCGCCGCCCTAACCCATATAGAACTCAGCTCAGAGAAAACATGTCAGAGAAAACTCCGCCAAACGTCCTAGACCGCAGATTCCGTGAGTTTGGTCCTAGACGAGTACTCCTTACTGATATCACATATTTATTTTACGCTAACCATCAGGTTTGTTATTTATCTACTATTAAAGATGCCTTTACGAAAGAAATACTATCATTTCAGATAAGCCAAAACCTTAAAGAGCAATTCGTACTAGACACCTTCCGGCGATTAGTCTTAGTCCATGGTAAAGAGCTCACAGCTAAAACAATAGTCCATAGTGACCAAGGCGGTCACTACAAAGCCAAAAAGTTTGATGATTTAATGGAAGATTCTAATTTCGTACGCTCTATGTCTAGAAAGGCTACTTGTTGGGATAATGCTCCACAAGAAAGTTTTTATGGCCATATGAAGGATGAAATAGGCAACAAAGTGGAAGATTGTAAAACCTTCCCCCAAGTAACCAAAGTAATCATAGGATATATGAATTACTACAACCACCATCGTTACCAATGGGATCTAGCTAAACTAGCTCCAGCTGAATACTACGAATACTCTACGACCGGTATCTATCCTTTACCAAAAGGCGACAATAAAAACCATAATTAGGTAAAAATATGAAATACGCTAACATAAAACAAATCCCTACGAAACCGCTTATTCATAGAGATTTTTTAAACCTCTATTCCGTTAATGGTCCAACTCTACATGCTGTCTACTACATGGGGTGCAGTACAGCTCGTTTACTCTCCCGTCCTCCACCGGACGAGTGAGCGAGCCAATATGAAATACTCGCATTTCGTATTGCGAGCCACGGGAAACGGAAGACGCGAAGCGTCTACCGGAGAAATCCGGGCCTTTTATATGTCGCTTTATAATACTATGATTTTGTGAATTATTTCATGTTTTGTGTTATAATGGGGTTAAGTAAGTGGAGGAATTATGAAGAAAACAATTTGCAAATTGCTGTCAATCACGTTAGTTTTGGCTCTTGGTGTGGGTTTTTTTAGCACCCTGTCGGTTTGGGCTGATGACAGCGAAGAGAGTAATGGTGGACTAGGTACTAGCATTAGTCTCTCACCTGTTAGCAAAGTGATTGAGATTTCTTCAAGCTCTACTTATGATGATTCATTTGAAGTTAAGAATAACGGGGCTAAGGATCTCGAATTTGAAGTATACGCGGCACCATATGCCTATGTTTATTCCGAGGAAGAAGACGTATATAAGCTAGGGTTCGGTACCGAAAATAATTATACCCAGCTTTCTCGTTGGGTTACTTTCAAGGATCAAGGTGGTAGTTGGGTTCCAAAGGCTACTTACAAAATAGCGCCAGGCACATCTCTTGATGTTGCCTACAGGGTAACTACACCAGAAAACACTCCAGCCGGTGGACAGTATTCAGTGATTTTTGCACATTCTTTGTCTGGCGAAACTACAGCCAGTGGAATTAAGACCGAAGCGAGCCCAGGAATGATTTTCTATGCTCGGTCGCTTGAAGGAGAAATTATCATTTCGCCAGAAATATCTGACATGAAAATCGAGCGCAAAGTAAACGAACAATCAAAAAAGGAAAACTTCTACGCTTCAGCCAAGATCGAAAACAATGGTAATATTGACTTTACTGCAGTTGGCAAGCTTAAAGTCGAGCCGATTATTGGTTCGGGTAGCTACGAAACCGATAGTAGTAAAACGAGTGCCATGATTTCCATTATTCCAGAAACTGAATTAGGCGTTTCGGATGAATGGGAAGATTCGCCAAGCTTTGGTATCTATAAGGCAACCTGGACAGTAACTGCCGGGGAAGAGACACAGACTGTGGAAAAAATAATCTTTGTTAATCCAGTTCCATTCATTATTTTTAGCATAATCCTATTGACAATCATAATTGTACTTGTTATAATAGGGGTTAGGAAGCGTAAAGAGCGCCGCGCTAGATTGGCTGTCTAGTAGTAGCGCACTCGTTGCGAGCGAGTAATCTTTACAAAACCAAAATAAAAATATCAAACATAAACAGAGAGTGTAGAGTATGAAAAAGACACACAAAAAAATATTTGGTCTTTTCGGACTGGCGCTTGTGGTTGCCGTGACTGTTTTTGCGGCATTTTTGCCAGGTCCAGAGACTAAAGCAACAACAGATAGCGTAGTCGATAACCTGTCGGTACGGGTGGTTGGCGCGACTCCATCAATCAATATTTCTGGTATTACTCCAGGTAGTGAAGTGGTTTCTGGCAGCCAGGAAATCAATATTACCTACGAGAATATCGATAAACTAATTGCTACAATAACATATACCGACGCGGACGGGAACGTCCACGAGCAAAGCTTAATGAACGGCATACCGCCAGTCGATTATATTGCAGGCGTCTCGGATGTTAGCATAAACCTATTAACTGGAGAATACAGTTACTCTTATCAGTATCTCGATCCAGATACTGGAGAAATTAAAACGTACACAGACAGCGGGACATTAACGAATCGTGGATACGGAGAATACGTTCTTTCTTTTTCGGGTGAAGGAGCCGAAGGAACTACAGTTGAAAAGAAGGTTAATTTTACCTTCTTGCCGGTAACTGCTAATGTAACACAAGATGGCGACAATGTGACAATCAACCTTGATTATGATAAGGACAGTACGGGTGGCTCTCAAATTGGAGGCATAGAAATATATGTTTATGATGATACCGGAAAACTAATGGATCCATTCCCAGTAACAGTGATTCCGCCGGATGATAGTTTTACTTTTAATCCTAAAGATTACGGATATGCTTCAGGAACTTATACGGTCTCAGTACAAGCTTATGACACAAACGGCACTAAACTATACAAACCATATATTACGACGTTTGATTATCAGACTGGGGAAGTAACTCCAACTCCTAATACTGGTGGTGTAATGGGAGATCTCAATATTTCGAAGACCGATTACATTATTACGGGATTAATCATTTTCTCAATCGTTGGAATTAGTGGAGCGGTGTTTATTTCAAAACATGACAAAAAGGTGGGTAACAGAAGAAGGTAAGAGAATAGTCTATTAACAAGCGTTTATACTCTACGCGCACGAAAAAATCGGGCACGCCTACTGCGAGGGTGCCCGATTTTTTGATTATTACTCGGTTACACCGAGCTCTATACGCTTGAATTGACGGATGGTGATGTTTTCACCAGTCTTTGCGATTGCTTCTTTGATGAACTGTTCGACGGTTTTAGAATCATCCAAGATATATGGTTGATTCATGAGAACTTTATCGGCGAAAGCTTTTTTCATTTGGCCTTCTAGGATTTGGTCTTTCATGTTCTCTGGGCCTTTGAAATTGGCTTCGAGCTCTTTTTTCTTGGCCTTCTTGTCGGCCTCAGGGATATCTTCCTCTGAGACGTAAAGTGGGTTCATCGAGGCAATTTGCATTGCAATTTGGTGAGCCAAAGTCTTGAACTCGTCTGTCTTGGCGACGAAACTAGTCTCGCAGTTTACCTCAACAATAGCACCGAGGCGGCCGTCATGGATGTAAGCATCAATGAGACCTTCGCGAGTCTCGCGATCACCGCGTTTTTCGGCTTTGGTGAGACCTTTTTTGCGCATCGCTTCGAGAGCTTTGTCAAAATCGCCCTTAGCTTCAACGAGTGCCTTCTTGGCATCGGTTAGACCTGCGCCTGAGAGTTCTTTTAATTTTTTAATTTGTTCAACTGAAATTTCAGCCATAGTTTATGCCTCCTATAATTTTTATAAATACGCAATTATTTTTTACCTTCTTTAACAGCTTCAGTGATGTAGCTTAAGATTAATTTGCTTGCTTTGATAGAATCATCGTTTGCCGGAATGACATAGTCGATGTTGGATGGATCAACATTACTATCGGTGATAGCGATGACTGGAATCTTCAAAACGTTTGCTTCCTTAATCGCGTTCTTATCCTCGATTGCATCGACTACAACGACCGCGGCTGGCTGCTCAGTCATATCTTTGATGCCGCCATAACGCTCGTTTAACATGTCAATCTCTTCTTGAAATCTTTGGACTTCGAGCTTGGAGTAGCGACTTTCGAGTTCGCCAGAAGCCATGCGACGCTCTAAATCTTTCAATTTCTTGATTTGGCGGTTAACCGTCTCGACATTAGTCAAAGTTCCACCAACCCAACGCACGGTAACGTAAGGCATATCGACTGCTTCAGCAGCTTCCTTGACGGTGTCTTTCATCTGTTTCTTGGTACCGACGAAGAGGATTTTCTTGCCGGACTTTGCAATATCGGTGATTTTTGGCAAAGCCTTCTCTAAACCTTCGACGGTCTTTTCAAGGTTGATAATGTGGGCGCCTTGACGCTTTGAGTGAATGTATGGCGCCATTTTCGGGTGCCAACGACTGGATTTATGCCCAAAATGAGCACCAGCTTCCAGCAGAGCTTTCATATCGACAGCTACTGTCATATATGATTTCCTTTCTCTTTGTTCCTGGGCATTATCGGCCGCTAGGCCAGGAAATCTCCCAAAAAACTGTTTCATTAGTTTAATAACCGTTATATTATACCACAGAGAATAGATTATTGCAACACGAAAAAGGCTGTGCTTGCGAGAAAGATATTTTTGGTTATAATCAATCCTTAGACGATTATTTAGAATAGTACTTTAAAAAAGGAGGGCGTACGATGAATAAACACGTAATAGAAGTCGCTGATAGCAGACTAAACACCAATATCAATTGTGACATTTGGGATTTTAAAAGGGCAAGGGAAATAGAGGATAGGAGAATCTATCTTTATGGTGAAATCTTGCCGCTAGATAGCGATGACAGTTTCTACGCCGATGCCTCGATTGCATCGTTTATCGTAGAGCAAATACTAGACTGCAACCGTATAGACGAAGGTATCGACCCGGCAGAACGTGAGCCGATTAGGCTTTATATTAATTCACCGGGTGGAGACGTGACAGAGGGCTTTGCTCTGATTTCAGCGATTGAGCTGAGCCAGACTCCGGTTTATACCATAAATATGGGGCAGTGGAGTTCGATGGCGTTTCTGATTGGCATTGCCGGGCATAAACGTTTTTCTTTGCCAAAAGCATCATTCCTGATGCATGATGGGTCAATTTTCTTGTACGGTACAGCTAACAAAGTCAAGGATAGAGTCGAATTCGAAAATAGGGTTGAGGAAGAGATGGTCAAGCCGTTCGTACTAGAACACAGTAAAATGAGTGAGGAAGACTACGACAAGCTCGACCGGAAAGAGTTTTATATGATGGCGAATGACGCCTTAGAGTTTGGTTTCATTGACGAAATCGTAACCAATCTCAGTGCGATATTCTAAATAATTGTTGTTAGGCGGATTAATCTCCGCCTTTTTCTTTACTTTTTTCGAGTTTTCTGATATAATGGGGCACAGTTATGAGTAAAAAAGAGTTACATCCTAAAGATTACCGTTTTGTCGTCTTTTCTGATGAAGCGGCTGGCTTTTCGTTTTTGACCAAATCGACAGCGAAAAGTGAAGAGACCATCAAGTGGGAAGATGGCAACGAATATCCTTTGGTGAAGGTGCAGATTTCTTCAGCTTCGCATCCGTTCTTTACTGGTGAAGAGAAGATTATCGATACCGAAGGTCGCGTAGATCGCTTCAAGGCACGTGCCGAGAAAGCTGCAAAGATGAAGGCAGCGCTCGAAAACAAGGCCAAGAAGGCTGCGAAGGAAGCCGAGAAGAAGGCAAAAGCTGAAGAGGCTATCGAAGCAAAAGCTGAATAAGTAAAATCTGGCCGAAAGGGCCAGATTTTTTGATATAATGGAGTTATAACAAAGGAGTTATTTATGTTTGACACAAACGAAGACCGCAAAAAAATGGATGGAGCGGTAGAGCGCTTCAAAGAAGAAATGAAAAAAGTGCGAACTGGCAGAGCGCATCCAGACATGCTGGCGGGAATTAAAGTTGAAGCTTATGGCCAGTACATGCCATTAAACCAAGTGGCAAATGTGACGGTGGCGGACGCAACGCTACTCGTGGTAACTCCGTTTGACCCGGCGAATATTCAGGCGATTGCGACGGCGATTCGAGCGGATCAGGCTTTGGGTCTTAATCCTTCAGATGATGGACGCGTGGTTAGGGTGCCGATTCCAGCCTTAACTGAAGAAAGAAGAAAGGAAATCGTCAAAACTGCCTCGACGAAGGTTGAGGAAGCAAAGGTGGCGATTCGGAATGTCCGCGAGGATGCAAGAAAAGCGATAAAAGCCGCAGAAGATTTAAGCGAGGATGTAAAAAAGCGCGCCGAGAAGGAAATCGATGATTTGACAAAGGAATTCAATGACAAAATTGATGCCGAGTTTAAGGCAAAATCTGACGAAATAATGAAACTATAATTTGGAGAATTTATGGGAGAATTGAAGCACCTTGGTGTAATTGCAGATGGCAATAGACGCTGGGCGAAAGAACAGGGTTTGCCGTCAATTGAAGGACATCGAGCCGGACTAAAGTCAATCGAGAAAATGGTCGAAGCGGCAGCTAAGGCAGGTATTTCTTACATCACTTTTTATGTTTTTTCGACTGAAAACTGGGGGCGAAGCGAGAAGGAAGTTTCCTATATTATGAAACTGGCGGAGACGAAGCTTTTGAATTATGCCGAGAAACTAGCGAAGAATAATGCCAAGATGGTGATACTGGGCTCAAAAAACAGAGTTTCGCCAAAACTTGCGAGCATGATTGAGCGAGCAGAAAAGGTGACCGAGGATTGTACTGGTATTACGGTCGGATTTTGTTTTAATTACGGTGGGGAAGTAGAGATTGCAGACGCCGCAACGATTGCAGCTTCGGAAGGAGATATCACACCGGAGACCATTCGCAAGCATTTGTATCATTCGGAGATTCCAGATGTCGATATGGTGGTGCGTACTTCAGGCGAAGAGCGGATTTCGGGCTTTATGCTGTGGCGAGCGAGCTATGCGGAATTCATGTTTGTTAAAAAATACTTCCCAGAAATGTCGGGAGACGATATTGACGATATTATGAAAGAATACGAATCTCGCTCACGTAGGTTTGGAAAGTGATATAATAGTTGTTATGGATATATTTTTAGGTGTGATTGTTGGTTTAGTCGTCTTGATGCTTCTCGTGACGGCGCATGAGTTTGGTCATTTCTTGATGGCTCGGCGAAACGGGGTAAGCGTGTTAGAATTTGGAATTGGTTTTCCGCCAAGGGCATTAGCCTGGGTGAAGGACCCCAAAACTGGTAAGTGGCGAAAATTACCTCGCAAAGAATGGGATAAGGATAAAGTTTCAAAAGTTGTTTATTCGGATGGTGACAAGAACCTGACTCAAAAGGGGATGATATTTAGCCTAAATTGGCTACCGATTGGTGGGTTTTGCCAGATGGATGGAGAGTCCGATGCGGATACGCGTAAGGGGACGTTTGGTGCAGCAAAGTATTGGAGCAAGACAAAGATACTATTTGCGGGTGTAGCAGCTAACTGGTTGGTGGCATTCATCATATTTACAATATTGGCCTGGACGGGCATGCCGGCTTTTATTGAAGGGCAATTTACGGTAGACGCAGACACGCGTGTAGACCGAACGCCAGTCCAAATTACATCCGTAATCGAAGGCTCACCGGCAGAGCAGGCAGGGATTCAAACCGATGATTATATCCTAACAATAGACGGAAATGAAGTATGGAATTCAAATGATATTTCAGAAGCGAACAAAGCACACGCTGGCGAATCAGTGAAATACACAGTACGGCGAGGAGATGAAGAACGTGAAATTGAAGCAACTCTCAACCCAGCCGATGCGGAATACTTGCTAGGTGTAACAATGAGCTCAACGCAAGCTTTGTCTTATTCGACTTGGTCGGCGCCAGTAGTGGGGGCGGGTTTAACGCTACAAATAACGGGCGAGACCTTTAAAGGTGTTGGAATATTGCTATGGGATTTGATATCAGGAATTGGTTCGCAGTTTAGCCCCGATGCTTCAGTCCGCGAGGATGGTCAGGCAGCAATTTCGGAGGCAGGCGATTCAGTTTCTGGACCGGTAGGAATAATTGGAGTATTATTCCCAGCCTTCACCTCGGCTGGGCCAACTAACTTAGCGTTTCTGGCAGCACTGATTTCGGTATCATTGGCCTGTATGAACGTATTGCCAATACCGGCGCTAGATGGAGGAAGATGGCTCCTCATCACGATTTATAAACTACGCAAAAAGAAACTAACCAAGGAAGTCGAGGAAAAGATTGTCTCTAGGGCCATGATAGTGTTGCTTGCTCTAATTGCGATTGTAACGGTGCTTGATATAGTGAGGATCGCGAGTTAATGGCTAAGACAAAGACTTCAGATAAAACAAAGCAGGCACCTAAGAATTTGCCGAAAAAACAGAGGTGGAAGACCGCTTTTGAAATTCTATTGCTGCTTATTTGGGTCGGAGTGACAGTAATTGCTTCACAGTTTGTGGTGGGGTTTTTGATGATTCTGATTCTTGGCACAGAAGCCTTTGACAAGCCGGTCGTCACGGCGTTTTATTCAGCTATTTCGTATTCTTTGGCGTTGTTTTTGACGGTTTATGTGCCACCAAAATTACTGACGAAATGGCGAGGAGATAAATATCAAAAACCCAGCAAGGCTGAGACTCGCGAGAAGTTAGGATTAAAAGGTTGGCCAACTTGGACTGATATTGGACTAGCACCAGTTGGGTTCGTTGTTTACATGTTGCTTGCGGCAGGACTCGTAGCGCTATTTAGTCAGTTCTCGTGGTTTGATGCGGGAGAAGCGCAAGATGTGGGATTCAATACATTTATTATGGGGTTTGACCGGGTACTAGCATTTTTCACGTTAGTAGCAGTGGCGCCAGTGGCCGAAGAAATAATTTTCCGAGGATGGCTCTATGAGAAAATTCGTTCTAAATTATGGAATGAAATGGGGCATCCGGCAGCAATTATCATCACTACTTTGCTCGTGTCGATGCTGTTTGGTCTCGTGCATATGCAGTGGAATGTAGGGGTAAACGTATTTGCAATGTCCATCGTACTATGCGCCCTTCGTGAAATCACGGGGACGATTTACGCCGGAATACTGCTTCATATGCTAAAAAACGGGGTGGCTTTTTACCTGTTATATATGCTCGGAATGGGCGCCTAAAAACTATTGACTTGATTAGTGTTTTCGTGTAAACTTATGTAGGTAAAACTGGAACTTATTATGATTAAGAAAAATATTAGTTTAACTGCAGAGGGGAAAAAAGAGCTTGAAAACGAACTGAAAGCTTTGATTGCTGAGCGACCAAAAATCGCTGAGCGAATCGCAACGGCACGTTCCTTCGGGGATTTATCGGAAAACGAGGAGTATAGCTCAGCGCGTAACGAACAGAAAGTGGCTGAGGGAAGAATTTTGGAAATCCAAGATATTTTGAAGAATGCGAAAGTGATTCGAGGAGGGAAGAAGACTAAGGTGGATCTTGGTGCTTGCGTGGTATTAAGCATGGGAGGTCGTAAAGTTGAATATACCTTAGTTGGGCCGACCGAAGCGAACCCACTTGAGGGCAAGATTTCTAACGAATCGCCAATCGGTAAAGCTCTCTTAGGACATAAGGCTGGTGAATCTTTTGATTTTAATGGCAAAAAGATAAAGGTTATAGATATTAAATAAAAACTTTTCTAAGCTTGCCAGAGGTAAAAATCTGAAAAAATAATCTGATGGAATCCTTCCGGTATTTCAGTACCGGCTTTCCATCACTATTTTTTCAGATTTTTAGCCTAGAAACGGCAAGCTTAGAAAAGTTTTTATTATATGGTATAATATATCTTATGATACTTGATGACTATAGAAACGAAAGACTTAGAAAATTAGAGGAAATTCGGGCGCGGGGCATAGAGCCGTATCCGTCCAAATCGGAGCGGAACACGCGAATTTTTGATGTAGTAAACCATTTTGACGAGAAAAAAGGTCAGGAAGTGTGCATTGCGGGGCGAATTGTAGCGATTAGGTCATTCGGGAAGTTAGTGTTTATTAAGGTGCGCGACTACACAGGTGAGGTGCAGATTTTCATGAAAGCGACCGGCGAAGCTACGCCGGAGGGTTTGTTTGGTGCAAAAGAAATTAAGTTGCTTGATATCGGTGATTTTATTGAGGCTAAAGGCATCGTTGATAAGTCTCAAACAGGCGAAATCTCAGTATTCGCTGACCATGTTCGATTACTTACTAAATCGCTTCGTCCTTTGCCCGAGAAGTTTACCAACAAGGAAGAGCGTTATCGTCGTCGCTATGTTGATATGAATGTGAATCCGGAGGTGCGTGAGAGATTGGTGCGACGCTCTAAGTTCTGGCAAGCGACGCGTGATTTTATGAATTCGCATGGATTTATCGAAATTAATATTCCGGTACTTGAGCACACGACCGGCGGGGCGGACGCGAATCCGTTCGTCACGCACATGGATGCGTTAGATGAGGATTTTTACTTAAGAATTTCACACGAGTTGCCTTTGAAGCGACTCCTTGGCGGTGGGTTTGAAAAAGTCTATGACATCGGGCCACGATTCCGTAACGAAGGGGTAGATGATGAGCACTTGCCAGAGCATATCGCATTTGAGGCTTATGCCGCGTACGAGAACTATGAAGACGGGATGAAGTTTTATGAAGAGATGATGAAATATGTTGCGAAGGAGACATGGGGCACTTTGAAGTTTAATGTGGGTGGATTCGAGATCGATTTAGACCAAGAGTGGCCACGCTATAAGTATGCGGATTTACTCAAGGATAGGTTTAACGTTGACGTGTTTAACCCAGATAGGGAACAGCTAATTAAGATTCTGCTCGAGAATTGGGACGCGAAGGATTTGAAGCATGATGAATTCGTCAAGAAGCTCGAAAACACTACTACGCCACACTTGATTGATAATGTATGGAAGTTGATTCGTAAGGCTTCGGCTGGACCATACTGGGTAATTGAGGAGCCGCTAAGCCTATCACCACTAGCAAAGAAATCCGCTGATAATCCTTTGGTGACAGAGAGATTCCATCCGGTGATTGCCGGAACGGAAATGGGGAATGGTTTCTCGGAATTGAATGACCCATTAGACCAATTGGGACGCTTTGAAGAACAACAGGCTGCACGCGATGCGGGCGATGAAGAGGCCCAAATGATGGATATGGATTTCGTGGAAATGCTAGAATACGGCATGCCACCAGCTTGTGGTTGGGGAAATTCGGAACGAAACTTCTGGCTACTAGAGGGAGTTTCAGGACGCGAGGCTGTGCCATTTCCAACTATGCGCAAAATTGATTAGAATTCGACCGTTTTGGTTTTTGATTTGGCACCACGAGTAATTTTGATAGCAGTCTTAGGGATATTGAAGTGCTTGGCAAGTAATTTAATTAGGGCAGTGTTGGCCTCGCCATCGTGAGGTTTGGCGCGAAGATAAATGGTGTATGTATCGCTACTAGTTTGAACGATTTTTTCTTGAGATGTACCAGGTTTAACCGTAACTTGATATTTCATGATTATATTATACAATATTTTGGTGATATAATAATAGATATGGCAAAGTTTGAATTAGTGTCAAAATACCAGCCCACGGGCGACCAGCCGGCAGCGATTAGGCAGCTGACGGATGGTATTTTGAGTGGAGAACATGAGCAAACATTGCTTGGGGTAACTGGTTCAGGTAAAACTTTTACAATGGCAAATATTATTGCTAATGTACAGAAGCCGACCTTGATTTTGGCGCATAATAAGACTTTGGCGGCGCAGCTATATTCGGAATTCCGGGAATTTTTCCCGAAGAACCAGGTGCATTATTTTGTGTCGTATTTTGATTATTACCAACCGGAAGCATATATCGCCTCGACCGATACTTACATTGAGAAGGATTCGGCGATTAATGACGAAATTGATAGATTACGTCACGCGGCGACGGAAGCACTGCTTAGCCGACGAGATGTAATCGTGGTGGCATCAGTATCGTGTATTTACGGTATCGGCTCGCCAGAACATTATCTTGAGATGTCATTGCCGCTAGCGCGAAAAAAAGATGGCTGGGTGATTAGTAATAAAGATTTTGAGGGGCTTCCGGAGGTTACGACCAACGAGGGCTGGAAACTGGTCATTTCGGACACGCGTCCGGCCGGCCCGTCGCCACGGGCGGCCGGCGCTAATTCTCGCCTTGCCAGGCTCCGAAATGTCCTCAATGACACAGTTTCCCAGCACTCTTTCATTCGACAATTAGTGGCGATGCAATATCATCGGAATGATTTGGCGTTCGAACGGGGTAATTTCCGAGTGATGGGTGATACGATTGATCTATTTCCGGCGAATGGGGAATATGCGTACCGATTCGAGTTTGGTTTTGACCAGCTGGAAGATGTTAAAATCGTAGATCCGCTGACATTTGAAGTACGAGAAAAGCCGGACAAGGTGCACATTTTTCCGAATACACATTACGCAACGCCGGAAGATTCGCTAGATAGCGCACTCGTTGCGATTCGGAAAGAGTTTGAAGAGAGATTGAAATATTTTGAAAAACACGAGAAATACTTAGAGGCGCAAAGATTGTCACAACGCACGAAATATGACCTCGAAATGTTGAAGGAAACCGGTTTCGTGAAGGGAATCGAGAATTATTCTCGTCACCTAGAAGGGCGCAAGGCGGGCGAACCGCCGCACACGTTAATTGATTTCTTCCCGAAGGACTTTCTATTAATCGTGGACGAGTCGCATATGACTTTGCCGCAGGTGAGAGGGATGTACAATGGCGACCACGCGCGAAAGTTGGCACTAGTAGATTATGGATTCCGGCTACCGTCAGCGTTGGACAACCGGCCGCTAACTTATGGTGAGTTCCAAAAGCGGATTAATCAAGCAATCTATGTGTCAGCAACGCCAGGGGAATATGAATTAGAAGTCTCGCCTAAACCGGCGGAGCAAGTAATTCGACCGACTGGACTACTCGATCCGGAGATTGAAGTGCGTCCTTCGGATGGACAAATCGATAATTTGATGGAAGAGATCGACCGACGAATCGCCAAAGGGCAACGAACATTGATTACGACCCTGACGAAACGGATGGCGGAGGATTTGACCGACCATTTGAAAGAACGAGGAGTAAAGACGGCCTATATCCATTCTGACATTGATACATTGGAGCGAGGTGACATCTTGAGAGATTTGCGCGAGGGGGTGTATGACGTGCTGGTGGGGATTAATCTTTTGCGTGAGGGGCTAGATTTACCGGAAGTTTCTTTGGTTGCGATACTTGATGCGGATAAGGAAGGGTTCCTGAGGAGTGAGTCAGCCTTGATTCAAACGATTGGACGCGCGGCTAGACACGTTGAAGGCAAAGTGATAATGTATGCGGATTACATCACTGAAAGCATGGAAAAAGCTATCTCAGAGACGAATCGTCGGCGCGAGATTCAGAAGGAATACAATGCTAAAAATGGAATTACACCACAATCGATTACGAAGGAGGTCGGAAAGGGCTTACGAGCGATTATTCCGGAGAAAGAAAAGGTTGATAAACTCGATATCAAGCGGATTCCGAAAGATGAACTACCAGGGCTTATCAAATCACTGACCGGTGAGATGCAACTCGCGGCGGCGAATCTGGAGTTTGAGAAGGCCGCGGCGCTCAGGGATGAGATTCAGCGGATTAGGGAGTTTGCCGAGGGGAAGAAATAGAGACTGTTAGATATTACGGTTGTTATAGTCGAGAAGTTTAGGGTAGAGCGAGACCACGCTACTCATCATGGATAGTAGTGACCCTCTAGCTACCTAGCACACAGCGGACTGAATAACCCTGGCCGCGACTGAAGTAATTGGCTGAATAGACGTAGCTTGAATTGAAGAAGAGGAGGCGGGCGCGACTATTATTGGAGTACGACGTAGAACTCCAATAATAGCCGCTGCGACCGCCAAGGTCGAACGAGCCGACGATGTAGTAGCCGGCGCGCAGGAAGTTGTTAGGGGAGGCTTGGAGGGTAGTAGACATAGTGGCTCCAGTAGGGGTAGTAGAGCTATCGTAGTTTTCTTTTGAACTTGATCCACCTAGAGCAATCATCAGTTTCCTGAAGTCTGAAGTGTTATTAGTGCCAGTTCTGGTATTAGGTAGGTGCCAGCCTTTAGGGCAGATAGATTGTTCGGCATCAGTGTTATCAGTTGCAATGGTTCTACCGGAACCTAGTGTAGCAGCATCCCATGAGTAGTAGGAATAACATCCTGGAGCAGTGGAGCAGTTAGAAGAAGCATTGCCAGAGTTAGCTACATAGGAATAGTTATCTGTATCAAAGCCTGAAGAAGTTGTGGAGGCTGGGAGGACTATGGTATCGCCTGACTTCGTGAGGTTGTTGCTGGTTGTGAAGCTACTAATGTAAGCGCTGGTAACGTCAGTATCATCTGCAGAGAGGGCGGTACCACCAGCGAGGTTCAGATTAGTAGTCATCCAGCATTGACCGCCAATTAGAGCTGTAGTATAAGCGGTTTCTGTACCTGAGTCACGTTTATCATACATAGTTTTACCACAATCCGCCAAGGTAGCATCTTGCATATAGGTTTTTGTACTCGGTGCCGGCGCGGTATTTGGGTGGACGATGGTGTATTTGACTTTACTGGTGTAGGTGCCAGATTCCTGGAACCCTGTGTAGAGTTGATACTTCGCTTGGATAGTAGCGCCAGGAGAAGTGGCAGCGGCCGTGGCTGAAGTGTATTTAGCGATCTGGGTGTATGTTTCGGGTACGACGTGATAATCATCAAAACTGTTTAAGATGGTAGGTGGGGTGTAGCCCGAGACTTCGGCAAGCTTCATGGACCAACTTGCCGTGTCGCCGGTAGTTGTAGTGCTGGTGTTGATGTTGCTGTTGGTGCCGAGCATTTTAGTGTTATCCGGAGCTTCATATGAATCACCGGAATAACCGATAGCATAAAGAGAATAACCTCCAGAATCATTACAAACAGTGGAGAGAATGCTACCGTTAATTTCTTTGACGGTCTCGGGGTTTAAGCTCGTGGTATAAGTGTTGTTGCCTTCGCCGTCAGTGGAGGCGGTCACGCCAGGGGTAGTGCCGAGGGTGGAAGACAAAGTACAAGAAACATTAACAGTGACCTGGAGTTCGTCGATAGCATCACTGCCTTCGGCATAAGAAACCGCTGAAGAAAACGCTAAAGCTGAGATCATAGCAAGAGATAATGATACTCCCGAGAGAATGAATAGTGACTTTGTTTTCATAGGTGACAATAACCTTCCATAGTATTAATGCTTATCATTATTATACCGCTTTTGAAAATATAAAGTCAAGAGTTTTATTAAGTTTATGCTATAATTAGAATATGAATGCGGTGGGCATTGTTGAGATTGAAAGAATCAAAAAACGCGTGAGACTATGTGATTATTTGGTAGTAGCGCAACTTTTTTTGCAGGACAATTTCTTGACGGAGAGAGAACTGACATTTGATGATATTAAAGCTAGATTACTCGGTCACTGGGGGACTTGTCATGGCATAAACGTGGCATATGCGAACATGAAAGAATTGTTTCGTGATGATGAGAATTTTAGTTTTGCGCTGGGGCCAGGACATGGTTTTCCGGCTTTACAGGCGAATCTATGGCTAGACGGGGAATTAGAAAAAGTTGACCCAATGGCATCGCGAGATATAGACGGTCTTGAATACATTTGTCGGAATTTTTCCTGGCCAGATGGATTTCCGAGCCATGCTAGCCCCTATACACCGGGTGTAATTACGGAGGGGGGAGAACTAGGTTACGCCCTAGCAAATGCTTATGGTGTGGCGCTAGGTCATCCGGAGAAAATTCTGGCGGTGCTAATCGGGGATGGAGAACTAGAAACTGCCACGGCAATTGATTCACTAAACCTTCGCAATCTACTGACGACATCGAGTAACGGACGGATTTTGCCGATATTACATTTGAATGGCTATAAAATATCAGGGCCGACGATTTATGGGCGAAAATCAGAAAGAGAACTCAGCGAATTAATACGAGGATTTGGTTTTACGCCGGTGATGATAGAAGGAGATGAGCCAGAAGTATTCCAAGAGGCTTTGCAAAAGGCAGTAGATTCACCATTTTATATTATGAGAACCGAAAAAGGCGAGGGTGGGCCCAATCGACATCAAGACGCACACCAAATCCCGTTAAAAAATCCAAAAACAGATGAGGAAGAACTGCATGCGTTGGAGGAATGGTTAAAGTCATATGATGTCGGCGAGCTGTTTAGTCGAGAGGAAGGGGTGCTGATATGATTGAAGCGATAGATAACCCTGGTACTGAATTATTCTCACCGGCTCGGCGAATTGGTGAACTTCTGACTGAAGAATTTAAAAACAATCCGAGGTTTTATTTCTTCTCGCCGGACGAGACCACTTCAAATAAATTTGACCAGATTTTTGAAGCGGAGAAGAGGGCGTGGGGTGATATGCCGGTGAAGACTTGGGATTTGCCGGAGTCGTCGGATGGACGAATCGTGGAAATGCTATCTGAGAATGTGCTATTTAGCGTAATGACGGGGCATTTGATGAATGGGGAACCAGCAATGATGGGAAGTTACGAGGCGTTTTTCCCAATTATTACGGCACAAGTTTTGCAACAAATGAAATTCATGAAGCAATCGAAAAGCGTTTCTTGGCGAGAGCCTATGCCGGCGGTGAATCTCCTTTCCACTTCGACTTGTTGGCGGCAAGACCATAATGGCTTTACGCATCAATCCCCGGCGCTAATTAGCACATTACTCTCGGTACCATCCAATCTCGCAAATTGTATTTTCCCGATTGACGACGTAGCAGCAGAGGAGGCCTATAGGTTCATGATGTCGTCAACTAATGTTGTAAATCTTACAACATTTGATAAGAACGAACGGCCGCGTTATATTGACTCGCACCATGCAAAATACCAATACGATAATGGTGGGGCATCTATCTTTGAATTTGCCTCGGATGCGGAGCCAGATTTCGTATTAACGGCCTGTGGTGATATTGTCGCGCACGAAACTCTAGAAGCGATGAAGATTCTGCGAGAAGATATGCCGGATTTGAGATTGAGATTTGTGGGGATTAACGCGCTTTCTTACCGAGCGATTGGTACGACAGAGAATAAACTGACTAAGGAAAAATTTGAAGAGTTATTCACTACGAATAAACCAATTTTGGCGAATTTCCACGGTTATCCAGAGACGTTAGAAAGCATTTTGGAAAACTACACTTATAAGGCGCGGCTCCGAGTACATGGATTTAACGAGGAGGGCTCAACTACCACACCATTTGAAATGTTGCGACGAAACGCTGCATCAAGATATGACCTCGCGATTGATGTCGCGAAGGTGCTGGGGCGCGATGATTTAGTCTCTAAATACGAGGCGGTGCTTGAGCAAAATCATTTACACGCTGTTAATTTTGGTGAAGATTTGATAAAATAGCTGTTATGGAATTTTTGATATTGATTATTACGCTAGTAATCCTAGCAGAAACAACGACTTTGGTGGCAAGAAGATTAAAGCCAACGCGTGGTGGGGGAAGAAAAATATATGTTGATACGTCTGTGCTAATTGACGGACGAATTTTGAACGTGGCTCGGACTGGATTTATTGATGGAGATTTGATTATTTTGAAAAGTGTGCTGAGGGAATTACAACTGCTCGCGGATAGTAAGGATAATGAAAAACGAACACGGGCTCGGGCGGGGCTAGATAACGTGGCGGAGCTAGAACGAGTAGTGGAAGTAAATACTGAAATATTTGATGATGGCGATGGAAAAAAGAAAGTGGATGAAGAGTTGTTGAAATATGCGAAGGAAAACAAAGGCGCTGTCATGACGATTGATTATAATTTAATCAAGGTAGCGGAGGCTGAGAAAATCCCGACGCTAAACATTAATGATCTCGCACTTGCTGTAAGGACGGAGTTTTTGCCAGGCGAAAAAATGCGACTTAAAATCCTGGAAAAAGGTGCCAACCGTGGACAGGGAATTGGACACTTACCGGATGGAACAATGGTGGTCGTAGAAGGCGCATCAAATAGAGTAGGTAAAGAATTAGAAGTTGAATTTATGCGTTTTCATGAAACTTCGGCTGGCAAAATGATTTTTGCGAGGATTACTAAAAACCGTTCAAAACAGAGGTAGTGCGGCAAAAAACTAGGCGCCTTCTTGCGCCTAGTTTTTACTGTTTAGTGGTTAGCTGGCGGATCTTCTTTCTTGCAACTGGCAGAACTAATTTTGATTTCGCCAGATGAGACATAGCCAGCAGAGTCAGATACGTCGAGACGGGCTGAAGTTTCAGAGCCAGTCAAGGTATAGATTGGCCCACCTCCGAGTGAAACGCCGCCTTTTTCTACGCCATTAATGTAGAGAGTGGCTCCAGCAATATCGGATGAACCACGACTCACGCTGGCATAGAGTTTACAATCGCTGGTAGACAATGCGACCTGCGGTGGACGATAGTCACAAGTGTCGCTGACATCGCGATTGTATGGCGCTGGTACATTATATACGCTATTGCCAGTCATTGGGTCGGTGGTTTTGGTGACTTCGATCTCAATCTTGTATTCCTCTGGGGTACAGGCGGAAGCTAGCAAGTGATTGTAGCGGTTGAAGGTGAGTTTTTCCTTCGCGACACCGGAGTTCTTGGCAGAATTATACCAGCTCGGCCAAATATCAGTCTTGCCGTTAACAGTGAGAGTCTGAATGCCAGATGGTTTCGCTGGTTGATCGCCTGGTTTCCAGCGACCATCGGGTTGATAGACCTCAGAGTGGATGCGTCCCATAAATTCCGCAACAGTAAAGCGAGCAATGTCGTGCGTGTTAGAGGTGAGGCCGGAACCATCGTGATTGCCGTTCCAAACTAAGGTAGAAACAGCGGTGGAATAGCTTTCCATCAAAGAGTCTTTTGTGACGGCGGAGTTAGCGGTAGTAGTAGTACCGGTCTTAGTCGCAGTCCAAACACCTGGAATGACATAACCTGCGCTTTGCGAACCGCCCGGAGCATAGATGCCGAAGCGAGCGGAGCCGTCAGCCAAGATATTTGAAATCATATAAGCAACTTGCTCGTCAACCACTGGGGTAGCTTCAGGATCTTTCCAGGATTCGACAACTTCGCCAGAAGAATTTTTGAGCTCCATGACATAGGCGAGGTCTTTATAGGAGCCACCACGTGCGATGGAGGCATAGGCGTTGGCGTGTTCGACCATACGAACGTTACAACCAGAACCAATCGCGATAGAAAGGCCATAGCCTTCGCGACCATCACAATAAGTCTTGTCGCCAAGTGCATGAGCAATTTCCAGAGAATTGTCGATACCATTAATGTAAAGGGCTTTCACGGCGGCAATATTCAAAGAGTGACCAAGTGAGAAACGAATCGTCACGTCACCATAGAACGAACCAGTAGCGTTGGTCAAAGAACAACTACCAGAATAGCCGGCACAGTATAGCTTATTGATGTTTTCGTCTTTTAGAATAGAGCCTGGGCCATAATTGATGCCTTCACGCTGCATGAAGAGTGGGCCATAGTCGAGAATCGGCTTGATAGAGGAACCTGGCTCAATTAGGGAGTCGGTGGTAGCGTTGACTTCACCGAAGGTGCCATTAAAGAAGTCAGTGGAACCGACCATGGCAATGACTTGAGAAGTCTCGACATCGACAGAAACTATAGCGACATCGTCGGAGTGGTTCTTGTACATGTGGGAAGCACCGACACGGACAGCGTCTTCAGCAATCCGTTGGGCACGGAGATCGAGGGTAGTCTTGATGGTCCAACCACCGGAACGCATGGTCTGGATGCCGTATTTGTCTTCGAGCTGTTTTTTCACTTCAAGCACAAAGTGAGGAGCTAGCATGTCAGCATACTGAGTAGACTCAGGTTTAATGGTGTCTAGAATAGCAACCTCTTTGGCCTCATTTGCCTCCTGTTCGGAAATGTAGCCCATCGAAACCATATCATCTAGGACTTTGTGTTGGCGTTCGATCAACATTTCGTGACCATATTCATTATATGGATTCAAAACACCAGGGTTGTTTGGAATAGCAGCAAGCAGGGATGCTTCGGCGAGGTTAAGCTCTTTAGCGTGCTTGCCAAAATAAGTTTGAGCGGCAGATTCAACACCGTTACGACGACCACCATAAGGTGACTGGTTTAAATACATAGTGAGGATTTGGTCCTTGTTGTACATTTTTTCAAGCTCTAGGGCTAAGATAAGCTCTTTGATTTTGCGGGTGAGACCACCACGGTTAGCCGAAGCAGCTTCATCAGAGAAATAAACCTGCTTGATAAGCTGCTGAGTCAAAGTAGAGCCACCCTGTACACCGCCACCGCCGAGCGTGGAGAAAGTTGCACGAACTAATGCACCGAAGTCTACACCCGCATGGTTGTAGAAATTCTTATCCTCGATAGCAACGGTAGCTTTGTACATGTAGTCAGAAATCTCATCAGCGTTAACAACAAGACGATAATCTTCGTTACCAGTATCCTTCCAAAGCAGTTCGCCGTTACGGTCGAGATAGGTATTGACAGTCTCGGAGATACTCATTTCGTCGAGGCGGATTTCGTCGAGGTCTTTCTTGTAGTAAAGGAATAAACCGCCGATGAAAATGATGAAGATTAATACTGCAGCCGCACAGAATTTGAGGATAGTTTTCTGGCCACGTTTTGAGAACCACCATTTAGCCACGCGCTTGGGATGAAGCCGAGCGAAGAAGCGCTTAACGGGCTCTTTTGGCAATTTTGCCAATTCCTCAGCTCGACGACGAGCGTCGGCTTCCTTCTTGGTCTGATGCCGATAACTCAAACTTGAGTATAAATTCATATTTTTCGCAGTTTTTTTAGATGATTTTTTCGTCAATTTCTTCTTTACGTTAGACTTTGACGGCAAAATCACTACAGATTTTTTCTTAGCCATAAATACATTATACACTAAACTTTAACTTTTTGTGTTGATTTTTTATAGAAAATTCGTGGTACAATATATTATATATGCGGAAGTTTAAGTTTAGATCGGTGGTGGCGCTTGCGCAAATGAAGTTGTCGGTCAAATCGGCAGCAATTGTGCTCGCTTCTTCAACACTAGTTTCGGCTCTACTCGGATTATTTCGGGATCGACTTTTAAACTCGTATTATCTTGGTACTTATCCGACCGGAATCGATGCTTATACGGCCGCGTTTACGATTCCAGATTTTATGTTTTTTATTCTGACCTCGGGAGCGCTTTCGGTGTCATTTATTCCGGTATTCAATCAAAGATTGGCGTCAGGCAATAAAAAGTCTGCTTGGGAATTATCATCTTCGACGATTAATTTACTGGCACTTCTTACACTTATTTCTTCGGTATTGATTATGATTTTTGCGGACCCGTTGATTCGTTATGTAGTTTCGCCAGGACTAGATGAAAGTGGGATGATTCTCGCAATTAACATGACACGCGTAATCGCGATTAATCCGTTCCTGTTCTCAATCGCCACAGTTGTGACATCAATTCAACAAGCAGTAGGACGATTTGTGTTCTATGCGTTCGCGCCGGCTATATATAATATAGGCATTATCATTGGTATTACTTGGTTTACGGGTGGAATTAATCTGTTCGGTGTACAGATATTTGAAGGTGGCATCATGGGGGTAGCGCTAGGTGTGATTCTCGGTGCAGTGATGCAGCTAATCGTGGCCTTGATTGGGCTGTTTGGGCTAGGGATGGACTATGATTTCAAAATATATTGGAGAAACCAGGGATTTCGTTCGATTTTGAAACTGTTACCAGCACGCTCAATGGACCAGGGAATTGATTATGTAAATGGTATCGTAAACACCAATTTGTCTTCAAGAATGGGCGCGGGTGCCGTGAGGTCGTTTAACCAGGCTTCAGCGCTACACCAAATGCCAGTCAACCTAATTGGAGTCGCAATATCAACCGCATTTTTCCCGAAACTAACGGAGGAATTAGGCAAAGGCGACAATAAAGAATTCAATGAAACTTTCCGGCAGGCTCTGCGAACGATTACTTGGATTGCTCTGCCGGTGTCGGTAATTGCCTTCTTCGGTCGAGGATATGTGACGAGTTTTATTTCAAATATCGGTAACAATGATAGTAACGGCACAATTGCGTCGATTCTTGGGACGCTATGTATTGCAATATTTGCAAGATCAATTTTCCATATTGCTTCGCGTGGATTTTATGCTTATCAAGACACCAAAACACCGTTTATCGTATCGATTTTTGCAATAGGGCTGACGATTGGATTATCAATCTGGTTTTATAAACTTGGGCTTGGCGTAGATGGATTAGGTTGGGCGCAATCAATCGGGGCTATGGTGGAAATAGTAATACTGTTATATATCCTGCAAAAACGTTCAGGGCGAGCTTTGCTCAATCAAAGTTATTGGCGAGCAACTTTTCGGATGATTTTTGCGACAGCAATTGCGGGATGCGTAGCGTTTTCGATGACGAAATTTGTACCTTTGATGGCGACGGATACTTCGCTTGTGATTACGATTCCGAAATTCTTATTGATTTCGAGCGTGTCATTTATCGCTTATCTGGTTGCTAGCTATTTCTTAAACTTGAAAGAAGCGGGGCCGATTTTTAGGTATTTCAAGAAGATTTTGTTCCGAAACGTCAAATAAGGTGATATAATTATTGCTATGGATATAAAACGCGAGGATATTAAGCATTTGGCTGAGCTATCTGAATTTTCGCTGAGCGAAAAGGAAATTGATTCTTTACAGGGAGATTTGAAAGGAATCATTGGTTATATTTCACAGCTAGATGAACTTGATACTGACAATGTGGAGCCTACTTACCAGGTGTTTGAGATGGAAAATGTATGGCGAGATGACGAGATACTGCCGCAGGAAGCCGACCGAGAAGCTTTACTCGCTTTGACTAAGGAAACAAAAGATAACCAAATAAAGGTACCAAAAGTATTATGAAAATAGCAAACAAAAAAGTGACTGCTGAAAGATTGGTGAAAGATGCCTTGGCAAAGGCGAAGCATTTTGAGGATTATCACATTTTTACGTTTATTGACGAAGAGGGGGCTTTGAAGCGAGCGCGAGAAATTGACGCGAAAATTGCTAAGGGCGAAGATGTTGGACGACTCGCGGGAGTGCCGTATGCCCTGAAGGATAATTTTCTTTCTCCGCGTGGCGAGACAACGGCTTCGGCACATATTTTGGAAGGATTTACTGCTCCGGTAACTGCGACTTCAGTAAAAAAGTTGGAGGATGAAGGGGCGATTATGATTGGGCGAACAAACCTAGATGCGTTCGCGCATGGTTCATCGACGGAAAACTCATATTTTGGGCCGACTTTGAATTCACATGACCGTGAACGGGTGGCTGGAGGTTCTTCTGGTGGTTCAGCGGTAGCAGTAGCGCTTGATATTGTGGAATTTGCTACTGGGACAGATACAGGTGGTTCGATTCGGCAGCCAGCATCATTCAATGGCATATACGGGTTGAAGCCGACTTATGGAACAATCTCTAGGTATGGAGTAGTAGCGATGGCATCATCCACAGATTGTATTGGATTCTTTACGAAAACTCCGGAGGATATGGACCTTTTGATGTCGGTGGCCTCGGGGCAAGACCCGAAAGACATGACTACGTTGCCAGACTATTATAATACTGAGGCGGGCGCAAAATCAGACAATTCTCGACTCGCGCCTTCGCGCCCGTCGTTACGGGGCTCAGGCGCTCATTCCGCTCCCGTTGTCGCGGACGGTCTCGAATCGTCTGATTCTTGCACCCGCACTATTGGTATTATTAAAGAGTTCGACAACGAGTCAGTGCATCCGGAAATACGAAGGGCGCTGAAGGAGAAGTGTGAGCTTTTAAAGAAAAAGGGTCATGAAATTGTGGAGCTTGAAATGCCAGCTTTGAAATATGGCCTCGCGGCGTATTATATTTTGGTACCAGCGGAAGTTGCTTCGAATTTGTCGCGCCATGATGGGGTGAGATATGGATTTCGTTCCGATAAGGCAGTAGATGTTGATTCAATGTATGGCGAAACGCGAAGCGAAGGATTTATGCCAGAAAACAAGCGCCGGATTATGATTGGAAACTTCGTGTTATCTTCAGGATTCTATGATGCGTATTTCTTGAAAGCAGCGAAAGCTCGGACTTTGATTGTGGAGGAGTACGCGAAGGCATTTTCTAAATGTGATTTTATTTTGACACCGGTATCGCCGAATCCAGCATTTAAGCTGGGTGAGAAGGTTGATGATCCAGTAGCAATGTATCTTGAAGACGTAATGAGTGTATCCTTGAATCTCGCTGGAGTACCGGGGCTTGCTATTCCGGCTGGGGAGACTCCGGAAGGGATTTCGCTTGGTTTACAACTCGTCGGGCCACGTCGAAGCGACAAGGCGCTACTTGAATTCGCAAAGGAGCTTGAATAATGGATGGTGGTGTAATTACATTTATTGCAGCAATTTTGATTGTAGCGGTGTTAGTATTTCTTGCGATACTTTTGACGGGTAAGCGTGGGTATACTTTCAATAAAGAAGTTTATCAAGCGAAGTTTCTTGAGATTGAAAACAGATTTAAGAAGGAAAACCCAGCGTCCTACGTGACGACGGTCATAAATGGTGATAAATTGCTTGACAAGGCGATGATGGAGATGGGGGTTCCTGGCAAGACGATGGGGGAGAGGCTAAAAAAATGCGGTGATAAGTTTACTAATCTGAACGGAGTATGGCAGGCACATAAATTACGCAATGCAATTGCCCACGAGACAGATGTTGAAGTAAGCTACAAGCGAGCGTACAACGCGTTACAGATTTACAAGCAAGCATTAAAGGATTTAGGAGCGATATGAAATATATTCCAACGATTGGTATTGAGTGTCACGTACAGTTATGTACAAAAACTAAATTGTTTTCTGAAGTAGATAACGATGCGCGTGGCAAAGAGCCGAACTCTTGCGTATCGCCGGTGGATTATGCGATGCCAGGAATGTTGCCGCGCCTAAATGGTGAGGCAATCAAATTTGCAATTCGAGCGGGCCGCGCAATGAATTGCGAGATTAATCCATATTCGAGATTTGACCGCAAACACTATTTTTACCCAGATTCGCCGAAGGGCTATCAGATTTCGCAGTTTTATCATCCGATTATTGGAGCAGGATATGTGGAGCTTCCGTCGGGTACGAAAGTGCGGATTGAGCATGCGCATCTTGAGGGTGATGCAGGGAAACTGACACATTTTGACACTTATTCGCTCGTGGATTTGAATCGTGTCGATACACCTTTGATCGAAATCGTGTCAATGCCAGATATTCATTCTAGCAAGGATGTACACGATTATTGTAAAGAGTTGTGGAGACTGATGTGCTATGCGGGAGTGACTTACGGGGATCTTTATAATGGGAATATGCGGTTTGATGTGAATGTGTCGGTGGCGCCGGAAGGGTCATCGGAGCTAGGCACACGAGCGGAGGTGAAGAACTTGAATTCATTTAGGTCAGCCGAAAGAGCAGCTGAATATGAAATTAAGAGGCAGACTAAGCTCCTTGAAAAAGGCGAAAAAGTTGTCCAGGAAACTAGAGGATGGAATGATGCTACTGGAGTAACGACTGGGCAGAGATCTAAGGAGGAAGCGAAGGACTATCGTTATATGCCGGAACCAGATATTCCGCCAATTAACCTTTCATCAGAGTTTATTGATGAGGAATCGGCGAAGTTGCCGTTGATGCCGGCGGATTATCGAAAGTTGTTTGACGGTGTTATTAAATCAGATATACTGGAGGTCTTGCTCGATTACCCGCAACTAATGAACAGCCTTCGTGAACTAAGCACCAGAGAAGATGGCTTTCTCGGGGACGGGTCGCTCGCGCCCGTCGTCACGGGGCTCGCGCCCTCATCCTCGGTCGTAACCTCCGGAAGCCCCTCTAAAGCATCTTCTCTAGTGCTTTTGATTTCTAATCTATTCGCTTCAGTGTTGCTTGCGGAAGAGAAGTCAGCGGAGTATCTGAATGATTTGCCGACGGCAAAAGAGCTTGATGAACTAGCCGAAATGAATATCAAGAAAGAATTATCCTCGACTGCGACCAAGGAAGTGTTCCTAAAGCTATTTGATCCTCAGATGAAAGGTCGTGGAGCAAAACAGATTGCAAAGGAGTTAGGTTTAATTCAGGAAAATGATTTAGGCGCGCTTGAGAAAATTGTCGATGCGGTACTCGCCAAGCCAGAAACTCAGAAAGCGCAAGCCGACTTCAAGGCTGGCGAGGAAAAAGTAATTGGTTTCTTAGTGGGACAGGTAATGAAAGAGTCTAAGGGCAAAGCGAATCCTTCGGCCGTACAAGATATTTTACGCAAGAAATTATCTTAGAATTAAGTTGACAAAATAGCTTTTACATGATACAATGTGACGTACAATCACTTTTGCCTTGTGATTGTTGGTTTAAGTTGTCCGCAAGTGCTCTGTCCTTGCGCTTGCGGACAAGCTCCTTAGAATAGAAAGAGGTACACAAGAAAAGAGAAATAACGTTAATTTGGGCCGACGGGTCCAAAAAGCAATAAGTATAACTATGATTTAATAAAATTCTCATACATACACCTTATTTGAACAATAACTGTTCATAAATATTCAAAATCCTCTAGCTTGTCGTACTTCTATCTATACAGGCCGGTTGCTCATTTGCACCGGCCATTTTTTTAGTCTGGGGTTTTCTTTCGGGAAAGAAAACCCCAACAAAAGAAAGCCAGTTTTAAATTTGAAATGGAAATGAATTCCATTTCAAATTTTGATTTTTATGATATAATACTCTTAATGAGTCTTTTTTGAGCGTGGAAATCTTAAATTAGACAATTAATAATAAATTATAAAGGAGCATATGGCTGACATAAAAGATTTAAGCAAGCTGCGAAATATCGGGATTATTGCTCATATTGACGCTGGCAAAACTACGACTTCAGAGGCGATTTTGTATCGTACTGGCCTGAAGCACAAAATTGATCTAGTGAAAGGTGGCACCGGTGGTGCTGATACTGACTGGATGGAGCAGGAAAAGGAGCGTGGTATCACGATTACTTCTGCTGCTGTAACTGTTTATTGGAAAAACCATCAAATTAATATCATCGATACCCCGGGACACATTGACTTTACCGCTGAGGTGGAGCGTTCTCTTCGCGTCCTCGATGGTGCCGTAGTGGTGTTTGACGGCAAGATGGGTGTAGAAGCGCAGTCTGAAACCGTATGGCGCCAAGCTACTAAGTACGGCGTACCACGCATTTGTTTTGTAAACAAGATTAATCAGATTGGTGGTGATTTCTATAAGTCACTCGATTCGATTCACAAACGTCTTTCTAAGAATGCAGTAGCGATTCATCTACCTATTGGTTTCGAAAAAGATATTTGCGGTGTAGTTGACCTCATTGACATGAAGGCTTATACCTACAAAGATTATGCTGACCATGAGCTTACGGTAGGCGAAATCCCGGCTGACATGGTAGACAAAGCCAAAAATGCTCGTTCGATGTTGATTGAGGAAGCTGTCCAAGCCGACGAAAAACTGATGGAGAAATTCTTCAACGAAGGTGAGGATGCAATTACTGAAGCTGAGCTTAAAGCGGCTCTACGTAAACGCGTACTTGACGGGGATTTCTTCCTAGTGACTGGCGGCGATGGTCGTGGTGTAATTGTGGAGAAGGTGCTCGATCTTATGACTGATTATTTGCCTTCACCACTTGACCGTGATCAGGGTCAAACTATTGGTACCGATCCAAAGACTGGCGATCAAATCGTGCGTAAAGCTGATAACTCAGAGCCACTTACTGCGCTTGCCTTTAAGATTGCAACTGACCCATTTGTGGGTAAACTAATCTTTATTCGCGTGTATGCTGGTAAATTGAAGTCAGGTGATACTGTTTTGAATGCTTCAACTGGCGATAAAGAAAGGATCGGTCGTTTGGTCCGAATGCATGCTAATGACCGTAAAGATATTACCGAAATCGGTGCAGGCGATATCGCCGCGGTGGTAGGACTCAAGAATTGTACCACTGGTACGACACTTTGTGCTCCTTCTTCGCCGATTTTGCTAGAATCGATTGAATTCCCAGATCCACCAGTATCAATTGCGGTAGAACCGAAGACTAAGGCTGACCAAGAGAAAATGGGCATTGGCCTCTCCAAGATGGCTGAGGAAGACCCAACTTTCCGCGTCCACACTGATGAGGAAACTGGTCAGACCATCATCTCGGGTATGGGTGAGCTTCACCTTGAGATTATTATTGACCGTTTGAAGAGGGAACATAATGTAGAAGCCAACACTGGTGCGCCTCAGGTAGCTTACCGTGAAACTATTCGTGGCACTGCTGAAGCCCAAGGTAAGCACATCAAGCAGTCTGGTGGTCGTGGTCAGTATGGTGATGTTTGGATTAAGTTTGAGCCAAATGAACCAGGGAAGGGCTTTGAATTTATTGACCAAATTAAAGGTGGTGTGGTGCCTCAGGAATATCGCAAGCCGGTGCAGAAGGGTGTCGAAGATACTTTGGCTGGTGGTGTGATTGCTGGCTACCCAGTAGTTGACATTAAAGCAACCCTTTATGATGGTTCTTATCACGATGTTGACTCTTCGGAGCTCGCCTTTACCTTGGCTGGTTCCTTGGCTACCCGTGAAGGTATCAAGAAAGCTAACCCAGTTCTCTTGGAGCCAGTAATGAAGCTTGAGATTACTACCCCTGAAGAATTCATGGGCGACGTAATTGGCGACATTAACTCTCGCCGTGGTCGTATCGATGAAATGGAAGATTTGAACGGTGGGGCAAAGCTCATCAAGGCATTTTGTCCTTTGGCTAACCTGTTTGGCTATACCGGTGATCTTCGTGGTATGACTCAAGGCCGGGCTGCTTCTTCGATGGAGCTCTTCGCTTACGAGGAAGTACCACCGAATGTAGCGCAAGAGATTATTGAGCAGAGGAACTCGAAGTAAGCTCATTTTCGGAAAAACCACCCTCTAGGGGTGGTTTTTTGTATTAGTTCGCAGTTTATGTTATAATACTCGGGTAGATTAATCATCTAGTATCTTACAAAGGAGGAAGGGAAATGAGTGATGTAACCCCTGTTTTATTCGTTCAAGCTGCAGAAAAATACCTCAAAGAAGGAGTGAGAGTCGAGGAGGTATTTAACCTATCGCGTAGATTGCTGCTCCTGAACGAGAATGATCCAGAAATACTGTTCGAATTCTTTTTGCTATTTCACGAATATGGCTTGGAGGAACGCGAAATAGATTCTTGGATTGCAGCAAACGCTGGCTTTAACGTAATAGAAGATATTGTCAATAATGAAGAAAAATGGAAGCGGATTGGAGTTTGGCCCAATGATTATGTGGACAAATACTTAGCCTGGCGACAGATGCTCCACGATTATTCCTACCTTGAATGACCGAAACGGTCTAGCCCCGAACAATTGTTTCGGGGTATTTTTTATGACAATGCTTGATGCACAATTGCTGAAATAATACGGAATAGTTGACTCTTTCGAATAAATATGTTATAATTGTGACGATATACTATTCTGTACTTTAACAAAGGGAGGTGTAATATGCTGGAAGTCTTTTTAACCGTAATTAAAAACGGTGAGACCACCGTTAGTGAGATGTCACTAGGTACCATAGAGGAGAAGTATTTAGAGCAGTTGTCGGAATATCTCATCAAAAAATGCGGTTGTTCTGAGTATGCTGAGAATAAATTCGCATTAAGAATAATAGATGGGTATCAAAACGACAATGGAGAGCTTGTCTTCCTGGATTTGGAAAAGAAAATAGAAGTCAGGGAGGCAAAGGAACTGGGAGCTATAAGACCGGATAATTTTGATAGGATCGAACTGCCGGTAGATGACCCATGGGGGGACATCACTAGCGCTAAATATCGCAAAGTAGCAAATGGGTTCTGGGTAACCAAAACCTTTGACGGTTGGAACAAATAAAGGAGGTAAGATATGACTGAACTAGAAAAAAAAGCCATTCGCGATGCTATCGCGAAAAAGTTCAAGGAAGAGCAAGAGGTAAAGAAGAAAAGAATAATAGAAGGGTACCTCGTCAATGACGAGGGCGAACCAGCAACACAGGAATAGCGTAAAACCCCGGGGTACTTGCTCCGGGGCATTTTTTATGTTATAATTATAAGGATATTCTATTTTTTACCTAGATGACCTGAATGAAGAAAGGATGTGTATTAAATGCCAAATATGGAAAAAATAGAAAGAACATTAAGGGCGTTGAAAAAGATTCAAAAAACAGAGTCCCCTCAAGACCCTGTGCTATTGGCTAGACATAAACAAAAGCTTAGAAGAGCATCGGATTACACTACGGAATTGGAGGATTTTATTAATCTCCATCCGGATGAGTTCACAGTCGTAGCAAATAGCACATTTCAAAGGATAATCGATTGTTCTGATTTCGTTGGAATCGAAGAAATGGGTTACATCAGAATAGCAAGTGTGTTTAATTATCCTGAGTTTGAATGCAAAAACTACGTTTGGCTCATGCCAATTGTAGACCTTTAGCCCTAAAAACCCCGACTTTATAAGTCGGGGTTTATTTTACATCTTAATCTCTGCGTCGACGCCGGCTGGGAGGGAGAGATTTTGCAAACTCTCGATGGTCTTTGGAGTAGCGTTATTGATGTCGATTAGGCGCTTATGAACCTTCATCTCGAAGGCTTCACCACCGGTCTTGTAGACATGTGGCGACTTCACTACGGTAAAGGTAGAACGCTTGGTTGGTAGTGGGATTGGGCCGCTAACGGTGGCGCCGGTGCGAATAGCAGTATCGACAATCTGCTTAGCGCTTTGGTCGATCACGCGATGATCGTAGGCCTTCAAACGAATACGGATTTTGAGACCTTCTTGTTTTTTCTCTGTCATTTTGTCCTTTCTGGCTCGATAACCTCTAAGACACGAGTTGTTCGAGCTTGATATTTAATATTGTTATGGCTCGATTATAACATATGTAACACTTTAAATCAAGGGGTGGTATTTTTACTATTTTTCCATATAGCTTTCACAACCTATGCAACATTTCGGCAGGGGTTCTATAACTTATACCTAAGTGTACACGATGATAGTTATAATAGTCAATATATGTCAGGATTTTATCGTCCATTTTCTTTAATGGTTCGCTCTCTAGGTAAT
>JAFWCN010000010.1 GCA_017536895.1 Candidatus Saccharimonadota bacterium | reverse complement strand
TAAAGTAGCTACTAAAACCTCAGCTACCTCAGCTTCTCCTACTACTGCCTTTTCTACTACTTATGGTGTCTATACTACTGCTATTCAAGCTGCTGGTGAATATGTAGGCAAAGTGAAGTATGTACTAGTACATCCTAATACAGCGCCAGCACCGCCATCACCTGTAGTTACTAATCCAGGCTATATCTCCTACAATCCTAATGCTGATGGTGTAACTGATTCTATGGGCGACCAAGCTATCGCTACGACTGATACGTCCGCAGACCTCTGGGCCTCTAACTTCCAAAGATCAGGCTATGGTTTTGCTGGCTGGACCGATAAGGTTGATTGGGCTTTAAACCAAAATGACCAAAATGGTAACGGTACAGGCTCTAACGCAGGCTATCACATTTATGGTCCTAATGAAACTATTTCCTTTACTGCTGGACAATACTCTGGGGATAATCCAGGTTTATCTCTTTATGCTGTCTGGGTCCCATCACAGGGGAATCTCCAAGGCTGGACTGGTTGCTCTAATCTAAGTACAGGTCAAGTTACTGCATTGACTGACACTAGGGACAACCAAACCTACGCTGTAGCTAAACTAAAAGACAACAAATGTTGGATGATAGAGAACTTAAGACTAAATAACCAATATACTACTAGTGCAGAAAATATTGCTAAGGCTCAAGGCTATCACTCTTCCTTCATCGGTCTAGCTAATCCAGAGACAACTAACTTTACTAACTCTACTACCGCTAACTCCCTCTATTCTACTGATGGTTCTACTTCTGCTCCTGCTATCACTGGGAGTAATACTGGTTATCGCTTCCCACGCTATAATAATCAAAATACATTAAATCCAGCTACGAATATGACCGTGTGGGATAATAGTTCAAATACTTATTCTGTGGGTAATTACTACACTTGGGCCGCCGCCATTGCAGATACTACTAATTACACTAGTGGAGATCACAACACAACTTCTATTTGTCCTACAGGTTGGCATCTACCTAGTGGAGGGAACAAAAACAATGCTGCTAATAGTGATTTTTGGAAGCTTAGCGTTGCTGTTGTTGGGGCTGAACCGGCTAATACGTCAAGTCAGACTCTTCCTTACTATGCAGGAACAGAAGGAGCCAACGCTTCTAATAAACTAAGAAGTTACCCTAGCAATTTGATTTATTCTGGTTATTTTGAAAACGCGGTAGCACGTGCTAGAAGCGTAAATAGTGTTTACTATTCTGGTTCTGTGTTTGACGGCTCCCGTTCATATGTCTTCCTTTTGTATAATACTGGTGTTTATCCAGGTGATTATGGTGATTTTAAATACGATGGAATATCTGTTAGGTGTTCGTTTTAGTTTTTCTTAGCGATTGCTGATTGTTTGGAATTATATATCAAGATATAGGTCTGTAAAGCAGATGGTTAAATAAATGACAATGTGATATAATAAGCTTATGGATGAAAATAAACGTTTTGTAACGGGATTGGATGTGGGCACCGAAAATGTACGGGCGGTTATTGCGACGGTAGGAAAAAATAACGAAGTTGCGATTGTCGGATACAATGAAGGAAAATCGGCAGGAATGCGAAAGGGTATTCCAGCAAATTTAGCGGGTCCAGCGGAAGCAATCGATAAAATGTTGGGCGATGCAGAACGAATGGGGGGTTATGATGTGCGGAACGCATACGTATCTATTAATGGTTCTACGGTCATATCTACACACACTGAGGGGATGATTGCAGTTGGTACAGTGGAACATGAAATAAATGATGAAGATTTGGATCGCGTGGAAGGCGTAGCCGTAACAGGTCGAATTCCAGCGAATCGTGATGTGCTGGATGTAGTGCCTCTAGAATATGCTTTGGATGGTCAAGGTGGAATTAAGGATCCCCTAGGTATGGCGGGAGCGCGTTTAGAAATGCGAGCCTGTGTAGTTTCGGCTTTGACTCCAAATTGTGAAAATTTGAGGCGAGCGACGATGACAGCAGATGTAAAGGCTGAAAGGTTGGTGCCTTCGGTGACCGCAGCTGCGAAGGCAGTACTATCTGATAGGCAACGCGAGAACGGTGTTGCAGTAGTAAATATGGGCGCAGCGACGACATCAGTAGCGGTGTATGAAGAAGGCGATTTGCAATATGTGGGGGTAGTTCCGGCGGGATCGAATAACATTACAAATGACCTTGCGATAGTATTAGCGATTGATCCAGATTTAGCAGAAGAGATTAAGACACGATTTGTCACAGGTAATTTTGATGCTGAGAAAAGTCCAGCAATTAAAGTAGGGAAAAACGGTGAACGTACTTTTGATCGTAAGGAAGTTGAAGAAGTAGTTAAGGCAAGATTAGAAGAAATATTTGAAGAAGTTCGCAAGAAGTTAAAGGTAGCGAAGTATGATCAAAGACTACCAGAAGGAATTGTGTTGGTTGGGGGTGGTGCAAAGATGAGAGATATTGAATTATTTGCTAAAGAAGTATTGGAAGCAGCAGTAAAGATTGGTGTGCCTACAGGATTAAATGGAGTATCAGAAGCGATTGAAAAACCAGAGTTTGCTACAGCAGTAGGACTTGCAATGATGGCAGCGGAAGATGGACAATATGCGATGCCGACCAGCAAGAAAGGTCTTAAAAAAGCCGGAAAAGCTAAGGGTTCTAAGCAACCAGGTTTGTTTAAAAAGATTTTTTCTAAGTTTTAAGGAAATAAAAATAAGTGTCTTTAAGGTGACACTTATTTTGTTTAGCGACCATTTTTAAGACGTGGATGTTGACGCTTGTCGCTATGTTTGTGATTATTATTACGGTTCTGTTTACTAACCGGTTTCATTTTAAATTTTCTTGCCATGGGGTTATTATAACATATTTTGGGGATTTATGGTATAATAAGATACGGAAAGGTGGCCGAGTGGTTGAAGGCACTGGTCTTGAAAACCAGAGAGGGAAACCTCCGCAGGTTCGAATCCTGTCCTTTCCGCCAGGTTAATCTATTGCCTCCAGTAGGCATTTTTTAGTTGGGGATTCGCACCTTCGGTGCGAATCCTGTCCTTTCCGCCAGATTAGTAAATCCAAAGCTTGCTTTGGATTTAGTAATCTGTAGGGAAGAACCAGGATAATCAATCCTGTCCTCCCCACGTTTTATTTAAGACTGCGTACGAATTCCATGAAAAGTGGATGCACGTCTAGTGGTCGTGATTTAAATTCTGGGTGTGCTTGCGTTGCTACAAAGAATTTACATTTTGGAGCTTCAATAAATTCTACTAAGGTTTGGTCTGGTGATAATCCTGATACTTTAATGCCACCTTTTTCCATTTGCGGTAAGAATTTTTGATTTACTTCATAACGATGACGGTGTCGTTCGATTACTTCATAACCAGTTTTCTTGGCTTTGCCGTACAAAAACTTTTTGTAGATTTTTTCTGTTTTGGAACGGGGCATCAAAATTGCTGGGTAGTCACCTAACCTCATAGTGCCACCGGTTGATTCTTTGCCTTTTTGACCTTCCATAATATAGATTACGTTATTGCCGTCTTTCTCGTTAGCGCCGAATTCTTCGGAAGTTGCTTTTTTGATGCCACCAATTCTGGCTGCTGCTGCGCAGGCTACTTGCATACCAAGGCATAATCCTAGATATGGTTTATTATTTTCTAGAGCGTAAGTTGCAGCTTTGATTTTGCCTTCTACGCCACGTTCGCCAAATCCACCCGGTACTACGATACCATCTACATTATCTAAATCTTTCTTAGTGACTTTTTCGGCGTTTAACCATTTTAAGTCTAAGTTAACATTATTCCAAGCTGCGGCTGTCTTTAAGGCTTCGGTGACACACATGTAAGTATCGTCGTTACCAACATATTTAGCGACGAGCCCCACCTTGACGGTTTTAGCGTATTGTTTGTTGCGACGACGCGAAAACTCTTGCCACCTGGACATGTCTGGTTTTTTCTTATCGCCTACGAAAGCGTTCAAAATTTCAAGTACACCGGATTTTAATACATTGAATGGTACGTCATATACTGATTTGATGTCTGGTAAATTCAAAACTGCTTCTGGTCGGATTCCGGAAAAAGCGGCGATTTTTTCGCAAATGGCACGAGGGCACGGCTCTTCTGTTCTTACACAAACAATGTCTGGAATGATACCAAATCCACGTAAATCTTTTAGAGCGTTTTGGGCTGGTTTGGTTTTGAGTTCATTGGAAGTGTGGATAAATGGAACATAAACTACTGAAACATACAAACAGTTTTCTCGCCCTACTTTATTGGCAAACAAACGAATTGCTTCAACGAACGGGAGGCCTTCATAATCGCCGATAGTGCCACCAATTTCTACAATATGGATGTCGCTTTTTTCGGAGGCTTTTTCGATTTTTTCACAAACTAGATTAGTGAAGTGGGGAACTAGCTGGACGGTTTTTCCGTGGAATCCACCGGAGCGTTCTCGTTCGATTAGTTCTTTGTAAATTGAACCGGATAAAGTAATAGAATATTTGTTGGTTTCAAAATCCAAAAACCTTTCATAATGACCGAGATCTAAATCTGTCTCTACGCCATCATGAGTGACAAAGCATTCACCATGTTCCACTGGATTTAATAATCCTGCGTCTACATTTAAATATGGATCGCATTTTTGCATGGTGACTTTATAGCCTTTGGCTTTTAAAATTGCTCCCATACTTGCTGCGGTAATACCTTTACCGACTCCGGATAATACTCCCCCCGTTACAAAAATGTATTTACGTTTTTTATTTTTCACCTTCTTGGCGACCTCCTCCGCCCACCTTATGTTAATATGACTTCGTTAAGTCTATTTTAACACAATCATATTATTTAAGAAACATTAATTTCGTTTTCAGTAATAGTAAGTGTGCTGCCGGGTTGAGCGGCGCCGGAAAGAATGGATGCAGCAACGATGTTTTCGACGGTTTTTTGGACGATGCGACGCATAGGACGGGCACCCATTTTAGGATCATAACCTTTATCAATAAGTACTTGTTTAGCTTCGGGCGTGAGGGTGACGGAGATTTTTTGTGGTTCAAGAGTTTTGTTAGTGGAAGCAATAATGAGATCGAGGACGCCGATCAAATCTTCCTTAGAGAGCGGTTTGAAGAGACAAATTTCGTCAAAACGATTTAAGAACTCGGGTTTAAATTCATTACTAGAAATAAGACTTTCAATGAAGGCTTCTTTGAAATCGTTAATTTTTTCACCGGCAATGATTTTCTCACGAATAGTATTGGCGCCAGCATTGGAAGTACAAATGATAATAGTATCACGGAAGCTGACTTCGCGGTTTTTCTCATCGCGAAGAATGCCTTCGTCTAGGACTTGAAGTAAAGTTGTAAGAACGGATGGATGAGCTTTTTCAATTTCATCTAATAGTACTACAGCGAAAGGCTGTTTCATAACTTGGGCAGTAAGGCTTAATGGATCGGACGCGCCGTCTTTAATTAGGCGGTTAACGTCATTGGGCGAAACGAATTCGTTCATGTCTAAACGAATGATGTTGTCTTCACCGTTGAAATAAACTTCGGAAAGAGTTTTGGCAAGTTCTGTTTTACCGACACCAGTGGGACCGAGGAAGAGGAAAGTGCCGATTGGACGATTTTGGTTTTTTACGCCAGCTCCAGCCCGGCGCAAGGCATTAGATATAGCGGAGACGGCTTCAACTTGGTCAATCATTCGAGCATGGATTAATTCTTCGAGATTCAAGAGTTTGCCACGATCTTCTTCGGTGTCGGCGACTTTAACTTTTACGCCGTAAGATTTTTCGATGGCGGTTTGGACGGAAGTTGCAGTAACGAGTCCGCGATCGGAATAACTGGAAGCTGATTCGAGGACTAATTTGGCGCAACCTGGCATTTCGACGTCATGAATATATTGTTTGCCAAGACGGTATGCTTCGAGTAAAGCTTGATAAGAATAGACGACGTTTTTCTGATGTTCGAGGTAAGGGGCTTGGTCCATGAGAATTTTAATGGTCTCTTCTGCATTGGATGGATTAACGATAATTTTGTTTAAAGAATTAGCAAGGGCAGAATTTTTGGCGGAGATTTCAAGGAATTTTTGATCGTCCATAATCATGATAATACGAATTCGGCCAGCTTCGAGTACTGGGACTAGAAGGTTGGCAATATCGACTGAGCCAGGACCTTCTTCAAAGAAAAGATGAGCGTTATCAAGACAAAGGATGATATTCTTAGCGGAGTAAATTTCGTTAAGAATTTTAATCATGAGATATTCAAGTTCGCCTTGATTGGTGGCAGCGGAGATTAAACTGGGAGCATCGAGAGAATAAATTTGGCGATATTTGAGATTTTGAGGAACTGATGAATCAGCATTCATAAGAGTTTCGGCAAAGGACTGAACGATGGATGAACGACCGGAGCCATAAGCACCAACTAGAGCGACGTTTTGACGACCGCCTTGACTAAAAGTGTTGATGATTTGATTGATGATAGTTTGATTTTCAGCTGGCCCAACTTTCTGAACGTTAGAAAAACGAACGGAAAGATTAATGGCAAAACGTTGCAAAGTAGGAGTATAACCAAAAGCAAAATCACGGGCGATGCCACCAGTGTGGACCGGTTTTTTGCTATCTCTGATTGTGCCGTTTAAGTGGTTAAACCAGTTGATGACTTGATAAAGATCTTCGGGATTTAGTTTGAGTTGGCTTAGGATAGATTCGTAGTTAGGGAGGTTCTGAATGATAGAGGCGGCAATAATGGCGCCATTAATAGTTTCAGATTTGGTTTGTTCACGAATAGTACGAGCGGTATTGTAAATTGATTCGGTAGAGTCGGGAAGATTTGGGGTAATTTGTTCAAAAAAGGGAATAGTGAGAGCGAGACGGGTCATGAAGAAGGATCCACTTCTGGTTTTAGGCAATATTTTAACAAGGTCGGTTGGAGTAGTTTTGGTGTTTAAGAGCAAAAGCAAATCTGGTGAAATTAAATCGGTAAAATCTTGGGATTTACCAACTGGTACAGTGGCTAGATAATTTTTAATCCAGAAAATGAGGATTAGTGGAAAGGTGGAGAATCCAATGAGAGTCCAGCCAATAGATTCTTTAAAGAAAAGAAGAGCAATACCGCCGATTAAAAGTGCTATGAGAATAATGAAGTTGAAAATAATAACAGCGGGATTATTTAGTGCGTGTTTTTGATGGGCATGACGAACACGAGGGTTTTTCGGATCAAAGGTATTATTCATAAAGTAACTCCTACGATGGTTAGGATAATACCAATAATGGGGGCGAAAGGAATGATAGGCCAGAGGATAATGAGGATTAAACTAATGATGCCGCCAAGCACAATAATAATTGTGCCGGTAATCAGAAGAATTAAACGAGAAAAGAAACCAACGATGCGAGAAACTAAGCGATCCACAAACATGTGAAATTTGAGTTCGAGGGAAGAATCGGCGCTAGCGGTTTCGGCAGATATTTGACGAAAAGGTTGAAAAAGAGTACGAACAAGTGAACTCATAGAAAAGAAGTCAATGATATTAGTGAGATGACCCCGGAGCTTTTTAATAAAAACCGACCATCCATGTGCATACCACCACAAAAACATTTCAGCAATTGCCATAACATTATTATAACACTTATGCTATAATTATGGTATGGATGAAAGTGAGATACAGCAAAAACGGCGAGATAATGAGGAAGAAGCAACAGCGGGACGCGCGAAAATTTTGGGGATGCCGTATTTAGATACGCGAAGTTTTGAAAATGAGATAAATTTGGTGCCTGATTTACTAGAAGTAGAGCAAATGCACCGAGACTTTATTATTCCTTTGCAGCGCGGTGGTGGTGAAGAACATTACCAATTTATGGTGACAAGTCAGACGCCAAGATCGGTGATCGAAAAAATGAGTCAAGAATATACGGACGAGGGTGAAAAGGCGGATTTCTTCTTGATTTCTGGTTCAGCTTACAAAGTATTTATGTTGAGATACGATCCACCGAAAGTGATTGAATATGACGATATTAAGATTGCGGGTGAAGGAGATTCAGAAACGATTGCTTCGGTTTCACAAACCTTGAATATGGTATCTACGGATAAAGTATTTGATTTCTTAATTGATCAAGCAGATAAATTGGGCGCATCGGATATTCATATTGAAAATATGCGAGGAGAGATCCGGATTAGAATGCGTGTAGATGGAATTTTGCATCCAGTAGCAAACATCGATAAAGACCGTTATCGAATATTTATGGGTGAATTGTCGTCACGAGCAAATGTGTCGATGGCTTCAAATAAACCGCAGTCGGGACACATGCAGAAAGATATTCATAGGGACGGAGCGTCTCATTTGTTGAATATTCGTGTGGAAACGATTCCAACTATGTATGGACAGGATGCAGTGCTAAGGTTGTTTAACTTTGACGAATCTTTGTTGAATTTGGATTTGTTAGGATTATCTGATGAGGAAAGAGCGGAAATTAATGAAGTGATTTCGCATCCACGAGGATTGGTCTTGATGGTAGGTCCAACGGGTTCGGGTAAATCCACGACTTTGTACTCAATGTTAAATGCGTTAAATACGACGGATCGCAAGATTATTACTTTGGAAGATCCAATTGAATATGGAATTACAGGAATTTCACAGATTCCGATTCACACTAATGACGGTGGATCGTTTGCAGAAGGTTTACGTAGCGTGTTACGTTTGGATCCAGACGTAGTAATGGTGGGTGAGATTCGTGATGCGGATACGGCAAAAACGGCAATTCAAGCTTCAATTACTGGTCACTTAGTGTTATCGTCTTTTCATGCGAATTCTACTTCGGCGGCGTTTTCAAGAATGATTGATCTTATAGGTGTAAATCCAATTTTCTCAAGTTCAATTCGTCTAGTAGTAGCACAGAGATTGGTACGAAAATTATCTGATTCAAAGAAAGAGCGACCAGCAACCGAGGCAGAAGCAAAATATATACGAGAAGCTTTGGCAGATGTTCCATCGGAAAAACTAGAAGGGGTGAATTTAGACAATATAATGTTGTATGATCCAATGCCTACAGAGAATGATCCTTTCGGATATTCAGGGCGAACAGTGATTATGGAACAATTGATTGTTTCAGAAAGCATTCAAGCGTTTATTCGGGGTGATGTAGCAGATGCGGATGCAACAGTGATTGAAGCGGCAGCCAAGAAAAATGGATTATTAACCTTGGAGCAAAAAGGGTTACTGGCGACGTTAAGGGGAGAAACTACTTTAGAAGAAGTGTCACGTGTGATATAATAGATGCCATGAGTGAAAAAATAGTTTCAGATTATAACGGATACGATTACAAAACTGAATTTTGGGAAAAAACGGATCGAGAATATGAAGATCAGGCAGATCGGATGGCGATTCGGAAATTGCTTCCTAAGAGAATGGAAAAATTTGCTGATATTGGTGGGGGGTATGGTAGACTTGCGAATGAATATTTGAAGCGAGCACGAAAGGTTTATATTTTCGACTATTCAAAATCTGAATTAAAACAAGCCAAGGAAATCTATGGCGATAAAATTGAGACTAAAGCGGGCGATATTTACAAGTTACCATTTAAAGATAATGAATTAGATGGCTTGATGATGGTGAGAGTAACACATCACCTTAAATATATGGACAAAGCAATTGCTGAACTTTATCGGGTATTGAAGCCAGGTGGAGTAGCAGTAATTGAGGTGGCCAATAAGCGAACTTTGCCAAAAATAGCACGTTTTATAACTGGACGAAGTAAAGTTAATCCTTTTGATAAAAAAGTAGCAAACTATAAAGAGATTTCGGCGGACGGATTCTATAATTATCATCCAAAATATGTGGAAGAGATTTTCAGGAAAACTGGATTTAAACAAGAAAAGGTATTGTCGGTGTCGAATTTCCGCAGTCGTGGGCTAAAAAAAGTATTTGGTACGCAGAATTTAGTAAAAATGGAAGATAAGGCACAGAAAGCATTAGCTGGAATTAGGTTTGCGCCATCGATTTATTATAAATTGCGAAAACCGGAAAAATAGGGTATAATATAGAGGTTGACGGGGCCGTCGTTCAACGGATAGGACATATCCCCTCTAAGGATACAATGGTGGTTCGATTCCACCCGGCCTCGCCATTTTTTATTGATTGTAATTTTCTATTATTTTTCGAAAATCCCCCTTGCCTTTTTACCATAACCATGTTATACTGAATATAGACATAAAGTCATACACAAACGATAAACAAATATATATAGATAATGATTGCAAATAAACTTTGGGCAATTTGTCATAGTAAAAGCAAGTATCTAATGCTCGCCC
>JAFWCN010000009.1 GCA_017536895.1 Candidatus Saccharimonadota bacterium | reverse complement strand
TCATTACAGGAAGCTACTATATTAGTAGTGCCTATATTACCTGTGAAGGCAGTGCCTGGTGTGATAGTAGCTGTATGGGAGTTATTGCCAGAACCGGTCATAGTACAGGCGGCAGAGACGTTGACGGAGGCGTCTGCAGAAGTGTTGGCTGCAGAGACATAAGTATTGGTTAGAATGCAGCCTGATAAAAGTATAATACTAAACAATGCACCAAAAGAAATAATAGACAACTGAACTAAATTAAAGGATTGTCTAGGTATGATCATATTAAGTACATTATAGCATAAACGGATTAGGATATGACTATAAAGACAACACTAAAATATATTAATTTAACAGGCTCTTGAGCGCTAGCGAAACGTCTGTGGAATTTATACATTTTAGGGATTAATTACTCTAATCTGCTAGCGTTAAAACTTCATATCCATCCGCTGTTACTAATATAGTATGCTCACAATGACATCCAATTGAACCATCCTTCATCTTTACACTCCAGCCATCATCCTTATCTACATAGTTCGCTGGTTTTCCTAAACACGACATCGGTTCAATACAAATCGTATCCCCCTCCACTAATTTATACCCTGTTCCTTTCCTACCATAATTTGGTACTTCCGGTGCTTGATGCATTTCCTTATCTATTCCATGACCGATATAATTCTCAATCACTCCTAAGTGCCCCTTACGTAAAACTTTCTCTACCGCATGCCCAATATCACCAATGTGTGCTCCCGGTTTCACTTGTTCAATTCCCTCCCATAATGCTGATTCTGTCACCGAAATCATTTTCTTTACGGCTGGCGATCCAGTATCTCCTACCAACATCGTAAACGCTGCATCTACATAGTAGCCTTTATATTTTATTACTTCGTCAAATGAGACTTTGTCTCCTTCTTCCAATACTTCGTCTTTTGGTGCCCCATGCACCAACTCATCATTTATCGAAATACAAATTGCTCCCGGAAAATCATCATCTAAATCATCGTAAGCAACTCCTGCACCTCGCTTCACAATCTCTTCCCTCACCCAAGTATCAATCTCTTTTCCGGTCATTCCTGGTTTAACATATTCTTTCAAATCCCTCAATAAATTCCCCAAAATTTTTCCCCCTTCTCGCATAGCAGTAATTTTCTCTGTAAGTTCCTTCGTCGTACTATTCTCTTTATTCACCATAACTATGTTCGATTTCTCCACCGTTTACATCATCTTTCTGCTTAGTAGCATCCGGATTTAGCTCTTCTACTACCGTCACCAATCTATCAGTAACTGCCTCTATATCGCCCACACCGTCCACTCGCCGAATCTTAATTCCCTTCGCTTCAAATAGTGGCAAAATTGCATTAATATTCTGTTCGAAAATCTCAAAACGTCGTTCTACGCTAGCCCGCTCTTTATCGTCATCTCGTCCTCTTAAAGTCAAACGTTCAATCAATTCTTCTTTTGGCACTTCCAAAATAATTGCTCCATCAATTTTATCCGCCATATTATCGGCGATATATTTAGCCTGTTCAACGCTTCTTGGATATCCATCCAAAATCACATCAAAGCCTTCTTCTTCATTCTTCTTTATCTCTCGATCCATCAAGCGGATCACATCTTCATCTGGTACTAGTTGACCACTTTTAGTTAATTCTTCATATTCGCCTGTTGCTCGAATTACATCTCCCACTGATAACCATCGCCAACCAAAAATCTCAGACAACGCTTTCCCCTGAGTACCTTTACCTGAACCTGCTAAACCAAACAATACAATCATTTTATTTTTCTCCTTTTTTCTATTCTATCACATTAATGAAAAAATCTCCCCCTGTAGGAGAGATTATTTCAAGCCCAACTTTATACGTTCGGTCTTTTCAGCTTTGCGTTGTTCACGAATAATTGCCTTTAACCTACGCTCTCTCTTAGAAATCGGTTTAGAAAAACGCATTTGTGATTTCTTCAAAGGCATCATTCCACTCTGCAAAACTTTTCGGTTAAAACGTCGAATAATGTTTTCGTTCGCTTCGCCTTGATCTTTTCTTGTAACTTTTATAGCCATATTCTCCACATTATATCACAGATTACCGAATAAATCAATAAAAATGGCGGAACCGACGAGACTCGAACTCGCGACCTCTGCCGTGACAGGGCAGCGCTCTAACCAACTGAGCTACGATTCCACTCGTTCTATTATACCCTACTAAGCATAAAAACGCAAGTTCTACATTCCTGGAATCTTGAAGGCAGCTGGATCTACTGCTTGCGGCGCATAAACCTGATCTTGCATCGCTGGTTGTGTACCTAATGGCGTATTTTCATCGCCCGCTACTGGGGTTGGTTCAACAACTGGTGCAGCCGCTTCTGGTGCGGGAGCATCCATGTCAATCGGTGGTGCTGGTGGTGGTGGCAATACTTCATCTCCTGGCATCGGCATATAATTAATCTCTGGCACACCATTAATCTCTGGGTTTGTCGGCACCGCTGGCGCTCCTGCCATTGCTGGATTCTCACCTACAACCGGTTCTTCACTTACTATCGATGCTGTAGGCTCTGAAGTACTTCCTACACTAGCCAAAGCATCTTCTAGCATTTGTCCATATTTTCCAGCTTCTCCATCACCAATCAAACCGGCACCTGCCATGTCAGAATCACTTGGTGGTTGAATTATCTTCTCCGGTTTATCGCTCACAAAATCACTACTTGGATTTTCCGTGGTAGTATCAGTCCCCACCACTTCGGGTTCGCTGTTATCACCAGATTCAACATTAGATTCAGATTCCGTTTTTGGCTCACTTTTTGCCTCTGTTTCCGCCTTCGCCACCATATCTGCATCGTGGCTTGCTTCTTCTTTTACTTCATTTGCCACTTCTGCAACATCAGCCAAAGAATCCGTTCCCTTTGTAGCATCAATCTTCAGTGGTCCCTTATTAGATTCTTCTGTTATTTCCGCGCCAGCTGCTGCTAGACTAGCCTCAGCCGCCTTCAAATCATCTAATAAAGTCGATTCTTTCTCTGTCACGGTGCCAGTTACTACTTTAGTCTCATCAACTCCCTCTTCATTACCATGTTCAATGTCCAATTTTGTTGGATCATAGTTTTCATCTTTTGTCTCGCCCGCCATTCCTGGTAAACCAAACAATTCATTTTCAATATCAGGTGTTATATTCTTAGAGACCAATTGCTGATTCGCACCAGATTCCATCAGTCGTGAGGCCATCTTCATCGTTTCCGGAGTCGTACCAGCGTTCGAAAATCTATTCGTTGCCGCCACTATACCAGTCAAGAATGCCGTAGCTTCTTCCTTGCCAATTTCAACTTTGCTATTTGCGCTATACAACAATCTAGCAATCATTTCAGATACTGAACTTGCCGACTTATCACTCCATTCAATTTCACCCAACTTGCCTGGGTTGCCCGTTGTAATATTAATTATTACCGCGTCGTGCATAATTCGACCGTGCTCGCGCAAAGCAGCATCTAGATCTACTCCGTTAGCAACGTCTAATGCTAACACCAAATCCACGTTGTAATCACCATATGAAAATTCCAAATCCTCTTCAACAATCTTAGACTTATAAGGTGTAATATAAATCTTTACAAATTCACCGTCCAATTTATATCTTAGGTGATCCGCTTTCTCTTTATTAAGCGCAATTACAAAATCTTGTAAAGTATCTACTGAATCTTCAAAAGTTTCTTCTGGTTTCAAAAATTCCAATGCATTTGGAGTCGCACCAGAATAAATCGCTGTTGCTCTCTTGCCTAACTTATCCAAATACAAAGATAAACCAATTGCCGCCGCCATTTCATCTACTGACGGATCAGACGAAAGCGCCACTAATACATTATGTGCTTCACTAATTTTACGTGCTACTTCGGCCGGAGTTTCTGGATCTACTACTGATTGCGTAGTAGCTTTCTCTGGATTCTCATCTGGAGTCACTGGCGTTACTACTGCATCCGAGACTGGCGCTGAACTAACCGCATCCGGAACAACTGGTTCTGGAATCGGGGCAGTCGCTGCTTCAGTCGGCGCACTTGGCGCTTCTGGCGCAGTTGTAGTTGACGCGTCATCCGGTGTTACAGTCGGCAAAACCGGAGCTGCTGCGCTCGCTGGATTAGGCATTGTTGAATTATCGTCAGGCATTTAATTCCTTTCTATTCAAATCTTACCATAAGCCTTTCAAAAATACAAGTATTTGACCCTTTACTTTTTCAGAGAAAAGAGTTATAATTATAAGAAGTCAATAATTTTTAATCTATATAGGAAGAAAATGCCGATTATCAAATCTGCCAAAAAGGCTGCTCGTCAAGCCGAAAAGCGCACCGAGCACAATAAAGGAATTAAGAAAGATATTAAAGCCGCACTTAAGGCTTTCAAAGATAACCCTTCTGCAGAAACTCTGTCCAAGGCTCAATCCGAATATGACAAAGCTGCTAAGAAGAATTTATTAAAGAAAAACACCGCTTCACGTCGTAAAGCTAAATTGCATCAAATCGCAAAAGATGCTGGCGTTAAGCTAGGTACCACCAAGAAAACTGCAGCCAAGAAGCCTGCTACCAAGAAATCCGCTGCTAAGAAAACTACCACGAAGAAACCTGCAGCAAAAACGAGCAAATCAACGTCCAAGGCTGCAGCTTAGAGTCCGCTTTTAATTGCATATCTAGTTTAGAGAGTTCCAAAAGAGCTCTCTTTTCTTTTACACCTGGTCGCGCTTGATAATCCTTTAGCGCTTGACTTGCTAACAATCCCGCAAACATCATCGGATCCTGTTCATTCTCAATTTTTCTCACCATTTCCACCGCCTTAACCCCATCTCGTTTCGCAGTCTTATAAATATCAAACACTAATCCCGCATTCACGTCTTTCGGCGGCACAAATTCTCGAAACTCTATTTTATCTTTTAGTTCCTTATATGTACTGGAGCGTTTATCAATTTTGCTTTCAAACAATGCTACTTTATGAGGCGTTTCCAAATATTCTGGTATTTTTTCAAACACCGCCTTATTAACACCCAAATCACGAATCAAAATAGCTCGCTCATCTACAAGTAATGACCCGCCCAGCATCAAACTCGGCAAATCCGTCGCAACCAAATCTGCTCCTTCTACTATTTCATATTCCGAGCCCAAAAACCTGCGTATCTCCGCCTGCGCTCGCACCCTATCTTCGCCATAAAACACTTTAATCATCACTTAGCCTCTGACATTGCGGACAAAAATGTGTCCCTCGTCCCGCAACTTTAATTTTCTTAATTTCCGTTCCACATCTTTCGCACGGCTGTCCGTCCAGATGATATACCTTTGCAAACAAATCCAAATAATTCCCTCGCGAACCATCTGCTTTTACGTAGTTTCGCATAGTAGATCCACCCGATTCAATTGATTTTTCCATCACTTCACAGGCCGCCTTCAACAAGCCCGAAACTTCGTCTAAGCTCAAACTCCCCGCCTTTCTTGCAGGATGAATCTTTGCTGCGAATAATGCCTCATCTGCATAAATATTCCCCAGCCCACACAGAATCGTTTGATCTAAAATCACCGCTTTCACTGCTGAATTTTTATGTCTTTGCATCTCATTATATAATTCCGTCGCCTTCATTTCCCAGGGTTCTTTTGCCAACTTTCGAATAAATGCATCGTCCATTACCTCATTTGTTGGCAACACTTTGATAAACCCAAATTTTCGCTGATCGTTAAAATACAACATCCCCTTATCAAACTCAATCACTACTCGTGTCTGTTTATTCGGCAATTCCGCTACAAAATTCTCACTTGGATGCCCTGCCGCATATCTTTCCGCCCCATCATATATTAACTGTCCCGTCATTCTAAGATGTATCATTAGTGACATATCATTGTCTAAATCAATTATTAATGCCTTACCAAATCTTCTAATATCACGCACTCGACCATAAACTGGTTTTCCAATAAATGACTTTTCGCATAACACTTTTATTTGCTTAATTTTTGCACCCAAAATAAAGCCTTTAAGGCCTCTTTTTACTGTCTCAACTTCCGGCAACTCTGGCATATTTTCATTTTATCATAAAAAACCGAGTTTTCCACCAAAACACTACATATAGCGTAAAAAAGTCCTTGACAGCCACTAAATATGGATATACAATAGGTTCCAGGTAATGCTTATAAACTAAACAGAAAGGTCAAAAAACCATGAAGAATATTATCTACCGCAATCCATCTGACGCCGAAAATTTCGACATCAAAAGATTCACTAAATCGCTCGCAAAATATGCAAAAATTTCCGAGAAAGAAGCAAAAGAAGCTCTCACGGATTTTGACCACTATGACACTTTACACGTTTCTTGCCTTGTAGAAGCTGGCACTAAGCTTCTCGCTCAGAAAGCTGGCCAAGAAGCTGCTGAGGATTATTTCAACGCACATGCCGAATACTTTGATGAAGGCAAATTCGAACGCTTGCGCCGCATTACCGGTTATCTTGTTGGTACTCTTGACCGCTGGAACGACGCTAAAAAAGCCGAAGAGCATGCCCGCGTCAAACACTCCGTCAACTCCTGTGTTGATGACGCCACTCGTTTGGTCGCTCTAGAAACACAGGCTATGGCTCACAACATCGCCTACGCTAGATAGAATTACAACTCGCCCCAGTTTTTACCAACCGTAATATCAAGGGCGAGTTTTATTTTGAGTTCTGGAGCCACCGTCTCCATTTCACTTTGCAAAACTTTCTTAACTTTATCGGCCAATTTAGCATCACATTCTACAATTAACGAATCGTGTACCTGCATCACTAATTCTGCCCCAGCAGGTAAACTGGCGTCCACTCGAATCATCGCTCGCTTCATCAAATCCGCTTCTGTTCCTTGAATCGGCATATTCTGAGCTGCCCGTTCCGCCGCCTGACGAATAATAAAATTAGAAGACTTAACGTCCGGCGTCGGCCTACGTCGACCATAATAGGTTTCAACATAGCCCTTCTCTCGTGCCTGTGTCAAAATCGTTTCTAGATACTCTTTAATCGGCGCTCTTAATCTAAAATAGTTATCAATGAACTCTTTAGCTTGGCCGATCGGCATTTTTGCTGCATCCGCTAACCCTTTTACACTCATCCCATATAATATGCCAAAATTAATCACTTTCGCCGCTCGTCTTTGTGCTTTCGTTACTTTATCAATTGGTACGTTAAACGCTTCAGCCGCCGTCTTTGTATGAATATCTATGCCTTTATTAAAATCATTTATTAGCGCTTCATCACCTGCTAACACTGCTGCTAATCTTAATTCAAATTGTGAATAATCTGCCGAAACTAATACTTTGCTTTCTGGCGCCACAAAACCCGTTCTTATTCGTTTTCCCGCCTCCGTTCTCACCGGAATATTTTGCAAATTCGGATCCTTAGACGATAATCGCCCCGTCGCTGTCACATTTTGCGTAAACGTCGTATGAATTCTATCCTCATCGTCTGCCAATTCTGGCATTGGAATAATATATGTAGACAATAATTTGGCCGCCTCTCGATATTCTATCAATTTTGGTACAATTGGATGCAATTCTTTCAATTTAGCCAGTTCTTTCGCCCCCGTAGAATATCCCCTCGTAGTTTTCTTTATACCTTTCACCGGTAATTCAAGTTCCACAAACAATACTTCTGACAACTGCACCGGCGAATTTACATTGAACTCTTTCCCTGCCAAATCCCAAATTTCACGCTCCAGTCTTTCTACTTCTTTCGCATATTCTACTTTCAATTTTTCAAAATACTCACGGTCAATCAACATCCCCTTCTTTTCCATTTTGTACAAAATCGGAATCAACGGCAAATCAAACTCTTTATACACTTTATATAATTTTGGTAGTTTTTCCATTTCCTGCCGTTGTACTTTATAGGCAGTTTTTAGATCCATTGGATCATAATGATCCATTTGCTTTCGTTCTAATGGATTTAGTAAAAATTCCGCCTGTCCCAAATCCCAAAACTCTTTTCCATTTAAAATCTCTTCTGCTTGTTTCTTGTCATCGTGCATCAGTTGTTTAACGTTCCAATCAAGAATAGTATCTTTACTAATTTCAATATTATATTTTTTTATTTCTTCCTTACCTTTATTATCATTTTTTTCTAAATTGAACTTTCGTATCAAAGAATAGAATTCTAATTTTTCTAAACCGAATCGAACTCTCTCTGGAGCAAATTCAAATTCCGGCACCTGAGTTAAAGATACTGGAGCATCAAACATTATTTTTGCTAATTTTTGAGACATATATGCCGATTTTTTACCCTCTATCAATTTCTTCTGTACTGATCCCTTTATTTCATCAATGTGTTCATATATTCCGTCTAACGAATCATATTCATTTAATAATTTCGCCGCCGTTTTCTCTCCCACTCCTGGAACTCCCGGAATATTATCTGATGCATCTCCCTTCAACGCTTTTAAGTCAAGAAATTGTGATTTTTTGATCCCGTACTTTTCTTCTATTTCTTTTACATCAATTTGTTGAATGTTAGAAAAACCTTTCATAATTCGCCACATATGTGTATTCTCATCCACAATTTGTAACATATCTAAGTCAGATGAGATGATATACGTTTCCCATTCACACTCACCATTCTTATTCATCTCTTCATCCGCCTGTCGACTCAAAGTCCCAATAATATCATCTGCCTCATATTTCGACACTTCTATAAATGTCCATCCTAAGTCGTTAATTAATTTCTCAAGCAAAGGAATCTGTGCATAAAAATCTTCTCCTGGTTTTACTCGCCCTGCCTTATAATCAGCAAAAATTTCTCTTCTTCGCGCCGCCGAGTCCCGTGAATCCCACGCTACTACCACTTTAGTCGGGTTCAAACGCTCTACAATCTCCATTGCAATTGCCGCAAATCCATACACACCACCCGTTGGTGTCCCATCGGACAAAGATAAAGCACCCATCGCATAATAGCCTCGATAAAACACCGATTTTCCATCAATGATTACTAATCTTTTCATTTTATAGTCCTATATACTCTCGCCCCACCTTACGCGAAATTAAGCTTTTTATTGTCGCTAACACCTTTGGATGCTCTCGACAACTTCCCAGTTCGCAAATTTCCGCCGTATCACCAGCGTCTAATTTCAAACTTGTAGTGCTAATTCCATCGTAAATCAATACCACCCGGTTTGCTCCGTCTTTCGTAAAGCTTTCATCTTCAACCAAAATATGATCGTCATACACATAATAAGTCGTCCGCACATTGCTACCTTCTGCATAATTATCCGCTACCGCAAATCGATAATCTGGTGGCACTGCAGCCGAAATATCACCATTCATCACATTCATGAAAGTCACAATCAATATCGCTATTGCTACCGCTCCCAATCCCCATAGAGTGTAACGCATCCAGTTACCTTTTTTATAAGAAACTGCTGTCATCTCCACCATAGCGCTTAAAACCCTATTTCCTTCAAAATCTTATCAATCTCGTTCTGCATATCTTCAATCGTCCCATTGTTCAAAATATAATAGTCCGCCGCTCCGATTGGTCCACCCTTCTCCAAATTTTCAATTTCGCTTCGGTCCCTCTCACGGATTGCGTTTTTATCAAACGCCCTTTCTGGACGTTTTGCCACTCTAGCATATCGTAAATTCTTATCTACTACAATTGCAATAAAAGTCATACGGCCAGGAAACTCATGCTTTAAAGTCTTGTATTCCGTCCAAGAATACACTCCATCTAAAATTATTCTTTTCTGTCCTGCTTTAATCAAATCGTGTGTTTCAGCAATTACTTGTTTGACTACCCAGTCCGTTCCCTCAGTCTCTCGGATCATCTCTCGGAATTCTTTTTCACTTTCTCCGTCTTCCGTACGCTCAATTCCTCTTTTTTCCATTTCTTTATAAATCATCCCGCCGAAATACACTTTTGGATATCCTTTAGCCGTCAAATGATCCACCGCCACCGATTTTCCACTTCCACTCATTCCAACAAAAGCAATGATTTTTACATTATCCATATAATAAGTATATCATGTTATAATGGGGTATGGCTAAATATTTTACTACTAAAGATCCCTTAGATACAATTATCACCGAAACTCTTCCAGATCATAAAATTTTACATACTAAACATATTTTAACTGGTTGGACTAATATCGTAATTGAAGTTACTACCGACAAAGGCGCTTTTTTCTTCCGCTTTCCTCGCAATCCCTTTTGGTCCAAAATGATTGTCAAAGACGCCGCTGTTTGTAATTTCGTAGATGGTAAAACCAGTTTCTATACTCCCCAAATGAAGCTTTGTTATGATAAAAAACATCGTCCTTTTTCCGTCCATCAAAAAATCGAAGGCTACTGTTTAGGTGATCGTATTTATCATCTTTCCCATACCGCTCTTACCGGCGCCGCTTATGATGTTGCTAAATTTATCAAAGAACTTAGCAATATCAATCTTAAAAACGCTCCCGATAAAGTCAAATATCCTCTTTCTGATTTCTTAAAGGAACTAGATTACCAACATTATGATCAACACATTGATGCCGATCATGACTACATTAAACAAACCGAACTAGACAACCTTGTCCACGGTGATTTAAATCTCGGCAATATTCTGCTAGATAAAAACGACAAGGTTATTGGTGTTATTGATTTTTGTTTTGCCGGTACTGGTAATCCTAATATGGATGTTGCTCGCATGCTTTCTCGTCCTGCTCCTGCCGAATTTACTAATACTCTTATTCAACAGTTCGACAATCCCGATGAGATTCATCGCATGACCAAAGCCTGGCAACATATCGATGCTGGCTACGCTAATCACATTCGCGCCAACTTTCCCGAGATTAATCTAAATCAGTTGTAAGGTATTTTATTTTTGCTTCCCGTCGCTCATCATCATCTTGTGCAGGCATTTCAGTTCGTGCCGAATAATCATTAAACACACTTAGACATTTCTCTACCGGTCCATCATACACCGGTTCTTTATCATACACACTCCATAACACTATACGAGTTTCCGCCGCTTCTTTAGCATAGAACTCCAACGCTCGCGCCGTTGCTCGGATAAATTCTAGTTCCGTTTCTTTACTGTGTCGCCATGCTCGTCCTGACAAATATTTTTCTGTCACTGTTGGCGATACTGCAATCATCAAAATCAACATTTGATAATCGGCCCCTTTTACCATCTTAAGTAATATTCCTTCCATTTCTGGATCCAGCAAAGTAACGTCTAATACTACATCATATCCACCTTTAATCAATTCTACCAATGTCAGAAACAGCATAATCGTTGCAAATTCATCCGTCATCTTTCGTAAGTTTTCTTCACCATAGCATTCTTTAATCTCTTCATAATGCGGATGATATTCCACAAATCGCCTTGCCGCCATTAGAATTGGCTCAAAGTTATTTTTTTCACAATAGGCTTCTACCGCCGGTAAAATTTGTGTCGTCTTCCCCGAACCCGAAACCCCCGCAATTCGAATCAAATGACGGTTCTTAGTCGCTGCCGTCGTAAAATCGCTAATTATCTTCTCTAAAATTACCGGATATTCCGCTAACCCCACTTGCCATTCTTCTTTTACTTGTGAAGGCCAGTGACTACGCATATATTTAATAATTTTTACGAGTTCTGGATTACTTTCAAGCATTTTTCCGCCTTTCTAATTTCAATTTTTTTCGCATCTTTAAACACTAACGATTCTCCCTCCGCTTGCATCTCAACCCGTCCTGGCTCCACAAATTCCAATGTGTCACCCTTTGTTTCACTACCCGGAATTCGTACCAAAACACTTTTAGCCATCAATTTAAACAATCGCCAGAAATTCGTCAACCTATCTGTCTCGCTCCGAAATTCTTTCGGCTTCAAATAGTCCTCTCCTCCTTTCATTACCCTAGCCATACTTCTACCATTCACCGCCGCATAATCCGACGTCTTTCGATGTTGCAATACTCCATTTAGTTTAAATTCCGGAATAAACTGTTTTTTGTGACGATTTTTAAAATACCAACCTATTAAGTGCGTATACGAGCCAATATACCGCCCCGTTTTCTTCTTTAACACTTTTCGCATTTTAGCTTCATCATATAATTTCACTGCTTCCGCCGTCATACCCATCGTGACATAGCAAGTTGCGTAACGTATGAATTTTCCATCTACAATTATTTCTAATGGGTAATACTTCTTTTCTTGTGTTTTTTTATTAAAAATATCTTCAAAATCTCGCGTTTTTAAAGTTCGTGCCAAATCATTGAAATTCCCATATGGCAATACAGCCAACGTTACGTCTTTTTCTGATTGCATAATTGCGTTCACCGCAATTACTGCCGTCGCATCACCTCCAGCGGCTAGTACCATATCTCCATTTTTTAATACTTTTGCAAATTTTACCGCATTCTTGTCTACATCGGTCTGCTCAACTTCGTATTTCCCGATCATATAGCCAGCTAAATCTCGTACTTTATCTAGTACTCCGATTTTTACATCCGCATAGCGTGAAGACCGCGGATTATAAACAACCAAAAGCCTTTTCATTTCGTCAAATCCTTAAGTTCGCAACAGCCAATTTAATATTGCATAAATCAACACATAAGCCACCAACCCAATTACAATCTCAAGTAACCTCTTCTTAGCTTTACGAGTTTTTTCCTCATTTCCACCAGCAGTCAAATACTGAATCCCCACTATCGTTATTCCCAATACGCCTAGAATACCAACCCCAATCGTCATTATATCCACCACTAAATTCAAAATGCGAGTAACTTCATTACTGTCGCAACTACATCCATTGCTAAGAATTGATGTGCTTACGCAGCCACTTTTTATTTGGTCGTCACTACAAGTTGCCATCACCGGTGCACAGACCATCATCCCCCCCATGAATACCGCCATTAATCCACACAATATTTTTTTCATTTCTTTTCCCTACCTTAAATACTCGTGTAGTTTCTTAGTTTCTTTGTTCTTCCTCAGTTTCGACAACGCTTTAGCTTCAATCTGGCGAATACGTTCACGAGTCACATCAAATTCATTGCCCACTTCCTCTAAAGTATGCGGTCGACCGCCCCCAATCCCGAATCTTAACCGAATAATTTTCTGTTCTCGATCAGTCAAAGTAGCAATGATTTCTGATAGTTGTTCTTTCAAAATCTGATTTGCCGCACTATCCTCTGGCGAATCCCGTTCCTCATCTTCCACAAAATCACCCAACACCGAGTCCTCATCATCACCTTCACGCCCCACTGATGCATCTAGTGAGGCAATATCCTGTTTAATCCGCATCACATAGTCCACCTTCTCAGGTTCCATGTCTAGTGCCTTAGCAATTTCTTCATTAGTTGGCTCGCGGTTTAATTCCGAGGTCAATTTGCGAGTAGTCCGAAGCACTTTGTTAATCGTCTCCACCATATGTACCGGAATCCGAATCGTCCGTGCCTGATCCGCAATTGCCCGGGTAATCGCTTGCCGCACCCACCAAGTCGCATAGGTCGAAAACTTAAACCCTTTATCTGGATCAAATTTCTCCACCGCACGCAAAAGCCCTGTATTACCTTCTTGAATCAAATCTAAGAAATCCAACCCCCGCCCACCATAGCGCTTAGCAATAGATACCACCAGCCGCATATTGGACTCCACCATCTTATCCTTAGCCTTCTTGTCGCCCTTCACAATACGCTGAGCCAGCGCCGCCTCTTCTTCGGGAGTCAATAAAGGAATCTTACCAATTTCACGCAAGTACAGCCGTACCGAATCATCCGCAAAAGCATCCACATTCTCCGCCGTAATGGCTAGCTCTTCATCCGAGAGTTCTTCCTCTCTTTCCAAATCCCCCGTTTCAGGTTCATCAATATCCAATTCTTTTGCGTTCAAAATATCATCTTTTTTACCGCTCATTGTTCTCTATTATACCTTACTCCACCCATTCCCGCAAGCTTTTTCTTTCCGCGACCCTCGCGCTTGGCTCGGGTTGCATCTTTCCTTTTTGTGAGTGGGAGACAAACCACGGATGGGAAACAGAAGGAATAACAACGGCAACTAGGGGAACATACCGCCGTAGGAGGCGAGAGAAAAGCAGAGACTTGCTCTGCTTTTCTCGAGATGACGCCCGGCGGAAGACTTTACAAAGTAAAGTCTACTGAGCTATGCATCTCAATGAGTAGCCGAGGTTGAGATCGTAATAGTCCGCGGGATTGATGAAGCTAGCACTCGCGCGGAGGCGGTACATGCGGGTCCTATCGTACCACGTAGAGGACCACCAGTTGCCGTAGCCGCCCTGATTGTACGCCGAGCCACTGGTGAAGTTGCCCGAGAGAGGCATAGAGAGATTGTATTGGAGGCTATTAGTGTCTGTGGCTGTTTCGGTGGTGTTGTAGTAATTATAGAGGTTTTGGAATTCACCAGTGGGTGGGTTAGCAGTGAGGTTTATAGTTTTACCACCACCGGGCATACGCCAACCAGATGGGCAAAGGTCTTCAGTAGCGTTACCGGAGGGGCTACCAGGAGAAGTGCCGTTACCGTAGCAGTAGGAGCCTGCACTGGCTGCACAGTAGTTGTAGTAGACGCCTATTTTACCGCTACCTGCACCATAGCTGGTGGTAACGGTGTCTTTAGTCCAACCAGTACCACTTGATACAGTCATGGGGATACTATAGTAGTTTTGGGAGCTAGAAGTCCAGGCTACGTTGTTGATTTTAGCGGTAGGATATTGATCGCTGGTGGTGCCGCCACCGTTCTTGAAATAGTTAAGGGTGGTAGCAGAGGCGTGGGTGTTAGAGGCGGTGATGCTGTTTAGGGTGGTGGAGTTTGCAGGGTCTAGGCGAAGGTTGTCTAGCATCCAGTATTTGTTGTCTGCTAGTTTACTAATTTTGTATTCTTCTCCATCTCGGATATCGCATACCGTAGCAGTACTGCCAACGTTCGGTAATAGTGATGCGATAGTAGATGAAGTAAGATTTTGCATTATAGTAGACCCAGCACAGAATTGTTTACTGGTGACACCAATAGTAGCAGCCCCAGCACCTACAGTAAACTCCTTGCCGTTTAGGGTACCAGCACCAGAAGTCTTGGTGATGGTGTTGGTATTGTAGCCAGAAGCGTGAGTGGGTTTAATGGTATAGGTGTCACCCTGAAGAAGGGTAGCAGTCTGGCCACTAGCGGTAATGGTCTTTACAGTAGTGCCATTACTATCTATGATGTCTATACTGGAAGTATTGCTATCCATGGTGAAGGTAATAGTTTGCTCCTGTTGCCAGACGGCATAGAGGGTTTTGGTTTCGCCTTCGTTTCCTGGGATATTGGCCATTACATCAGATTCGTCTGTATATTCTACTTGGCTAGGCAGACCACTGCCTGGAGTAGTCTGGGTGGTGGACCAACCGTGGAAGATGGCGCCTTCGTCAGTAGGAGTGGCGTATTCACCGGAAGCGACAGAACGCGTGATGGCAGGGTTTGCAGTAATAACGGCGTAGTAGCCATACGTACCAGATGACGCTATGTACGTATCATTATAGAACCCAAAAGTGACAGTATCGCCAGAAATATCACATTCTTTAGTAGTTTGTGTAGTGCCACCCAACTTTGGTCCTGCCCCATCACAAGTAATTCCTGAAGAATAGTTGTTTTTAGCAGAATTATTTGGATAATTACCAGCCCAGATGACCGCCCAGTCATAGGAGGTACTTTCTGTAGCATAAGTAATTTTGACATGGAGAGATGATGCGCCATCTATAGTAATTACGTCAGTAAGATCTTTTCCAGTGCTGTAGTCATCATACTTACCATTTACTATGCCGTCATCGCTGATATTTGGTGTATGGGAATATTTGGTTGTGGATATGTGAGTAGTGGTAGAATTATAATTAACTCGGTTCAGTGTCTCCCCATCATAAGTCAAGCCATTACCCTCATATTCTACACAGAGCTTGGTAGGGTCACAGTCTAGGACATGAGAGTTACCTACAGCAGTAATGACGAAGGTATTGTTTTCATAAGTCTGGAAGCCTAAGTCACTGGTGACTCTAGCGCCAATAGACAAAGTATAGTTATTGCTAGAACTATCACTTGTGATGTCTATAATGTCTGCAGTATCAGTGGGGGAGGGGAGATAGTTAGTGTTAGAGGCTCTTTGTTCAGTACTGGTATTATAGTGCATACTGGGTTTATAGCCCCATTTGTTATTGTAGCTGGTATTAATATTGAAGGTATTTTGATCTATGGCTGAGGAGATGGAAGTGATAGATTTAGTGCTATCTGTGGTGCCAGTAAGGCTAGTATTACCACCACCAGTAATGGCTAAGGTATAGCCAGAAGCAGGAGCATTGGATACACTAATGTTGATATTACCACTATCTGCAAAGGTACCAGTACTTGATGGTGCTACAGTAATAGATGGGTTGCCGGAGATGGAGACGGTGATGCTGTCTGCAGCGTGGGTGTCTAGATTACTAAAGAAGAATGGGGATGCTAGGAGGAATAATGACGCAACAAACATCAACGGGTGGCGCCACTTGGGGGACCCCATTCGAGCTTGCTCGCCCCTTGGGACGCGAATTGCCAAAGGCAAACGAGAATAGGGGAAAAGTGGCGACAGGACCCGTTGAGAAGATGTGATTTTGTTTAATGTCTGAGACATCTTCATGTAGACCTCCATTTGGTTATTAATCCTCCCATGGCGGCCATATATCTCCTATTAAAAATGGCACCGCTCAGGGTGCGATCCACAATTGTCGGACAGCATAAAGCTTTAAAACAACCAAGGCCCTGAACGATGCCATTTAAGCTGTCTTAAACATGCTTTATGCCGAATTACAATAAAGTGCTGTCCAAATAAGGACAATCGTAGATCGCTATACCCCTATTATACCGCATTTTACCCACCCATTAAGCATTTTCATGCATTTTTTACGCATTTCCGCCCATTTTTATCAACATTTCTCCGTTTTCCCCTCCCCGCCCCTGTATTAGCACTCTTGACACTACAGTGCCAGCGTGCTACAATAGAGATAAGTTTAGCACTCTAGCACAACGAGTGCTAACGAAATCAACGAAATTTAAATAATTCATGGAGGAATAATTATGAGTAAAATCATCGGAATTGACCTTGGTACCACCAACAGTGCCTTTGCATATATGGTTGCCGGTAAACCAGAGGTCATCACTAACGCTGAAGGCGATCGCACTACCCCATCTGTAGTTGCCGTCACCAAAAAAGGCGAACGCTTAGTTGGTAAAGTCGCTCAACGTCAGCGTGTTACCAATCCTAAGAACACTATTTATGGCATTAAGCGTCTTATTGGTCGCAAATTTAGCGACAAGGAAGTTCAACGCGACACCGAAATCAGTCCTTATAAGATCGTCAAAAAAGGTAACGGCGTTGCCGTAGAAATGGACGGCAAAGAATATACCCCAGAAGAAATTTCAGCTATGGTTCTCAGTAAAATCAAAGCTGACGCTGAAGCTTTTCTCGGTGAACCAGTAACTGAAGCTATCATCACCGTACCAGCCTACTTCGACGATTCACAGCGCCAAGCTACCAAAGATGCCGGAAAAATCGCCGGTCTAGAAGTAAAACGTATCATCAACGAGCCCACTGCCGCCGCTTTAGCTTACGGTCTCGAATCTAAAAAAGACGAAAAAATCGTCGTTTTCGACCTTGGTGGCGGTACTTTCGATGTATCTATTCTCGAACTTGGTGACGGTGTTTTCGAAGTGATGTCTACCAACGGTGACACTCACCTCGGTGGTGAAGATTTTGATAATGTAATCGTCAACTTCCTCGTCGACGAATTCAAAAAAGAATCCGGTATCGACATTAAAAGTGACGCTGCTGCTATGCAACGCGTTAAAGATGAGGCCGAAAAAGCCAAGAAAGAGCTCTCAAGTAGCACTTCTACCGACATCAACCTTCCCTTCCTTTCTGCCGATGCCGACGGTCCTAAACACTTTGAGTACACATTAACCCGAGCCAAACTCGAAGAATTAGTCGAGCCTCTTTTGAGCCGTCTCGCTGAACCAGTAGAAAAAGCCTTAAAAGATGCCAAACTTGCTACTAAAGACATTGACGAAATCGTCATGGTCGGTGGTATGACCCGCATGCCAGCTGTAGTCGAAAAAGTTAAATCTATCTTTGGTAAAGACCCAATGCAAGGTGTTAACCCCGACGAAGTCGTAGCCGTAGGCGCAGCCATTCAAGGTGGCGTTCTGCAAGGTGATGTTAAGGATATCTTGCTCTTAGACGTTACCCCATTAACCTTAGGTATCGAAACTATGGGCGGTGTTCGTACTCCGTTAATCGATCGTAATACTACTATTCCTACTAGTAAATCCGAAGTATTCTCCACCGCATCAGACAACCAACCACAGGTAGAAATCCACGTCCTTCAGGGCGAACGCGAATTTGCCGCTGACAACAAATCTCTCGGTCGCTTCATTTTAGACGGCATTGCCCCAGCTCCTCGTGGCGTACCTCAAATCGAAGTTACCTTCAATCTCGATGCTAACGGTATTCTTAACGTTACTGCTAAAGATAAAGGTACTGGTAAAGAGCAATCTATCACCATTCAAAACTCCGGTAACATGAGTAAAGACGATATCGAAAAAGCTCAAAAGGAAGCCGAAGCTCACGCTGAAGAAGACAAGAAAAAGAAGGATTCTGTCGACGCAAAAAACCACCTAGAAAATACTATCTATCAAGCTGAAAAAATGCCTAACGACTTCAAAGACAAAATCAGCGACGAAGATAAAGACACCATTAAGAAAGCCGTTGAAGAAGCTAGAAAAGTTCTTAACGACGACAAAGCCGACAAGGACGCCTACGAAACAGCTACTAAGGAATTAAGCGATCGCATCATGCCTATCGGTGCCAAGATGTATCAAGCTCAAGCCAACGATGCGCCTAAATCTGAAGACGCTAAATCAGATGACAAATCCGACGACGAACCCGTCGAAGGCGAAGTCGTAGATAAATAGTCTCTATTCTTCCCTATCAAAATGCCCCCGAAACAGGGGGTATTTTGATGAACAATTGCCTTCTCTGTGTTATAATATACCTATGAAAATCATCATACCAGAACTAAATAATCCAACCATTCAAAAGGCCATACAAAACTTTCCTAAAGTTGAGTTTTTGTCTGCGGGCAATCTAGTACACGCTACCGAAATACTAAATCAAGGTCAAGCCGACTCTATTCTTTCGGGTCTAGATTACTCCTCACGCGACGTTCTAATTGCTATGAAGGACAATCTTCCCCTTAAATCAGACTTCTTTTCTAGTTCTTTTATCTGCGAGAAAGGTGACCAAATTTACGCTCTTGCCGACGGCGGAGTCAATAAACTCCCCAATAAGGAACAGCTTTACACCATCGTCGAAGATACTACCGAAACCTTCATTGCATACACCGGCAAACAGCCTAAAATCGCCATGCTTTCTTATTCCACCAACGGTTCTGGCGGTAAAAATCCCGATCTTGAGAAAATCCATTTCGTCATTGACCAAATCCGTCAAAACCACCCCGATTGGCTCATCGGTGGCGAAATGCAATTAGACACGGCTATCATCCCTGAAATATCTGCCAAAAAATACCCTGAATCAGTCATCAAAGGCCAAGCCAACATTCTCATCACTCCAGATCTGAATTCTGGCAATATTCTATACAAAGCCATGGAACGCTTTGGTGGCTTTACCGTTGCTGGCCCCATGATTCAAGGCTTTGCCACCCCTCTTGCTGATCTTTCTCGTGGTAGCACCACCAAAGATGTTACTCTTACGTTAAAAGTATTAATCAAACAAATCGAAAGGAATTCACAAAATGCATAAATTCGGTACTGATGGCATCCGTAGTAAAGCCGAAAATTTCAATGCTGATTTTCTTGCTCGCATCATCAAAGGCATTACTAACTACGCTGGTGACAATATTAAAATATTCCTCGCCGGTGACACGCGAGAATCTTCCGAATGGATCATTCAAGATCTGGCAATCGCTTGCGAAACTTTTGGCATTGAATACAGCATCGCCGGCGTTCTCCCCACCCCAGGCATCAATTATTGTTTCTATGAAATGGGCTTTGACTTCGCTATTGATGTCACCGCTTCTCACAATCCTTACACCGATAACGGCATTAAGGTTTTTGAAAGAGGAGAAACTCAAGGCGCTAAACTTTGTGAAAAAGGACGCCAAGCCATTGAAGCCGCTCTCGAAGATCCAAATTTTTCCTACGAGCCAGCTTCTCTTACCGACCGAGAAGATTTGCATACTGAAGCTCTCGATTTATACATCAAGCACCTCGAAGATTACATCGGCCAAGCCGACTTTAGCCATCTCCATATCGGTATGGACTGCGCTAACGGCGCCACTAGCGTTGTGAATAAGACTATCTTTGAAAAACTCGGTGCCAAAGTAGAACTTATTAATTGTCAGCCCAACTATAACACTGAAATAAATAAAGATTGTGGTAGTACTCATCTTGACGCTCTTAAACAACTTGTCACCGAAAAACATTTAGATTTCGGTGTTGCTTTCGACGGTGATGGCGATCGTTGTCTCGGTGTAGATGCCGAAGGTAATGAGGTAGATGGTGACGAAATGCTTGCCTTCCTCTCTCAATACCTTGGCCTAGATGGTATTGTGACTACTGTTATGGCCAACCAAGGTCTCTTGAATTGGGCTAAAGACGCTAATATACATGCTGAAATTACCGCTGTTGGTGATCCTAACGTTGTCGCCGCCATGATTGAACAAAACATCAAAATCGGTTCCGAACAAAACGGCCATGTCATTCTCCCTGGTCATACGTCCGGCGACGGCATGTTGACCGCTCTCGTAACTACCAAAGCCGTTGCAGAATCTAATAAATCTTTGCACGCTCTCGCCAGTATCATTACCAAATTCCCTCAAATCATCCTCAACATGGAAGCAACCCCCGATCAAAAGCAAGCTTTGAAGGATAAAGCTGCAGCCAAACAGCTCTTACTAGAATATGATCAGAAATTAAAACCCGTAGCCGGCCGCCTGTTAGTTCGCCCTTCCGGCACCGAGAATTTAATCCGCATTACCATGTGGGGCAACGACGCCAAAGCTATTGAACAGTTAGCTAATGAATTAAAAACTAAATTAGGAGAAACCCTATGATTATCACTACATTAAAAGAATACACCCCAGCTACCGCTCAACGCGTTCGTGAATTACTCATTCAACTATCGCGCAGCGGTAAAGATAAAGGCGAAATCCCTGAAGAATGGTTCAAAGACATTATCGCTTCCCCTTGGCATGACATGCTCATTGCCGAAGAAGATGGCGAAATATTAGGTATCGCTACCCTTTCCGTCACTATGGGCCCTGGTATCCGCAAAAACGCCTATCTCGAAGATTTTGTTACTGATAGCAACGTCCGTGGTAAAGGCGTAGGCGGTAAATTATGGGACGCTATGTTAGAGTGGGCCAAAGAAAAAGGCTGCAAAAATCTTGAATTTACTTGTGGCAACGGTCGCGAGGCCTCGCAGGAATTTTACAAGCACAAAGGTGCTGAAGTTTACGACACTAATTTCTTCCGCAAGCCAATCGAATAAATTAACGCTGGCAACAGATAAATATGCAGGGCATTAGGTAACCCTGAGAAGAACAAGAGCGAAATACCATACGCTATTAATAAGCATATTAGTACTACTTTCAAAGGACTTTTCCAAAATACTTTTAGCACCATAACTAAACTAAATACCACTAAAACTACCCCTATGACGCCTATCTCTAACAATAGTGAAGCATATTGGTTTTGCACGATTTCTTTTGGTGCCGGCGATAAATCATTAATGTATAGTGCCTGTCCTGCTCCCCCCAATCCTACCCCAAACATCGCCGTCGCAAAATCCTGTGACCATATTTTTACCGCTGCATCTGATAACCTTAACCTCGTGTCGGTTGATTCCGCTACGTAACCACTAAACGTAGCCTCACCCGCTTGATTATCGCTCGTCGAGCCCTCATTGACTTCTGTTTCCTCCACCGGCACCGCATTGTCGCGTATATCTATTACTCCTAAGGATAAATGGTTAAGTACTTTTGCTACACCCGTTTTATATGTGTCATTAGTCGAACTTGCTGCCGCCATAATCCCCTGCGCATTCAAAGTAAAGAGGAACGCCAGTATTATCACTGGCCACACTAACAGCGCCTTCCACTTGCGTGATTGGGTTATTCTCCAAATTATCATCACCACCATCGCTATCAAGAATGCATAAATTGCTCCTCTCGAAAACGTCAGAAACAGAGTTACTAACAAAACAAAAAATAATAATACGATAATAGGCTTGCGAAAATTGCAATCGGAAAGGGTGGTATGATGCTTTGGCGAAGCGGCATTTCGGAGCGCGGCAGCACGAGAGTTAGCGCCGGCCGCCCGTGGCGACGGGCCGGCCGGACGCGGCCGCGAGCAAAGCATCAACCACCCTGCTATAATTGTTGGTGCAAGCAACAAATTCCCCATAAACTGTGGCTCTATCGCAAATCCATCCGGATGCGGGAATCCGAACATTCCACTTACACATCCTTCACACATCAAACTAGCTTCTCTTGGCACCCCTACTAAATCTAAAATACACTGAACCCAACACCAAACGCATATTACTAGGGAAGATCCGAAAAACACCTTCCAAAAATTATCTCTAAAACCCTTCTTATCAAACGCCTTTCTCAGTTCGAAAAATCCATAAATCGCAAAATACAGTAACCACACTATTCCTACCGTCAATAATCCTCGTATTGAATTCAGTGACCACAGCACCGAAATCGTTAGCCAAAGTGGCAATAATAGCCACATCCATCTCTGTAAAATCCCTTTCCAGAAGCCTCGTTTCTGCCAACTCATTATTAGAACTAACACATCAAATAATACCAACCACACAAGTGGTAACGATATTTCAAAATTCATCGACTCACTACTACCAAAATGCATCAATGGCTGATATGAAAAAAACAACACCCCAGGCAATATATAAATCATCCCTCTAAACACTTGCTCTAATCTATTTTTTGTCGTTTTTTGCATTCTTCTTCTCGCACTTCTTGATGAAATCTTTTAGCTCCTTATCAAATCGTTTTTCATCATATTTCACCGCTGTTTTTGCCACTCGTTCTCGATTAAATTTCATCTTTTCAAATTTCAAAATCGCCTCTGCCAAAGACTTAGCTGTCTGTTCTTTAAACAATATCCCATTTTTCTTATCATGAATATAATCAAGAGATCCACCCTCAGCATAAGCAATCACCGGACAACCAGCTGCCAAAGCTTCCACTGGTGCAATTCCAAACGGTTCCAAACTAGGGAACAAATACCCCTTTGCCTTCTCTAAATATTTCACCAGTTCGGCCTTCTCCATCACCGGCAGAAATTCCACCAAACCCGATCCTGCGGCTAATTTTACTAATTTTTTATGTTCTGGACCTTCACCAATTACCACCAATTTCCGCTGTGTCATCATGCATGCTTTCACCGCCAAATCCAATCGTTTCCAATTCACCTGCCTTGCAGTCACAATATAAAAGTTTTCCACAGGTTTTCCACCGTTTGACCTCTTAAAAGTCTTCACATCTACCGGTGGATTAACAATAACTGATTCCCTCCCATAATATTTCTTTATCTGTTCTTTTGCGTAATTAGAAATCGTCACATAATAATCTGGATTTTGTGCCGCCTTTAAATCTGCTTTTCTTAGCGGTTTCACCATCAATCTAAAGAAAAATCTCACAAATGGGTTCAGCACACCAAATCCTGGATTCTTGATATAGTCATCATACATTTGCCAATAGTACTGAGTTGGAACGTGACAGAAAGAAATATGTATCCCTTTAGGGTTCTTCACGTTCTTAACTCCCCGTTCGTGAAGCTTTCGACCGGATTTCACTGACTTAGCCTCCGCCCCTGTTATCGAAATAATCAAATCATATTCCGATAAGTCTAAACGCGAAAAATATCTCTGTCGAAACGGCCCCAGTATTCGTCTCATTCCAGTCGGGAATTTCTGTAACCACCCCGTTCTTATGTCAGCATCGTCAAACCAACTGATTCCCTTTGGATCATATTTCGAAGTGTAAATTGGCGCTTTTGGATACATCTGGTGTATTTTTAGCAATACCTTCTCCGCCCCACCTACATTCGTTAGCCAATCACATACTAACGCAACTTTCACTTTGCACCATCCCTTTTTAGTACCGATACAATCGTCTTAAAGAAAATCTGTGCATCTAGCATCAAAGACCAATTTCTTACGTAATAAATATCCAGTGCTCGTCTCTCCTCAAACGGAATATCGCGTCGCCCAGACACCTGTGCAAACCCCGTTAAACCCGATTTTACTGTCAAAATCAACGATCTATCACCATAATCCCGTAGTTCTCCAGGCAGTAACGCCCGTGGCCCAATCAAAGAAATATCACCCTTTAAGATATTAAATAACTGTGGTAGCTCATCTAATGAAGTTTTTCTGATGAAATGTCCAAATTTGGTAATTCGTGGATCATCTTTCAGATAATCTCCACCTTTACGATACTTAGAAATTAGCTCTGGCTTACCCATCTTAATAAAAGCTTCTTCCGCCGTCATGCCATTATATTCCGGTTTCATTGACCGAAACTTGTAACATTTAAACCTTCGATTATATCGTGTTAAACGTTCATCTTTATAGATTGCTGGACATTTAAAATCGTTGCATTTTATAATAATCCACACAATCAACATCGGAATCGCCCCAATAATCAAACCACATATAGCCACAAACAAATCAAATGCCCGTTTGATAATCACATAACCACCAGTTAGCGGCGTTGTTAATACCAGTACCGCTGGCGTCGCCCCAATTAATTCCATGTCTCCAAAATGCGACGACAACGCTGTTTCATTTGGCACATAGTAATACAACATGTGCCTCTCCACAGTTTGTTTATACACATATTCTGTAGACTTTTCATCTGTCTGAAAAATCACATCCGCCTTCGTTTTCTTTAGAGCATCCTTAAGCGACGAATACTGATGCGTTTTTAAATCTTTCGGAATGTATTTTTTCGAAGCCACAATACCCACTAAACGATACCCTGCTTCCGGAGTTGTAGTCATATAGTCTGCTAAATATTCCGTATTTTTCGAATTACCGATAATAATTGCTCGTTTTACTCCGTAATCATTCTTAAAAATTTGTCTAACAACAAAACGCACAATAATACGCTCCACTAATAGGAAAATAAACGACAGCAATACCGAGGTTAATGCCATTACCCTTACTGGGAATAAATCTTCCCCCACAAAGAAATCATACACAATTAACGCCGCTACTGATAGCACTGCCGCCAAAACCAACCGTCCTCTTTCCGGTAAACGCGAACTCCCCAGGAAAATATTTTTGCGATACAAACCTAACGCTGCTAGGATGATCAACATAATCGGCACCAGTAGTACTACTGTTCTCACGAAATCAAAAAACTGAAATTCGAATGTCCATGGTCTGGGGTCAACCTTTACTCGGATGAAATAGGCCATCGCAAACGATAAAATCAGCGCTAGCGCATCCCCAATAATCAACAAAACTCGTAAAATATAGTCGGATTTCTTCCGCATACTCTAATTTTACTCTACTGTAACAGATTTAGCAAGGTTCCGCGGCTGGTCTACATCTAGTCCTTTAGCTAATGCCGTATAATAAGCAAACAGTTGCGCAATTAGGTTCATTAATATTGGTGCTAAGAGTTCAATATCGCTCTTAATTTTTATTACGTTTTCCACCGGCAAATCAAATTCCTTGCTATTTGTCACGACGATTACGTGCCCGCCTCGTGCTAGTACTTCTTGAACATTTGACACTGCTTTATCATACAATTCGCCCTCTGGGACTAAAGCAAATTCAAAGAAACGGTCATCTACTAGTGCCAATGGTCCATGTTTCAACTCTCCAAACGCATAAGCATTTGCATCAATGTATGAAATTTCCTTTAATTTCAAAGCGCCTTCCATCGCTGTTGGATAAGCCGTATCTCGTCCCAAATAAATCGCGTGATCATAATCTTTATAATTCTCTGCTAATTTCTTTACTGGCTCGTTAAATTCATCTAGAACTTCGCGAATCTTCTCTGGTAATTTAGATATTTCGTTTACAAACGGTCTCAAAATATTAGTCCTGACGCCCTTAGCCTGTGCAATCGTTAATCCAAACATTATCATCGCTACCGCTTGTGAAGTAAATGCTTTGGTCGAAGCTACAGAAATTTCTGGCCCCACGTGAACATAAGTACCACCATCTACTTCGCGTGCAATCGTTGAGCCAATTGCGTTTACGATTCCGATAGTCTTAATTCCCTGTTTCTTGATTTCACGCAGACATGCTAAAGTATCTGCCGTTTCACCAGATTGTGAAACAATCAAGGCCACTGAATCTTTCGGAATATATGCTTGACGATAACGGTACTCACTTGCAATCACTACTTCTACCGTTACTTCCGGAGCAAATTGTTCAATGTAATAAGAAGCCAAAAGCCCAGCATTGTATGCTGTACCACAGCCCACAATTACTAAGTGCTTTATTTTTCTTAGTTCGCTCTCAGACAATCCCGGTCCACCTAGCATCACCATGCCATCTTTGATCTTTACGCGACCACGTAAAGTTTCTTTCAAAGATTCTGGTTGCTCCATGATCTCTTTTAGCAAGAAATGATCATAGCCATCTTTTTGAATAGCTGCGAGGCTCGTTTCAATTTCTTCTACCTTGGCCGACACTGGTTCCGCATTCAAAGTCTTGATTTCCACACTGTTCTTAGTAATGGTTGCTACTTCACCATCATTCAGATAAATTGCTTGCTTAGTGTGACCTAGTAAGGCCGAAGCATCTGAAGCGATCAAAGTCTCCCCATGCCCAACACCAATCACTAGTGGTGAACCAGCTCGAGCTACTACAACTTCTTCCGGGTTTTTAGTTGAAATCACCGCGATTCCATAAGTACCCTTGGTTAACTTCAACGCTTGCACTACCGCATTGACTAAAGGATACTTACCACCCTCGTAAAATGAATCAATTAAAGCTGCTAATACTTCCGAGTCAGTCTCTGACTTAAAATCGTATTTAGACAATGCCTTCTTTAATTCTTTATAATTTTCAATAATACCATTGTGCACTAAGAAAATGTCACCTACTTGATGTGGATGCGCATTTGTCTCGCTTGGTTCACCATGTGTCGCCCATCGTGTATGACCAATCCCAATCTTATCATCTCGCTTATTCTGAGCTAATTTCTCTTCCAAATCTATAATTTTACCTTTAGTTTTCACTAAAGTTGGTTTACCGCTTGCATCTAAAGTCACAATTCCGGCTGAATCATATCCCCGATATTCCAATCGTTTCAATCCTGACACTAGAAAATCTTGTGCATTTTTGTCCCCCACATAACCCACAATTCCACACATATCAAAATCTCCGTTAACTTGATAATACCCCTATTATAACACAATGGAATAAAAATTGTGTGCCGTCTTTTAAGCCTTTGTTTCAGCGTGTAATTTCTTAAACTTTGTCGATTTCTTGTCTAATTCATCAAAGTCAGATTCAGTGATTTTTTCGCTCTTACCAGACTCAATAAAGTTACGCAACACTCCAACCAGGATAAACGGTCGTACAAATACTGAATGGATGATGGCCCACATTGTTACACCGCCAATACCAGCCGTTATTAACATCACATTTTGTGCATTAGATAGGAATGCTGGCACCTCATTACCCTCTGAACTAAACACGTCAACTAACGATACTCTCAAAGCCTCAAACGCATCTGGAAATGCCATCGTAATAAGATAAGTAATTCCGAAAAATACCCCACCAATCAATACGAACGAAACTAAACTCATACCAAACATCCGGCCCATATTCTTTGCAAACGTCTTGCCGTGTTTAAAGAACAATACTGCCCCTTCAAGTGTTGCTTTTCCAGCTTTTTCATTCTTCTTATAAAATACCCAACCAAGACAACAATCACAAAGGTATCCTACAATCGTCTGAATTACACCTGAAATCGTACCACCTACAGCTCCACCAGCATCGCCGCCAACTGCTCTACCAACTGACGTGATCGCATTACCAATCTGTTCAAAGATGCCTTTAATCACACTGGTTGCCGCATAGTATGCCGCCACTGTCAGGAATCTTTCTTTTACAACTTTCTTACCCGCAGCATACACATCATTCGGTAACTTCCCTTCTGATACACCCTGTGTCATCATCGCAATCTGTCCCGCCTTGAAGAGATAAGCCACAAAGTGCGATGCAATCGCCACAATAATAATACCTATTACTATACCGATCGCTAAACCGACTAGTCCGTTACTAGCAAATTTGTCTGCCAAAATAAATCCAGCCGCAGCTAAGATTATAATAACGACAATCGACATCACATCCCATGCCAATCGCCTCAGCGAAAACGTTAAAGTTCGCTTATAGATTTCTTTATTATCCATACTCTCCCTTTCTAATATTAATTTCATTATATCATATTACGACCCACCTATGGCAATTGTTGATTTCATTTAACAATCATAATATTGTATTTGCTATAAAACTTATGTATAATCATATCAAGGAGTTTAATGTAATAATGAAAAAATAAAAATTCTAATTGGTGTCAAAGAATATCTGATAAGGCTATCCAGTTCTAATTAAGTTATTCTTTTCCATAACCGCCATTATATACAGCAATGAACTTCCGTTATAAAGATTATGAGTTTATTTATTGGTTGGATCATCTATAGCTCTACGTTTTTCTTGAAAAACAAGTCTATCATAAAAAAGATAGTTCAAAACCATTGTGACGATATTAACAAGAATAAAAATCGTCGTGCTTTCAACAAAATTATAATCAAACGGAAGATGCAAAGCACTAGAAATGCCAAAAAGAAATCCGTAAAATAGTTTTATCTGCGCAAAAAGCCATGTAAACAATGGACTAATAACCACGGCTGTTACACCATTCCATACAAAAAACATCACTTTATTATGCTTTGTCACGATGCGTTCGCGCCAAGTAATTTTTGAATGTAGAATAAAAGCAAGAATAGTAGCCAGCAAGTAAGAAATAATACTATCCACCCAAAGCAACTCATTATTGTTAAAAACAACACGTGCTAAAAAAGTATAAATGACAAAATTAAATAGTGCTAAAATAACGCCAATAACGGCAAATTTACTAACACGTGCTGTCGTAATCTTAGTTCCCACTTCATAATTATAGCATTTATAACCTATAATACATGTTATAATTAACCTATGAAAAAGTTGGTTTCGGTGGTGATACCGGTTTATAATGAGGCGGCTGGAATTCAGAGCTTTTTGAAGGATGAACTGGTTCCTGTGTTAGAAAAGCTTAAGGAAAACATAGAAATCGTCATCGTAGATGACGGGTCGACCGACCAGTCTTTAGAAATAATCAAGGGCTGTAAATTCCCGCGACAAATCATCGTGAAAATAGTCGCTTTGATGAAAAATTTTGGCAAAGAAATTGCCTTGACGGCTGGTCTGAAAGAAGCCGAGGGCGATGCTGTAATTATGATAGATGCCGACGGTCAGCACCCCGCTGAAGAAATCCCTAAAATGGTTGAAAAATGGCAAAAAGGCGCTAAGATTGTGACCGCCCTCAGAGGTTCGAATACCACTGAACATAAATTAGGTTCACATTTATATTATACTTTGATGCGTAAAGTTGGCGATAAAAACATCGTCGAAGGTGAAATGGATTTTAGGTTATTAGACCGAGAAGTGGTAGATGAGTTTAACCAATTTACCGAGCATAATAGATTAACACGTGGTTTGATTGGTTGGCTGGGCTACTCGCAAGAGTATATCGAAGTCCAAACTAAAGATCGTATTAATGGCAAGCCAACTTACGGCATTAAAAAACTCGCAGCTTTGGCTGGTGATAGTATTGTGTCGGCTTCACGTACGCCTTTGATTGCTTTTGGCTACATTGGTTTATTTATCATGGCAGTTACATTTGCGCCGGGTTTATTCCAATTAATCCAAGAATATATTCTAGGCGATCCTTTAAAGTTAGAATGGGGTGGCGGGGTGGCTGTGAGTTTGTTTGTGGCGTTTTTGGTGGGGCTAGTGTTAATTTCGCAAGCTATAACGGCGCTATATATTTCCCAAATTCATGCCGAGGCCAAAAATCGTCCACTCTATACAGTTAGCAAAGCCAAATCAGTAGGGTTAAAAAATGGCAAAAAATAAAATTTTACTTAGTTTCGATATTGAAGAGTTCGATTTGCCTCGCGAAAAAGGGAAAGATATTTCACTGGAAGAGGGAGTAAAAATTTCTAGCGCGGGAACAAAAAAAATCCTCAAAATTTTGGCTCGGCATCAAGTCGGGGCGACTTTTTTTATTACCGGAAATTTTGCTAAAACTAATCCGGAGTTAGTTAAGAAAATAGAAAAAGCTGGACATGAAATTGCTTGCCATGGGGTGGACCATTTTTGCCCTAGTAAAACTGACCCGGAGAAGTCTAAAAAAATCGTTGAGCAAGTCGCTGGAGTAAAAGTTAGCGGTTATCGTCAGCCACGAATGTTTAAAGTGAGCCATAAAGAACTAAAACGTCAGGGGTATTTGTATGATTCTAGCGTGAATCCGGCGTTTGTGCCTGGGCGATATAATAATTTCAAGATTCCGAGGAGAGTTTTTATTAAATCTGGCATGATTGAAGTTCCGGCATCGGCGGCAACTTTTTTGCGCATCCCGATGTTTTGGCTGGCTTTACATTTATTCCCGAAGCATTTTTATCTAGGCCTAGCAAAGTCGGTTTTAAAAAGGCAAGATTATTTCACGACCTATTTCCATCCGTGGGAGTTTACCGATTTTGGCGACTTTAGGGCGTCTTGGTATATCGCTAAAAATAGCGGCGAAAAGTTGGTCGAACGGCTGGATTGGTTGATTGAAAAATTAAATACGGGTAAAAATAAGTTTATGACATATCGCGATTACGTAAAGGAGTGGCAAAATGAAAATTAAAAAACAGATTAAACGATTAACTGCTGAGTTTTATAAGTTTACGTATGAGCGTCGTTATTTATTAAAACCGTTTGTTGTGTTGTTTTTGATTTATCTTGTGGCGATTTCGGCGATTTTGCTCGCGGGCGTGCATTATGCCGACGACATCGCTCGCACCAGCTACGGCTATGCTGGTTGGGCGGGGTTTAGTAGGTATCTTAGTACAATTTTGTCGCATGGGCTGCATGCTGATAATTATTTATCTAATATTGCGCCTTTGCCACAAATTATTGCAGTGGGATTTTTGGCGGTGGCTAGCGTGATAGTGATTTGTTTAGTTTCGGGAAAAGAAGTGTTCAAAGAAAAATGGACGCGGTGGATTTGGCGAGTAATTGCAGTAGTGCCTTTAGGGCTTTGCCCATATTTTTTGGAATGCCTCTCGTATCAATACGATGCTCCGTATATGGCGCTTTCGGTTTTGTTTGCGGTTTTTCCGCTAATCTTTCGTAAAAAATCACGCACTATTTATATGACAGTGTTAGTGCTTTCTTTAGGGGGAATGTGCATGACTTATCAGGCTTCGGCGGGTATATTTTTGGTGTTAATGTTGTTTTTGGGATTGAAGGACTGGAACGAAGGCGGAAAGACGAGTTGGCGAGAGAGTTTAAAATTTTTAGTTTGGTCGGGTGCTGGGTTTTTGTTGGTCATGCTGGTTTTTTCGAAATTCTTGATGATTCCAAAAGAATCTTACGTATCAAATGATATACCAGAACTTAACATTTTCCTTTCGGAATTCGTTAAACATTTAGATCAATACTTTAATCTTGTGGTTACAGATTTTAAATTACTGTGGTTGGTGCTAATTGGTATTATTGGACTCTGCTTTGTATTGCTATTTACTATGCGTAGTAGACAAAACAAAATTTTAGCTGTATTCGTAGCGGTTGTTGGATTATTATTGATGCTAATTGCAATTTATGCTCCTTACTCGGCGTTAGCTAAACCGCTTTATGCGACCAGAGCAATGTACGCAATTGGTTCTTTGATTGCAGTAGCGGGGGTATATATTATTTCGGAGCGTGGTTGGCAAAAACTAGCCACAGTGCCAGTTTTTGTGCTGGCTTGGTGTTTCTTTGTGTTTGCTTTTACTTATGGCAACGCCCTGAAAGAACAAAACGACTATCGCAATATGCAAGTGAATATGGTGATTAGCGATTTGAACGAGTTATTGCCCAAGTTGAGCAGTAATACTAAAAATCTCCAAATTGGCGGACAAATCGGCTATACGCCGGTGATCACTCACATGCCAAACGAAAATTACTGTATCATTCATCGTTTGATTAAATCAACTTTTGGTCGTAATGTGCCATGGATGGCGTATCGGTTGACAGAGGGTCCGATACTTCCAGGTACATCTTATGATTCAAAACTTAATTTGCAAAATAAAAATCTACCAACTTTGAAAGATACAGTTTTCTATACCATTAGAGGTGATAATCACAATGTTTTGGTTGAATTCAAAGGTGAGCAAATGAAAGTCGACTTCTAGGTTATTCATTCATGATTTTTTCAAATTCAAACATCCCGCCTTCTTTTTCGAAGTCGTGATTTGTTTGCTCGTCATTGGGCTCTTCATGTTCAAAATAGCGAACGATTTTGAATTTTAGTTTATTGACGTAAAAATGGATATTTCTCTTATCAAAATATGGCGTGCAGGTTTTCCAGACTTTTATATTTGGATACATAGCTTCAATTTCTTGCCAAATCCGTTGGCCGATACCTTTGCCCTGAATACCGACCTTAACGAACAGAAAATCTAATTCGCCCTGGCTAGTTTTATCATCTATAGTAATTATGGCTCCGCCAACAATTGCGTTTTGGTCCATCATAGCATAAGCGTGCGAGTTAGGCTTTTTTAGGTCGCGGTCAACGTCTTTTTCTGGTAAGATTTCAGAATCACTTTTACCAAAGATAGACTCATAGCCACACTGAAAAGCCGCCTGCATCAGGTACTTAAACTCTTTTGTGTCATCGCTTTTGAATTTTTCAATCTTCATTATATTAAGATTATAGTACGCTTCAAGATGAAGCCTTGATAAAAGAATCTTTTCTATAACCGCTACGCAAAAAGGGTGATTTTTGAGATTAAATCACCATTTAATTTGTGTCTAGAACCTGAGTTTTCCTTTAGTGACCCTGTTGGTGAGGGGCGACCAGACATACTTATTCGGTTATGCATGGTTGTAGACTGGTGTATTGACCACCCCGAATACACGGCTAAAATCAAGGTTATACCTAAGAAAGACTACCCGGTACTGATGCCCTGCGAGTTCTGAGATATACATATACAGGCAAAGAGATTCGAACTTTTAAAAATATATGGCTTAACTGAAACCGCAGAGGCTTAAAACAATGACAATGGAGAAAATAAAAGAATATCAATGTCAATGATATAATAGTAACTAGAATATTGAGCAATTATATCTTTAAAAGGAGACCTTTATGGCATTACAACTAACCAACGAATGGGACAAAGTATTCGAAAAAAGCGACAAAGTAAACCACAAAAAGATTTCTTTCAAAAACCATTTCGGAATTGAAATAGCGGCAGATTTATACGAACCAAAAGAAAGAAACGGCAAGTTGCCGGCAATTGCTATTTCTGGACCATACGGTGCAGTTAAAGAGCAATCATCTGGCCTCTACGCCCAAACCTTAGCGGAACGTGGGTTTCTGACCTTAGCTTTCGATCCATCATTTACTGGCGAATCCGGCGGTGAAACTCGTTACATGACTTCCCCGGATTTAAATGTAGAAGATTATCAGGCCGCCGTAGATTAT
>JAFWCN010000008.1 GCA_017536895.1 Candidatus Saccharimonadota bacterium | reverse complement strand
ATTACCTAGAGAGCGAACCATTAAAGAAAATGGACGATAAAATCCTGACATATATTGACTATTATAACTATCATCGTGTACACTTAGGTATAAGTTATAGAACCCCTGCCGAAATGTTGCATAGGTTGTGAAAGCTATATGTGTTGTGTTATTTAGAGAATACTGCCTTTATGCTTGACCTAATGTGTTATGATATTATTATGGCGAAAAATTTAGTAATAGTTGAGAGCCCAGCGAAGGCGCACACAATTGAAAAATACTTAGGCTCCGATTTTAAGGTGCTAGCCTCGGTAGGGCATATTCGCAAAGATACGAAGGTAGATAAATCTACTTTTGATGTGACTTATGAAATTGATCCGGAACACACGAAGATTATTGCTGAATTGAAGCGCGAGGCCAAAAAAGCTGATAAAATCTGGCTCGCGACTGATGAAGACCGCGAAGGCGAATCTATTTCGTGGCATCTATGCGAAGTGCTAGATTTGCCAAAAAACACCGCTAGGATTACTTTTCACGAAATTACAAAACCGGCGCTTGACGCTGCAATCAAGAACCCACGAACCGTGGATATGAATATGGTGTCCTCACAACAGGCAAGGCAGACCCTAGATATGCTAGTGGGGTATGATTTATCGGATGTGGTACGAAGGAAAGTGCCAGGCGCGATTAGTGCCGGTAGAGTACAGTCACCGGCGTTACGATTGATTGTGGAACGAGAGAAGGAAATTGAAAAACACGAGTCGAAATATACCTATAAAATTTCAGGAAATTTCGTTAAAAATAAAGAATTTACGGCAAATTATGACGGTAATACCCCGGAAAATGAAGATAAGATTCGAGAATTATTAGAGAAGCTGTCAGAGTCGGCATTTAAGGTGGAGGGGATTGATGAGGCGGAGGGAACTAAGGCTAATCCGGTGCCGCTCACCACTGCGGCTTTACAGATTGAAGCGAACTCTAAACTCGGATTCTCATCACGCACGACGATGAGTGCGGCGCAAGGACTATATCAGGCTGGTTTGATTACTTACCACAGAACGGACTCTCTGAATCTGTCCTCACAGGCAGTCGGTGCGATTGCGAAATACGTTGAAGATAATTTCGGTAAAAACTACTTAAAAACCCGTCATTTTAAGACAAAGGATGCCTCTGCGCAAGAAGCGCATGAAGCAATTCGTCCGACTGACATTTTTAAAACCACGGCGGGGAAGAATGATTACGAAAAGCGGCTTTATAATCTAATATGGTCACGAACAGTGGCGACTCAGATGGCAAATGCCAAGATTGCTAAGACCACTATTCGTCTCAGTCACGATTTCGTGGCGAAAGGTGAGGTGGTGATATTTGATGGATTTTTGAAGGTTTATGGTAAGGCAAAAGACCTAGAACTACCGAAGCTTAAAAAAGGCGACGAGGTAGATGTTCTAGAATTGATAGCGCGACAAACCTATAGCAAACCGCCAGCCCGCTATACTGAAGGTTCTTTGGTTAAAAAGCTGGAGGAGCTAGGAATTGGGCGACCATCCACCTACGCTTCAATTATGACGGCGATTCAGGCGCGTAAATATGTCGAGAAAGGGGAATCTGAAGGTGAAGAGCGAGAGGTGGTAGTACTTCATGCCACCAATGGTAAAGTTACGCAAAAGACCGAGAAGGAGAAATTTGGCGCAAATAAAGGAAAGCTCGTTCCGACGCCAATTGGTGAATTAGTGTCGGGATTTTTGACCGACAACTTCAAAAATATCGTAGATTACAAATTTACGGCAAATATCGAGAAGGATTTGGATCTCGTGGCGGATGCGAAATTAGAACGCGTAAAGATGCTGAAAGATTTCTATAAGCCATTTCGTGATACGGTGTTAGCGGCAGACGGAGTAGAGCGCTATAATAATGCACGTTTACTTGGGCACCACCCAGAAAGCGGACTACCGATTTATGCTAAAGTAGGGAAAAATGGCGGTTTTATTCAGCTCGGCGATAACGAGAAAGAAGCCGGCGAAAAACCGCGTTTTGCACCTTTACCGAAACGCAAATCCGTAAAAACAGTGAGCTTAGAGCAAGCCTTGAAGCAGTTAGAGTTGCCGGCTTTGCCAAGAGAATTAGGGAAAGCTCCGGACGGAACTATGTTGATTGCGGCAAGTGGACCGTTTGGACCATATCTTAAAGGCGGGAAATATAATATCCCGATGAAGGATTATGATCCTTATACTGTATCTTTTGAAGAGGCGCTGCCTTTATATCAGAAAAAGGTTGACTCGATTATAGCGGATTGGGGCGAAATAATGATTATTAACGGGGCTTATGGACCGTATGTGAAGGGACCAGGCCGACGCAACAATGTTAAAATACCAAAGGATACAGACCCAAAGAAAATCACTGAAAAACAAGCTAGGGAGATGCTAGAAAACAAACCTAAAACCAAAACTCGCCGTCGTGGCACGCGTGGAAAGCGAAAAACTACGAAGAAAAAAACTAAGTAGAGGGCTTATAATTTGACATGTTACGGGGCTTGATGTTTATGGTTTAAAACTTTTTTTCAAAATTGTAAAAAGTATGGTACAATAATATGAGTGAATAGATAATTTCGTAGTTGACAGTATAGCAAAACTATGATATTATAGTACAAATTGTTATTATTAATAGGGGTGGAATTAAGAAAGGTACTGATGGACCAAAACGCGGAAATCCTAAAAAATGCAATATCAGGAAGCCTGAAAATCATCGAACAAGACCGAGAAAAAGAAATCGTGTCACGTCGTTTCGGGCTAGACGGACCTAAAGAAACTCTTGAACAAATTGGCGAAATGTTGTCAATTACGAGAGAGCGCGTCCGACAACTAGAAAAAGCCATTCTTATTCGTCTCCAAATTTCCGCGGAGGAGAACGAAATCGCAGAAATCGCCCCAGCCGAAAAACTATTAATTCGCAATTTGACTGAGATGGGAAGGGTCGCAAGACTTTCTGACCTAGCTGATAAAGTGTATGGAAGGGCAACTACTCCTACCGAAAAAACCGGTATTTATTTTATTGCTACTTTTGCTAAGGGGCTGACCGTAGTAGAGGAAAATGATCGATATCATGCTGCTGTAGGAATCGCCGAATACGGTGATAGCCGAGTGATTCGTGAACGGGTGGATGAAATCGTAGACGTCATCAAGAAGAACAAACAGCCGATGACGCTCGATGAGCTTGACAGCAAGCTAAATTATGAGCACCCTGACCACATTAAGGCTATTGCGTCAATTTCTAAACTTCTTGCTACTTTGAATGGAGTATGGGGTCTCGCGAAGTGGCCAGCAGTGAATCCAAAAAATATCCGTGATAAGATTTTTGTGATTTTGGAAACTCACAAAGAGCCAATGCATTTTTCAGAAATTGCAAAAGAGATTAAAGAATCTAATTTTAAACGCAAAAATGTCACTGTTCAAGCGATTCATAATGAATTGATTAAGGATCCTAGATTTGTATTAATTGGGAGAGGTATTTATGCTCTTTCTACTTGGGGATACAAGAAAGGAACTATTTCAGATATCATCAAGTCAATCCTCGAAAAATCAGATGAGCCGATGACTAGGGAAGAAATTGTGAAGCAAGTTTTGAAAGTGCGCAAGGTTAAGGAGACTACGATTCTATTGAATCTACAGAACAAGAAGTTGTTTAAGAAAGTTGATAAGAATTTATATACTTTAGCGTAATTCGTGATAAAATATAAATATGGAAGCGGTTATACATTTTATTCTTATGCCAATCTTTTGGATTCCAGTGGTGGCAGTTTTGGCATTTTTGACTTACCGAAACTATAAAAAACTAAATCGAATTAAAGTTTTGAATGTGGATTCAGTACTGTTGATGCTAGAAATACCGCGTACCAACGATAAAAAGGAGTTGGCGGCAGAGCAATTGTTTGCGAGTCTACATGGAATTTTGCGTGATAAACAGGAGCTTAAGAACTCCGGCGGGGTGCAGGAACACTTATCGTTCGAAATAGTCTCTACTGCTGGGCAAATTCGGTTTTACGTGTGGGTGCCGAAAGTTTTGCAAAGCTTTGTAGAAGGGCAGATTTATTCACAATATCCGACGGTACAGATTTACAAAATGAACGAGGACTATGTTGACCAGCGAGCGAATTATTCAGTAAGTTATATGACAGAGCTTGGCTTAGTCGAAGATGAGGCTTTGCCGATTAAGACTTTTGATAATTTTGAGGTGGACCCACTGGCGGGAATTACGGGGACTTTAGCAAAACTCAGTCCGGATAAATCTGAGGAAATGTGGATTCAGATTTTAGCACGACCGATCCCAGATGATTGGCACAAGAATACTACTGACAAATGGATTCAAAGAGTCAAGTCAGGTAAAAGATTCTTTACTGGTGGAACCGGGATTGATTTTACTTGGATGGTGGAAGCAATTGCGGCGCTATTTCGTCCACCAGCTGGAGGAACTACGTCTGAAGTTACAGTAGAATTATCAGAGCGTGACAAGGGAAGAATTGAGAAAGCTGAAGAGAAAGCCACTAAACTCGGCTATGAAGTAAAGATTCGGCTGGCTTATTTAGGGCAGAATGACACAGACGCCAAACTCAATATGCAAGCTTTGGTTGGAACATTTAAGCAGTACAATTCTACAAACTTAAATGGATTCAAACAGGTTGGTGGTACTTTTAATGCGTCAGATCTCGATGCCTATAAAATGCGTCAATTTTCATCGCGTGGTTTTATTCTAAACATCTCAGAACTTGCTTCGGTGTACCATTTACCACATACTTCAGTAGAGACACCAAACATCGTGTGGGCTTCGTCTAAAACTGCTGAACCGCCGGCAAAACTACCGGTGTTAACAGGGGAGACCGCCAATGACGAGAATATTTCAGCCTTTGGATTAACGAATTTCCGTGGAATCAATCATCAATTCGGATTGCTACGACGTGACCGTTCGAGACACATGTATATCATCGGCCAGACTGGGGCAGGGAAGAGTGGCATGCTAGAACTATTGACGCTTTCGGATATTTACTACAATCAGGGGTATTGTATCATTGATCCACATGGGGATTTTGCGATTGATAACCTGAAATTTATCCCAGAATCTAGAATTGGAGACGTAGTTTATTTCAATCCGGCAGACACTGCGTTCCCTGTTGCGTTTAATCCGCTCGAAGTAAGTGATCCTACTAGGAAACCGAACATTTGCTCAGAGGTAATTGGGGTACTAAAACGTATGTTCGGCGATTCGTGGGGCCCTAGACTTGAGCATATTTTACGTTATACCCTGTTGGCCTTGCTTGATCGACCAGAGACGACTCTACTCGATATTTCGCGGCTTTTGACAGATAAAGAGTTTAGAAAAGAGACCTTGGAATACTGTAAAGACGTAACTGTGCTACAGTTCTGGAAACATGAATTTGGTCAGTGGAACGAAAAACAAGTTAACGAGTCAATTGCGCCGGTACTAAATAAGGTTGGGGCATTTACCGCAAACCCGATTATCCGTAATATCGTAGGCCAGCCCAAATCGTCCTTTGATATCCGCAAGATTATGGACGAAGGTAAAATCCTAGTCGTAAACTTATCTAAAGGTTTGATTGGTGAAGATAACGCTGCGATTCTAGGGTCGTTTATTGTGACCAAGGTTCAGCTAGCGGCAATGTCACGTTCAGATATTCCAGATGTAATGGATCGACGGCCGTTTTATCTGTATGTGGATGAATTCCAGAACTTCGCAACCGATTCGTTTGCGGTGATTCTATCTGAGGCCCGTAAATATGGCCTGAATCTCACCGTGGCGAACCAATATGTAGCACAAATGACCGACACGGTGCGTGATGCAGTGTTTGGCAACGTCGGGACGACGATTTCATTTAGGGTCTCGGCTGATGATGCGCCAGTCTTAGTCAAACAATTTGAGCCAACCTTTGAAGAATCGGATATCCTGCAACTTAACAACCGACATTTTGTGATTTCAATGATTATCAATGGCGAAAAGGTGCCGGCATTCTCGGCAACTACCCTATCGATTCCGGATTCGCCAGCTGATAATTTCGATGCAATTATCGCTCACTCTCGTGAGTATTATGCCCGCCCGAGGCTTGAGGTAGAGGCCGAGATTCGTGAGACGATTGAACAATCGGAAAAATATAAGAGGGAATTATCGGATTCGGGTAGGCAGGAGCCAAAGTTAGTCATTAATAGTTCTAGTCGTAATACCGAACATAAACCGAACTTGAAGCATTCGCCGACACCACAAGGTGATTTGATTCGGGCGAAGCTTAGTCCAAATGCTGCTGAAGGTAAGGAGCGTTTGGGACTGAAAGATTTAGCGAGACTCGCTGGGGAAGTCGGAGAAGGGAAAGTTGAATTTAAAGTCGAGAAAGGGAAAAGTAACAACAAAAAGGGGAAGAAACGCTTCAAGAAGAACAAAAAACAGTCTAAATCTACCCCTGTAGTTCCCCCTGTTAAGAATTCAGAGAGGTCTGCCACTCCTGTTAAACCAGAGGTAGAATACCAAGAAAAATCGACCGTCACAATCCGCCCGAACCATGATTCTCTACCCCTGTCCACCCCTGTTGAAAGGACTGATAGGCATGCCGAAAAGGATAATTCGGTAGACGGATTCTTGTCGATCAAGCATTAAAAGTCCTAGCTGAAGCGGGAATTATAAACGAACGGGAATTAAAAAATCAAATCCGCCGGACACACATAAAAACCGGCGGTTTTTGGACGATGCGTTTGTCGTGATTTTGTGATAGTCTTAACGTCGCACAATATAGATTTTAGGACATTGAAGGTTTGGATTAAAGACGGTTAAGTTATCGTCTTTTAAGGGTAAACATAAGCGGTGTGGTGGGAATTATGCTTATAAATTGATATTTGTTTCTAATTGAACCTGTGATTATTCCATCATATATATGTGTTGGCTGATAGCTAAAGCCCAATTCAAGACTCGCGGTTGACTTCGCGCCGCGTTAATTTTGACAACGTTTCACTCAGTCCTCGCCTCGATCAAGTTGCCAGCTCGCTCGACCAAAGGTCTCGCTCGGCAACTTTACTCGTCTCGGACGAGGAAAAGTTGTGAAAATTAACCGGGCTTGTCAAATACTCGTCTTAAATTAGGCTTTAACTATCTACCACCCCTATAAATCCCATTTTTGGGTTCAAATTTTTAAATTTGACATTTCCCCGTTTTTATTTCCCTTTTTAGTGTTTTTTCCTGTTATTTTATATATTCTTGTTCCCCATTTTAAATTGATGTCCTAAAAAATAGAACAAAAACCGAACAGGAATAGGGCACTATTAGAACTGAACTCCCCTATTAACAGAGGTCTACCTCTGTTAATTCCCTATTTCCAGAAGGCGCGGCCGGGGAGGCGGACATCGATATATTGATATTCAGCAATGCCCTGCCCTGTTAGATAGCGGATGAGGCGATCGGCATCTTCGGCAGTGACGGCGGAATCGCGGTCAATGGTGGTTTTGACAAAGCCTGGATGACTTTCAAGATAAAAATCTACTTCACGGATAGAGCCAGTGGGGATGACGGCTTTTGCGGGTCGATAACCGAGATCTTTGAAATCGCGCTCTAATTTACCAATGAAAGACTCCATGCGGCTAGTAATTTTGCCTTCGGCGGCAGAACTGTCTTCGTCGATGATTTCAATGGTCGGACGATATTCAGGGATTGGTTCGCTTTGCTCTGCTATCGGTTCGGGTTCATTTTTGACGATAAAATTACGGGCTACCAATACTGCTGCAACGCCCAACATGACAAAACCAAGAATCGTAAAGAATACCCGACGAGCGGCTTTTTTCTTGTCTTTTTTGCGAGCTGCGGCGCGTTCATTTCTAGTCTCTAGCCGTTCCCTTTTTTCACCGATAGTACGGCCGGACATAATAGTTGATTTTTTGTTAGAACGACGCTTTGCAAGTTTAGGCTCTTCCACCCTCAGTCTCCTCCAGGATTATTTCTGCTAAACGCTTTGCAGCATCGGCACGAGCTTCGGTATGGAATTTTTCAGCCATTTCGGTGCGAAGTTTGGGTGAGCGGATGAGATGGCGAATTTCATCTAGCAGAATAGTCGGGTTTTCTACCATTTTGAGATCATTGACAACGGAAACGGCCTTGGCGCTCGCTAGACGGTCGGCGTTTTTGGCTTGGTGTCCGCCTGGTAAGCGCGCAAAAGGCACTAGGATTGTGGCTTTCTTTAAGGCGGCAAGTTCGGCAATGGTAGTAGCACCGGCACGCGATACAACCACATCAGCGGCGCCCATTAGCTCATCCATCGTAGTGTTAAACTCCCACATTCTAAAATCAGATTCGAGCGAAGCTTTGTCCCAGTTTTCGTATTTTTTGAGGTCCATCATATTTTCATAGTGTTTGCGACCAGCAACGAGCCCAACCGAAGTAAACTTCAAAAGTTCTGGTAAGGTTGCACGAGTGGCCTCGTTAAGGTTTTCTGAACCTTGAGAGCCGCCAGTAATTACAACTAGGGGCTTATTTGGGCTAAAGGAAAAGGCTTTTTTCAAAGCGGTTTGTTTGGCTTCACTGACAGGCTTGAATTCGGCGCCAACCGGAATGCCGGTCCAAACATAATTTGGATGAGTTTCCTGCCATTCCTCAGGTATAGGCATGCCGAAAGCGACTTTTTTGGCCTTTTTCATGAGCAAACGGTTAGCAAGGCCGGCGACAGTGTCGGATTCGTGGATGATGTAAGGAATATTGAAAAGTTTGGCGATTAAGCCAACTGGCAAGCAGACATAACCGCCTTTTAAGAAAATTACGTTCGGACGAGTGGATTTTTTGACTAAACGAGAAAGGGCCGTGATTAAGCCAGCTAGAAAACCAAAGAATCCTAAGATGTTGCCAATGATTAATTCCTTAATAGTAATGCCAAAATGAACAAAATAATCCTTGAAATGCCAATTGGCATAGCGATGGAATTTGCCAGCTGGAATGCGACGGACACGGATATAGGTAGACCGTCGTTCACGAGCTTCCTCACCCCAAGCAACACCTAGCTCGGTGGTGAGCTTGGTAACATTTTTATAGTATTTGAAATCCGTCCAAAACTCTATTTCGGCACGGGGTTTTTTGTCTATAATTTCACGAACTACGGCGACGGCTGGTGTAATGTGACCCCCTGAGCCGCCCCCGACTATTAATATCTTCATTTCTAATTACCTCTCTACTAGTATAACATGAAATTTGCAAAACCAACCCGATAGCGAAGGCCAAAAATATCATACTAGTACCGCCATAAGAGAGGAGTGGCAAGGTGATACCGGTGACGGGTACTAAGCCAGTCATTGCCATAATATTTACCACAACTTGGGCAAGCATCCAAGAAAATACCCCGACCACAAGTAGACGTTCTTCGTTGTTGGAAGTGTGATCAGCAACCTTTAACATGCGAAGTAAAATTACTGCAAAAACCGCAATCACAGCAAATAATCCGATAAAACCAAAGGTTTCGCCCATAATAGCAAAAACGGAGTCGTTGATAGATTCGGGCAGATAACCGGTAGCTTGGACGGAATTACCAATACCGACGCCAGTCATACCACCAGTGCCAATAGCGAGCATGGCATTGTCAATATGATAGGTGGAATCAGAGCTTTCTTGGCCGGTTAAAGTATCTAGCCAAGCATTGACGCGTTCCATGCGATGGCTAGAAACTGCCACAGAGCCAGCAGCGATTAGCAGCGTAAAGACTAATAAGAAAATATATTGCCTGGTCGGAACACCTGCAATAAGTAACATGCCAAACATAATGGCTATAATGGCGACACCGGTACCAAGGTCACCTTGAGCTACCACGACGAGCAAAAGCGATAGGCCGCAAACAACAAAAAACGGTAGCCAAAACTCACGAACACTGCCAATTGCTCCCTCTTCCCTTTTACGAGCGAGGAAATCAGCAAGATAAATCACAAGCGCAAGTTTCAAAAACTCGGCTGGCTGGACGCTCGTAAAACCGAGATTAAACCAACGGCATTCGCCAAGTTCACACTTTGCTAGTGGCGAGCCAATGAGCGATAAAACCCAAAGCAAGGCCGATAAAACAAGGGCGGCAATCATCATTGGTTTAGCGAATTTTTTGATGTATTTATACGGAATCCATTTGAAGGCGGCAAAAAAGGCCAGCAGTGATAACCCGACAGAGCGGAGTTGACCAAGAAAGAAGTAGTTGGAATCATAATCGGTGCCATAGGTACTATTCAAAACATTTGCACGCATAGGGCCAATCGCATAAATAATAATGAGGCCTAGCGCCATCAGACCTAAGGTGGCAAATAGAATCACAAGGTCTGATTTATGTTGACGATTTTTCAAATCGCACCTCCAGTAGCCGCAATAAAGATGCCGAGAATTGCGCAAACGCCAGCGATAATCCAAAATCGCATCACGATTTTGGCTTCACCCCAGCCCGTGGCTTCGAGGTGATGATGGAGAGGAGCGGAGATGAAGATTTTGCGATGGAAGAATTTCTTACTGGCGAGCTGAAGAAGTGAAGAGCCAGCTTCGACCACGAAAGGTAATCCGATGATAGGTAAGAGTAAGAACGAATTAGTCATCATAGCAACTACACCTAGCCCGCTACCTAGCGCGAAGGAGCCAGTATCTCCCATCATAAACCTGGCAGGTGGAACATTGAACCAGACGTAGCTAAGGAGCCAGCCGACGACGGTGAGACAAAAACCGAAAAGCAACATATGACCTTGAAAAAGTGCTATGATGCCGAACGCACCGTAGGCCATCATGGCAAGGCCACCAGAAAGCCCATCAAGACCATCGGAAATATTAACGGCATTACTGGTTGCGACGACGGCAAAGGCGAAGACCAAAATCATACCAACGATGCCGATTTGAAAATCACCAACAAACGGAATCAGGATTGAAGTCCAGCCAAGTTTAACGGCAAAATACCAACCGAGAACTAAACCAACTACTGTAATGAGAAAGAATTTCACTGGGCCACGCAGACCTGCTGCTCCCCTGCCGGAACCAAAGATATTGATACAATCATCAATTACGCCAACCAAGGCACCGCCAAGAAAGCCAACTAACGGTAACCAAGTTTGCCCACGATCTAGGTTAAATAACCATGTCACAGCTGTGACGGCGATAACACCGATTAACCCAGCCATGGTTGGAAACTCGCGCTTGAATTTGTGAGCGTGAAGCTTGGTCATGACAGGAAGGGCTTTGCCGTCGACGGTAGTTTTTTTCTGTTTTTTCCAGAATTTATACTTATAGGCAAAGTGAGTGTAAAATGGTGTCAAAACCATCGAAAAGAGGAACCCAGCGAGGGCAAGTAGTAAGCCGTAAAAGATTTCATCATTTAAATTCATAGTTTAATTCCCTGGTTTTAGTTTTAAATAATCGATAAGGTAGTTTTCGAGATCATCGAATAAATTACTGGCGATACCGCCATCAAGATAATGACCCTCTCCCCACATTTTAACCATTATTACGTATTTTGGCAAGTCGTTTGTGGGGCCGACAAAGCCGATATAGGTACCAACTGTTTCACTCATAGTATCATCATACGCACCGTCTTTGATAACCTGAGCGGTACCGGATTTGCCGCCGATAGCGTATCCTGGCCGATCGATACCCCCGCGAGCTTTGTAGCTACGGTTGTTAACGAACATGTCACGCATAGTGGCTGAGGTTTCATCGGAAAGGATTTTGTCTTCGACTTTATTAGTAGCATAAAGGGGCTTGATTTCTTCGCCAACTAATTCCCCTTTGACGACGGAAGGTGTGCGCCAGTAGCCGCCATTGATTACGGCGGAATAAGCAGTGGCAGTTTGAATCATAGTGATACCGAGGTTCTGTCCGAAGGTTAAGTTGGCATAAACTGAGTCGCGGCCCCAACCTTCGTTAGGGTCAGGAATAAAACCTTCGGCTTCAATTAGTTCGATACCGGTAGCATTCCCTAATCGGAATTTATTATGATAATAGTCAAATAGTTTTTCGCGGCCTTGTTGGTTGATGGCGGCAGGATTATCACCGAGAAGTTTGAGTGCATAGATGGAACCGGTATTCAAAGACCAATAGAGTGCTGTTTTCATATTAATGGTGCCGTATATACTGGAGCGTTGTTCAGCGTTTTGAATTTTCCAACCATCTACTATTTCATAGCCTTGATTAAAGTAGGTAGTGTCGGCGGTCATTTTGCCTTCGTTGATAGCGGCCGAAAAGGCGAAACTCTTACAGACTGAGGCAGGCTCGTATGGAACTTCGGTTACTTGATTAATGTAGGAGGAGGCATCTTTGACTTTGCCATAATCGGCAGGATTATAACCTGGTAAACTAGCCATGGTGATTACCTCGCCAGTGTTAGGATCCATAATTAAGGCAGCGGCGTGAGTAGCTGGAGTCTGGTCAATGTGTTTTTGGAGAAGCTCTTCCGTACCACGCTCTAAACTACGATCAATAGAGAGCACGATGTTTTTACCATCTTCGGCAGGTATTTTGATGTTATCGTTGCCAATTGAAAGTGCCACCTTATTAAAATCAGCAGTAGATTTAAGCAAGCCATCTTTACCGGCGAGTTGTTCATTTAGGGAACCTTCCACGCCATACTGTCCTAGACCGTCAGCATTGACAAATCCAAGGGTGGTGGCGCCTAATTCTCCTTCGGGATAGACACGTTGATTGCTCTTTTTGAACCAGACGGAGCTGAGGTTTTCTGCGGCAAGTTTTTCGATGTTAGCACGAGGAACATTTTTAGCCACAATAGAATAACGGAGACCTTCCTGGCTAAAGATTTCGTCGAGACTGACGACGAGATAATCTTTGACGTTTTCTTCAAGCGCTTTTTTGGTTTTTTCTTGGTCAACGGCGGCGGGGTCGATGATGATTTGATACATGGTTTGATTGAGGACCACGGCGACTGGATCGCCTTTATCCATCATATAAATCTCACCGCGTTTAGCGGAAATGGTTTCGAGGATAGTATGTTGTTCGTCGGCTTTGGCAACCCAATAGTCATGTTCGATGATTTGAATAAAAAACAGCCGCACGGCAATAATAGCTAGTGCGACTAGTACGATATTTCTTAAAATTTTAATGCGAGAATGGTGTTTATTATTATTCTGTGGCATAGCCGGTTACCGTTGCGTCCTCCATGGCAGCCGCGACGGTACTGTTCTTCGCAGCAGCGACAGAATTTAAGCGTGCTTTCTCGACTGCAAGATCTTCCTTTTTTGCAGTCATTTCAGTAATTTCAGATTCAACCGAGGAAATTTCGTAATCAAAGCTAGTGGCCTTAGTGCCTTCTGCTACATAAATCAAACCAAAAACTAAAGTTAGCATACTGACAATTACGATCTGTGAAATAGAGCCGAGACTCCTTTTAGTGTGACGTACTGTATTGCGGCCTCTAACGAAACTGGCAGCAGGTGCACGACGAGTGACATAGGTTTGATTCATTTTTGTTTTTTCCTCGCTTAATGATTTTATTTTGATATTTGTTTTGATTTTTGATTTTCGATCTTAGACCGGGGGCTTTTACGAACAGAGCCATAAGTAATTCGTAAAAGCTTGTCCCGGGAAGGTCATACATGTTTTCACTCTCCTAGTGAAACTCTATCTTGGCGGACCACACTCTGGTCCATGTCTCCCCTTTGGTCTGGGCGGGTTTGCCCCGCCCAGGATTTAGCGGAAGTTTACCTTAACGGTTTGCTTGCGAGATTTGTTCGCAATCACGATTTGTTTTGGCATATTGCCTCCTTTTGTTTTATTTTTTTGTTTTATCAAATCCGCTTGGTGGCTAATCGCAGTTTGGCGCTTCTAGCCCGCGGGTTGATAACTAACTCCACTTGCTCCGCGGTGATAGGCTTTTTGTTGATGATTTCAAGAGGTGATTCCTCGCCGAGGTTGCTTTCCTCTTTGAAAAAATCTTTAACGAGCCGATCTTCTAGACTATGAAAGGTGATGATTCCAACGCGACCGTTTTTGTTTAGAAGTTTAGGGATAAGAGGCAAAGATTTTTCAATTTGCCCGAGTTCGTCGTTTACTACTATCCGAATCGCTTGGAAGACTTTGGTAGCGGGATGAAGTTTGGAATAGCGAGATTTTGATTTGATAAGGTCTGCTAGTTCCCTAGTGGTTCTAATCGGGCGGTGATGCACTATTTCACGGGCTAACATTTTGGCTCTTTTCACCGGTTCCTCACCGTAGAAAGCGAAAATGCGCGCGAGCTCGCGCTCACTATATTTATTCACAATGTCGTCCGCCGTTAATTTTTGGCTTTGATCCATCCGCATGTCTAGGAGAGCATCGTGTTTAAACGAAAAACCCCTTTCACCATTGTCTAGTTGCGGTGAAGAAACACCAAAATCAGCCAGTATTATATCAAAAGTTTTTCCACACTCGAAAAGCTGTAACATAGCGCTATAAAAGTCCTGGTGCATGATAGTGGTTTCTGGCGGGAATTCCCTTTTTAAATGGTTTATGGCGAATTCGTCGCGATCCACTAAACAAGCGGCTTTATAATTCTGTGTTACATCCAAAATTTCGCTAGCATGACCACCGAACCCAGCGGTGAGATCTAAGTATGACTCGCCCGACTCGGGGTGCAGTCCTGCTAAGACTTCAGATAATAATACAGGGATATGTTGTTTCTCCATATCTATATTATACAACGTTTGAGACCGTTCAACTAGAAACTTCATCGGGTTTGTTTCTGCTTTAATTTTTGTTTGATAACAACACAATTAATCTACTACGATCTTTTTGGTTCGCGCTAGGCGTACCACAATGATCATAGCCGTTGAGAGACTTATTGTGTTTGGTTTTTGACCATATAGAGTTTTATTGGGAGGTGTGTTTTGAGGAAGGTGCTCACGATTGTTTTTTCGCATCTCGCTAAGGGTAATGCGCGCGAAGCTCCTAGATGGTCGGCCTCAAACTTTTTTAAGGTGCTGGTTTTTGTTAGCGTTTTTGTTTATTGATTCGCTGTTTTTATTGTATGACATATTTTTGGAAAATGCAAGTGGTTTTTTGAAGATTTTTTGATTTTTAGTTTTTCGCAATTGTGGAAAACTTCCCTGTTAATTTCCCGAACAAAGATCCGCAAAAAACCGAACATCCGTGATTTACGGGGGTAGAAAAAACCGAACAAAGTTGGGCATATAGCTTTCACAACCTATGCAACATTTCGGCAGGGGTTCTATAACTTATACCTAAGTGTACACGATGATAGTTATAATAGTCAATATATGTCAGGATTTTATCGTCCATTTTCTTTAATGGTTCGCTCTCTAGGTAAT
>JAFWCN010000007.1 GCA_017536895.1 Candidatus Saccharimonadota bacterium | reverse complement strand
CGCCTTCCCAAATGATAATCTAGTAGTTATCCTCGGTGGTCGCGACAAAACCGATTACGAAGATCTCCCCGAAATCTACGAGATTTTGCAAGCCCCCCAGGTCAAAAAAATCGTCCTCATCGGCGAATCCGGTCACGAACTAGCCAAAAAATACCAAGACGACAGATTCATCCTAGCTGAATCTCTCGATGAAGCAATCAACATCGCCAAATCTGAAGCCGAAAACATGTCCCCGTCTATAATTGTTATGTCTCCCGCCGCCGCCTCTTTCGACATGTTCGAAAACGTCTACGACCGCGGCACCAAATTCCAGCACCTCATCAAAAATCTCAAGGATTTATAATCAGTAAAATCCCTATCATTTTACAATTGGCATAGAGTTTGTGATATTACAAGATTCCAATTATTTATTATCGCTAATCATTCTTTTCTTAAATACGATAATTGACAATAATAAAACTGCAATAAAATAGATTAAAAATACTATTATATGAACAGGTGTTAGATTACTGAAATTCTTATGTAATGTTCCCTGAATTATATTTAAGCATGCTTCAAATGGTAATATATTACATATCAATTCAAATACGCCACCAATAGAGTCTTTAGGAAAATACATACCACTTGTAAAACATACTAATTGAACAACTATACTACCTAAGCCACCAGTTCCTTTTTCACTAACTAAACTGCCTATTAATATTCCAAGTGATACAAAGAATATCGAAATAATCATAGAGACTAATATAGTTGGAATTATACTTATACTGAATTCTAATCCCATAATAATAGCAGCTAAAAAGAACAAAACATTCTGAATTAATACTATTGGTAACAATGATAATATATATCCCAATATATAATCACTGGATTTCATTGGTGATGTTCCAAGTCTAATTAAAAATGAAGAAGTTCTATCCTTTGCAATTAATGTAGCTGTAAATAATGTAATAAATGAAAATCCAAATAATATAATGGAAGGTGTAAAATTTTCTAATTTATAGTTTTCTGCTGGAATATTAAATTGTTGAAAGATAAATAATAAAAATATTGGTAATACAATTTCAAATACCAAACTTAAAGGATCTCTAATTAATTCCTTAAAATTTCTTCTAGCAAAATTTAACATTCTCATTATAATTCACCTCCTGTGGCAATAGATACGAAAGCATCTTCAAAACTTTTAGTTTTAGTCTTTTTAATAAGTTCTTTAGAGGTTCCAACTTCAACAAGATTACCGTTTGAAATAATACCAATTCTATCTGACAAACTTTCTGCTTCTTCCATATAATGAGTTGTTAAAATAATAGTTATTATACCTTTTAATGAATTAATAACTTTCCATAGTTCTTTTCTAGCAATAACATCTAAACCTAATGTAGGTTCGTCCAAAAACAATATTTTTGGATCATTTATAAGACTTATCGCAATAGATACTCTTCTTTGCCATCCACCTGATAAGGTTTTTGCTTTCTTATTTAAAACCTCCTCAAGTTTAAACTGTTTAATTAGCTCACTAATCTTATTATCTTTTTCTTCTATTTGATAAACTCCAGCCATAAATTCTAGATTTTCTTTTACTGTTAGATTTGGTGCAATAGCAGTTTCTTGTGGTGATACATTTAAGATTTCTTTTATTTTAAAAACTTCTTTTTTCATATTCATTTTTTCTATTATGATCTCACCAGAAGTCGGAAGAATTAGACCAGATAGCATTTTAATTATAGTTGTTTTTCCAGCACCATTTACTCCTAAAAGTGCAAATAATTCACCCTGTTTAATAGTTAAATCAATTTTATTTACAGCAACTTTATCTTTATATTTTTTTGTTAACTTCTTTGTTTTAATTGCAATCATTATTTATTATCTCCTTTTGGAAATACTTTATCAGATAAATCTTCAATTGCATCTGCTTTTAATAAAGCAATCCCTTTTTCTTTATCACAAAGAACGATAATAGAATCACCCGGTTTAATATCAAACATTTCTCTTGCTTCTTTTGGAATAACTATCTGTCCTTTTTCTCCAACTTTAGCAATACCTATAAATTTGTCTTTCATATATGTCTCCTTAAAGTATGACTTGTTATACTTTTCATACTAAATTATATACCTGTTTTATACAAAAGTAAAGTATCGTAAGATTACTATTTTCTGGTTTTTTAATAATCAGATTAAATTTCTAATAACCAATTTATGAGCATTTGAGCGAACCCAATATAATTTTTACAACGGTTACAGATGAGTATCTTGTACTGCAATACAAGTACGAATCTGCCTAATCCGTTGTAAAAATTATCAATGGCGTGAGCTCAAGCGAATAAATTGGTTATTAGAATTTTAGTCCATTATGAGCGAATAAATTGCTTATTAGAAGTTTAATCTATTCTCAAGTTCAGAGATAAACGCCTTCTCAACTGAAGACACCGCAGCAAATCCTTTTATACCACTTCCTGCAAACTCCCTAGCGAGTTCAATCATTCTGAATTTATCAATCGACTTGATCAAATTTGGCATATTATCATATTTCTCAATCGTACCATTGGAGAAGAATCCATCCGCATAATAATCTGCAATTTGCCCCACCGTTTGCGCTCCCATCTGGAATCTACCCATCGCGTACGATTTTGCCGCAAGGAAATCCATATCGAGTATCTCGCCATTCAAAGTCTTCATTAGCTCCGTCTGAATCAACTCAAATAATTCCTCTGCATTTTCAATATTTACTTCCCCGTCAAAATCCCAATACGAATTATGCGCATTTGAAGCAATCGAAGAGCCCATCCCATACACTAGTCCTCGTTTCCGAGCCGCCCCGAAGATTTTCGAATTAGTCGTCCCGTTCAGAATATGATTCAAACAGCTCATCGCAAACACTTCTGAATGCTCCAAGTGTCGTGGTGTCACGAGCGAAAATCCAAACGTAATATTCGACGCATCTTTCCTTCTAATCGACACCGCCTCCGACGAATGTAGCTCGGCCAAAGGAATCTCAAATTCCTTCCCCTCTTTCAAATTCCACCCCTCCAGCATTTTTACCAGTTTATGCTTCCGACCCTTCAAACGCCCCGCAATAATAAACCGCATGTTTTTCGCTGTGTGTGTCCTTCGATAGTGTTCACGAATATCCTTGAGATCAATGTTCGCAATCGTATCTCGCCTCTGCGACAAATCTAGCACGTCCTCACCTACCGCCTGTTGTACGCGCGGCCATAGCAACCGATAATAATCATTCATATAGCCAGTAAGCTCCGACTTCACGTTAGCCTTTTCTGATTTCAACTCCTCCTCGTTAAATCTCGGCTCGCAAATCGATACCTGTTGAAGCTCCATAATCCGTTCCCACTCAAAATCCGCGCATTCCGTCTCATAACACACCGAAATATCCGAAGTCCAAGCATTATGATACGCCCCATTTTTAGTAAACTCCGCCTCAAAAGCTTGCTCATCGCGGTATTTCGCATTCGCGCCAAACGCCAGATGCTCTACTACATGCGGGATTTCATACACGTTTTTATTCTTCGCATAAAGCATCCCCGCCCGAAACTGAATCCTCGTCGACATCACCGAAGCTCCAGGAATATCAATAAACAACCCCTTCGCCCCGTTTTTTAGTGTGATTTCCTCGACTGAATGTTTCATTTACCTCCTAGAGTTGACAAATAAACATAATCATTGTATAATATATTAGTATTAGGGCTATTTCTTCTTGCGATTAGCCTTCTTTTTCTTCTTAGCTTTCGACTTCTTGGCCTTCGACCCAGATTTCCGGCTTGTAGTCCTTTTTGGCACTGCCTTACCAGAAGATTTTTTCTTAAATTCACTATCCAAATTCTTCTCACCCTTAGAAATCTCGTTCACACCCCGCTCAGTTTGTGACTCAGCCATCTTAGTGAGCTCAGATTCATATTCCTCACCATCCGTCACATCGTCAGCCGAAGCCTCCGCCGGAGTAATTGAGAGCAAAATCTTCAATACCTCTTCGCGCAAATTCCTCTGCAAACCGTCAAATAGTTTCTGCGACTCCGAACGATATTCTACCAAAGGATCTCTCTGGCCAACTGAACGCCAGTGAATTCCTTCACGCAGGTGCTGCATATTTTCAAGGTGTTGCATCCACAAAGTATCAAGCACCTTGAGATACACTTCGCGCTCAACTTTTCGCATCGTTTCCGCCCCAAACTTCTCTTCTTGTTCCTTATAGGCTTCCTCCACCGCTTCAAGTGCCATTTTCTCGCGATCTTTTTCCTTACGTACTAAGCCAATTCCATGAATCAGCTCATCGTCAAAAGTCGGAAACGCCGCCTTAAACTCCTCATCAAACCGCTTATTAACTCGCGATGAAAACTCCGTCAAGGTCTTCACTTCATCGCGCATCAACCTTTTAATCTCCGGATAGATATCATCCCCCATCAAAATCTTTCGTCGCATCAAATAAACTACTTTACGATGCCTATTAATTACGTTATCGTACTGCACCACGTTTTTTCGTGAATCAAAGTTAAATCCTTCAATTCGTTTTTGTGCCGCCTCAAGAGTCTTCGAAATCGACTTCGTCTGAATTGGCATATCCTCATCTACTCCTAGTCGCGTCATCAAGGTTTTAACTCTATCACCTTGGAAAATTCGCATCAAATCATCTTCACAAGACACAAAGAACTGTGTTGTACCTGGATCACCCTGACGACCGCCTCGACCTCTTAGCTGGTTATCAACCCGCCTTGAGTCGTGTCTCGCCGAGCCAATCACTACGAGACCCCCTAATTCCTTCACTCCCTCTCCTAGCTTGATATCAGTACCACGACCGGCCATGTTAGTAGCAAGCGTAATTGCGCCTTTTTCACCGGCTTTAGCGATAATCGCTGCTTCCCGCTCGTTATTCTTCGCGTTCAAAATCTCATACGGCAAACCATATTGCTCAAGATAGGCCGCAATTTCTTCGTTGTTCGCAATCGAATCCGAACCCACCAGCACCGGCTGGCCTTTTTCGTGATATTTCTTAATCTCTTCTGCTATCGCTTTAAGCTTCGCTGCTTTTGTTTTATAAATCAAATCGTCCTTATCTACACGAATAATCGGTTTATTCGGTGGAATCTGGATTACATCAAGCGCATAAATCTGCTGGAACTCTTCCGCCTCAGTAAATGCCGTACCAGTCATACCAGACAATTTCTTATACAAGCGGAAAAAGTTCTGGAACGAAATTGTCGCAAGTGTCATTGACTCCTGCTTAACCGCTACACCTTCCTTCGCCTCAATTGCTTGGTGAAGCCCTTCGTTATAACGACGACCCTGCATCAAACGACCAGTATGTTCATCTACAATAATCACTTCACCCGAATTCGTCACCACATAATCTTTGTCGCGTTTAAATACTACTTCAGCCCGAATCGCCTGCTCTAGATGATAGACTAAAGGTGTATTCTTGGTCGAATAAATGTTTTCCACCCCTAGAATGTCCTGAACCTTCTCAATTCCCTTATCGGTCAAAGTCACCGAACGGCGCTTCTCATCAAAGATGTAATCCTCCGGCGTGAGTCTTGATGCTACTTTCGCAAATTGATAGTACTGCTCCGGATTATCGCCAGCCGGCGCGGAAATAATGAGAGGTGTCCTCGCTTCATCAATCAAAATCGAATCTACCTCATCCACGATTGCAAAGTTCAACTCTCTCTGGCGGAGATATTGTACTTCCGAAGTCATGTTATCGCGCAAATAATCAAACCCAAACTCATTATTAGTCCCATAAGTAATATCCGCCGCGTAAGCCTCTTTTCTCGTACAAGGCTTCAAATGCGAGAATCTCTCATCGTCATGCTCATCATTTTCATATTCCGCATCGTAAATAAACGAAGCTTCATTAATAATCACACCAACTGAAAGACCTAGAAAATCATAAATTGGCCCATTCCAACCCGCATCACGTTGTGCCAAATAATCGTTCACTGTCACCACATGAACGCCACGTCCAGTCAAACCATTAAGATAAGCCGGCAACATCGCAACAAGAGTTTTACCTTCACCGGTCTTCATCTCGGCTACAGCACCTTCGTGAAGCACCATACCACCAATCAGCTGTACGTCATATGGTCGAAGTCCTAGTATACGTTTTGAAGCTTCTCGCGCCACCGCAAACGCATCCGGCAAAATGTCGTTCAAAATCTTCGTATCATCCACTGGTGGACGTTTTTTACCGCTCTTATTAATACCTTCTTCTGCTCGCGCCGTCTTCAAAGCTTTTTTAATCTTATGCTTGAAAATCTCCGTCTGCTCTTTTAGCTCATCGTCCGACATTTTCTCGTATTTCGGCTCAAGTTTAGTAATCTCTTGCGCCTTCTTCCAGAGCCTTTTCAAAACTCTTTTTTGCGCATCACCAAACACACCTTGTAAAAATTTCGTAAGCGCAGTCTTATCCGCCAATTTGTCGCTTGGCTTCTTCTCTTTTTTAGCCATACAAATTAAAACTCCTAAATATTCACCCCATTATATCACATTACTTGCGCTTGATAAAGAGGTTTTTCAAGCTTTTCCGCTGTCTATGCGGTTGCATTTCAAGTTTATATCGTCGAATTTGTCCAGTCAATTTCGCTTCCACAAGATCGACCCCCGCAAATACGTTAGAGCACTCATCTTTTGCAGCTAAGACTTTCCCGCCTTTTACATCAAGTGCCGCCGAAATCTCATATTTTTCGGTTTTGCCTTTGCCAATTTCTGTCACCATCACCTTTGCCGACACACCTTTTTTTGCACGTCGTGGCAAATAACGATCCAATTTCCCTAATCGCTTAACAACATATTTTCTGAATGGCTCCTCAACCTTATAGCCTTTACCATTGACTTCGATCTTCTCGATCATTTATAGTTCCTCCTTATTATTTAAATACGGTCTCAATACCTCCGGCACCTTAAATTTTCCATCCGGAGTCGCAAAATTCTCTAACATTACCACTAGCGCCCTCGCCAACGGAATCGCCGTTCCATTCAAAGTATGCACAAATTCCACACTGCCATCCTTTCGGCGCACCCGACAATTCACTGCCCTAGCTTGAAAATCCGTACAGTTCGAACACGATGTAATTTCCTGATACTTTTTATTCACTGGTGACCAGTATTCCATATCATATTTCTTCGCTGCCGGCGCACCAAGATCCCCCGCCGCAATATTCACTATGTGATATGGCACTCCTAAACCTTGCCAAATCTCTTCTTCAATTGCAAGCAATTTCTCGTGCATCTCTTCTGACTTCTCTGGTAAACAGAAAACATACATCTCTAACTTGTTAAACTGATGGACTCGGAATAATCCCCTTGTGTATTTACCATATGCTCCTGCTTCTTTCCTAAAGCACGGCGAATAGCCCGCATATAAAAGCGGTAATTTATCTTCATCAATAATCTCATCCATATGATAGCCGGTGAGTGGCATCTCCGCCGTCGCAATCATCGCGAGGTCTTCCCCCTCCACAAAATACTCATCCGACTGCTCAGAACTTCGTGGATTGAACCCACAGCCTTCCAGTATTCTTGATGACACCATGTCTGGCACCGTCATATAGGTAAAGCCATGTTCTTGAACCTTAGCTAAGCCATATTGAAGTAAAGCATTTTCAAGTAAAGCCAAACCATCCTTCAAATAATAAAACTTCGCACCTGCAACCTTAGCCCCACGTTCAAAATCCACCCAATCTCGGCTCACCGCATAATCTAAATGATCTACACCTGTTTCGTGATTCTCCCCCCACTTTTTAATCTCTACCGAATCCTCTTCGCCACCGAGCGGCACGTCATCAAATATAATATTCGGAATCTTCTTCAGCCCATCTTTCACCTCTGTTTCAATTTTAACAAGCGCCTGCTCTTTTGCCGATAGCTCCTCTTTAATACGTTTTCCTTCCACAATCAATTCCGGCGATGGCTTTCCGCCCTTCATCTTCGCCGCTGTCTCATTTCTGAGCTTCCGAAGCTCTTCTACCTCAGCTAAGTCTCTTTTTCGCTTATCGTCTAACTCTAGTAGCTCCGGTATGTTTACTTTATATCCTTTTTCTTTTGTTGATTTCTCAACCAATTCAAGATTCTCTCTGATAAACTTCACATCTAACATATTCCCATTATACCACCCTTTAATACATTTTACGAATATATCTTCTGATAAAGTTTATCCCAATCTTCTAACTTCAAATCACCCGGCCGAGCATCTGGCGAAATATCAATAGACTTAAAAACTTTCAACAGTTCCTCACGCGCTTTAAATCCGCTCAAATTGTGCACCAACTTCTTTCGTGGCGCCATAAATCCACGCCGTATCAAATCAAACACTTCATCTGATACTAAAGGCCCTTTTTCATAAGGCTCCATTATAATCACTTGTGAATCAACCTTCGGTGGTGGCGTAAATTCCTCCGCTTTTACCACTGGTCCCGCTGAAACTCGAGCCCTATTTTTCACAAACAGTGACAAAACCGTCTCCTTATCTGACAAAATCCGCTCCGCCACCTCCTTTTGAATCAATAACACCACTCTTTCCGGTAAAACCTCTAGGCAAAGCACCTTTTCAATTATAGGTGACGTAATATAATACGGTATATTCCCCGCAACCATAAATGGAGCAGTCACTCCTCTAAAATCATATTCCAAAAAATCTCCGTGTACCACCTCTAATCCAGTCCCCGGGAAAGACTTCGGTAAATTCTCCGCCAACCTATCGTCATATTCCACCGCAATCACTTTATCAAATCGCCGAAGCAATGAGGAAGTCAGAAACCCTAATCCCGGCCCAATCTCAATACAAAGCGGTCCCGAGCCAGCCAAATCCGCTATTTCGTTTAGTATTTCTCGGTTTTTTAGCCAGTGTTGGCCCAGTGATTTTTTAGTACCAACCATGTGTCACCTGTTGTTGTAAAGCTCCTTGCCAACCACCCCAACGACTAACATATCCCGCCATCCATCGAATTTGTGTAATCGGATTAGTTTCCCAATCCGCACCTGCTGATGCCATCTTGTGTCCCGGCAAAGCCTGAGGAATCCCATATGCCCCCGAGCGTGCATTTCTCGCATCCACTCTACAGCCACTCTCTCGGTTCATCAAAGTCACCGCCGCTGGAATATCCGCCTCAGCCACTCCAGCTGCTCTCGCCCAATCCGCACAAGTCCCTGTCACCGCAATTGCCGGCAATTCACGCTTTGTTCCGACCGCCGTCACTCTGTTTACTGGTGCACGCACAACCTCTTCAGCAACTAATTCTCTAGAAGCCTCAACGTTATCAATATAATTCACATTAAATGTAGTGCGTTTTAATCCTACTTCACCCAGTTGGCGCACCTCAGTTTTTCCTTCATCAAGCGCCGCATCTGGCACCATTTCCTCAGCAAAAGCGATTTCTTCATCAACTGTTATCGTCCTGCCACCATTTCTTGTAATTTCATAAACAGTCGCCGCCCCCGCCTCTAGGAATTCCGTATTAATAGCCAATGAAACCTCATCGCCATCATAAACTGTAAACCCAGCCTCACTGGCCACCGTTGCAGGATCATAACTCGCTGACATCAAATACTTTTCCACCGAGCCATCCCTGATTACTACTGGTCGCGCCCGGTATATATTAATAAAATAGTTATCAGCAGTTATTTCTGTATCTAGCCCCGGATCCACAATATCACCTTCATTTACTATAATCTCCGCCCGACTAATCGCTTCACCCACCGTCTGCGCATCAGTACGCACCGTCAACTTCTCGCCATTATCATAAAAAGTTACAAACTTAGCCGCTGTCATTTCTACGGCCTCATCACTCTCTGCATAAGTCGTATTCGTATAAACCTTATAAAGACTGCCAAAAAGCAGCCCCAAAGTAATAACTACCACTGAAATTAGGATTTTATCAATCCTTTTTGATAGCTTCATACTAGTAATTATATCACACTTATCGTTAATAATAAATGGTTTTTACGCCAATCATAAAAACCTACCGCGAGGATAGGTCTTTACGCAAATTTCTAGGTGGACAATAAAAATAGCCAAAATAGCTCCATACTCTCCACCCTAACAACTCAGCAATCAAGTCACAAAACATCATGCTCAGCCGGTAATACACTTCCCGATTCAAATCTCTCTCAACGTTGGATCGATTCGAACCTAACTCTATTTTAGCATAGGCAAAATCAATGTCAATATTGATTTTTAAGATTTTTCATGTTCTAATATTTTTCTCACTCAACAGGGGTAAACTCCCAAAAACCGAACAAACTATTCTTGACAAACTTGACATTATATTTTTCAAAATAATTATCATAATATCAATTTTGTTATGTTATAATTAGTGTTATGAATTGGAGGAAATGGCTCGACGAATTTGTATTAGCCGGCAAAGGTATTTTACTTGCCACCAAAGAACGTAAGTTTTGGTATGGTACAATTCCTAGTTTTATCTTTTTTGGCATGCTCATGAATTTCCTTTCTGGCGGCACCAGCAAATTTGAATTAATGGGTGCTCTCGGTTTTCCTGCCAGCCTTCAAATCATTGGTAGCAGCTTCATCGCCATCTTTGGCATCAATCAACCTTTTCTCGACTGGCTACCAATCTTTCTTATTGCCACTCTACAAGGGATTCTTATTGGGCTCATCACCCTGCTCTGGGACAAAAAGCGCACCACGAAAGGTCAAAACGCCGAAAACCTCGAAAAAGCCGGCATCATTACTGGCCTCATCGCCCTTGGTGCTGGTTGCCCCACTTGCGGCGCTACTCTTATTACACCATTAATCGGTGCTATTTTTAGTACCGGCAGTCTTGCTATTGCCGGCACCGTCAGCACTATCGTCACAATTCTCGCCATCATTATCGCAATTCTATCTATCAAACGTTTAGGACTTGAAACCTATGCTATAATAATTAATGAAAAATATCTCGCCAAGAAAGCAAAAGCAACCAAGAAGGCGAAAAAGGAGAAAAGTGAAAAAATTTCTTAGAATCGGTGGCATAATTGCCATCATTATAATCATTATTGCCGCCATAGCTTTTAGCATGACGCCCAAAGAGTCCTCTAACTCCGATAAGGTCTGGGACGAACAAATGACCGTTGGCAACATGAACGCTAAAAACTATTTTATTATTTATTCTGATCTCGTCTGCCCTTATTGTATTGCCTTCGAAAACGCCATCGTCGAGCACGAAGACGAATTCCAAAAATACATCAAAGAAAACGATATCCTCGTCGAAGTACGTCTCTCTGACTTCCTCTACGAATTTGGCGAATCCAATCCTATCCACTCTCGCTACTCTGCCGTCGCAACCTACTGCGCCAAATCGCAAGGTAAATTCTGGGATTATTACAATCTCGCTGTCACCAGCATCTGGAATGATTTCTTCAAAGACCTCGGCAAATCCGCTTTCTCTAAGATGAACAGCCTCGGCCAAGATTACTGGATCAAAATCGGTCATCAAGTTGGCCTCGGCGAAGAGTTTGACAACTGTGTCAAAAATCAAGATCCTCTCGATGAAATCAAAAAGAATGCCGAAAAATCCGCCAAACTCGCTAACGGCATGCCTTATTTTAAATTCAACAACTACACCAGCTCAGGCTTTGACCTCTCATGGGGCTGGGAATACGTCAAAATGTACTTCCAGGCAGGTTTAGATAGTTAGGACAACTAAATAAAGCCTGAGGGGCCGTTCGGGGGTTACGACCGAGAAAGAGGGCGGCTCGCCCGTGACGACGGGCCGAGCCGACCCGTGTCCCGAACGGCTTTATTTAGTTGCCCTCCAAATTCCAACGTCTTTAATACTATCTGGTAAGTAGCTTTTATCGAGGTGAAACCCCGCCTCCCATTTTTGACCCTTCCCATATCCTAAATCCTTCATCAATTTCGTCGGCGCATTGCGAAGCCATATCGGCACCGGCTCACCCCGCGTCTTTCTCGCTACTTCAAGTGCCTTATACCACGCATCCGTCGTCTGTCGTGATTTTTTAGACTTAGTCAAAGCTACACAAGTATGAGCTAGCATCAGCCCCGATTCTGGCATACCCACTCTTTCTACTGCCTGAAAACATGCCGTCGCAAGACTAAGTGCTCCATTTCCTGCTAATCCAATATCTTCCGAAGCAAAAATCACCATTCTACGTGCAATAAACTTCGGGTCCTCACCCGCTTCTACCATCCGTGCAAGATAATAAAGCGCTGCATCCACATCCGAACCACGCATCGACTTAATAAATGCCGAAATCGTATCATAATGATTGTCGCCTTTTTTGTCATACCCTGGCATCTTCCGACCTGCCGCCTCTTCTACTACTTTCTCATCCACCTTATCTGCCAACGACAAAGCCAGTTCAAGATCCCCTAATGCCGCTCTCGCATCTCCTCCTGATAATTCTGCTAGTAAATCAATCGCCTTTTTAGATACTCTTTTCGTAGCTTTTTCTGCTTTAATTGCCCTCTTCAGCACCTCAATAATCGCGTCCTTCGATAGTGCTGACACCACCACAACTCGCGAACGGCTGAGTAGTGGCGAAATCACTTCAAACGAAGGATTCTCTGTTGTCGCTCCAATCAGAGTAATCAATCCCGATTCCACATGTGGCAAAAACGCATCTTGCTGTGCCTTATTGAACCGATGAATTTCGTCTACAAACAAAATCGTCCGTGTTTTCAAATTCCAATTCAGTTTCGCTCTTTCTACTACTTCCTCGACGTTCTTTTTCCCTGCCGTCACCGCCGATATCTCCACAAAATCCGCTTCAAATTCTCGTGCCAATATCCTAGCTAATGTCGTCTTACCGGTCCCTGGTGGCCCCCAAAAAATCAGATTCACCGGCTCCCCCTTCTTCACAATTTCTGTCAAAATCTTCCCTTCGCCGATAATCTCGTCCTGTCCCACCACCTCAGATAGCTTCGTCGGCCTCATCCTCTCCGCTAATGGCACTCTATTCATAATTCTATTATAAACAATTTCTTGCTAAAACAAAATTATTCATGGTAAAATTGGATTAACATAATATAAGGAGTTATTAAATGTATAACTATGATACAACCAGTTTAATGAACGGGTTAACCAACACTATGAATAGCACTAGCAATGCTGTTCAAGGTATCTACATTTGGACCATTGTAGCCACCGTGCTCGCCATTGTAGGCAGCATCCTTATCTATTTCCTCTTCATTAAATCCAAAACCAATTTCAAAGGCGGACTCAAGACTCTTCGTGATTACCTCTCAGGAGACCTAATCCATATCGAGTCTCTCGCCAAAATGTTCTACTATGCTGGCCTAATCTATGTAATACTCACTTCGATTAATTCACTCATTACTATCGGCATCGGTGGCGCTGACGCTGGCAGCTGCATCATGGCGTTCTTCGCACAACTGTTGCTTGGACCAATCATCGTCCGCTTTGTATTTGAAATCATCATGATGTTCATCCGTATCTGGAAAAACACCGAAAACCTCAAAAAGAAATAGCCAAACTCTAGGTAAAAATCCCCGATCCTATCGGGGATTTTTTATATAAAAACCAAAATCTATGATATAATATCCCCATGGCGCTGTAGCTCAGTTGGTAGAGCAGAGGCCTGAAGAGCCTTGTGTCACTGGTTCAAGTCCAGTCGGCGCCACCAAATTTTATTTGATTCGGCATTTTCGCCGATTTTTTAGTAGTAAATTCCTGTTAAGTACCTTACAAGTTCTAGAGTGTTATTTTATGCCGATTTTACACGAAAAACGAGGCGAAAACTGCCGTTTTACTCCTATAAATCTGTCTGTTAATACCCTAAACAATCAGGTTATTATTTTCTGATTAGTACGTGATAGTGATATGAGCTAGTGGTTCGCTCTTTCGTAATAAACTCTTCAACTTGAAAAACTTTCACGATTTCAAAGTCCCTGAATAAATCTACGATTAGATCATAGTCAGCATAAAAATGTGGTATGCCATTCTCTGGTCCATCCTCAACTCTAATTTTTGTGTTCTCGTCCACCACCGGCCAATCTTGCTGAAAGCCCCAGGTCTGCTTTGAACCCAAAGTCAAATAACACTCCCCGCCTTTTCTCAAGACTCGTTTTAGCTCCGAAACAATTTTTCTCATTCCCGCTGTATCGGTATGAGATATTACGTTACGACAATAAATACAATCGAAACTATCGTCACCGTACGGCAAGTTCAGCATATCACCAACTCGTAAATCGACTTTTACTCCTGCTTGCTCGGCGTACTTCTCTGTTCTTTCAATCGATGTTTCGCTTAAATCAAATCCAGAAGTATTAAACCCTGCTTTGGCAAATTGAATAGTGTGTCTTCCTAACCCGCAACCGAGATCGAGATAATCTCTCTTATCCTGAGATAGCCATCGGTTTATAAGATAATAAGATTCCATCGCTGGCTCTTGCCAATATTTCTCGTGGTCGCCTTTTACCATATTCCAGTTCCATGCTTTAGAATTTATCATTCATGCTCCTTTCTACCATTATATCATGAGGCGCAAGTCGCCACTTTTCTTTCGCGGATATCTTCCTTATAGATTGTTAATGCCTGCCCAATTCGCCCCCACCAGATTATATATGAGTCGGCATTTTCGCCGATTTTTTAGTAGTAAATTTCTGTTTAGTGCCCTGTATCAATAGTATGTAATTTTGGGGTATTTTTACAGCAAAAACCTGCTAAAAATGTAGTTTCTACCCCTGTTAAAATGTCTGTTAATACCCTAAACAATTTGGTTACCTTATGCTACAATAATGGTATGCGCAATATTGATAGTTTATCAAATCATTCAATAGATTCTAAATCTAAAAAAGCATCCTGGGATAGTTTGTCTTCTGGTTCAAATGATTGGAATATCCTTAAACCTATCGACGAAGTCAGTGATAGTGATTCACTTAATCGCAACAGACCATTAGATTTCCCAGATAGCTGGAAAAAATTAGATTTGCCACACGAAGTAAGCGAGATGCCAATTCAAAGCATAAATCATACTCCCGAAGAAGAAATGGAAGCTCGAAAGAGGATTAAAGATGCCGAACAACGAGGTCAAGAACTTCTCGATATGCTTGATCAAGAAATCATAGATGTGGATAAAATTTTAGAAACAAAAAAGCAATCTGATTCTGCTATAAACATAAACGGTAGAAACGAAGTAACTGAACAAGACAACGGCGAACAAGAAACAGCATCAGTTAAAAATTACGAAATAAATAACACAGAAAGTATAGAGCAAGAACGACTAAATGCAGGCAACGATTTATTAATAGCTATCGCTAAAGGCGAAATGACAATCGATAACGAGAACCAACAAAAAACGTACAAATATATACGTGGTCTTCTTGAACAGAAATGCAAGGAATTAGATGTTGATTACGAAACTATCAACTTTGACGAAATATGCGACAAAAAAATCAGTGATTTTTGTAATCAACTTAATCAAGAAAACCATACCAGTTTTACCTTTACCTTTAGAGATTTTAATAAACAATTAGGAGAGTATCTAAGTCGGACGGATTTGATAAGCCCAGATAAGCGATTGTTTTATTTTGACTCATTAACTAAAGTCGATACTTTTTCAAAGGGCGGTACAACTGGTATATTTGCAATCATGAACCAGTATTTAAACATGGAAAACCTTTCTGAAACAGTCAATGCGTTGATTATCAATGATAATACGACAATTGCCCCAGAGATACAGGCTATTTTTGGTGATCCGGAGCCAAAAGCAATCACTAGCGAAGAACAGGAAAAAGCAAAGCGCGATCTAGAAGAATTCGTCACAAAATACGAAATAGGAAAACTCTACTCCGTCAGGAAGGCGCATTCGCAAGATATCGCAAAAAAACGAGAAAGTATCTATATGGATATTGAAACAGAAAAAAATCCAGATTTTGTAGAGGCTTTGAAAGAATTAAAATCAAATCAAGATGTTACATATTTTTTCCATGGTTCGGCTGGTCAAGCAATATCACAGCAAATCAATTCACAGGGGCTGTACATGCAATATAATGATATTGAAAGAACGGCAAAACCGAATTTGACACCATATGAATTATTAACTTATAAATATGGGCACGATAGTATGGGGCTCCATGCTATTACTATAATTGGCGTACCGAAGGGGGAGTATGTAGTTGAAGAAAACCGTGATAATATCGCCATATCTGGAACATCGCAAGGTGCTGAACAGGGTGATTTTGTATCAAAATACAAAATCCCAAAACGTTATATTTATGGTTACATCGATAAAGACAATAAAGAAGTTGTAAAAAACCCTGATTATGTTGACCCAATAAAAAAAAGATAGTAGTATATGAACTAAACATAATACTCCTACCACAGGAGCTTATTCTTATAATATTCAGCCAACCTGGCTCTATTATCTTCTTTATAAATTGTTAATGCCCGCCCAATTCGCCCCCACCAATTCCCCAAGAAAACGGCATTTAAAGCCGATTTTTTATGCTTTTTCAACCCTAGTATTTCTATCTAAATCAAGGCTATCTTAGCCTGCCTTTAGTTCGCATCTCATACACCAACGCCTCCTGCTCTGGATTTTCAATATCAGTTTTGCCAGAAAGGAATAAAGCATCGAATAATTCCGGATCATCGATGTGTTCCTCAACATATCGCCAAACTCTATCTACTCCATTATAATAAGCCAAATCCTTATTATTTGGCAGCTCACCGGTGCCTCTAAAGCATCTTTGTACCGCATTAATAACTTTTTCAGTGCTATCGCCTGTTAAATTCTTCAAACCTACCTGAAAATCATAAACTTCCCTAAAATTCATTCCTTCAAAAGTCGCAAGCCCAATGTTAATATAATGATCCACGCCAAAATCTCTATACTCACCCTTTAAAGCCTGTTCTACGCATCCAGCAATCCCTTCGTCAAACGTCTCGCTACCCGGCATACTAGTTGCAAATGGTTTTATCTCTTGCGACTGATAAGGTATCGCCCTCATGGCATGCGTCCCTAATTCATGCACAACTAACGCCGAAAGTCGTTCCTTGCTATATATCGCATCTGACGGAAACCTTATTATTCCCCTACTAGCAGATGCGTTTGCAACTTTCTCATCAACTATGGCACGATAATCCGACTCATCTAAATCGAGCTCTGTCTCTACAATTTCATTAACAATTCTTGCCGCCTCCTCCGCGCTAAATTCATCTTGTGATTCTGGAATATGTTTTAAGTAGTTTTCGAAAAAATCTTTTACTAATTCAGAAAAGCGCTCTAACGTTTCCTGTTTTGGCTTAAACCTCTTGCTCTCAATTCCTTCTGGCACGCTAACCCGCTTAATTAATCCATCATAGATACTACGCTCATCATCTGATAAGTTTTCTGGTTTAATTTTTGCAAACTTTTCCTCAAGTAAAGCATAAAAAGTAGCCTCATCCGGTTTTCCATATAAATTCTCATTTGCTTCTTTGTGCCACCTAGCCATTTCGGCTTTTTCCTCTAGGCTACTTGCATTATTATATGCAATATTAGCCGCCAAAAACTCATTTTTCTTCTTACTATCATCTAATACCATTTTCACCAAACGCTTTTCCTTATCATTCATCCATGAGTTTTTCAGTTCCTGTTCAATCGATTCGATTTCTTTTAGATTTCCACGGACTTCCCCTTCATCAAGATTGCCGTATTCATTATTTGGATGCACCAAATCAGGGTTTTCCAAAAACTCTGCCTTAGCCGCCTTGTCGTTTGAAGCATTCAATTTTTCATACACCGTTACGCTAGTCTTATCAATTCTGTCAATAACCTCACCTAATTCTGATTTTTGTTCTGCTAGCCGTTCAGACATCTTCATTTTCCTCCTATCATAAAACTATTATATCATTCCATTTTCGCAAAAATGATTTTTCGCCATATTTACGAAAATGTGATATAATAACAAAGAGCCGTTATTAATAATAACAGCCGCAATAGACAACTCTATGGGCCGGTAGCTCAGTTGGTTAGAGCACGGGCCTTTTAAGCCCGGTGTCGAGAGTTCGAGCCTCTCCCGGCTCACCATAGCGTTGTCCTGGTTAACTATTATGGGCGGTTAGCTCAGTTGGCTAGAGCGTTTCTTTGACGTAGAAAAGGTCAGAGGTTCAAATCCTCTATCGCCCACCACTCACATTAGATAGCCTCTCGGCTATTTTTTTATTGTTTTTTATATTGATTTTTCTAAAACATGTTATAATGGTTATAGTAAAAGTTAAACAAGAAAGAATTTCATGCATGTAAATAAACTATTAATCATCCCAGGAGCACTAGTAGCACTCACTACTGTTTCTGGCCTTTTATTATCTGCTAATACTTCTCATGCAGAAGAGTCTGCAGTAGATACAATACAAGTAACTGTCAATACTGCCTGTACTATAAAAGGTGGACCTACTGGCGAAAGCACCAGTGAAAACACTTATTCAGCTACCATAGATCCAGGAACCTATAGTGAAATCAGTGGAAGTAAACTAGTAACTCTATGTAATGATAATCTAGGTTATTCTCTTTATGCTATTGGCTATTCTGGTGATTCCTATGATTCTGCTACTCATACAGATTTAATTGGGTCAGGAAGTATTGGAAACATTCAAACCGGAACATCTGGCACTAATTCCTACTGGGCAATGAAACTAGAAGCCGTTACCGGCGTTACTCCACCAACTATCCTAAACTCTTTTGATAACTATCATGTAATTCCTAGCTCTTACACCCAAATTGCAAAACAAGAAACAGCTACTGGTTCACCTACTGATGCTGGAGCTAGTGTCCAAACCAAATACAAAGTAAACATCAGCTCCACCTAAGCTGCTGGTACTTATACTGGTAAAGTTAAATACACTATGGTTCATCCCAATACTGCCCCAGCTCCTACTCCACCAATGACCTTTGATGATGCCTATGCTAAGGCTGGTAAACAAAAAGTCGCTGGCTACTACGCTATGCAAGATATGTCTTCAACTATCTGTAGTGCAGTAACCTTCGTAGATGACGAATCAGAAACTACCTTGATTGATTCACGCGATAATAAAACCTACACAGTATCTAAACTAAAAGACGGTAACTGCTGGATGACGCAAAACCTAGACCATGATATTAAAACAGACGGCTCAGTCACCTATAATTCCACTACTACAGATATTGCGGCCACTTGGACTCCAAGCACTGCTACCTACCCTACTGGTACTACAACCTGGAACGGTTCAGAGACCACTCCAGAATCCTATGATCCAGGCACCCTATACTGGAGCGGAACACCTGGCGATGATACCCCGGTCTCTACTGGTAACTCACACTATCACCTAGGCAACTACTACAACTGGACTGCAGCTGTCGCTATGAATGATAGCTCTAGCTACACTACTCAGTACCAAGACGTAAATCAATCCATCTGCCCAGCTAACTGGACCTTGCCTAAAGGCGGCAATGTTACGACCAGTGGCTCCTTCCAGTATCTAGTCACCCAATATGGTTGGGATAGTGAGGAACAAACGATGGCTGATCCTAACATCTGGAACAGCCCAATCAAAACTTCTCTTAGTGGCGGCTGGAACGGTTTGCTAGGGAACGTTGGTAGCGCCGGCCTCTTCCGGTCGCCTATGGCTGGCGGTGGCCACAACTCGTTTAACCTCGGTGCCTACTCAGATGGGTACGTCGACCCTGACTACAACCTCCATAGCGGCATTGGGCTTAGTGTGCGGTGCTTGGCTCGGTGGTAGTTTCTGATTTCTGAGGATTTCGTTCCTTCCTGTCTTTCCGAAATTTTTAGAACAAGTTGCAACGTGTTATAATTAATAACATGGATGTGGAGGTCGATGGAATACTAGTGGCCGCTCACGAGCTAAAAGCTCCGCTAGCGGTACTAAGGCAGCTAGCCCTTAGCTTGCCGGGTATGGATTTTGACGGCGAACACATGAGAAACGAAATGGTCAGCGTCAGCGAAAGAGCCTTAAAGCAAGTCAACGACCTTGCCAAAATCCGCCGCCTAGAAGATGGACTATTTACCATGGAGCCAGTAGCAGTCCGCGCCGTCTGTGATGACGTCACAAGAGAATTACAATACCTATTCAGCTACAACCGGCGTGATCTCTGGGTCAAATACAGCAACCGCTCTCGCCTAGTAACAGCCAACCGCGATCTACTTCATAGCATTATTTATAATTTCCTGCTCAATGCCATGCATTACTCAGGTGACGGCACTAGAGCCGAATTAATCGTGCGCGACTACCGCGACCGAGTCAGAATCGTCATTAGAGATTACGGCCCAGCCTTACCAGTCGATGTCTGGCGCGAAATGAAACGCGGATTCATCAAAAAACCAACTTCCATCGCCATGCGACCAGGCTCTTCCGGATTAGGGCTCTACATTGCCTCAAAATTCTCCCGCTACATGCATGCCTCTGTAGGCGCAATTCGCCACCGAGACGGAACCAGCTTCTATGTCGAATTACCAATATCAAAACAAGCGAGTTTATTTGAAATATGATTTATATAATTGACGACGACGAAATAATGTGCGAATGCATTGCGCGTGCCTGCGGTAATAAAGAAAGAATCCGGAAGTTCAGTAATGCTATCGAAGCAATGCAAGCACTCAGCGATGACAACGCGTTTGTTCCAAAACTCATTTTTCTAGACGTCCTCCTAGACGGCCCCGACGGATTTACCTTCCTCAACGAACTAGTTTCCTACACTGATACCGCCAAAATCCCAATTGTGATAGTCTCATCATTAGATTTTTCAAACAAAGACCTCACCGAATACGGAGTAGTTGGTGCATTAGATAAAGCCACCATGACACCACAAGAGATTAAAAGCTATGTCGACAAATACTGCACCAACTAAAGATATCCGCACTAACGGCATTATCCTTCGCCGCACCAATTACGGCGAAGCTGATCGTATCCTTAATATTCTAACTCCTAACGGCAAAATTACCGCCATCGCGAGAAGCGTACGCAAAACTCGCTCAAAACTCGCTGGCAGTATCGAAATGTTTTCACTAATCGATTTTAATATCCATCAAGGTCGCTCCGAGATGGGCGTAGTCACTGGCGCCAAAATGCTCGAATATTACAATCAAATCATTACAGATTTTGACCGCATGGAGTTAATGAGCGTAATCTTAAAAAGAGTAAGTCGCGCAGCCGAGCATTCAGACAGCCCTGATTTCTTCAATATCACCAAACAATGTTTACAAGAGTTAAATAACGCCACGAACCTAGAGCTAACAGAAGGCTGGTTCCTGCTAAACCTCATGAGAGCATCTGGCGAAGAAGTTAATCTATACCGTGACACAGCTGGAAGCAAACTAACCATTGATACTAGATACAACTGGGACCCAGCAAGTGAATCCTTTACTAGACACGAACAAGGTGAATATGATTCAGATGATATTAAAGTTTTAAGGCTCATGACCACAACTAGCCTAAAAACAACCCGCAAAATCAAAGCCCCAACTAGTATATATAGTAAACTGCTAAACTTAATAAGAGCAGCCTCACATATCTAAAAATATGATATAATAATGGGGTAATAAAGGAGATATTATGGCAGATTTTAACAAAATCTTGACACCGGGGGATTACGAAAAAGGCGAGCTAAATGTCGTGATTGAAATTCCAACCGGCTCAAATCACAAAATCGAATGGGATCGAGAGCACGCTTGCTTCATGCTTGACCGAGTAGAGCCAATGGCTTTCGCTAAGCCTTGCAACTACGGTTTCATTCCACAGACTCTAGATGAAGATGGCGATGAACTAGACGTCCTTATGATTACCGACCAACCACTCACTACTGGCATCTGGATGAAAGCTCGAATCCTCGGCGTTATGAAGTTTGTAGATGGCGGCGAAGTAGACGACAAAATCATCTGTGTACCAGAAGACGACCGCAACAATGGCGACGCTTATAAGACCCTAGAAGATTTACCATCCCAAACTTTGAAACAAATTGAATTCCACTTCAACCACTACAAAGATTTGAAGAAACCAGGCACAACAAAAGTCAAGGCTTTCGAAGATGTCAAATCAGCAAAGAAAGTCATTGCAGCTTCAATCAAGCGCTACGAAGAGCTTCACCCAGAACTAGTCATGAAAAAAGGCGTAGAATCAGTAGTCAACGAAATCAAAAAATCAATGAGCGAATAGAAAGCAACATAAAAAATTACCTCCCTCGGGAGGTAATTTTTTATGAACCGCTAACTATTGGTTTTCAGTTTCTGTCTCAGTATCAGACTCGGCGTTTTCAACATCAACGTCTTCTTCAACTGTGCTGGTATCACCGTCTGTGTTCATATTTTTAAGCTTCTCCAAAAATTCAATTTGTTGCTTAACGTCAGAAGCTGTGAGGTCTTTGTAAGAGTCTTCACTGGCAGTAACAATAACATATTTGCCATTCAGTTCCATATTGGCTAGTTGCTCTTGTTCTTGTCCTTCAAGTTCCTTCTTCAAAGCATCAAAGGCAGTTTTAGCAGTGTTACCATCAGCAAAAACATAGTAAGTCTTCATGCTGGTAATTTTATCACCATCATAGGTAAAGACTTGGTGAGTTTTTACTGGAGCAAACTCTTCATCACTTGAATCCATTTCGTCTGCTTCAATAGTAATAACGTATTTTGTATTATCGGAAACAAAATAGCCATCATTCAAAGTATTGTTGTTTAAGACAACAGCAGTAATAATGATAGCAACTACTAGCACAAACGCCGCGCAGCAACCAATAATCAAATTCTTATTATCTTTTCTAGATTTCTTAGCTTTTTCAGCCATAAAATTCCTCCTTTTATATATATTAACCTTATTATACCACAATTAGTAATTATTATGTTTATAATTCAGAAATTTTTATACGTACTTGCTCGGTAGTATCGCGGTCACGTACCGTCACAGTATCGTCTTCCATGGTATCAAAGTCAATCACTACACATTTTGGTGTACCAATTTCGTCTTGTTTACGATAGCGTTTACCAATATTACCAGAATCATCCCAAGTAACATAGCCATACTTCTCTTTTAATTTAGTATAGACTTCTTTGGCCTTTTCAACCAACTCCGGTTTATTCTTAAGTAGTGGAGAAACGCAAAACTTATACGGTGCAAGGTTTTCCGGCAACTTTAACACAGTGCGCACTTCACCGTTAACCTCATCCTCGGTATAAGCAGACGACATCACCGCCAAAAATAGTCTCTCAACACCAATTGAAGGCTCAATCACATGTGGCACGAATGTTTCATTTGTAGTTTTATCGCGATACTCCATCGACTTGCCAGACTCTCGCGCAATGTTCTGGAGGTCAAAATCCGTCCGATAAGCCAATCCCATCAGCTCCTCTTCGCCATTTGGATAATCAAACATAAAATCAATCGTTCGTTTGCTATAGTGAGCCCTATCCTCCGCTGGAACCTCCAGTTCCTTCAGTTTTTCTTTTGGCAAATGCATTACATTTTCCAAAAAATCATGGTTTAATTCCCTCATCTTCTCGAAGTTTTCTTCCCAAGTGTCAGGCTTAACAAAATATTCAATCTCCATCTGCAAGCATTCACGATCTCTCAAAATAAAATCTCGCGGACTAATTTCATTTCGGAAAGCCTTTCCCTCCTGAGCAATGCCAAAAGGCAAGCTCGGATAAAAAGTATCAACAATGTTTTTAAAATTAGTAAAAATCCCTTGAGCTGTTTCAGGTCTTAAATAAGCAACGTTCTTCTCAGCTTCTTTTTTATCGTCATCAGGCAAAACTGCCCCAACATGGGTTTCAAACATCATGTTAAACTTCCGAATCGGTCCCCAATTCTCTTTACCGCAAACTGGGCATTTAGTATGGGTCGCCAAAAATTCCTCCGTCGTCACAGCTTCATTAATTCCCTCAGCTATTTTATCTGCCCGAAATCGCGATTTACACTCCTTACATTCCACCAGCGGGTCAGCGAAAGTAGCCGTATGTCCAGAAGCTACCCATGTCCTCGGGTTCATAATAATCGCCGCGTCAACTCCATACATGTCATCCCTCTTTTCAACAAAATACCTCCACCATGCATCAGTAATATTTTTCTTCAAAAGCACGCCAAGTGGACCAAAATCCCAAGTACCAGCCATCCCCCCATAAATATCACTTCCCTGAAAAATGAATCCTCGTCGCTTACATAGGCTAACAATATCTTCTAGTTTACTCATAATTGATCTCCCCAGAAATCTTCAGGATTACTGACGACTTCTATATTAATTTCATTTTCTTCACCGGTTTCAAAGTTCTTGGCTTTTAATAACTTAGAGTTAACTTCCTCCTCGCCGATTACGATACCATTTCTTGCGAGTTTTGCAGCATACTCCAGTTTACTGCCAAGTTTTTTGTCCATAAATACCACTGTTGCATTATAATTCTTTTCGCGTAGTTTCTTTGCTACGTTCAAAGCTTCATCATATTCTCGTTCCGAAACCGGAATGATTGCAAAATCAAGCAACACACTTTTCTCGGACTCCAATAGTTTTTTCTCGTTGATAATATAAAACAAGCGCGTCAAACCAATTGAACCACCCACGCCCGGAAAAGCCTTATCAGAAAAATATCCAGTTAAATTCTCGTAACGACCCCCACCACCAACCGAGCCAATGTTTTTGTGTTCAGGCAAGAAAAACTCAAACACTGTACCAGTATAATAATCTAGGCCTCGTACAATTTTCATGTCCGCAATAACCTGCTCTTTCAGCTCCATCGATTCCAATAGATACATCACTTGGTCAAACTCTGTCACACCTTGAAGATAAGTTTCGTCAGTAATCTCAAGATTATTTAATTCTTTCACCACAAAAGAACGTTCACCATTTAGGTTGATAAATGCCAGTATTTTCTTAATAGTTTTTTCATCTAACTTTAGTTCTTCAAGGCTTAACTTAGTTTGTTCTGGCGTAACTTTTTCGGAATGATCAATAATGCTCATTATTTCAGCAGATTTATCAGCCAGCTCCAACGCATTCATTAATCCGCTAATAATCTTACGATTATTAATCCGCGCAATCACCGGCGTATTTAACTCAAAAGCATTATAAGTATCAATCAAAGTGGAAATGATATCAGCGTCGTATGCAATCTCTAATTTACCACGGCCAATTATATCCACGTCGCACTGATAAAACTCACGAAAACGCCCCTTTTGCGCTCGTTCTCCTCGATAATTAAATCCAATTTGCGAAACCTTAAATGGAAAAGTCAACTCATTCTCATGCTCAATTACATAACGAGCCAGTGGCACAGTATGGTCAAATCTTAAAGCTTGGTCGGCACTATCTTCCGATTCTGCAGTTTTTATTACTTTATATATTTGCTTTTCTGTGTCACCACCAGCCTTTGCTAGCAGTATCTCAGTTCTCTCAATTGTTGGAGTTTCTATTTCATAAAACCCATGTCTTTTATAGGTATCGGCGATCTTTGTTTTTAAGTTATTAAAACTGGCTTGAGTCTCAGGAAGTAACTCTTGAGCACCAGAAATAGGAGATGTATTTATCTTTTTCATACTTTCTATTATAACATGAAATTATTGGTTAAATACGACCGTACCTAACAATTTATCAAAGTCAGCCTGGAACAATACTGAATCAGTTTGCAAGATTGCTGTTTTATCACGAATCTTAAAGGTGACAATAAACCCAGAGAGCTCCGTATCCGGAATCTTACCTGTATAACGGTTCGCCGTGATATTGGCATCTCTACCAATCGTCACGGATTCCATCGTAAGGCCTGAATCCTTTCTATCCATTGCCTTTTGATATTCTTCCGTCACCTTATCAAAACTAACGTCTCGAATCGTTACTCTAAGAGCGTTAATCGTTTCTTTACCTACCGCATCCACTTGAATAGGGTTAAAATAGGCATTAAAATCTCCACCTGCCGTCGCCGCTGCCGCAACATATACACTCCATGTTTTCGGGTATTCAAAAGATAGCTGGCCATAATCCACTGGGCCTGCGAACACTTTATATGGGTATTTTTCTCGTTCAAGAAATTCTGCTTCCATTTTAGTAACTTGCTCATCCTTCGCCGCCGCAACCGCCACGCTTATCTGCCCATCCACATCAGTTTGCACGTCATTATATCTCACAAACATCCAAATAAACAACCCAATAAAAGTCACAGCGATCAAAGAAACTATAATAATCACTATGGTTTTAACTAGCCCTGCAATATCCTTTTTTACTTCTGGTGCCACTTGCACCTGTTGCACCATCGGCATACCCGGTGCCGTCTGACCAGGCCCTACTGGACCCGCAGGCTGTATCGGCTGTGTCCCATTTGCCCCATTCACCGGTGGCATCTGATAATTATTATCCATAAGCCCATTATACCACAAGTTAATTATTATTTACTAAAATCTTCGGACAAAACCTCAATCTCATTTTTAAGTCCATTCAGGTCCTTTTCAATCTCTTTTGCAAGCTTCGTTGCCTCTTTATATTTTTCAACGGCCTGTTCTAGTTTAAAATCATCCGAATAAAACCATTCAACCTCATTATCTAGCTTCTCAATTTTTTGGTTCAAACTCATTTTCTCTGTCATTCTATTTCCTTTCTTTAATTTTTTTAACCTCTGCTTCTATCTCATTCTTAAATGTTGTAATTTTTACAACATTTCCTGGTGATATCTTTCCCGACAAAATGGCATAACCTTGCGCTAACACCTTTTCCGGATTCAATACTTCAAGCAATCTTATTTTGTTCTGTATGTTTTGCTGCATTTTTTGCATTTCTCCCTGTATTTTTTGCAACATTTGTGTCATTTTCGTACTATTTGCCATCAATACCGGTTCAATATATTTTGCCACTAATCCTCTTGAAATCTTTTGAATCTTCTCAAAATTATTGTTCTTAGCCTGCTCTATCTGTGAAAGAGTAGCCTGCGTCACACGATTAATTAGCCGTGAAAGTTTTACTAATTCTTCCGTCCGATCGCGTGTCAACATTTCTGCCGCATTCGACGGCGTCGAGGCACGCACGTCAGCTGCAAGATCGGCTAATGATTCATCTATTTCATGTCCGATGCCCGTAATCACCGGTATTCTTGACCCAGCAATCTCGCGCACCAGCTTTTCATCATTAAAACACGATAAATCGTCCGCTGATCCACCGCCCCGCAGAATCGCAATTATCTGAACTTCTGCCCGCTCATTAAAATACCTCAAAGCCTTAATGATCTGATCCGGCGCATCCATTCCTTGTACTTGAGTATGCGCTACTTCAACCTTCATTCCACCCCATCTAGCATTAATAATTTTAATAAAATCCGCATATCCCGCCGCCTGCGTTGACGATATTACGCCAATCCGCGTTAAGTCCTCCGGCAACGGTCGTTTCTTTGCTGAGTCAAATAAACCTTCGGCCGTCAACTTCTTTTTCAATAATTCGTACGCTTTTTTGAGAGAACCCTCGCCCACTGGCTGAACCGCTGACACTGTTAACGAAAACTTCCCCCATTTAGTTAGTTTTGGTACCGCTCGTATCATTACTCTCATCCCATCTTCCAATGGTTGGCGTAGTGACCACAAAGTCATGAAGCACCCAACCGAAGATTCATCATCCTTCAAATCAAAAAACACCCACTTACCTTGATTAACCTTAAAACTCGCCACTTCGCCTACTATTACTACCGAAGAATATGCATACTCAAGCGTTTGATTCACGACGCTAATAAACTCGGTTGGCGTAAAACTATTTTCCATTTTTACCCTGAATCGCCTTATAGTATGGATAAGAGCCAGAAATGATAGTAAATAGCAGCGTAATCACACGCGTCATTACAGTCACAATCGTTGCAGTTGGAAAATCAACCCCAAGTGCAATCATCACGCCGGCCATCCCGAGTTCATATAATCCATATGGCACAATTCCATCAAACACCGACCCAATCGCTTCTCCTACCATAATGAAAGGCAAAAGTTCCGGACGACCCAAAGATATTGCCACAATCCAATAAGTTCCAATCTCAAGAAAACTATAAATAAATCCCCACATAGCTGGTTTTTTAAGGTACTTTTTATGTTTTTTGGCTATCATCACACTTTCATGAATATCCAAAAAGTACTGATGAATTTTTGCGTGCTTTGTAATTTCCTTTTTATGTCCAAATGTTACAACTGTGATAACGCCGTTCAAAATTTTTGTAATGGCTCGCGAGAATACTTCAATTCGCCTCATGTCACTTGCCACAAACACCACAAACCACAGGAAGAAAAACACACCCATGTTCATCAGTAGTGCTACCGGAATAATCCACATCGCATTATGTGGAATGAGATGAAGTAAAAGCAACACCGCAATCGCAATTAAGGCCTGTACATAATTAATAACAGTCGTCACTGCATAGCGGAATAAATAGAGAAAGCTTGCTTGGCCCGCTGTCACCCCATAAGGCCCAAGCCGATAAGTCAAAAATGCTAATCCGCCTAATCCTCCAGCTGGCACGGCATGATTCACAAAATTTAATTCGGTGGAAATTCTTAGTATTTCCTCATTGGTAAATTGTTTTACGTTCTTACGATGCTTCAAATAAGAGAAAAATATCTGTCCACACGCATAGTACATGAACAGTTGTTCTGGAATCAAAAGTAATAGTACGAATATATTCGCCTCTTGAATGTTGTCTAGCGTATCCAAAATATCTGGCCAATTCTGATAGACCACCCAAGCCACCAAAATAACAGTCAAAATCATCAAAATCGTCCTGAACGAAATAATCGCCCGTTTTTTGGCTGATTTTTTCTGTGCCATACCAAAATTATACCACAAAAAAACCGCCAATCACTGATTGGCGGTTCTATAGGTTAACGCACTTCGACACGAACTCGTGGCAAAGATTTACCCGAAAAATGTGTTTTCTTCGTCTTCACAAAAGTAACTACGCCATCCTTTGCAGCATGAATCGTGAAGTTACGTGACATATAAGTCCCAGGACCAGCAATCTTAGTAGCACCAGTCTGACGAACTAATACTTCACCATTTTTGACTTTCTGACCACCAAAACGCTTCACGCCTAGGCGCTGGCCAGCATTGTTATGGATATTTTTGGCGGTACCGCCAGCTTTTACATGTGACATTTACTTTTTCCTTAAAATTAATATATCTCTCGCCACGATTTGCTTTTCTCGTGAATAAATAAGCCCCTCGCGCGATTTATTATTAACATTATACCCCAGTTTATCAATTTCGTCAAGGATATTCAAACGAGAATATACCCCATCTTCGCGTAACCAGGCCGGTACAGCTATCACTACTGGAATATCAGGCTTAATTTGGCCAGCTATATTCTTTAAGAATCCAATCGCAATCGCCCCACATTCTTGTTTTTGTTTCTTTAGTTCCATTTCTGTCGGAATTTTCGACATCGGCTTCCCCAGATACCCCTCACACGCCACCGCGTCTATGGGCTGTTCCCATTGAAAATTGGTAGCATCAGCTTGATTAAGCGAAAGAATACTATTTTCTGGGACATTTCGGAGGTTACGACCGAGAATTAGGGCGCTCCGCCCGTGACGACGGGCCGGAGCGACCCGTGTCCCAGAAAATATGTATTTTTCGCTTAACCATTTAAGGTTCTTGCTACTATATTCTATCATTCTTTCATTGAGGTCAGTCCCATAGACGCGGTAGCCCATCAGGAGCGCCTCTTGGAGAACCACTCCAGTTCCACAAAACGGATCTAGTATAATAGAACCAGGTTTCAGTGGGCCACATAGATTAATTAAAATTTGTGCCAATTTCGGTGGCAACATCCCCACTTTAGCATCTCTTGCCGGCCTCGCCTGATCACGTCTAGCATAAGCATCAATATCCTGTACACCAATTACCTTATACCAATCATCGTCTACTTTGATAAGTTCCACTTTTCGCTCGTTTTTTCCCGACAAACCATTATGGAGCGATGTCGCCGTAGATAAAACTGCATCCTTATTTTCAACCACCCTTACCGAACGTCCATGTCGCACCAAGATTTTTTTCAATTTCAAAGCCTCCATTGATGCAGTTTTTCGTGACGCTTTCTTAGAATAATCCGACACCCCAATCGTAATTTTCCCTTCTGGTAATTTCGCCAAATAATCTAGTGGTTTCATATCTAACTTTTCCGCCAACTTCAAACTTCCACCCAATCTATCAATATTCGGGACATCTTTACTCTCAAAACTCGCCAAATAATCATTCTTTTTCTTCACATCATCAAACAACGCCTCTAATTCCGCAATCGATATCTCACTTTGTCGCCCCAAAACCGCTAAATACATACCCTAATTATATCATATATAAAAATAAGCCCCTTAAGGGGCCTATTTTACCTTACAATAATAAACTTATTCTTACCTTTCTTGATAATCACTATTTCATTAATCTTGAGATCCTCTTTCACCTTCTCACCGTTAATCGTAATTGCACCTTGAGTTATAAATTCGCGAGCTTTCTTTTTCGATTCCGCTAATCCATTTTCAATCATTGCATCAACTAATTGCACACCCTTCTTCACGGTTGGTAAAAACTCACCAAATTCTCGAATTTCATCCTCAGCGAATTCTTTGAAGTTAGTCTTAATATCGAATAATCGCTCAGTCAAAGCCTCCACTGCATCAGCCGCCTTTTTGCCATGTACCACCTCAGTTACGTTGCGCGCTAAAGCCTTCTGAGCAATGCGTTTTTCTGGAGCTTTCTTATGCTCTGCCAAAATCTCCTCAATCTCTTCTTTTGAAAGGAATGTATAAATCTTAATCAAATATTCTACGCTCTCATCCGGCTGATTTAACCAGAATTGATAAAAATCAAATATCGAAGTGTAGTTCCCGGAACCGTTATCAGTCGCAGCAAGCCACACAGCGTTTCCTTCAGATTTACCAAATTTCCGCCCAGTTACCGGATCAATCACGAGCGGAGTAGACCACACATCAGCTGAACCGTTTTCCAAACGCTTAATCAAATGTACGCCCGAAGCACAATTTCCAAACTGATCTGCACCACAAAGTTGCATAGCTACATTATGCTCACGATAAAGATGCAAGAAATCATAACCCTGAATCAAAGTATACGAAAATTCCGCATAGGAGATGCCAGAACCGCCTTCACCAATCCGATTCTGCACAAACTGGCGATCAAGTAGTTGCGTCATCGAAAAAGCCTTACCGACTTCTCGCAAGAAATCAAGATATTTAATATCCTTAAACCAATCATAGTTATCAACCATCGTAATCGAAGTATCGGCCGAAGCCACAGGACTAATCACCCGCTCCATCTGCTCCTTGATACACTTCTTATTATGCTCAATCTCATCTAGAGACTTCAAATCTCTCTCGCCATTATCTTTCGGATCACCAATCTGCCCAGTCGCCCCACCGACCAAAAGATACGGTTTATAACCATGCTTCACAAAACAAGCACACATCATCGCGGCAGCCAAGTTTCCAATCGTCAAAGAATCTGCCGAAGGATCAGCGCCCCAATAAAAACTTTTATTCTCTCTCGTATCCAACTCCGCTGGATCATCAAATGTATTTTCGGCCACAAAGCCACGATAAACTAGCTCTTCCGAAAGTTTCATTAACTCCATCCTTTCTTTTTATTATCTACATAATTATATCATATTTTTATCTATAAAAAGTTGACACTATTATGAGCTTCCTTTATTTCATCTGGTCCAGCACCAAGTCGAGCTTTATTTGCCCATTCATCAGCTAACTCATTAAACTTAGTTCCCGCATGTCCTCGTTCCCATATCAACTTTATATCATTCTTTTTATATAATTCATATAGTTCTTGTACCATTTCCAAATTCTTTATCGGACCACTTTTCTTTTTCCAACCATTCTCTTCCCATTTTGTTGCCCATTTAGTCAGCACATTAACCCAAAATTCTGAATCAGTATGGATTTCGCATTCTCCTCTCAATCTTTCTTCTGCATACTTAATTGCATGAATCAAGGCAAAACCCTCCATTCGGATATTTGTCGTATTGTCTTCTTTTCCCAGTGAAACTGGTAAGCCAACTTCATCATTAATTTGCTCAATCACCGCATAACCCCCCGGTCCCGGATTCGGACTAGCGCTTCCATCAGTCCATAATACTTTCATATTCTCAATTATATCATATGATACTTATGGACTAATTCACCAATTAATGCTATAATCAAAACATAAGAAAAGCGCTCCATGAAACGCTTTTCGGGGTTTTGTCTAGTCGGTCTTACCGACTAGATTTTTTGCTATGGCGGTCTTTACGCCTTTTCAGGACGATTCGTACTGCGCTTGCAGTTACTTCGGTCAAATCAACCATTAAACTCCACAGCCAACCCGCCATCAAGGTAGCACAGTATAAACCTAAAAGCAACCCCCTACATAATTATTTCGTCAATAATACCGTATTTCTTCGCTTCTTCCGCACTCATCCAGTTATCGCGATCCATGTCTTTTTCAACCTGCTTCAAATCCTTACCAGTATTTTTCGCAAAAATCTCAGCTAAGCGTTTTTTCAAAAACACACCTTCTCTAAGCATAATCTCTTGATCGGTAATTTTACCTTCCGTTCCAGATGACGGCTGATGAATCATAATCCTCGAATTTGGCAAACAGTATCTCTTACCCTTCGCGCCCGACGACAACAGCATCGCGCCCATCGAAGCCTGAAGCCCAATCCCAATCGTTTCCACATCCGGCTCAATATAATTCATCGTATCAATAATCGCAAGTCCATCATATACTGACCCGCCCGGCGAATTAATATAAAGTTTAATTGGTTTTTTCGAATCTTCATGCGCGAGATATAGTAGCTGCGCAATCACCAGATTTGCCGTATGTGAATTCACATCTTCACCAAGAAACACAATTCTATCGTTAAGAAGCCTCGAATAAATATCATAAGCCCTCTCGCCCTTGTTGGTTTCTTCTACCACAGTTGGCACTAAATAATTCTTTGTCATATTTTACTCCTTTACTAACTTTAACTTTTTACCACTTAGTTTCAATACCGGAATATCACCTTTTACTAATTTTCCTGCAATAATATCCTCCGAAAGTAATGATTCCACTCCGTCCTCAATACAACGCCTAAGCGGTCTTGCTCCATTCTTCGGATCATAGCCTTTTTCAATCAAATAATTCTTCGCTGAATCATCAATCTTGATTCCAATCCCCTTCGTTGCCAAACGTTTTCTCAAATCATCAATCAAATTGTCAAATATCCTCTCTACGTCTTTTCTTGTCAAAGCATGGAACACCGAAATGTTATCCAACCGGTTAATCAGTTCTGGTCGCATTACTTTACGCAAAGCCTTCATCGCATAGGATTTGTTTTCTTCATATTCCTCCGCCAACGCTTTCTTGTCCTTTGCAGTTTTTGCCGTAAATCCAAGCTCCGATTCTCTATACATATCTGCCGACCCTAGGTTCGAAGTCAAAATCACAATTGTATTATTAAACTTTATTTTACTACCTTGACCATCCGTCAATACGCCGTCCTCCAAAATTTGCAAAAGCAAATTAAATACATCCGGATGCGCCTTCTCGATCTCGTCAAACAAAATCACTGAATATGGCTTTCTTCGCACTGCTTCAGTTAGTTTACCACCGTCATCATAACCAATATAACCGGCCGGCGCACCGACGAGTCTCGATACGTTATGCTTCTCACCAAATTCCGACATATCAATCTTCACTAAGGCATTCTCGCCACCAAATACTTCTCGCGCAATTACTCTAGCAAGTTCCGTTTTGCCCACACCCGTCGGGCCCATAAACAAGAACGAACCAATCGGCCTACGAGAATCTGCAATACCTGAGCGTCCTCTACGAATCGCTTTAGATACCGCCTTCACCGCCTCGTCTTGGCCAATAATTGATTTCTCTAGCTCATCCTCAAGCCCGAGTAGCATCTTCATTTCTGAACCATGTACTTTCGATACTGGAATACCAGTTTTGAGCGATACCGCCGTCGCCAAATGCTCTTCTGTCAATTTCGGGTTTGCAGTCTCCTTCACACCAGCCTTTTCCAGTTTCTTTATTTCCTTCTCGAGTCTTGCCAGCTCAGTCTTATAGCCAGCAGCCTTTTCATAATCTTCTGCCTCAGCCGCCGATTCAATTTTTCCTTCTAACATCGATTTCTCAATTTTTAGTTTCTTATATTTTCCACCACCCTTTTTATCCGCCGCAACTTTACAAATCGCTGATGCTTCATCGATAATATCAATCACCTTATCCGGCATAAATCTATCATTAATGTATCTTTGTCCCATTGTAATCGCCGTTTCAAGACAGGCGTCCGGGATAATTACTCCGTGATGTTCCTCATAGTGTTTTTTAATTCCTTTTAGAATCCTTAGTGTCACCGCAGCAGAAGGTTCTTCTACCATCACCGTCTGAAAACGGCGTGAAAGCGCTTTATCTTTTTCAATTGATTTTCGATATTCATCCAAAGTAGTTGCACCAATCAGATTAATCGAATTTCGAGCAAGCGCCGGCTTCAAAATGTTCGCCGCATCCATCGAACCTTCCGATGAACCAGCTCCCGCTAGCAAATGTAGCTCGTCAATAAATAATAAAACCGAATCGTCACCAGTCGCTTCTTCAATTACACCCTTAATTCTTTCTTCAAATTCACCACGGAATTTCGTTCCAGCAACCAGCGAAGACAAGTCTACTTGCCAAATATGTTTCCCAATCAAAGAGCCTGGCACCTCATTCTTGACAATTCTAGTAGCAAGCCCCTCCACAATCGCTGTCTTTCCTACACCCGCCTCGCCAATTAACACCGGATTAGATTTTGTCCGACGCGAAAGCACCGTCACTACTCTTTCAATTTCATTCTCACGCCCGATTACCGTGTCAAGCCGTCCTTGCTTTGCTTCTTCAGTTAAATCTTTCCCATAACGCGACAAAAACCTCAACTGTTTCTTGTTCATATATTTAGCTTTTTCCGCTTTCAGTTTTTCGTCCTTAGTCTGTTCTTCCACCAGGTTTTCGATTTCTTCTAATACCTTGTCGTTATCCACCTTCAAACCATTCAAAATCAAAGACGCCCGAGAATTCGGTTGAGAAAGAATTGCATACAATATATGTTCTGTCCCAATTACGGTCAGTCCTTGCTCTTTGGTATAATTCTGTGCCATTCTAAGAGTCAAAATCACCGCTTCCGATAGAGACATCATTGCCATATCACTCCCTGGCACTTCAACCGCAACTTTGTTCAGAGCTTTTTCAACCTCCTCTACCGTCACGCCTTCCTCCCTTAACATTTTCGCACCAGTCGAATTGTCCATCGACATTATTCCAAGCAGCAGGTGCTCTGTCCCCATATAACCATTATTATACCTCTTACTATAATAATCCGATTTCTGTAACGCAAATCTAGCGTTCTCGGATAACTTCTTCATTATTTCACTAAATTCTTCCTGCATAATACCCCCATTATACATAATTAGCACTCTCATGTCAAGAGTGCTAATAAGCCATTTTTCTCTTTATAATTAGTCTTCTTTGTAACGATAGCCATACTTATCTACATTCAGCAACTCTAAAATTTCATCAAACCATTCTGGTTGCCTGCCGTATCCAAAATCCGCGCTACTAACCCCCGGAGCATATACCGTAATCGACCACTTATTACCATTAGGCACATTTTCATCATTCAAATATTGTAAATCATTTTCAAAAACATACTTCATAATAGAAGAAGTATCTGTCTCGATAGTTTCTGAAGAACCTTCGTATAAATTCCCTTCATCATTATAGGCATAATAATAGATGAACTCATCTGTTACCTGCACATGGTCTTTACCATCATTGTATACAATATCAATACTACTAATCTCGTCGGCAGAAACTGGCTTACCGTACCAATGACCAGTCTCAGCACCTTGCTGCTTATTTTGAATAATCGCCAGTACTCCAAATCCAATGCCAAAAACTGCAAGAATAACGAACAACACTACCCCAATAACAAGACCTTTTCTCTTTTTCGAATCATCCTTCGATAATTCATCATTCTCTGTTTTTGGCGACGTATTAGTTGATCCAGGTATTGGCATATCAACCGTAGATGAACTATTCTCATGTTGTTGCATATAATCCTTTCCGTTTATACTTTTTATTATACTACAAAGAAAGCTTCAGGAATAAATTATTATTTACTACAAACTACATTATTTGCGTGCAACCAACCCTCAACTGAACCGCCATCCAAATATTCACCCTTAGTGGTAGCAACATTCATTACGCCACCTTCTTTTATGTATTCATCAATTGGGTCAGTCACCATATACTCTTGATCTTTTGGACCAAAATCATTTTCTGCTACATATTTTACAATTTTCTGCAGTAAATCCGGTGACATTATATACTTAGATACATTAATCAAATTCGAAGGAGCTTCCTCTGGAGTAGGTTTTTCTACTACATTCACAAGTTTGCCATCTTCCACAGATAATACCCCATATTTTTCAACCTTACTCTTATCAATCTCAACTCCCAAAATTGAAGATTCAGTTTTCCCGTCAACAGATTTTATTAAGGATTCTGCAGCCGATTCTCCACCTGGATTCCATACAAAATCATCACCCATAAACACCAATACCGGTTCATCGATATTATATTCTTCCACCACCATTGCAATCGGCACCGCTGTTCCATATTTACTAGCCGGATCTTGCACCGTATAGTGAATTGTTACATCATCCGGCAAAGTCTTAGCGAGTTCTAATCTATCTTCCTTGCCACGGTCAATCAAATATTGATTCAAAGCCAAATTGTCTTTATAAAACTCCAAAACTTGGCATGGCTCAACATTCGATATCACCATGTAGATATCTTTCACCCCAGCCGCAATTAATTCTTGCACTGAATAATCAACTAGCGGACGGTTGCCAACTGGCAACATTGATTTTTCAATAATTTTAGTAATCGGTAAACGCCTAGTGCCCCAACCCGCTACCGGTATAATAGCTTTTGTAATCATAATACACCTATTCTACATCTCGCGCGCCATTTTTTCAAGTTTTCTAAAATCAGTCTTATTGGTCCTAGTCAAAGGCAAATCATCAAGGAATACGACTTTACGCGGTATTTCATAAGATTTCAAAGTCATTCTTCTTTTACCGAGACTAAATGGCTCGGTAGCTTTCTTCGAAATAGCGCGCCTAATCTCATTATTATGTCCAACCCCTTCTTGAGTCACCACAAAAGCATATGCCGCAAGCCCCAATTTAGCATCCGGCCCCTTCACAACATAACACTTCTTAACTAATTCAGACTTTGACACCGCCATTCTCACCACTTCATAGTAAACTTTCGCTGGCAAATTGTTGATAAAGAACGTTGCCCTTCCTACTAAAGTAACAAATCCAGTCTCAGACACATATGCTAGATCACCGGTTTTTACAAACTTACGACCTTTCACTGTAATTAGTTTCTCATCTGTAAGTTCCGGACGATTATAATAACGGCTTAGTATATGTTTTCCAGTCACATACAACTCTCCGGTTTTGCCAAAATCTAGTTCCTCACCAGTCTCTGAATCAAGCACCATTACATGAACACCAGCCGGTACTTGTCCGACCGAATCAGGATTATAAGTACGGTTACCAACAGCAGTTGAGATCAACCCAAGCGCTTCACCCACACCGTAACCATTACTAATTTTAACGTTCTTTAGTCCACGTGATTTAAAAAAGTCCAAAGCCGCAAGCGAAGCGGATTTTTCTAGCCTCTCACCACCCGATGCAAACATCTTGAGCTCCGAAATATCAGTGTCTTCTTTAATTACCTTCGGTAGAGCCTCTAGTAAAGTTGGTACGCCAAAAATCGTATTAGGGTTCTTGTTCAGATAATAATTAATGTTGCTATCATCAATATCCGAAGTCATAATCACTTCACCACCACCACAAATCGGCGCGAGTGTCGACACCACTAGTCCATAAGGACAATCCAGTTTCACATAGTCCATCCAAGTATGAAGCTCCTTATCCCACATTTTCACGTCAGACGCCACCTTTGAATATATCGCCGAAGCAATCAAAGCTTTATTAGTAAAGACCATCGGCTTCGGACCCGAAGTAGAGCCTGAAGTAAAAGTAATTAGAGCTTCACGATTGCCCGAAAAAGGATGTCGCGGCACATAACCATGATGCTTTTCTGCAATTTTACCAATAGTTTGTTTGCCCAACCAAAATCCATCAAGTGCCGAAAATTCAATATCTTCCTCCTGCTCGTCATCCGGTCCAGCTTCATCAACTGTTCGCCCATCCATATTGATTACATACTTCAAAGTCTTTACGTCTCGCTTTAAATCTTTGATTCGTTTATCGTTAAATTTATATGTAATCAGAATACTGGATTTAAATTCCTCAAGATAGTGGACCAAAGTATCACGTGGTGTTCTTTCATCTAGAAAACTTACAATCGCACCAATCCGATTAGCTGCTAGAAAAATCAACACATTTTCATACATACTACGTCCAGTAGCTACCAAGATAATATCGCCTTTTTTAACCCCCAACTGCAAAAACGCCTTCGCCAAAGTCCGTCGATCGCGACTCAGTTCTCGCCTCGTAAAATCTAGTTCTTTTTGATTGACGACAACACTATCCCAATGTCTGAAACTAGATAGATTAAATAGTGTTGATATACTGATGTGCGGAACGAATGGGTCACGCTTCTGATTCTTTATTTTTAACATATTACCTCGCTTTTCTACCTCAATTGTATCACAATTATGCTATAATAAAAGCATAAGCGGAAAGGATCATATGCAACCAAATAATACAGTTAACAATACTTCACCAGCTCCGACACCAATGACTACACCGATGAATCCTGGTGGTGACATCGTTTTTAAAGATAAACCAAAAAAGAAAACTGGCCTCATAATCGGAATTCTATTCTTGGTTCTTCTTGCTGCCGGTGGCATCGGCTTCGGCATCTGGGCTTACCTTGACGGCAACCAAAAAGCATCGAATTTAAACAACCAAATCTCCGACCTCCAAAACCAACTCGCCAACCAACCCGAAAAGGAAGAAATCATCATCAACGAAAACACAGAATCAGATATCAACCCAGCAGATTATATTTATATCGGCGAATGGGGTATAAAAATCAAAATCCCAAGCGAGCTAAACGTAACAGGCTATATATACGAGAAATCTGGTAGTTCCTACGGTGATGGTATTGCCTTGGCTGGCGTAAAAGGGGACGTCAACAACATACCCGAATTTGCAAAAATCGATAGCAGTAGTAGTGCTGAAGGATATTTAAGAAGAATCGAAAACGGAGGCGAATTCCCTTATGGATCATTAGTATACACCGACGAAAACAACAATAATTATTATTACGAACACCCCCAATCAATAGACTCAACAGATGAAAGCATGCAAAACCTAGAAATCGAAAGTGTAAACCTATTCGAACAAATGTTAAGAGACAAGAATAACTATTCTAAAATCTAAAAACTAATTCTTCGAAGCGATTTGAAACTGCCCGATAAAAATTAGTTTTTAGATTCAATCAATGGCTGATTCCAACTCTTCGGATAATCCTCAAAACCAAGCAACACTGAAATCGTCGAAGCGATATTAGATAGCCCTGGATTAACCACCGGCGCCAACTCATATCGCGTACGGTTTACCGTATCATCACAAATAATACAGGGTACCTTATTTATCGTATGCGCAGTCTTAGCTCGCCCCTCATTATCCAACAACTCCTCCGCATTTCCATGGTCCGCCACGATAATCAAGCACCCACCTAGCTCTCGAACCTTTTGATATAGTCTCACTAGCGACAAATCGATCGCCTCCATCGCCACAATCGTTGCGTTCATGTCTGCCGTATGTCCCACCATATCTCCACCTGGATAATTCAACCGCACAAATTTATACTTATCCAGATTCGAAATCGCAACATCCGTAATCTCCGCACATCGCATCCACGGTCTCGTTTCAAACGGCTCCGTATAAGAATCAACTTGATAAAACTCTTCACCCGACGCCTTCTCATAGCTATTACCATTGAAATAATAAGTGATATGTCCGAATTTCACCGTTTCTGACACTGCGAATTGCGACACCTCGTGTGAGCTTAGGAACTGATTCAAAGTATCCGAAATCACGACTTGCTCCACTAGCCTATGTTCCGGCACATGCGTATCCGAATTATATTCCGTCATCCCCACAAAATACACATCGTCCGGTGAATAATTCCCTCTTTCGAAATACGGAAAATCAAAGTAGGTAAAAGCCTGCGCTATTTCTATCGCCCGATCCGCTCTAAAATCAAAATAAATCAATGCGTCGCCAATCTCAATCGTCCCCACCGGCTTCTCATTATCGTCTACAATCACAAATGCCGGCAAATTCTGATCTTGCACACCAGCATGTTCTCGTCGTAAAGCCGACACACCTTCCTCAGCCGAATGGAAATAATAATCCGCCTTTCCCCACCTCATCATATCAAATCCACTTTTTACTACGTTCCAATCGTTCTCATAGCGGTCAGCCACGCATACCATTCTTCCACCACCCGATGCTATTTTAATATCCGCATCAGCAAATTTCGAAGCAAAATCCTCGAATTGTTTAATATATTCAAGCGCCGAAGTCGGTGGCACGTCTCGCCCATCAAACACCGCATGCACTCGCATCTTTCTCACCCCCTCCTCGTACGCCCGACCAATCATCTTAAACAAATGCGAAATATCACTATGCACTCCTCCATCCGAAAAAATCCCTGCAAAATGTAAAGTCCCCACACTACCAATTCGAGATACTGCCCCTTTCCAAGATACCGATTCGAACACTTCACCAGTATCAAAAGCTTCATTTATCCGTGCAATGCCCTGCTTAATCACCTGACCACACCCCATCGTATTATGACCAACTTCAGAATTTCCCATCTGACCATTAACAAGACCAACTGCCTCACCCGATGCATCAAGCGCTACATGTAGATATTTTTTTGCCGCATTACCAAGAAACGGCGTGCGTGCTTTAGATACCGCATTTCCATCCGCATCAGGTGCAAGCCCCACCCCATCCAAGACTGCCAAAACTACCGGCCCATCAAACGATAATTTATCCATATGCTTATTATATCATAAAAACTAGAAGCAGTATAATTCGAGACGATTTGAAACCGCCCGATAAAAATTACAACAGTCACGGGCGAGTAGCTGGTACTGAAATACCAGGACGAGCCCGACTGAGCTGTTGTAATTTTTATACGGCGCGTGTTTCAATGTTGAGAATTATACTACTTTTAGTTTTAAAGCGAGAACAAGCATAATACGATAATATTAACTATCGCAATACATGCTACCACTCTAATCCCCCACTTAAACCAAGTTGCATAATCGACTTTTGCAAGCGCAAGACCTGCCATGATTGCACCACAAGTTGGCGTAATGAGGTTCACCAAACCATTTGCTGCTACGATTGTCATCGCCGCTACATTGGTACTGTAGCCAAGATTGGCTGCCACCGGCGCAATAATCGGTGTCGACAAAGTTGCAAGACCCGAAGATGATGGCACTAGCACTGACAAGGCTACGTGTAACAAATAGTTTAGAGGCACAAATGCCATCTCCGGCAAGGACGCAAGTCCAGCCGCTGCATTTACTACAATGAAATTATCCATCGCAGTTTGTGCCATCAATACTGAAGCACCTCGTGCTACCGCAATCACAAGTACCACGCCAATCATATCATCCGCACCATCAATAAAAGTGTCGATGAATCCATGCTCACCTTCACGGTTAATAATCGCAATAAGGATTGAGGCAAGGAGGAACCAAAGCGCCGCTTCATAGAACCACCAGTTCCCAAGCGATGCACCAGTTAGCCATCCTGTCCAGACATCAAAGAAAGTAATTCCAAAGTCACCCCATGGAATAAACCCGATAATCATCACGGCAAATGTCAATGCAAATACAACTAGAGAAGCAATCTGACGACCAGTTAGTTTCAAAGTATCATCCTTAGCTTGAAGGAATTTCGAATAACGCTTCTCTGCTGCCGCTTGCTCCCGCAACGACAAGAATGTTGAACCCTTATCACGCTGCACTTTCTTCGCGTAACGAATCACGAAAAACATCGAGATTGCAAGTGTTGTGAGCCACAGCACAGTCGCAATTAAGATTATAGTACCTTGATTAAACTCAATCCCAGCATCTTTCATCGCTGAAACAGCTACACCCGTCGCAAATGGATTAATCGTCGAACCAAGCACACCAGCTCCAGCGCCTAGAAGAATAGTTGCTACACCGACCAACGGGTCGAGTCCTGCCGCAAACATCGTTGCCGCAATTAAGACATAGAATCCAACGCTTTCTTCCAAGAACCCATAAGTGGTACCCATGACCGAAAAGATCAACATCAAAACTGCAATCAACAAATATTCCTTGCCATGCATTTTCTTAACGAGTATCTTAATTCCAGTTTCTAGTGCTTTAGTCTTCGCCATTACAGCGAGGAATCCACCGAGTACCATCACGAAGATACATACATCAATTGCATCCTCAAATCCAAGTATCGGTGCCATCAACACTTGATAAAGCTGAGCCCCTTCAACACCAGAACCGTCTTTAATCACACAACCTTCTTCACCGTAAACCTCTTCACAAGCCTCCAAAGATTCAAACACCTCTTCCTCTTCAACTACCTCCTCCTTGTTTGGAGTTTCCGTCAAATTCTCCGTTGAAACTTCTTCACCAGCTGTAAGAACAGCAGTATCAGCCTCACGATTTTCCGGCAAATTCTCACCGTTCACTTCATCACCAACAGCTGGCTCAAACGATTCACCTTCCGGCAAAACAATTTCTTCACCTTCAGCTGGTTTTGGTGGCACTTCACCCTTCAGCTCCGCTGGTCCACCTTCCGGCATTTCACCTTCCCATTCTCCCGGACCAACTGCTTCTGAAGCCTCAGCTTCATCTACCGGCGCTGCAACATACTGCGCCTTCGGCAAAACATGTGACAAAATGCCAAGCAAAATAATCAGAATCATAATAATCGAATACGCCGATAGCATCGCGCGCGTTCGTTTCTTACTTCGATTTTTCTTCCTAAACATTTTAAATCCTTTTTACTTTAATATTTATCCCCTTCAGCCAATCTCCTTTTACTACGCCTCCTCTCTGACCAGCGCCATGGCCATACAGTGCGAACCGCCCCGTCCGCGCGAAAGCTCCGAGGATGGAATTTCAATCACCTTTATTCCGTGCTTTCTTAAGGTTTGGTTCGTTACAAAGTTTCGATCATAAGCCACCACAACACCTGGACGAATACACATCAAGTTCACACCATCGCTCCATTGCTCGCGTTCTGCATCGATCCTCTTACCATTTCCACATCTTATAAGTTCAACTTTATTCAAATGTAAGTATTTTTCTAATACTTTATGTAGACCCTGACGAATTTCAACAATCTCAACCTCGCCACCCTTCTCAGGCGTAATCTCATATATCGTCGAAATATCCATTACCGCATCCTGCACTGCAAATTTGTCTACGTCAACCTGTGTCATTACGGTATCAAGATGCATAAAGCTTCTCTCATTCGGAATATCAATCGCCAACACATATTTAAAATGATTTGTCCTGTCCTTGAATAATCGTTTTGCAAATTCAGCAATAGCATCTGGCTCAGTCCTCTGGGATAACCCAATAACTACCACTTCATCAGACAACACTTGAATATCACCACCTTCAATACTATAAGGCTCAAAGCGGTCATAATACAGTTTTGTGCCACTATAAAACGGATGATGTTTGTATATATATTCCATAAAGATTGTTTCTCTAGATCTTCCTGTTGTCCACATCCTGTTTAGAGTTGCACCTTTTCCAACAGTCGCCATCGGATCGCGTTGAAAATAAAGATTCGGAATTGGATCAATCACCATTTTACCAACCTCACGCGTTGTGTAAAAATTAGTCTCCTTGCCTACAAACATCTTCAACTCTGAAATATCAACACCTGCAATACATTTTCGAATCATGTCCCTTGTTTCCTTGATAGAGTTTAAGTAGTTGTAACAGTGTCTTCTCATTTTCAAAGAATTAACTCCTGCTTCCGCGATATATTGCTCTAAAAATTTTCTTCGCACTGTTCGTCCACCATTTTCTAATGCCTCCGCAGCAAGATTCACTAAGTAAACCACTTCCACCCCTTCTAACCTGAGGGCATTCGCGTATGCATCATGCTCTTCTTGAGCAATCTTCAGATACGGAATATCATCAAAAAGGAGCCTCCCTAAGGTATTCGGTGTCAAATTCAAAAACTCATCACCTGGCCGATGCATCAAAACTTTCTTAAGCGGTGCTATCTCACTAAAATTGCTAATTAAGCTATTCATTGTTATTGCTCCTCCTTTTTATATAGCGTTAGATACATTACAGCCTTAATCGTATGCATACGGTTCTCCGCCTGATCAAATACTAGCGACTTTTCCGATTCAAATACCTCATCTGTCACTTCCATTTCCTTCAAGCCAAAGGTGGATTCAATTTCCTTTGCAATTGTCGTATCAGTATTGTGAAACGAAGGCAAACAATGCAAGAAAATCGTTGTGTCTTTCATTTTACTCATCAACTCTTTATTAACCTGATATGGCTTTAGAAGTTCAATCCTCTCACCCCATTTTTCCTTAGCCTCACCCATCGATAGCCACACGTCAGTATATATTACGTCTGCAACACCAGAAAGAGTATTTATATCATTCGTCACCGTAACGGTACAATTATTCTTTTCTGCTACCTCGTTGCATTTTTTCACAATCTCTTCCGTCGGCCTCAATTCATTCGGACCGCATGCAATGAAATTCACGCCCATCTTCGCACTCATCGCCATCAATGAATTCGCTGTATTATTCCTAGTGTCACCCACAAATGCCACAGTAAGCCCTTGTAGTTTTCCAAAATGCTCCTGAATTGTCAAGAAATCACCTAGAGCCTGCGTCGGATGACATTCATCCGTCAAACCATTCCATACCGGCACACTCGAATATTTCGCTAAATCGTCCACCACTTTCTGGTCAAACCCTCGATATTCAATCCCATCATAGATTCTAGCCAGCACTCTCGCTGTATCCGCAATTGTTTCCTTATGCCCCATTTGCGAGCCAGTTGGGTCAAGGTAAGTCACCCCCATTCCGAGGTCATACCCTGCCACTTCAAACGAACAACGTGTTCTAGTCGATGTCTTTTCGAACAGAATCGCGATATTTTTCTGCGGGAAGTATTTGTGATTAATCCCTTGTTTTTTCATTTCCTTGAACTTTGCAGAAACCGCCAACATATATCGCAGTTCTTCTTCGCTAAAGTCCAATATTCTAAGAAAATCTTTTCCGTAAAAATCCATTTATGATGCCCTTGTTTATGCTTATATTATATATCAAACTAGTTCTAAACACAAGCATGTTATAATAGTAATATGAAAAAGAGAATTGTTTTAGCGCTCGGTGGAAACGCCTTACAAAAAAACGGCGAAGCTACTGCCGAAGCCCAAAAGAAAATCGCCGTCAAAGTCGGTGAAAAAATCGCCGAACTGGCTAATAAATACGAAGTTATCGTCGCCCACGGCAATGGACCACAAGTCGGCAACATTTTAATTCACGAAGAACAAGCCGCTACCGATAGCGCCCCTGCCATGCCACTTGAAACCGCTGTTGCTATGAGTCAAGGTCAAATCGGTTACTGGTTAACTCAAGCTATCAATAACGCCTTCGCCAAAGAAGGCAAAAACAAAAAAGTTGCAACTATCGTCTCACAAGTCGTCGTCGATAGAAAAGATCCCGCTTTCAAGAACCCGACGAAGCCAATCGGTCAATTTTACAAAGAAACCGACGCTAAGAAACTCGCTCAAAAAAACGGCTGGACTGTCAAGGAAGATTCTGGTCGCGGTTGGCGCCGTGTCGTACCTAGCCCTAAACCAATCGACATCGTCGAGAAAAAGTCTATCCAAGAGCTCGTTGAAGAGGGCGTTATCGTTATCGCTACCGGTGGTGGTGGTATCCCAGTCACTCGCAACAAACTCACTAAGCGTTTAAAGGGTGTTGACGCCGTCATCGACAAAGATTACGCCGCCGAAAAACTCGCCGAGTTGACCAAGGCAGACGTATTCGTATCGGTCACCGCTGTCCCCAATGCCTATCTTAATTTCGGCACTCCAGATCAAAAAGCCATTAATAAGATTACTGTCAAGGAAATCAACCATCTCAAAAAATATGGTTATTTCAAAGCTGGCTCTATGCTTCCCAAGATCGAAGCCGCTGCGAGATTTGCCGAAAAACCCGGTCGCATCGGTATCATTACCGATATCAATCATCTCGCAAGCGCCCTCAATGGTCAAGCCGGCACTATCATCACCAAATAAAATATGTTATAATAACAGAATGCCCGCTCGCCCCTTGGGACGCGTCGGGCGAACGAAGTGAGCCCGAGTGGCGGAACTGGTAGACGCGCTAGCTTCAGGTGCTAGTGGTATTAGTACCGTACAGGTTCAAGTCCTGCCTCGGGCACCACTTCCAGACTTTTTTCTGAAATTTCGCGCGAATGCGCTGCCGGCGGAGCCGACTAAAAATATAAGGAGTCTTGTTTTAATTTCTCAATATTCTATTCTGGAAATATTTTGCAATTAGCAAATCGCGTCTATTGGAAAAACATCTGCTATAACTCTCTATTTTACCCTCATTACTCTCTTGCTCTGCAATAAAATCTTCTAATCTAACCCAAATTGGCTTAAACCCCTCGTCTATTTCGTCTTCCGTATAATTTGTTCCAACTTCTTTTGACGGTAAAACCTTAAAGACGTAAGAGATATCTCGTCCCCACGAATGAGTATTACGATCATCTTCGCGCCTTTCCAATGTAAAACCCACAGGCTCGATATCTTTGATAAGAAATCCAGTTTCTTCTTCAGTTTCTCGACATAATGCTTTTATGATACTTTCACCGTCTTCGATACCACCACCAGGCAACTGCATATAACCATATTTTTCTGATTTAACCACACAAATCTCATCTTTATCATTGAACAACAAAACCCTCACGCAAAACCTAATCTTATCAGTTTTTTCTTTGGGCATATTAAAGCCAAAATCCCTATCAGATATTTCGGTTATCTGTTGCCAGCTTATAGCTTTTTCTTCATCTTTTGCGCTATCTGGGAAGATAATATTTGATATTTGCATAGGGTTTATCCTATTAACGTGTAATTAAAGTAGAATAATACGAGTTAACTGATTCTTCATTAATGCCGAGGTCGCGGAGAATTGCGTATGCGTGTTCTATATCCACGTTAAGAAAGCAATTGTCGTCTTTTAAAAAGTCCATTATAATTTTGTACTTCTTGTTATCTCTTTCATTGTTGCTATTCTGAAATAGCTCATCGGCTTTTTTGCGTAGTAAATCAAGTTGGTTCATTTTATTGTTCCTCCTGTTTTTCAATACTGCTTATTGTCCCTGGTATTTTAGGGTCTTTGTGTTCGATGTATTCGAACGTTCCATTATCTAATTTTGTTTTTATGTCCTCTAGTGTAAGAGAGGTCAATTCTCGGTCGCTTGATAGATAATAATAACTTGTCTCATTTGGTTGCTCATCAAGGTTAGCTCCGTTCATTGCTATGACAGCACCAGCCTCTAACTTGGGACCCTGACCAGCAACTTCATTGTTCCTTAATACTACTACGGAAACATTATCTTTTCGTTCCTGCTCACTAAATAAAGCCTTCCTCAATTGTAATGCATATGTCATGGCATCTATACCGCGCAAACTAGTAGTTTTAAGTTTTTCTAATAGGATTGACTTCTTTTCATCAAATTCTACAGGCTTCAAATTTTCGGTCAATAAATCATATTCATTCCATGGGGATTTCTCTCGCTCTTGTCGCTGCACTAGTTCATACATTTTAGCAACAGATTCTTGAAACTCCTGTTGAGTTCTCTTGTTTTTGCTTTCACATTCAAATCCAATTAGCGGTAACCCTAATTTTGCTCTTGCGATATCACCAACCAAGATACTACTAACCGAATCTGCCCTAACGATGAATTTTCCATCTCTAAACTCTAGGTTCGCATGACCGTCGCCATAATCTTCTCCGACCATGTTCTTATATTCGCTCTTGAAATTCAGCCCCAACTCATTAAGCATTTTTGCATATATCATATTGAATTCAAAGCAGACAACTTCATTGTTTTCCGGCGAAATCTGTTCTACATAGTCTAGGCTTTTATGTTTTTCAGCGGCCTCACCTTTCTGGTTCGCAGCCATGAACTTATTGTCATAAGTTAGCATGGTGCACATCTTTGCATATATGTAGGCAGCTTTTTCAAGCTTAGAAACATCATCAGGCATTTGTTCGAGAATTGCATCTCTAAGTTCTGGGTTCAAATTAACTTTTTCGTATAGTGTATCTTGCGTTTCTGTTAATCGGTTTGCGGCACTAAAATCTATAAATTGTCCGCCCATAAGGCGTTTCATGCGACTTTCTAAGCCGTCAGGCAGTGCATAATTTTCTATAACTTTGTTTTCTTTTAGATATTTCGTTGCCGCATATGCGAACTCCATTTTCGAAAGCTGACCTATTTTATCGTCAGGGTTGGTTGTGCATATTTCTTTAAGCTTGTCTGGAGATAAAGACAAAAATGTCAATATATTGTCAACTGGTAACACACATTGCTTGCCGTCAACAGTTGTTTCGTATTGCGTTCCGCGTACTTTTTCAACAAAAGCTCTTGGCGAAGTAATTTCTTTAAATTCTTCCAATCTTTTCTTCTCGATTTCAGACAATTCGCCAAGTTGCCCATTTTCCTCAAGTACCATTAGCCCTTTAACCAAATCACTTTTACTACGAATCGAATCGCCACCACCTGTATCAGCCATTCCCCGTCTAATATCGTCTACATCTCTGTAGAATAGTTGCGACGCATTGACAACGCCACTATAAGGGTTATCTTCAAGCATATGGCGTTTAGCACAAGAGTGATATGCATCAATTGTCAAACATCTTTTTAGGAGTTCCGAATTTACTTTATTACCATTAGACAATTCTACCATTTCAGCCGTTCTTAAAAATTCAGCATCCTTGCTAGTAGTAAATACATATGATTCTAGCATTCTAAGTCCTTTATCATCTCTAGGAAATTGACTAGCATTTGGATCCAAGATTAAATCGCCATTTGGGTTAGTAGGTATATCGCTCTCATAATACGAGAAAGGATCAGAGTTCGTTTTCGTCTCGTTATTTTCCGAAACATCATTAGGATTTTCACCGCCATTAAACGGAGGGGCTTCCTCAGCCATTTTAGTCCATGGGTTTTCATTTCCAGCAGTAGAACCTACTTCACTATTGCCCGTCGTAGAAGCCTCTGTATTTATCATATTTACCTCACTTATAACTATTATGAAACACTATCCCCATAAACTAAGTGGAACACTCGCTATGGAGTGTTCTGAACTTCATTTTCTGCAGCGAGCGATTAGGCTAACTGGAGCGAGTGCTCCACTAAGAGTCTAATTCTTTGCTTTACCTTGTTAATGGCAAACTCGTAACAGAATTGAAATTCAGAACAATTTAATTATATCAAAATTCTAACGAATAGTAAAACGATGCGCGATTCAAATCTTAATGGTAATTGTACTAATCTTCTATAGAATCAAGTAGTGACGTTTGCCCATCCCGAAATATGCTTAAATCAAATTCATTCATGGTTATTGATTTTGTTGGTATCTTTCCCAGCTCATACAAACGCTTACAATACTTTGCCAAAGTTGATGCGTCATCGGTTATAATAAAATCAAACTCATAATTTGCACATTGTGCCAATAATTTTACGTCATCTTTTACCGCATTTCTGGAATCATTTGGATTGCGCCCACTTAGTATTTTTTGAAAATCCCCAGCTATAACCCCATCGCCTCTGTTAAAAGGGCAATCTATAAAACTATTCGTATTAAATATAACATTAATATCGCCCTTCTGCTGATACTCGGAGGCGACAATGGAAGAGATGTACATATCGATAGAACTGGCAATAAAGTACTTAAAATATTTTTTTGCATTTTCATGATTGTCGCGTGTAGTATCGTAAAGCGTAATCAGAAAACTAGTATCCAACAGAACTGATTGTCTATGAGATTTGGGCACAATTACCTCTCGTTTCCTCCACCCAAGTCACTATGTCAGGAACATCTGCCCACGAATGTTCGACTTCTTTTGATATTCTATTAAACTCGTCTTCATCGAAATGGGGATTGTATTTTACAAATTCCATTAATGATTCATTCCGCAATTTTTTTGTTTCGAGATTTTGTTCAGCAGACACTTTTACCAATTGGTCTTTATAAAGACGGTTTTCATCATCTTCTGCAATCTTTTGGGAATCAGCGTCAAGCACAATAGTGTCATTATTATCTAAAACTATATGGACATTCGCTTTGGTTTTGCCGCCCATATCTACAACTTTACCATACATAAAGATTTCAGTTTTTGCCCATTGATCCGTTCTAGAAGTTTTATAATCAGTTTTATTCGAAAAACTAATTTCATGTTCTTTATCAGGGGTACCACTGTCAGAAATTGTATATATGCGATTACTATTTTTCTTCGCCTTCTCTTGTAAATCACGTAAAACCTTAGCTCTTATTGGATCAATATCATCCAAGGATCCAGTATCTTTTACTACGCGATAATCGCGTATAGCATCAGAAACAAGCGGTGATGTATTTGCTACCAAAGCAAATGAGCCACTTTTTACAGCAATAGAGATATCATTAAGATTAGTTTTCGTAGAATTGCCACGGATAAACCTAGACATTGATTCGGTTAGTTCTTGTAATAACGGCAAAGAAATATTATCCGGGGATGCCTGTTCTCCGGAAACCAAATCTTTTACTGAAAAATATAATTTATCCGACATTTTATTTCCTTAATAAAATTATATCACAAAAAATATAGTAAAAAGACTATATTTTAGCCGGCTCCGCCGGCAGCGCGTTAATAATCAGACGCGCCATTATCTGCTGGGGCTGGGGCGCGGGCAGCCCCAGCAGTAAGCCCAGAATACTCGCTTTATAATAATCGTCATATCGCTACGCGATACCGAGTATTCTGGACTTCGCCCACTTTCAGCGGGCAGATGGCGCACCCATATTTTTATTTTTGAGGCTTCGTGGTAAAATAGGTTCTAGCGACGTCGTAAAGTCGCACCACAAACTATATCAGCATAATCTTGACACTATGTCAAGATTATTTTATATCAACTTTTTCAACTCACTTTTATATGCTTCCACCCCCGGCTGGTCAAACGGATTCACGCCAAATAGTTTTGCCGAAATTGCACACGAAAGCTCAAAGAAATAAACTAGCTCCCCAAATCCTTGTTCATCAAACGACGGCACAGTAATATCTAACACCGGAATCCCGCCATCTCGATGCGCTACTCTCACCGCTGACACCACTTTCGCGTTCATCTCATCCGTCGGATAATCAATAATTGTTTCCCACAAGTTCCTTCGTCCGTCCTGCATAAATTGGCCAAGTGAATGCAAATCTGTCGAATAGATCACCGAAGCCGGAAACACCCCTTGTCCGCCTTTACCTTCCGATTCACCAAATAGCTGCTTCAACCATTCATTAAAATACATCGTCGACGGTTCAAAGCTCGCAAATACCTCCGTATCAAGTCCTTTCGAACCCAGCTCATACCTTTCCCAAGCATATTTCACTGCCGGTTCTACTGAATTTTCTGCCGCATCCGCTGCTCCTTCAAGCAACTTATCAATATCCACTCCAGCTACCGCAAGTGGTAGTAAGCCTACCGAAGTCAACACCGAATATCGCCCCCCAATATTATCCGGCACCACGAATTTCGTGTAACCACAAGCCACCGCCTCATCATGAAGCGCACCCTCCTTCTTATCCGTCGTCGCATAAATCCGTGAATATGCCTCCTCTTCACCATATTTTTCAATCAACTTCTTCTTAAACTCATTAAAAGCAATCGCCGGCTCCAGTGTCGTCCCCGATTTTGAAATCACATTCACCGAAAAATCATGACTCCCCACTAGCTTCAGTGCATGGTCGAGCTCCCGACGAGAAAGAGAATTCCCCGCATATACAATCTTCACCTCCGACTTTGGACGAAGCGCCTCAATTATCGCGCGGTGACCTAAATATGACCCACCAATCCCAATACACACCAATACTTCCGACTCTTCTGCAATCTTTTTTGCTGCCTCTTTCACACGCATGAGTTCCCCCATGTCAAACTTCCTCGGCAAATTAAACCATCCCCCCATCTTATCCTTCGCAATATCCTTCAAAATTTCTGCCGCCTTTGCGGTGTCTACTTTCGGTTCACAATTTACTTTGATCATAATACCTCCATCATTTACCACCATTATAACAAGATTTGACCGTCCCCGCAATATGGGGTATAATTAAATGATTATGAGAATGACACAAACTTTTATCAAAACCTTGCGCGAGGCACCCAAGGAAGAAACTGCGACAAATGGCGCCTTACTAACCAGAGCTGGCTTCATCCATAAAGAAATGGCCGGTGTTTATGATTACCTACCCTTCGGCATGCGTGTTATCGATAATATTGAGAACATCGTCCGCGACGAATTAAATGCAATCGGCTGTGAAGAAATGCAATTCACCGCCCTTCAGAATCCTGAACTCTGGGAAAAAACTGGCCGTTGGTCCGACCAAGAAGTAGACATCTGGTTTAAAACTGAAGTCAGTAGCGGTGGCATGGTTGGCCTCGCTCCAACTCACGAAGAGCCAATCACCAATATGATGAAAGAATACATCTCAAGCTACAAGGACCTTCCACTTGCTGTCTACCAATTCCAAACCAAGTTCCGTAACGAAAAACGTGCTAAATCCGGCATCATGCGTGGTCGCGAGTTTTTAATGAAGGATTTGTACAGTTTCCACACTTCTCAGGAAGACCTAGACAAATTCTACGACAAAGTATTCCAGGCTTACATGAATGTTTACGAACGTGTTGGTCTTGGCGACGTAACCTTCCCATGTTTTGCTTCCGGTGGTATTTTCTCCAAGTTCTCTCATGAGTTCCAAACACTTCTCCCTGTCGGCGAAGACACCGTTTACTATACTAAGGACAAATCTGTCGTCTTAAACAAAGAAGTCGTCATTCCTAAAGTTTTAAAGGAATTTAACATCAAAAAATCCGACCTCACCGAAGACACCGCCGCCGAAGTCGGCAACATCTTCAAGCTCGGCACCAAATTCAGTCAACCACTTGGTCTTGAATATACCGACGACAACAACGAGCGCCGTGAAATCTACATGGGCTGCTACGGTATTGGTATTTCTCGTCTCATGGGCGTGCTTGCCGAGTATTTCTCCGACGACAAAGGTCTCTACTGGCCAGAATCCGTCGCCCCATATAAATACTATGTAATCGGCATCGACGATAAAGGCACAAAACAAGCCGAAAAACTCTACAAGAACCACGAAGACGACATCATCCTGGATGACCGCGATCTTCGTCCAGGCGAAAAATTCGCCGACGCCGACCTTATCGGTATCCCTTACCGCGTCGTCATCTCGGATAAAACTCTAGAAAAAGATTCTGTCGAAATCACCGATCGTAAGACCGGCAAATCCAAGCTCGTCTCTCTCACCGAGTTTAAGAAGATGCTTAAAAAATAATCGTAAGCTAGCTCTTGTAATCTACCAAATCAAGCATATATATAATATATATGCTTGATTTTTGTATTACATTGTAATACAATAGTAGTATGAGTAATGCTACAACTGAATCAAAAACCACATCAAACTTAATCCAGGTCCGCATTCCAGCCGACCTAAAGGAGCGTACGGCCAAGCTTTTTGAAAGCCTCGGCACTAACACTTCCGATGTCATCCGCATGATGCTGCTTCGTGCTGACGAAACCCAGAGTATTCCTTTCCCCATCCGCACTGGCGCCTACCCAATCTCCTCCAACGAACGCATCCGCGAAGTCGTTGCTACTTTTGAGCTTGAGGGAATGAAGTTAAGTGAAGAGGACATCCAGGAACTACGCGATTTCGAACTTGCCAAAGTCACCACCGAAGAACTCCGTCAAAAAACTCTCGCCGAGATAAAAAGGAAGCATAAAAGATGACGGATCCTTATTGCTACCCCAATACTCGCGTTCTCAAGAATAAACTCGATATCAAGAATGCAGACGAACTCCAAGAAGCCGAACGTCGCCTCAGTAAATATCGCGCCGCCGAACTAATGCATGACCCCATCATCGGCTGTTTTGATTTTGAACATCTTCAAATGATTCATAAGCATCTGTTCCAAGATATCTACGACTGGGCCGGCGAAGTTCGCACTGTCGATATCGCCAAAGGCAATCTATTCTGTCGGTGTTTCGCCATCGAATCTGAAGCCAGCCGCATCTTCACCGAATTAAAATCTGAGAAGTTTCTAAAAGACATGTCTATCAATCAATTAGCCGAACGTCTCGCCTATTACCTAGCCGAGATTAACGCCCTCCACCCATTTCGCGAAGGCAACGGCCGCACTCAACGCGAATTCGTTCGTCAGCTCGCCTATCAAAACAACCTCTTCCTCTCCTACACCGGCATCGCTCAGGACGAGATGATTTCTGCTTCAAAAGCCTCCTTCAACCTCAACTACAAACCCCTCCAAGAGCTAATTCTTTCCCACCTTCACCCTCTGTTCTAACACTTCCTTCACCTCCTGCTGGTGCTTCTCAATTAACTCCAACCTCGCCTTAATCTCATTTACCCCGATTTTCACCGCTCGCGCCATTAATGAGTCATTTTCCATCGGCTTAAAGAAATCAACATACGCATCATATTCTTCTTTCGTTCTCGCAAGCTTCGCTATTACCGTTGGATAACTATCTAGCGCCTTATCACCGTTTATCCTCTTCACCGTCTCCCAATTATTCACTAGCCATTCAAATGCCTTCGCCCTACACTTCGGATTACGATACAAATACACAAATAAATACAACTGGTCCTGCGGCTTCACTATCTCATTTTCTCCAAGAAGCGCCATTAGCTTATCTAATTCTTTCTCGTTTCGCACCAGACATGCCGCCGCGAGATAATCGAATTTCACATCCGGATCACTGACTTCCTGATACTTTTTCAAACATTCATCCACAAACTCCGGCTCTAGATACACCTTAGCACCAATAATCGCATCTCTCACCTCAGCATCCATCTTACTGTAATCTTCCGTATATCTTGCCGCCAGCTCCTTAAATCTCTCCTCATCCTCCGCAAAATAATCTAGCGCCATCAGGTTCGCCCTTAAACGAATCATATTCTCATCATCACCCTTCCTCGTCTCCATCCCCACTTCCTTCAATTTTCCATCCACCAACTCGTAAACATATCTCTTTAATTTCTTCTCTTCCTCCGACTCATCATCAAAATACACCTTCAAATTACCAACCAGCGACGCTAGTTTATTCCACACCGCCGCCGCAGATTCATCTTTAAATTTCATCACTAGTGGCACTAACGACGCTGGGCTCGCTACCCCTGCTCGCGTAATCAAATCTCTATCCATCAATAACCTCAGTTTTTCTTCTAGCCCTAACTTATCAAACCGTTTCAACCTCTCCTCAAACTCCGCATCACTCAAATTCAGTATATAGTGCCCGCTCATGTCCTCCCGTATTTCCGGCAAAGGCCAATCCGATTCCGGCATCTCACCATCAAGCAAAAACCTTTTCTGAGTAAATTTGTCAAAATCCACTCCCGTATTTGTCACTATCGGATAGCCCGGCCGGTCAATAAACGCATGCATCAACTCGCCTGGATCAAATGTCGCATAGGGCTTAAGACAAGTCCACAAATCATCCCCCACTGTGTTCTCATATTTGTATTTTTCAAAGTATTCATGTATTCCTTTACAAAACTCCATCCAACCCATCAACCGAATCAACATCAACATCAATCTCGCTCCTTTAGCATACACAATCGCCCCGTCAAACAAAGTTGTAATTTCTTCCGGATCATGAACCTCCTGATGCACCGATTGCACCCCAGAATACGCATCTCGGTTCAAAGCAGCCGCACAATCTCCCGTAAAGAAACTCTCCCATATTTTAAACTCCGGATAAATCGCATCCACCGCATAATACTCCATCACCGAAGCAAACGACTCATTCAACCACAAATCATCCCACCACTTCATTGTCACAAGGTCCCCAAACCACTGATGTGATAGCTCATGCGCTACCGTTAACGCTACCGATTTTCGCGCCCCAAGAGTCGCATCTTTTGATACTAGTAACATCGATTCTCGATAAGTCACAAGCCCCCAGTTTTCCATCGCTCCCGCATCAAAATCTGGCAAAGCCACCTGATCTAATTTCTTCAACGGATAATCTATCCCAAAATTATCATCATAAAACTCCAAACTCCGTGCTGCCACCTCGTTCGCAAAATCCACTGAATCAACATCCTGATTCAAAGCCGTATAAGTCGTAATCTCCACCCCATGTTGATTAGTCACCGTCTTACCATGCAACTTCCCCACCACCCACGCAAGTAAATATGTCGACATCCTCGGCGTCGGCTCAAATATAATGGTTTTACGGCCAGAAACTGAAATTTGGTTCGGCGCATTTCGGAGCGCGGCAGCGCGAGAATTAGCGCGCTCGCCCCGTGGCGACGGGCGCGAGCGACGCGGCGCCGAACTAAATTTCATTTCTGGCATATTAGACAACACTATATCTTCTTCCGAAGCTGTGATTGTCAGTTCAAACACTGCTTTTGCCGCCGGCTCATCAATACACGGAAACGCCTCTCTAGCATAGTGACTTTCAAACTGTGTCGCCACTATCGTCTCCGTTTTTCCTTCATACTCATACGTCGACAAATACGCCCCCTGCATATTCTCATTTAACTGCCCTTCATATTCAATCAGTACTTTAGCCTCACCAAGCGAGATCTTATCAAGTGTCAAAACCCCGTCCTTCACTTTGAAATCACATTTCTCATCATTCACTAATACTCGCTCAACCGACATATTCACCGCGTGAAACTTCACCGTCTCGGTCAATGCTTTACCTTGAACTTCTACCACTCCTCCAATTGTTTTACCAACCTTATCTATCGCCAAATCCAACCGATATTTCTCCGGCACAAAATATTCTAAAAATCTCTCCACACCTAACTCCTTTCTTTTTATTTGTGCAACTTTGCAGTTTCGGGTAGTTTCGCACCCTTCAAAATCGGCTCAAGCTCCGCTTCTTCTAGGGTTTCATGTTTCAACAATTCTTCTGCCAATTTATCAAGTATCGCCTTGTTTGCCTTCAAGACATTCTCCGCCCTCACCGCTGCTTCTTCAGATAACTTCTTAATCTCAACATCAATCAGCTCTGCGGTTTTTTCCGAATACGGCTTACCAGTCGTAATCGTATAATACCCAGTCGCTTCCGAAGGGAATACCATATTTCTCGTACCATCACCCATGCCTTCCTCTACAATCATTGACTTCGCAAGCTCCGCCACGTTCTTAAGGTCTGATGACGCACCCGTCGTTACGGCATCAGCGCCAAAAATCAACTTCTCCGCTACGCGACCACCCATCGCTCTCGCCAAAATATCCTTCAACTCATACACACTCTTATAGCTTCTATCCTCTGGTGGCAAGAACCAAGTAACCCCACCAGTACTTCCGCGCGGAATAATTGTCACTTTATGTACTGGATCTGAATCCGGTAACACGTGCCCTACTACCGCATGACCCGCCTCATGGTAAGCTGTAATCTTCTTCTCTTTATCATTCATCACCTTACTCTTTCGTTCAGGACCAATCGCTACTCTTTCAAATGCCTCAGTCAAATCTTTATTCGAAATTGATTTATGCCCCTCGCGCGCCGCTGTAATTGCCGCTTCATTCGCAATATTCGCAAGATCCGCACCAGACGAACCAGCTGTCTTCTTAGCTAGTGCCTCTAGATCCACATCTTCTTCCACCGGTTTACCCTTAAAGTGCACCTTCAAAATTTCTAATCGATCTTTTCTCTCCGGTAAGGTCACATTCACGTGCCTATCGAATCGCCCCGGACGAAGTAACGCCTTATCCAGCATATCCACACGGTTCGTCGCCGCCATCACAATCACCCCCGAATCATTATCAAACCCATCCATCTCGACCAATATCTGATTCAACGTCTGCTCATCTTCGCGCCCAGCGCCACCCCTTGCATCGCGTTTATGCGCTACTGCATCAATCTCATCAATAAAGATAATCGACGGTGCATTTTTCTTGGCCTTCGAGAACAAGTCACGGACTCTCGAAGCACCTACCCCCACAAACATTTCCGCGAATTCCGAACCCGAAATCGAGAAAAATGGCACATCCGCTTCGCCAGCTACTGCTCGTGCCATCAAAGTTTTACCAGTACCAGGGTCCCCAGCTAACAGTACTCCGCGCGGAATCTTCGCTCCTAATTTCTCGTATTTTTTCGGCGATTTTAGAAAATCCACAATTTCTGTCAAATCTTGCTTCGCCGATTCATTTCCCGCTACATCCTTAAATGTCACCTTTTTCTTGTCCGGACCATATAGCTTCGCTTTCGCCTTACCAAACGACATCGATTGACTATTAGCCGCCGTCGCCTGTCGCATCATCCAAGAAAAGAATATTACTATAGCAATAATCGGAAGCACTGTCAATGCCACATCAAGCACAATTCCCCACACATTATTATCTTCCTTATATTCAATCACCGGATACTGTTCTTCACAACTTTTGAGTTCATCACCTTCCAACCCCTCACAATGATTCACAAGTCCCTGATCATACAAAGTCCCACTATTGTCTTTGCGTGAAGTCTCTGTTGGCTGATCTTTGCCCTTCAAAGTAATATCCACCGTATTACCAGTTAGTGTCAACTTCGCAATATCGCCATTCGGGTCATTCGCTCTTCTAATCACTTCCGAAAGCGCCACCTCAGTCTTTTGTGGTCCACCATAATTCATATTCGTTAACAAAAACGCCCCAAAACAGATTAGTACAAACGCAAACAAGACACTCCGCAAGGTATTTGATTTATCATTACTATTTGACTTTCCAGTCGTTTTATTTGTCATTTTTTCCGCCACTAAAAATTTCTCCTTTACTCCCTCCATTTTATCATAAAACCTAAAAATAAAAAATAAGCCCTAGGGCTTATTTTTTGGTTTGTTTTCGTAATTGGTCTGGGTGACTGGACTTGAACCAGCGGCCTCGACTTCCCAAAAGTCGCGCGCTACCAACTGCGCCACACCCAGATATCAATTATTATATCACAAACCAACCCACAAATCCACTACAATTTTACAGCCCCATCATCTTCATCAATTTCTTCTCTGATTGCACCCCTACTTCACGCGCTATCTCTTCTCCGTCACGAAACACTACTAGGCACGGTATCGTCGCTACCTTATACTGCTCCGCCAATTCATCATTTTCATCAATATCCACCCCTACCACTTTTACTTCTTCATGTTGCTTAGAAAAAGCCTCGAGTATTGGCTTCATCATCCGGCACGGTCCACACCAATCTGCATTAAAATCCACTAACACCAATCCCTTTGCCTTCAATACCTCTTCATCAAACTGTTCTGCATTAATATCTTTCATCTAAATCAACTCCTTTATTTTATCTTCAAAATCCTTCGGCTCATCCGTCGGACCAAACCGATACACTACCTTCCCATCTCGCTTTTTTACTTTAAAACCATATATTTTAGCCATAATGTCTCCTCTTATGTTCCTATAATCTCATAAAAACCTTTATTTTACAACTAAAACCCATTTACCACTTACATTTTTTCATAAAACATGATAAAATATTCCAATGCGCTTCAAAATTGTACTTTAAACGGAGGGTGAATATGTATCAATATGGCATGAAAAGGGCTGCTAAATTAATTAATTTAACAGAAAAGTCCATTCAGGTTTATGACAAATGTTCTGGAGAAATCGTAATTGTTCAACCGCAATCTCACGTTTTACCAGCAGAACCACTAAAAGAAAACCTCGAAAAAAATATTTATTACATCTTCAGCAAAAGAGTAGCCAATCGCCTAAAAAGAAACGGCCGCTCTTTACAAGACATAGCAATCATCAAAAGCTATTCAAGAGGACGGAGCGATACCGAAATAACTACCCTAGTATGGGGTGAAGATATAAAAACCGAAATCTGTCTTTACGAAAATCTAAATCATATATTTCATTGAAGCGCTTCGCGGAGCTATATGCTCCGCTTTTTCACGCCAACAGCTATACTTTATTAATCACTGGTATCACGATTGGAGTATGCCCCGTCGCATCAAACAGAATATGCGTAATATCAGTTTTGATTTCTTCCTTTAGTACCTTCATCTCTGGATCAGTTGAGATTGATTTATCCGTTTTCTGCCTGAGATAATGCCGTATTTTCCCAATCAACTCTTCCGAATTATCTAGATAAATAAATGCTCGCGACACAATATCCGGTGTCTTCATTAAATGTCCAGTCTTCTTATTTAGAGTTAACACAATCACGAAAATCCCTTCCCGCGAGATATGGATTCGGTCTTTTACTACCGCTTCGTGTACCGGCTGGTCAGCATCATCAAATAGTCGATTCCCCACATGAATTCGTCCAGCTTTTCTAATCTTCTTGTCAGGTGTTAGTTCGATAATATCCCCGTCATCTGATAACAAAATCCTATCTTTTGAAATCCCAATCACATTTTCCGCCATTTCCGCATTGTGTTCAAGCATGAAGAATTCCCCGTGGTAAGGCATGTAGTTTGTCGGTTGAAGCCTTGTCACGAAATCCACATGGTCCTCATAGTAAGCATGCCCCGACAAATGTAAAGGCCCAATATTAGTTAAGTGCGTTCGTCCATTTTGAATCACCTGTGCTCCTTCGCGCAAAAGTCCGTCCACTGTCGATACCACATGTGGCTCGTTCCCTGGAATCGGATTCGATGAAAACACAATTGTATCTGTTGATTTAATCTTGATATACTTATGCGCTCCAGTCACCATTCGATTCAACACCGCATTAAGTTCACCCTGCGAACCGGTACAAACAATACAAACTTTCTCATCCGGAAGTTTAACAACGTCTTCCATCTTCACGATCGTATCTTTTGGCACTTTAATCGCCTTCGCTCGAAGCGCCACCTCTACGTTATTAATCATCGAAAAACCCGAAAATGCTACTTTTCGCCCGCGTTTTGCGGCTTCTTTTAATACCAATTCAATTCTTGCAATCTGCGACGAGAAACATGAAATAATCACGCGCCCATTTACATAATGGTCCATTACTCGACCCAAGTTTTCACCTACATCATACTCCGAATGAGGATGTCGGCCCGGCGAATCAATATTCGTTGATTCATTTACCATCAGGTCCACACCCTCAGTTTTTACGATTTCATCAATTCTCTCATAATCCGTTTGTATACCCATCGGATTCTCTTCATGCCGCCAGTCACCCGAAAAGTAAATCAAACCATTCGGCGTCCTCACTACTATCGCAGTATTTCCTGGAATCGAGTGCAAAGTATGGATAAATTCTACTGACAAGTGTTCCGACACTTTTATTTTTTCATGTTTAAACGGATCAATCGGGCAATAGTTCATTTCCGGCACGTCCTCGAGCTCCGACATCTGTTTTTTAATCATTCCAAGTGTAAAGTCCGTCCCATAAATCGGCGTCAAATGTGAAAATTTCGGTAATAAATGCTTACACGCCCCAATGTGGTCAAGATGTGCATGCGTAAAACAAATCGCTTTCACTTTAGAAAAATTATCCTCTAAATACTTAATATCCGGTATCAGATAATTCACTCCTGGATAATCATCACCAGCAAATAACACCCCCATATCTATCACGAGCATCTCGGACTTATATTCCACAATCGTCATGTTTTTACCAATACCAAATTCTCCCACACCACCAATTGGAATGATTCGTACTGATTCTGGATCCGGTCGCATTTGCTTCAGTTTCGCATTCGTAACTTGTTCCCCACCATAACCATTGTAGCGCGATTTGTTTACTGGTACGCCAATAATATGTTGTGTCGCCTGCGCATTAACATCCTGCGACAACATCCTCTGATGGTGCACCATATCGCCTTTCTTTACAGATACGGACAGATTCACCTTGCGCTTTTCGGCCTCTGTTTTGACCTTAGATTGTGCCGATTGGTTCGCAGATTTTTTGGTTGATTTTTTGCCTTTTTTTGCTCCCTTAACACTATTTTTTGACACAAGTTCCGCATCACGGCCTCCTGGCTTGAAATTTGAATTAAAATTTCGCCCTTGTGCTTCTTCAAATTGTCTTTTTATATCTGGTAAACGTTCTGCTCTTGACTTTAAAAGCCGCGCGCGACGCTCCTCTTCTTTTGAATTCATTAAATTTCCCTTTTTTATTACAAGTATTTAAACAGTACCTCTATTATAACAAAATCATTGACATTTTTCAAGCCTTTTGCTAAAATAATTATATACAGATTATGACCGGCTCGAAAAGAGACGGTTTTTTAAATAAGTAAATAGGAGTAAAATGGAAGGATTAGATTTAAAACAAATGTCCACTCTCGTCGATATTATCGCTGAGGAAAAAGGTTTGCCAAGAGATATCGTCTTAAATGTTATTGAGCAAGCCATTGCTGCCGCTTGGCGCAAAGACAACGGTACACGCGAAATGAATGTTCGCGCCATGCTTAACACCAAAACTGGCGAGGCAGACGTCTTTATCGCCCGCGAAGTCATCGAGGATGACCTCGCCTACAACCCTAACACCGAGATTCCATTGAAAGAAGCAAAAAAACAAGATAAAAACATCAAAATCGGTGACACCATCGAAGAAAAAGAAAAGGTTACCTCCTTCGGCCGTGTTGCCGCACAAACCGCCAAACAAGTCGTAATTCAGCGTCTCCGCGAAGCCGAAAATGAAGCAGTTCTCACCGAGTTTGAAGACAAAATTGGCACCATCGTTACTGGCACAATTGCTCGTGTTGAACCTAAACTTGTCCGCATCGACCTCGGTCGCGCCAGCGGCATCATGCCTCGTAGCGAACAAATCGACGGTGAATACTACTCCGTTGGTAGCCGCGTCAAAGTTCTTATCAAGAAAATCGAACGTGGCGATCGCGGTGCTCAATTAATTCTTACTCGTGGTTCCGCTGAATTTATAGAAGAACTATTCCGCCAAGAAGTCCCAGAGCTCGAAAACGGCACCGTTGAAATTAAGGGCATCGCTCGCGAAGCAGGCCGTCGCACCAAAATCGCCGTTATAGCTACCGTTCCAGGAGTTGATCCAGTTGGTACATTTGTTGGTGGTCGCGGTATTCGCGTCCAAGCTGTCATGAACGAAATCGGTGACAAGGAAAAAATCGACATCATTACCTGGAGCGATAATCCTTCCGAATATATCCGTGAAGCTTTAAGTCCTGCCGAAGTCATGAGCATCGATATGGACGGCAAGAAAGCCAAAGTTCACGTTTCCGAAGACCAACAATCCATCGCCATCGGTAAACAAGGCCAAAACGTCCGCCTTGCTTCCAAGCTTACTGGCTTTGAAATTGACATCGTTCTTCAAAAATCTACTCCTAAGAAGAAAAAACAAAACGTCGAAGACGCCCTCCTCTCAGCTATCGAAGAGACCGCCGAAGAATAATAACAAAAAAGTTAAATCCCCGCCACTCGGCGGGGATTTTTAGTTGGATAATTCAAATTCTTGATATTCTTTCTCTACAGATTCTTGAAGATATATTAACGTTACGCCATAACGTCTATTATAATACTGCTTCAAATCCTTCACCGCATTTTCTTGTATTATCTTCATAAATGCCACTATAAAACAAACTATAATCAACGCAGAAAACAGCCAAGCAAAGAATCCGCCAAGCGCCTTGAGAATAATATATTCTCCATCAAATAAGCCCCTCCGATTCTCGACTACAAAACAGATTGAGACCATCGTATACATCAAAAACGCTATCCAAGGATAGCTATCTTCATCTATTCGACGTCTCATTCTTATAATTGTATTGTTTCTCCGTCGTAAAGATTTATTCATAGCGCATTCAACTCTAAGCTTACCAAATCTTGGCAAGTAATAGTTAATACTTGCGATTACTACTAGAATGATAATAAATACCACAGACATGATTACCCAAACTGGCAAAGTTCTTACAGTCATTTCCATCTTAATGCCCCCTCCTAAAACAAAATAATCAGCCGACTGTACCAAACTGATTCTATATCAATTATAGCATAAACTTCAAGAAAAAGCCACCCTTTCGGGTGGTTTTTTCATAATTTGGCACCTTCCTAGTTTCCCGCTGTTGCAGTATAATCGGCGCTACTGGGCTTGACTTCTGTGTTCGGAATGGTAACAGGTATTTCCCCAGCGCTATGGGCACCAAATCGTAATAACAAGACGCCTCATTATTACTATTGATGTCCATAAGGTGTAAAATTAAGATTTTAAAGCGTCACGCGGTGTAAATCAAACACCGGTTGCTAGCTAAGTCCAATACGTAAAAAGGCAATGGACCTATTAGTACTTCTCAGCTCCACATGTTGCCATGCTTCCACTTAAAGCCTATCAACCTAGTCTTCTTCTAGGAGTCTCCTTGGGAATCCTTATCTTGGAGTGGGCTTCGCGCTTAATATGCTTTCAGCGCTTATCTCTTCCGAATATAGCTACCCGGCGATGCAGTAGGTGACCACAACCGGTACACTAGAGATTCGTCCATCTCGGTCCTCTCGTACTAGAGACAGATCTCCTCAAGATTCCTATTGGTCATGCCGGATATAAACCGAACTGTCTCACGACGTT
>JAFWCN010000006.1 GCA_017536895.1 Candidatus Saccharimonadota bacterium | reverse complement strand
AGATCCAGGTACCTATGAAGAATATACTGGTACAGGAATTAATGTGTCCTGTAATGATCCAGGAGGTTACGCTCTTTATGCGATAGGTTTTTCTGGAGATTCCTATGATGCTCCAAATAACAATAGAATGCTAGGACTTAATTCTACCTACATCCCGACTGGTAATTCTGGTGATGGCTCCTACTGGGCCATGAAGGTTGCTGGCTCTAGTACTACTAGTACCGTCCCAACGATAGATAACAGCTACTCGACCTACCAAATAATCCCAGCTACTTATACTATGGTGTCTCACTATGGTAGCTCTACTACTGGTACTACTACTAACTCGGTCACTACACCAACTTACAAAGTCCAAATTGCTTCAGACCAGTCGGTAGGGACCTATGCTGGCAAAGTTAAATACACTATGGTCCATCCAAGCACGGCGCCGGCACCGACACCAGAACCACCAATCAACCCCTATTGCACCGACGAAGCCACCTGTATGCAAACTTCCACAGCTTGTGATACTACTCTAACTGATGGCCGTGATGGCGCTACCTATACCACTGCCACCATCGCTGGTACCTGCTGGATGACCCAGAACCTCCGCTTCCAGGGTACAGACCTCAAAGTAGGAGAATCTGACGTCACTTCACCTATCACCATGACTTACGGCCAACTCACTGATGGAAACTCCTACACTGAACCTAGAATTGCAACAGGTAGTACTACAGACTATGGTACTTATTATAACTACTGTGCTGTTTCTGCTGGAGAAGTTTGTAACGATACCACTCAGCAAGACGCTACTAGAAGCGTCTGTCCTGCTGGCTGGAAACTCCCAACCCAGGCCCAACTTAATGCCGTCCCAGAGAAAGACTCCCACTTTACCGCCTCTTCCGGCCTCGCCGGGGGCTACGGCGGTGGGTCGCTGGGCAGCGCTGGCTCGGGCGGCGGCTGGTGGGCTTCGACTGCGAATAGCGCAACGAGTCAGTACTACCTCTACTACGGCAGCGTCTACGGCGGCTTCTGGCTCGTCAACGGCCTCTACAAGTACTACGGGTATTCAGTTAGGTGCGTTAGGGCTTCTTAGCTCGTTTACTCTCCGGTCCTAGCAACCGTAAAAAAATAGCCCCTTGCGGGGCTATTCTCATAATGACCAACCGATAAATTAATTATACAGATTTTCAATCTCAATCGACGGGCCCATGGTAGTAGTAATATATACAGACTTCACATAGGAACCCTTGAGTGAAGCTGGCTTCTGATTCTTCAATGATTCAAAGAACGCCTCCGCATTCTGAGCCAACTTATCGGCACCAAACGATACTTTACCAACCCCAATGTGTACAATCGACTGTTTATCAACACGGTATTCTACCTTACCAGCCTTAGCTTCTTTTACGGCCTTTTCGACATCAGTGGTTACAGTGCCAGCCTTTGGATTTGGCATCAAGCCCTTTGGCCCAAGCACGCGGGCGAATTTACCAAGTTTTGGCATGTATTGTGGGGTAGAAATGAGAACATCGAAATCAATCGTTCCCTTCTCAAGGGATTTTAAAAATTCCTCATCCTCAGCGATATCGGCACCAGCAGCCTTTGCAGCCTTACAAACATCAAGCGGCGCAAATACCGCAACGCGCACAGTCTTACCATTACCATTTGGCAGCACCAAGGTTGTACGAATATTCTGATCAGCCTGGCGTGGATCTACACCAAGGCGAGCGTGAATTTCAACTGAAGCGTCAAATTTTACCGGAGAAGTTTTGATTGCAAGCTCTACTGCATCTTTCAATGTATAGGCCTTGCCCTTCTCAACTAGTTTAGCAACCTCTTGATATTTGTGACCACGACGTTCGATGCGTGGGCGAGTAATCGGCTTCGCACCTTTCGGCTTCTCACCAGCCTCTTCAGCGGCTTTACGCTCTAATTTGCGAGCCTGACGTTCGGCTTCGGCTTTAACTTCCTCAATGTGTTTCTTAGATTTCTTACCAGCTTTGGCAAACTTCTCCTCAGCTTCTTCAACCTTCTCTTCTACATCTTCTTTGACGGCTTCTCTTACGCCTTCCGCGATCGCATGAGTTTCTTCGAGGTTCTCTTTTACCTCTTCGGCTACCTTTTCTACTTTTTCTTTTACCTCAGCTACTTTCTCAGCAACCTCAGCTTTGATTTCTTCTTTAGTTTTAGCCTTATCTTCGGCCATAAATATCCTTTCTGTGGTGCAATCGGCAAAAACCTCCCACAATTAATTTAACTGATACTAATTATAACAAATAACCTCTTAAAAAGCAAGTAGGGAGCCATGAAAGGCTCCCTTCTTTGGACAAGAATTATTTCTCGCTCACATTCAGATTAGCAGTATATGACAACTGTCGTCTATGAGAATGTTTACCGCTACCTTTACATGCCTCAGGGTCCAACGCATAAATGCTTCTCCTGTCATCACGGTGCCGGATTTGATAGTCATAATCGTAGACTCTCGCCTTCAGCGTCTGTGTTAGGGCGCTATTCGCGAAGTTTTCGACCTCTTTTATGACGGAGATTATTTCTTTGCTGTCAAGCAAAGTAAGAAAATACCTTGCCTCCCTCTCGTCATTGTAATCCAGGAATCTAATTTTCGGATATTCTCTCAAATCGCTTTTCTTGATAGGCTCCAAGCGCGTTTTGCGCATCCGGCCTGTTTTTATCAAGTCGCGTTTCTGATCTAGCAGTTTTTCATAATCCCCCAAAAGAGACCGATAATCCGAACCGTGCTGTTTCCATAGCTTCATAGCTTCGTCGATTAATTCTTGTCTTGAATGTGCTACCATTTCTAATAACCCCTCCTTATAAAAATAGTTTGTTTTGATATTATAACATGCTTTACAACAAAAATCAAGCCGCAAAGCGACTTGATTATGTGAATAATAGATTAATCTTCTACCGTTACACCCATTGAACGAGCTGTTCCAGCGATAATTTTGATTGCGCCTTCCATATCAACTGCGTTAAGCTGGTCCATCTTCTTCTCGGCGATTTCTTGAAGCTGTGCTTTAGTGATTGAGCCAACTTTATCAACGTTCGGCTTACCCGAGCCCTTCTGAATCTTAATCGCTTCGCGAATCAAATCGTCAACTGGTTGTCCAAGAGACTTCCAATCAAAAGTTCGATCTTCATAAACTTGGATATGAACGATAACGTTCTTGCCCATCAAATCCTTGGTGGCCTCGTTAAACGGATTAATGAAATCCATCATATTAAGACCCCACTGACCAAGTGTTGAACCAACTGGAGGTCCAGCGGTCGCCCGACCGGCCGGGATTCGAAGTTTCAAATTCCCAATAACTTTCTTTTCTGCCATGTTTAATAAATACCTTTCTAGTGCGTAACGGCACTATTATATCATACTTTTACTACTAATTCAATTGCTTTACTTGCAAAGCATCGAGCTCGACCGGTGTCTCGCGTCCAAACATCGACACCATCACCTTGAGCTTACCTTTAGCGGCATCAATCTCCGAAATCGACCCATCAAAGCCCTTAAACGGACCATCGGTAATCGAGACCACTTCACCAACTTCATATTTCACTGAAAACTTCGGGTCTTCTACGCCCATGCGCTTTTTGATCTTAGTGATTTCTTTCTCGGATACCGGTGTCGGCTGTGTACCAGTACCGATAAATCCAGTTACACCCGGAGTGTTGCGGATAATATACCAAGTTTCATCAGATAACTTCATGTCAACCAGCACATAACCTTGCAAAATTTTGCGATCAACAATCTTGCGTTTGCCGTTTTTAATTTCAATTTGTTTTTCTTTCGGCACGATAGCTTCAAAAATCTTATCCGCCATCTCGGCCGTGTTGGTTCGCTGGTTGATCGAATCCGCTACCTTGTCCTCATAGCCAGAGTAGGTTGAAATCGCATACCACGCTCTAGTATCATCATATCTGTTTACTGCCATATATTCTCCTTATCCTAAAATTAGATTAAATAGTTTACCAAATAACAAATCAAGTAGTGCAATCACGACCATGAATAGTGCTGTGTATACTAGTACAGCTAGCACCATTTTCCAAGTGGCTTTGCGATTTGGCCAACGTACTTGACGAAGTTCGAGCCAAGAGTCATGTAGATACCTAAACAGCGCTACGAACGGTCGAATCAGAATAAACGGTTTCTTCTCGTCCTTTTTCGTGCCTTTGACTACTGCCTTCTCGGCTTTTTTAATTTTCTCACGTTTTGCTTTTTCGGTCTTTTTGTCTTTTACAGCAACTTTTTTTCGAGTAATTGCCGGCTCGCCGTCAGATTCCTTCTTGGAAGGTCCGTCGCTCGCCTTGATTCTTGTGATTTTAGCCATCTTACTCCTTTTATTAAAAAAAGTCTGATACCAGACTTGTCAATATTTTATCACGCTGGGAATAAATAGTCAAGATAATCTTGCATCATGCGAGCGCCGGAGATTACTGGCAGGAAGGTATTAAGCTGGGTTTTCAAAGTGTATTCAAGGTCAAAATCATTTTCCCATAGCTCCGCCGCCGACTCCATTTGTTGGTATAATGACTCGAGCTCCAGCTGCTCAGTCGCACCAGACACATTGAGATACGAATTAATCGAACCATCCGCTACGCCACCATCATGTGTCGAAATCAAAATATTCAAATTCGCAATATCTTTCATCCAGGAGGTGCCACAAGCTTCGAGCCCCACAATCGGGATATTAATCGCAACATTTGACCCGCACGACAAGCCAAACGCCAACTTCTCATCATAGTCCGCAATATAATGCACGTGCGTTTTTAGATAATCATCTTGGTCGATAATATCAAGCACTCGTTTCAGTTTACCGCCCATAATACTATCACCCGCATGAACTCTCCCCGTTAGGATATAGTGAGCATTATGAGCTTCTAGAATCCTGCGGAGCCGCGTCGGGTTTTCAAACGGCATTTCTGGCCGCTTATAATCCACAAATCTGCGTTTGAAATCAAAGATAAAATCATTCTCGTCAAATTTTAGTGTTTTCCCGTATTGGTTCGGTCGTGTTCTCAGCACCTCATTCAGCACCTCCCGACCTTTATACTTAAACCTTCGTACATCATCTGCCGTCAAGGCATCCAACTTCGCACCATAGCCCTCGACTGGTGCTAGTACGTCATCAAGCGCCCCAACCGATTGATAAAAATTCAAAATATCCGGCAACACCCAAGTTTTCATGTCGATACCATTAGTAATTGCTTTAAACTTAACCTTGTTGCCAGCAATGTCACGATAATTTGCTACCCTCGCATGGAGTTTCGACACCCCAGATCTTAGTTCTGCGATCTCAATCGTCACCGACGAGAGTTTTATTCTTCCATCAGTAAATTTATCCGAAAGCCACTTTTTAACTGCCAATGACTTCAGATTCGGGAATACAAATCTTTCAAATTGTTCATACGAGAACTCTGCTTCCGCCGCCTGTACTAAGGTGTGATTGGTATATAAAGTATGCTTGCGGGTATACACCACCGCCTCATAAAAATCCATCCCATTACGCGCGAGTTCATCTAACCTTGCTAGTGCCGCGAAGAAAGTCGCTACTTCATTTAGTTGCATAATAGCGGGTTTTAGTCCAATCAACTTCAAAGCCGCATAACCGCCAAATCCTAAAGCAACCTCTTGGTAAAGTCGGTGATCAGAACAACTCATTCCAGAATACAGTTCTCCAAAATTCGGCTCGGTAATTGCGATGATACGCGTACTCTTGAACTTTTTTTCAATCACATCGAGCGCACACAAATTGTCACAACATTTTACATTGACTTTGTCGATAAACTTAAAACCATACTTCCGATAGTCCACCGGCGTATGTTCGTCCACGACCTGTCCGTTCACCATCTTTTGATGAACTTCCGAGGGATAAAACGGCGTAATCAATGCGAATGGCACATCCATCTGCTCTGCCATTCGCCTAGTGTCAGCTGCAAGAATGCCGAGCCCGCCACCCCCACGAATGCCATTTTGCTTGTCATATAGCTCAATCGTCCAATAGGTATAAGGCCGCTCTTCCGAAATTGCCTTCGTGAGATGGGTGCGTTCCGTCGCTTCATAAAAAATATCTACATCCTCGATATTCTCCAGTGGATGATAAAAATACTGCCCATCCTGCAAATCGTTCATGCTTATAATTATAACACAAGCAAATAAATATAAGCAAATAACCTTGACCTACCACTGGACGAATGGTAAAATTTAAGTATAAACTTATTAAAAAATGTGTGGAGCACATGAAGCAAAGACGAGAGTACCTAAGCACTCAGAATAATAGACTGAGCACAGTAATTAGGCGATATTTTAACGCCGGTTTTTCGGCACTTCTTCAAACCAGCACTACAATATCGCTTATTTTTAAACGGAGAAACTCGGCCTTTATCACAGGCTTTATCCTTATTACTTTACTGTCTTTATCCCTCTCTTTGTTTACTGGAGCCACTAACCTCTTCGGCCTCAACGGCTCAGCTAATGCTACCACCTCCACTATCACCCTTAGTATCACGGAAGGTCTTAGTGTTGATGTTATGCCTTCTGATAATGGTACCTTTGCATCAAGTACTGCTACAAATAATGTAAGAGTAAAGACTGATAGTGCCTCAGGCTATGAACTAGGCATTAAAGCAAGTACCAGTGGCTCTAATAATAATGCATTGATTAATACTACTGACAGTTCTAAGATTATTCCATCAATCACTACCTCCATCTCAGAATCAGACTATTCCTCATCTTCTACTTACAACAATACTTGGGGCTTTAAACCAAGTAAACTAAACTCACAAGCTAATTCTAACTACATTCCAGGCCCCACTGATACTATTAACTCCATTGTACTAGATAGAACTACTTCGTCTAATCCCACTACTTTCAATGACTATACTATTACCCTAGGAACCAGAATAGACAACACCCAAGCTCCAGGCTCCTATGCTAATACCTTCGTAATCACTGCTTTTGTTAACCCTACACCTTACTCCATTACCTATAACAAAAACACCACCGATACTGTCACCAACATGCCAGCTAATGTCTCAAGTGATACCTTTAGTGATCAAGTAACCATCTCGAACCAAGTGCCGGCTAGAACAGATTATTACTTCAAAGGCTGGTGCACAGTCCAAGTAGCAGATGGAGGCATCTGTACTGGTACTACCTACAACCCTGATGGTAGTGGAACTAATCTCACCTGGACGCTAGACCAAACTCAATCATCTAATTCTCTTAATCTTTATGCTATGTGGACCAAGAGGCCTATTTACGATGTGGTAGCCTCCATGAGCAAAGGCACCCAAACCCTCGCTGAGCTCCGTGCTGATATTACCACCGACAACTCCGGCGTCTATGAATACAACAGCTCAGTCTTTGGCACTGCCTCTGATGCTGCTAACACCAGCAAAATCTACTACTACCGTGGCATTTTAGATAATACAGTAGGTACTTATGGTAGTGATGGAGATAATGCCGCTTGGCCTAACACCGTCGTCCTCTCATCCGCTAGCAGTAAATCCGGCCTTACGACTAATGACACCTGTTGGCGCATCGTCCGTACTACTGGCTCTGGTGGTGTCAAGATGATCTACCAAGGCAAATGGACTGGCTCTACTTGCGCTAATAGTACGACTAATGCTCAAGTCACCACTTCAGCTTTCAACGGTACTTCTTCTGACAACCAACAAATCGTCCGCATAGGCTATACTCATAACTCTACCTATGCCGTTAATACCTCCCAGTCCGGTACTATTGCTCAAGTCTTTGGTTCTAACTCTAACCCAGGAGCTAATAATACTCGCTCCACTATCAAAGAATATATTGAAGACACTTGGTATGCTAACAACATGACTAGCTATACTTCTAAACTAGAGCCAAGTGCAGGATACTGTAACGATCGTACTATGAATACAGCCACGGACTGGACTACTCCACTAGCTGAATCTACTACCATCTTCTCCACCTATGGCACTTCAGGCAAACAAGTTTATTACTTTGGTGTATATCCAAGAAATGTAAATACCGCCCAAGCTCCATCCCTCACCTGTGGAAATAAATATAGCCAAATAGATCGTAGTACCGTAGACCTTTACCGTTATGTAGCAGGAAGCACTGGAGTATCCAATCAACTTAAATACCCAGCAGCCCTTCTTACCGCTGATGAAATCGCTTTTGCAGGTTCTGGTCGATCTTCATCCACCACTCCTTATCATGATAATTCATTCCTGCGCTCCGGTGTTTTCTTTTGGGCGTTGTCCCCTTCCTCCCGTTCCTCAAATGGTAATGTAGGCGGCTTCGGTCTGGCCGCGGGCGGCGCTCTCAGTTGGACCCAAGTTGGCACCGCGCGCGGTGTGCGTCCCGCCATTTCCCTCACCTCTGGAACTATGGCCGTGAGTGGCACAGGAACCGCTACAGATCCGTGGATAGTGAATCCATAAAAGTTACAGTGAACGATAGTATTTGCTCAGAAACTCCTGCTTATATTCCTGGAAAGAATCGTTTAATAAAGCTTCCCGAATATTATCTACCGTCCTCACCACAAATCTTTCATTGTGAATCGAAGCTAGCACTTTTGCTGTTATTTCATCAGTTTTAAACAAATGATGCAAATATACTTTGTTGTAATTTCTACAACATTCGCAATCACAATCTTCCATCAAAGGCGTAAAATCATGTTTATATTTAGCATTTTTGATATTAATTCGTCCATCTAGAGTATAAAGCGAACCATTTCGTGCCATTCTCGTCGGAGCTACACAATCAAATGTATCAATCCCCTGCTCCACCCCAACAAACAAATCAATCGGCTCCTGACCCATACCAAGCAAATGCCGTGGTTTATTCTCTGGCAATATTGAATTAACCGTTTTTAGCATCTCATCCATTCTGTCAGCAACAAACACTCCACCAATCCCAAACCCGTCCGGATTCTTTGAAGCGCAGTATTTGGCTGATTCAGCGCGAAGATCATTAAAAGTTCCGCCTTGTACTACAGCATAAAGAAACTGTTCGTCTTTGCCTTCCTTTTTCGCAACCTCAGCTAACTTATTATGCTCGTCTACACACCTATCAAGCCATTGGTGTGTTCGATGCATCGCAGTCTCGATATCTTTCCGCTCCTCAGTTTTAGTCAAATGGTCAAACGCCATATGAATATCCGCGCCAATTTTCCACTGATCCTGCATGCTCGACTCCGGAGTCATTTCAAATTTATCGCCATTAATATGCGATTTAAACTTCGCCCCCTCCTCAGTAATTTTTACATCTGGCAAGGAAAAAATCTGAAATCCGCCTGAGTCAGTGAACATCGGCCCATGCCAACTCGAAAACTTCGCTACTCCACCTGCCTCTTCAATCAAATCCGACCCTGGGGCTAATATCAAATGATAGGTATTTGCGAGTATCGCTTGCGAGCCAAGCTCGCGCATTTCTTTCATTGTCAAAGCTTTCACCGTCGCCTTAGTTGCCGCACCGATAAAAGCCGGCGTCTTGATATCACCATGTGGAGTATGAATTACTCCAGCTCTAGCTAGCCCATCACGCTTTATAATATCAAACTTTAACATATCAACATTGAATCTCCATAGCTTAAAAAGTTATATTTTTCATCAATCGCGTGCTCATAAGCATTCTTTAAATTATCCCAACCCGCAAAAGCCGAAGCTAGCATCAACACTGTTGACTTTGGCGCATGATAATTCGTAATCAAAGCATCGACCACCTTAAATTCAAACCCCGGATAGATAAATATATCATCCTCGCCCGATGTTTTGCCAGTCTTGCCGTAGTATTCCAGAGTTCTTGCCACTGTAGTGCCTAATGCTACAATTCTTCCTTCGTGGCTCTTAATCGCGTCTAGTGTATCTTCCGGGATATTAAACCATTCCGAGTGCATCTTGTGCTCTTCCACGTTATCAGAGCGAATAGGTAAAAACGTTCCAAGCCCAACATGCAGAGTTAAGTATCTCACAATTACACCTTTTTGTCGCAACCTTTCAAGTAACTCATCTGTCATATTCAGTGACGCAGTTGGCGCAGCGGCTGAACCCATGTTCTTTGCCCATACTGTTTGATACCGTTTCTTGTCATCTTCGGTTGCATCACGATGCAGGTATGGTGGCAAAGGCACAGTGCCATATTTCTCAGCCAACTCTGCCAAGGGCATCTCAGACTCAACCTCCGCAATGCCATTCCCGAGAATTTTGACAATTTTAATGGTATTATTATCAATCGTCAATTCATCTCCATCGTGAAGCTTACCTCGGTACATTACCCTTTGCGGCTCGTCACCGTGCTTTTCTAGCACAACTAGTTCCCGTTTTCGCCCATCAGACAGCTTACAAAAAAGTCTCGATTGCATTACTTTTGTATCGTTTATAATCAGGACATCGCCAGGGTTCAAGAATTGATCTAAATCTCGATAATACGAGTCAACAATCTCACCGTTATTGCGGTTTAACACCAACAGTCTGGTCGAACCCCGCTCTTTTGGCGGGAACTTTGCAATCCTCTCCTCCGGTAGGTCATAATTATAATCCGAAACTAACATATTTACATATTATAACATGAAAGAAGTCCCCGGGCTAGGCTCTAGGTGAGCCCTCCAAGGACTTTCTAATTATAGAATATCAAACTAGTTTTCCAATGTCAATGGCTTCCCCTGATTTTGTTACAAGAATCAGACGTTTTATGCCTCGTTTCCTCTTCATTCTAGAAATTAAATAGTTTTTAATGATCCTATCTTGTATTTTCTTAATTCGCAGAGAGTCAATTATTATGTTATTTGATTGATGCCTCATTGTTTAAAGTCAAGTCCTTTTCAATTTGCTTCTTGTACCGTTCCTCTTCCGAGAAGATACACCCACAATATTTCTGCATATATAGTCCTAGCTCCCTTGCCTTAGCCTGTCCAGCACGGAATCCCACCCTAAAGTCTCGGTAAACAAATTTAATTCCCGCCGCCGCAGCTAGTTCTTCGCATACAGCCTTAAGCTCCTCGTGTTTCTGATACGGTGACACTAAAAGCGTAGTTGTAAACGCATCATAACCATTCTCTACCGCGAACAGCACCGTCTCGCCAATTCGCTTGCGGTAGCAGTAATTCACGCAGCGCCCCGGAATATCATTCACTACATTTCGGCAAAACTCATCCAGTCCATAATCTTCATTAATAATCAACTTCACACCTACCGATGAAGCAAAATCACGCAAACAATCCCGCCGTGCTTTATATTCCATAAACGGATGAATGTTTGGATTATACCAAAATAGTTCCGGCTCAATCCCTTCAGCGCGTAAAGCATCAATACAATACACCGAACACGGCGCACAGCAAGTATGCATCAAAAGTTTCATTTGATATATTGCCACACCGGACCTTCGGGCGTGTCCTTCGTCGTAATGTTGTCACGAGCTAATTCGTCGCGAATCTCATCCGCACGCGCAAAATCCTTCGACCGTCTTGCTTCCTCACGCTCTTTAATCAGCGCGTAAGATTTTGCCGCAATATCAGGGGTATCTTCTAATAATCTCAGGCCAAACAACTGATCAATTAATCCCCATTGTTCAAGTGACAAATCAGCATTATCGATAATCGAAAACGCCTCCGGCGAGTTCAAGTTATTTTCCACCGCCTCCATTACCCTGTCCATAGCTGCTCTATCACCAGGAAGATTTGACTGATAATACTCTGCGATTTTGTTGCGCCAATTTAGCCTCCGCTGTTTCGCTGCCGCCAGTGATTCAAATGTAAAGTTCCGCGTGCCCTGATAATGCCCAGAGAGCACCCACATTTTATAATCCATCGCCGTAAAACCTCGCTCGGCTAAATCATCAAGCATATAAGTATTTCCGAGCGATTTCGAAATCTTCTCTCCATCAATCGTAATGAAATTACAATGTAGCCAGTATTCCGATAATTTCGTACCATAAGCTGCAAAACATTCCGCAATCTCATTGGTATGATGCACCGGAATATGGTCAATTCCCCCAGTATGAATATCAATTGGCTCACCGAGTTCTTTATGAATAATCGTAGCGCATTCCAGATGCCATCCTGGATAACCAGGTCGCCCTAGATAATCCCAACGCATCGCATGCCGCTCACCCGGCTGAATAAACTTCCATACCGCAAAGTCCGAAGCATTTTTCTTTTCCGCTGAAAATTCAACTCGCGCTCCCGCCTGCAAGCCCGCCAAATCTAGTCGCGCAAAGTCAGCATACCCATCAAACTTAGAAGTGTCATAATACATCCCATCCTTTGTCTCATAAACAAAACCATGCTCACGCATCAAATCAACCGCTTGCATATCCTCTTCAATATAGTCAGTCGCCCGCGCTAATACCTCCGGCTCCACCAGCTCCAAATCACGATAGTCTGTCATAAATGCATTAATATAATTATCCGCTATTTCCCAAACTGTTTTGCCTTCGCGCTCGGCACCCTTTTCAAGTTTATCCTCCCCTTCATCACCATCCGACACCAAATGTCCCACGTCAGTCAAATTTAGTACTCGTTTTACGTCAAAACCACTTGCCTTCAAAACCCGCACCAACAAATCCCAATAAACATAGGCCGTCAAATTCCCGATGTGTGCTCGAGAATACACCGTCGGCCCGCAAGTGTAAATCTTGACCACATCAGATAATGGCTTAAATTCTTCTAGCTTGCGATTTACGGTATTATACAGTTTAAGCATGTAAAATCCCTTCTAGAACCCCCGTTAATTTAGTATATTTGTCACGCGAAACACCGTGTAGTCCCTCAGTTTTGATTGTTGTGATATTAGGGTTTTCCTTTAATAGGTGTGGAACATTGTAAACTCCAATAAACCGATCCTGAACTCCATAAATCAAAACAGTCGTGATTTTTATACCAGCAAGCACAGCGTAATTACGTCGATTCATCACGATTTTCGAAATAGAATTCTTAAAGGATTTTTCCTCAACCACCTCGTGATTCCTCACCGATACCGCATCCTGAAAAACTTTCATCCCTGCCGCAAAGGCCGGATTATCTAAGTCTTTTTCCGTATAAATTGGCGGTGAAATCAAAATTAAATGGCTTACTGAACCCTTATACGTTTCCGCATAACGTGTCACAATCAAAGTCCCCATCGAATGACCTATTAGTACTAGTGGCGTGTTGCCGACCCCTAATTTTTCAATTGAATTATGCAAAGCTTCGAGTTGTTCACTGTACGAATAGTTAAGTTCATCACTTTTGAGTGATTTACCAGAGCCTAGCAAATCAAAAGTCACAAACCTAACGTCATTTAACGATTTAACTCCCTCAAGGTAATGAAGTGACTTATCAAAAGTGCTAGAATCAGACGCAATTCCATGGATAAATACTACTACTAATTTCGGCTCTTTGACCGCCGAATAATCATGCGTTTTCTGAAGTTTTAGCTTACTCTTGTCCATTTTCAAGAAGCTCCGGAATTACTTTTACTAAATCACGCACTACTTCCTCATAGGTCGTATCATAAGTTCTAAAACCAGCAGCTTGTGGGTGTCCACCACCTCCAAAATATCCTGCCACCTTGTCTGCAATCGGTGCGTCATACGAGGTGCGGATTTTACCGGTCACCTTGCCGTCAGGATAGGTCTTCACTGCAACCGCGACCTTTACACCTTCCACTAAACGCATTTCTTCTAAAATCAACACATTAGGATTATACTCATCTGAATATTCTCGAATATCATCCCACGGAATATGAACAGTCGCCAGTTCTCCGTTAAGTGAGTATTCAATTCGTCGAATCAACTCCGCTTTATAATCGAGTATCCGCGGTGATTTCTTCATAAATTCACGGCGCTTTTCCTCTAACTCCGTGACGTTCGCGCCAAGTTTCATCAAATCCGCTGCCACCTCAAAGGTCTCCGCTGTTACTGATGAGCTAGTTAGTCCCAAAGTATCCGACAATAAACCCTGGAAAATCGCTTCTGCTGCCTCCTTATTAATCTCAATCTTTTCTGATTTAGCGATTCTGTAAATTAGCTCCGTACAAGAAGGCAGTACCTCGATAATCGCCTCATGCGGGAAAGCCAAATCATCCTCCGTTTCGTGATGGTCAAGTACTAACACCGGCGCAGAATATAAACGATTTCGTATCGCAGTATCCTCAAGTAGCTTCGACAAAAGCACTTCCGCCGCCGTATCGACAATAATATAACCATCGGCTTTGTAGTCAAATTCATTCGACACTCTTGACCAATCCGCAAAATACCGCAAATACTTCGGTATATCAACCGGACAGTACAAAGAAATCTCTTTGTCTCCTAGCAAATAATCCAGCGCCACAGCCGAACCTAGTGAATCACCATCCGGATTCTCCGCCTGAATCACGCATATTTTTTGCTTACCGTCCAAAAAATCACTAAACTTACTATACATACAACTATTATATCATATGATGTGTTTTTGCCTTGCGTTATAGAAATATCCCACTCCTGAGGTGACAGTCATTATTAGTGCTGCATACAACAAAATGTTTCCAATTATTCTAACTATATCAAAATTCACCACCACACTAAACAACAACACGCCAAGCGCTATCATCTGCACAGTGGTCTTTGATTTACCTAGCAAAGAAGATGGTAAATCCTTACCTTTTTTGATAGAAACCATCCTCAGTCCATCCACGGCAAAATCTCTCACCAGAATCATAGCAAATACCCATACCGGCACAACACCAAGCGCTACTAAGGCAAGAAATGCCAAGTTTGTTAGCATTTTATCCGCAATTGGGTCCAGGAATGTGCCTAACTCTGTAACAGTCTTGGTCTCTCGCGCTATATATCCATCAAGCTTGTCAGTCACTGCCGCAATCAAAAACACCATCAAAGCAAGCGCCTTAACCCACTTTGCTGGAATCATAATCAGCATCATAAAAATAACCGCTAACGCCATTCTCAGGAATGTTAGGTGGGTTGGAATGGTGATTTTATTCTTTTGACTAGCCATAAATACTCCTTATACAATATTTCTGCGGTGGTCAACTTTCCACATCCTAATTTTAGCAAATCTAGCAGCCAACAAATCTGTTGACCATTTGTCGCCTAGCATCACGGTCTCACGTGGCTTAAAACCATATTCATTCATTGCCGCAGTCAACTTCCTGCTCATTGGCTTCATCGCCCACCACACGCAGGGCACATTAATTGGCTCACAAAACTTTTGCATCATTTTCTTACGGCCATTGTTTGAAATAATTACTACTTTAACCCCAGAACGATGAAGCTCCCTAATCCATTTTTGCAACTCCTCCGCCGGTTCTTTTTCAGAATGAAGACGCAAGGTGTTGTCAAGGTCACAAAGTAGTAGTTTAACTCCAGCTTTTTTTAGAATGCTCGCCTTCACATCTTCAAACTTTTCAAATTCCTTGTCAGCTACAAAAAACTTCATACTTTAACTCCTAGACAAACGTTGAAATGATTAATAATACCGCGGCAGTAAAAGCAGTCGAATCAATCCGATCCAAGAATCCGCCATGTCCTTCTGCTCCCCCAATTAGGAGCTCAAGTTTCTTAAATAAAGGATACTTGATGACGATTTCATTTGAATCTTTTACTTTGAACTGACGCTTCAAGAAACTCTCATATAAATCACCACAAAGTGCAAGTGGTCCACATAGCAAGTAGAACCAATCAGTAGCAAATGCCCCTCTTACTGCCATTAGTATCGCAACCATACCCATAGCCATCGCAAGCCCGAGAATCGTTCCTTCCCAAGTTTTATTCTTGGAAATTCTCGGAAACGGGCGTTTTTTACCAAATACTTTTCCGCCAAAGGCTTTACCGAATAGATAAGCAAAAATATCATATCCTGGTACACCAAGGATGATATACCAAAAATGCGAAGTATCTATTTGCGCCACAAATAAAACTCCGTAAAACAAAAATGCTAACTCAAGAACAACTAGCAAAAACAATTCAAAATTACGTTTTTTCTTAAAGAAAGAAAAAAGTTCAATCGCCGCCACCAGCGCAAAAAGTCCAAATATTATTTTAAAAGGCGTCCCCTCGAAAGTATAAAGTGCTATAAGTGCTACAATAAACATCGCTGCACCCACCATAAAACGAACCTTGAAATTCTTATCCATAGCCCGATTATAACACAAATATGGTAAAATAGTAGCATGCCTTTAGAGTTTGTTTACAATAAGATTAAAAACACCTTGCGTAAAATCGATATGAAGTTAGAACGTGCCAAATATGGCTACATCGAGAAAATGCCCAAGGATATCAAGTATTTTGAAGGTGGTCTTTATGATGTCGTGTATGAATCATCTTGCAAATGGCCTCATAACACCGCGCTTGAATACTTTGACAACCAAATCACATACAAAGACTTAATCAAAAAAATCAACAAGGTTGCCGCCGCTTTGAAAGCCATCGGTGCTAAGAAAGGCGAGCGGATTACCGTCTGTATGCCAAATACCCCTGAGGCAATCTACATGTTTTATGCTATCAACGAAATTGGCGCAGTAGCCAATATGATTCATCCCCTGTCTTCGGAAAAAGAAATAGAGGAGTTCGTTAATCAAGCCGAATCCAAAATCATGCTTTGCGTTGATGTTTCTTACCCAAAAGTCGAAGCCATCATCAAAAACACCAAACTCGAACAATTGGTCGTCGTATCGCCTACCCGCTCAATGGATATAATGGTAAGAGCAATTTACAAACTGACCAAAGGTCGCAAAAACCACATCAAGAAATCTCAGCGCGTCATTACTTGGGATCAGTTTTTGTCAAAAGCCAGCAAATTTGTCGGCAACCCTCACGCTCGCGTTAACGCTAATGACGATGCTGTTATCATGTATTCTGGTGGCACCACAGGCAAACCCAAAGGAATTATTCTCTCAAATTTGAATTTCAACGCCCAAGCTCTCGGTGCTAAATATCTTGTTCCGGAACTATTTAAGCCAGATTATTCCTTTATGGCTTTCCTCCCGAATTTTCATGCGTTCGGCCTTGGCTGTTGTATCCATATGCCGCTTTACTTTGGCGCCCGCACTTTTCTCATCCCACAGTTTAATCCCAAAAAATTTAAAAAATACATTACCAAATACAAAGTTGATATTTTGGTCGGTGTCCCTACCGTCTTTGAATATCTCACCAAGATAAAATTCAGAAGTGACGGCCTCAAAAATGTCAAATACGTCGTCTCCGGTGGCGATATGATCAGTATGTCGAGTAGGGAAGCAATCAACGATTTTTTGAAAAAACACGGTTCCAAAGCCATCATCGAAAACGGCTATGGCCTCACCGAAGCCTCAGGCGGTTTTATCTTTTCCCCACGATCCGTTGCCGAAGAGCCTGACACCATCGGTTATCCCATCCCTGATAACGAAGTTATTATTATGAACCTCAAAACTAAGAAGCCAGCCAAGCTCGGTCAAGATGGCGAAATACTCGTTCGTGGTTTATCAGTCATGAAGGGCTATCTCGGCAAGCCCAAAGAGACCGAGCAGGCATTCATCAAGATTGGCAACAAAAAATACCTCCGCACAGGCGATATCGGCTACGCCGACGAACGCGGTGTAATACATTTCCGCTCTCGTCTAAAACGCATGATTGTGTCAAACGGCTACAATATTTACCCAGCCAACATTGAAGACGTTACATTAAAATGTAAAGACGTTGCGGCCTGTGCTGTAGTCGGTCGTGAGGACAAACTCCGCGGCGAGAAAGTCGTCGTCTTTGTTGTCGCAAACCCCGATGCCCGCGAGCATTCAATCCGTAGGGAACTCAATTCTATCTACAAAAAGTATCTTGCCAAATACGAGATTCCTCGCGAAATCCGCTTCATCGATGCTCTTCCGAAGACCAAACTCGCTAAGGTTGACTTTAAGGCATTAGAGGAACTGTAATAACATTTTTTCGGGGGCTTCCGGAGGTTACGACCGAGGATGAGGGCGCGAGCCCCGTGACGACGGGCGCGAGCGACCCGTCCCCCGAGAAAATTGTTATTACAGTTTCGTTCGATTTTCTAAAGCCGCACTGAGCGTAATTTGGTCTGCGTAAGACAGGTCGACACCAAGCGGTAATCCGCGTGCAAGACGTGTTAATTTTAATTCCGGATTCTGTTCGTGTAATAGTTTTTCGAGATACAGTGCGGTTGACTCTCCCTCTACTGACGGATTTGTCGCGATAATCACTTCCTTCACATTGTCATTATTTACGCGCTTAATTAATTCACCAATATGCAACTGTTCTGGTGTCACGCCATCAATCGGCGAGATTGCCCCGCCCAGTACATGATAAGTCCCCTTATATGCCTTAGTCTGTTCAATCGCGTAAATATCAAGTGGCTCCTCTACCACCATCACGGTGGATTTATCTCGCGAATCATCACTATAAAGCGGCGAAACATCTTCCGACGCATCAATCAAAGCAAATGTCACTGGACATGATTTAACACCACTATGAAGATTAGCCAAAGAATCCGCGATTCCCTCCGCCACTTTGGGTGAAGTTTTAAAAAGATAATATGCATATCTTTCCGCAGTACGCGGACCTACTCCAGGAAGTCGTGACAAAGCATCAATAGTGTTAACCAAAGCATGTGGCAACATTTTCGCACCTAACTCTTAATTACATCCCGCCAAGGCCGAGGTTACCGAGTCCACCCATTAGTGGCTTCATCTTATCCGTCGCAATTTCTTGTGCCTTAGCAAAACCATCACGCATACAGTTTTCAATCCAACGCTCAAGTTCATGAATATCGTCTAAATCAATCTTCTCCGGATCAATCTTAACTTTCTTAACTTTAAGCTCACCATTAATTTGTACGATTACCGCACCGTCGCCTGCTTCTACTTCTACAATTTCATTTTTAAGCTCTTTTTGCGCCTTACGCAATTGGTTCAAAAGCTTCACTTGGTCCATTTTCTGACCCATTTTATTCTCCTTTCATTTCCTCTGAATAAGTGTATAGATATATTATATCAGAATTATCTCGCATTGGCGAGGTAATAATTCTGGACAAATGATAGTTCTCCGGAATTTGTTCCGGCGCTCCCAGAACCGCTAATTTTTCACCCGGTTCCACATTATCAACGATTTTGATACCAGACGACGCTTCCAGTATTTGGTAAAAATTACGATGTTCTTTAACAACTAGTTTCTCATCCGTCAAGTTTTCAAGAATCACTTCTAGTTTATAGTCAAACTCATCTGCCACATTTGGGTTATAGCGGTAGCCATATACATACTGAAGAAGTCCTGGGATAATCATAATGCCAAATAGTACCGTCAGCGGCAAAAGCGCAAAGATACGCGCGTAAGGATTCTCCGGGAAAAGTCCATACCATTTTTCCAGTAAGTACTTGATGCCATGCGCAATCAAAATAGCAAATGGCAAGATAAAGAACACCACAGCATCAGGATTGAACCCAGTAATAACCACACAGAACACTAGAAGCACTGTGGCAATCGAATTTCGCGAAGCGAAGAATCCCTTAGTGGTAGAAAACAGCCCAATCAGTGCCAAAGCAAAAGTCGGCAAGCTAATCAAAGGCGACAAGAACACGCTTTCGACACTAGAATACCACGAAAACACTGGCGCAAATCCATTAACAATATTCGAGAAGAAATCGCCAATATTAAAATCTCTCGTAAATAGCAGCTCCATGATTGCCTCTGGATGGTTATAGACACTAAATCCAAGCAGGGTAAATCCACCAGCAATAATCAAAAATACCAAAGCAAGTGGTATTTTCGGTAAATGTTTGACGATGAATCGAAGATGCGGCTGTGCAAACACAAATATCACACAAAAGACTGCAAAATAAATCATATAAGGAGTGAATATCGAAAGCAGCATCGCCAGTGCGAATATAAAACTATACAGTGGTTTTGGTTTCTTCTCGCCTTGAATTTTAGAGCCAAGCCACAGTAGCAGGGTCGGCCAAAACACAATCATTATAAGAGGAGTGCCAGAACCTGCCAAGAACAAGAAAGGCGTTGAAAGCACAATCAAACACGAAGCAAGAAGTGACACGTTGCTCTTAAACCACCGGTTGAGTAGCAATATCAACAAGAAGCCGAGCATCAGTCCAATCAGGATGCTCGGTAACTTAATCGTATAAGCGGATAAGCCAAAGAAAGTAATAGAGTATTTTTGCAAAACTCTATAAGGTAAATCCACGAGATCGCCATTTAAAATACCGTTTTTTCCTAAGTAATAAGAAGTCGTCGCTGATTCAATCTCAGCTTCAGACAAACCCTTTTGGGCAATTAACGGTAGTCCCACTAAAAGCACGGTAAATAGTAATCCTAAAATAATATACCCAACTACAAACCGGTATCGATACAAAAAAAGTTTAGAAATAACAATTTTCTTCACACTCATATTATATCATAATAACTTTAATACCAAAACCTTTTTGGCAACTCATTCGCAATTCTTTGATGGAATTCGTGGTCAAATCCATCTAACTTTTTAACATTTTTATTTTTAAAATATTTTTTACGGATGTAACTTTCCGTCATGATTTTACCCGGAATTAATTGATACTTCTTACGAAAATTTAGTCCACGACTAAAATCTTCTGGCGGCAGGACAGCCATAGGCAAAAAGTCACATTTCATCTTAGGGTCCTTGTATAATCTTACCGCGAGTAGCGACATGGTTGGTACAATCTCCTCTTCCCCGTCGTATTCTTCTTTGTTCTTAAATACAGTTTCCTGTCTCGTCGCCGAAGGGGCCACAAATATTACCCCACCGTTTTTTACGGCATCGTGAGATAATTCCGTATAAACGTCTCTGAACTCCTTTTTTAAGCGTTTTCCTTGTTCATATTGCCACGAATCCATCGGAAGGTTCATTTTTTGCCAAGTCGAAGGCGTGATAGTTGGGGTCAATATTATACCAAGTCGCTTTATTCTTTCGTAATTTGGCATCAAAGCTTCATACCAAGGTAGGTTTACCGGAAAGTACATTGGTTTATCACCCATAATATCAATCTTCATTACCAGGATTCGCGCAATTTCCCCAAGCGATGGGTGATTGAATCCAATCACAAGCCCGTTTTCACAATCTTTTGGCATTCCAGCATATGAGCCGGGTGTAATCTTGGATAAAACTCTAACTAGTTTTTTTCTGGCGGCTTTGTTGTGCTTTTTAGCATCAGTTATTGGCCCAGTTGTTCGGAAAAAATAATTTACTGCAATATTACATGCCCTACCTACATTTACCATCTCTTTTCTTAAATTCTCAGCGCCAAGGGTAGCAAGCAAAGAATAATTCTCGTGTTGAAGCTTATCAATTACCTCTTCGGCTGTCATTTTCTCGAGCTGATTCTTCGTGAAAGTTTTCTTTTTAATCATAATAATCATTATAGCACAAACGCTTGTGCAATATGGTATAATGTAACTATATATAATAAAGGAGAATATATAATATGAAAGACCTTTTCAAAAGGACGACAACATCAATTATTATATCGTCGGTCATAGCCTTTATTCTAGGGCTTGTCATGGCAATTATACCAGGCATCTCACTTGAAGCAATGGGCATCGCCTTTGGTATCTTTATGATCATTTATGGCGTAGCTTTGATTGTACTTGATTTTATGGCTCACCATGTCTACATTCCGTTTTACGGAATTATGTCAGGGCTTCTATCTATCATAGCCGGTATTGTTTTGGTTGCCATGCCGAACGTACTAACTGTTGTTTTCGGGATTGCGCTTGGTCTTTGGATTATCCTATCCAGCGTCAACATCATCAGCGTTGCTATCACCGTCAGAGGCAAAGTCAAAAACTGGGGCTGGTGGCTACTATTTGGCATCATCGATTTGATTTGTGGTATTATCATCCTCTTCAATCCATTTGCATCATCAATCTCACTCGTAGTCCTTGGCGGTATCATTATCATGGTCCACTCTGTCATTACCATCGTTGACATGATTATGATCAAAAACGACGCTAAGGAATTGTCAAAGGCTATCGAAGAGACCGTCAAAGGCGTCAAAGAAGCCAAAAACACCAAATAATTAATCTAATCGGACAAAATAAGAGGCCAAATAAGCCTCTTATTTTTTACCATAAACCCATTTACAGTTAACGAAAAATATGTTATAATTGTCAACGCACTTTAAAAATTTGATAAGGAGGGGTAAAAATGGAAGTAGCTAATTATTGTGTGATAGCAGGGGTGTCAATATTGCTATTATTGGGGTGCTTATTGCACCTAATCGAAAATGACACTTTCTCTGCTAAAACAATCGGAAGATTTCAGCGCCTTATTTATGTGCTGATAATCGAAATTGTTATTGATTGCGTGTTTGCTGCGCTCGAAGGTCATGAAATACCAAGCACTATATTATATATAATGAAGGGTATCGAATTGATTCTAAATCCTATTTCTGCATTCTTAGTCTTCGACATCTTTTATAACAAGAAAGTGTCAAGAGGAGACAAGAATATGAATCGGATTCGCAAAATGATGGTTCTAGTTATAAACATTAATGCTTTACTGCAGCTATTGGCAATAGCTGGGTATCATGTTTTCATTATCGACAATAATAACATGTATCGTCGTGGACCACTAATGCCTATTTACGTCGCGTTGTTACTATTTATGATAGTGACGCTAGCAATTGGAATCGTAGTTTATTCGACAAAAACGCAAAGCATCATGAAGGCTACTCTATTTTCCTTTACTATGTTATTGGTAACAAGTGTAGCTCTCAGATTCTTTTTTCCGAAAAAGAACTATGATTTTCTATGCATAGCCATATCAACACTATTCTTGTTGATTTATTATTCGCACGTGACGTTAAGAATCGACCCGTTAACTAAGATGTTAAATCGCCATGTTTATGCTCGGCTGATTGAACGGATAGATTATACGACGATAATTATTATCATCGATGTGAATCATTTCAAACAAATCAATGATACTTATGGCCATGCTTGCGGAGATCAGGTATTAAAAAACTTTGCTAGTATCATCTGCAAAGCCTACGGACAATATGCGTACTGTTTCCGGACCGGCGGCGATGAATTCTGCATTATATTGAAACCAAACGTGTTCGAGAAACTATTAGAAGAAACGCCAAACTGTGATGTTTATTCAATGGCAGAAGGCTTAATGGAAAAACTCGAAACATTAATTGGGGAGTACAATATGGAAAAAGGCGAGTACAGTCTGCTAGAAAATGGTGTATCGCAAGGATACGGAATATTTTACTCGCATCCGAGTGAGGCCACTATTGACTATAATGATATGCCGTTAAAAGAAGTACTTGAACTCGCGGACCAGCGCATGTACAGAAACAAAGAAAAATACCGGATCGAACATCCGGGGGAGATTGAACCAAACGAAAACCACAAGCGAATAGGCGTGCTATATAAACCTTCTAGACCAATCTTAGTAGAGGAAGAAGACACCTAACCCTATCAAACTAAACCAGCCATTATGGCTGGTTTTTCACTTGTGGCTGGTTAATTATCGTCCACCGACGAATGCTCTGATATTATTTAATAAATAATCAATTATTGTTCTTCTTATAATTGTAATACTAATAAAAAATGCCAAGATATTTAAACATCTAGCGATTCTTCTATTCATTTTTCCACCCCACTTTTATAATCTATCAGATGCCAGCTCCTTAAGGTACGTGATTATTCATTTATAACAATAATTTATATTTGTGTCAACTTGATTCGACACAATAAATACCAGCCTTAACGGTTGTTTTGTTATTTTCAAGTCTTGACTTTACCTCATAAAAAAGATAAAATTTAAGTATAAACTTATTAAAAAGTGTGTGGAGCACATGAAGCAAAGAAAAGAGTGTCTAGAAACTCAGAATAACAGATTAAGCACAGTAATTAGGCGGTATTTTAACGCCGGTTTTTCAACACTTCTTCAAACCAGCACTACAATATCGCTTATTTTTAAACGGAGAAACTCGGCCTTTATCACAGGCTCTATCCTTATTACTTTACTGTCTTTATCCCTCTCTTTGTTTACTGGAGCCACTAACCTCTTCGGCCTCAATGGCTCAGCCTATGCAGAATACACTATCTCCATGACTTCATCAGGAGCTCAAAGCATAGATATCTTGCCAGATGCTTCTAATGTCAATACCAGTATTAGTGTAGATGCAGTAACAGTAACTACCACCTGCCCTGCTGGTTATAATCTCACTACCACTACATCAGTAAATGATAATAAACTATATCTAAATGGTAGTAGTTCTAATAATGCAACTGATACCTACTTCAATCCTTCTGATGGTACTACTGCCCTGTCTAATGCACCTAATACTTGGGGCTTCTATCAGGATGGTAGTACTGTCCCTACTGCATCAAGTGTCTTTAAACCAGTACCTATCAGTACTTCTACACCAGCTACCATTAGAACTTCTTCTAGTACTAGCGATTCCTTCAATATCTACTATGGTGTAGCAGCAAGTAGTAGTCTTGCACCTGGTACTTACAAAATGATACCAGAGCAAAATACAAATGAGAATGGTACTATCGTTTACTATCTTACTATGGCGGAGGAATGCATAAAGCCTTATATGCAAGATGTAACAGACGAACAGCTTGATGCCCTTATGCCAAATGTAGGAGATAGCACTACTTTATATGATAAACGTGATGAACAGCCGTATACTATTGCTAAACTAGCCGATAATAAGTATTGGACGGTAGATAATCTTAATCTTGGAGCAGTAAGTCTCACAACAGATCTAAATAGCTCTAATAGTAATATTGAAGGTACAGTAAGTGCTGCTACCTTTAATAGCTGGGAAAAAACAACTGGCTCATCATCATATACCTCTGCAGAGTTAATTCCAGTAGATGGTACTGACCCTATATCACTTACTAAATACGGCACTTTATACAATTATTGCGCCGCGTCGGCTGGCACTATTTGTACAGATTCTAACAACCAAAATGCTACCTCCGATTTATGCCCTGCTGGATGGAGACTTCCTACAGGAAATACAAATAGTGAATTGAATAATCTTTATACGCACTATAACACTCCCGCTAAAATGAATAATTCAATCATTAATAGTGGTGCTGCTTTCTCTAGGGCAGGATACTTTATCAATTCGCCTCAGAATCAAGGAGTTCAGGGAAGATATTGGTCTTCTACACGCTATGATGATACCAGTATGTCCTACCTAGTCTTAAACACAGATAATGTCGATCCGGCTAGCTACAGTTATCGTCGTTATGGACGCTCCATAAGATGTATCAAAAAAACGGATACTCCTAGCGAACAAACGCTCTACGACCTTGTGGCTGCCCAAAGCAAAGCCCCTCAAACCCTCGACGAGCTCCGCGCTGCCATTAATACTAGTAACTCTGGCGTCTATGAATACAACGGCTCCATCTTTGGCCTCTCTTCCGACGCCTCCAACGATAACAAAATTTATTACTACCGTGGCATTCTGGATAATACGGTAGGAACACGTGGCTCTGATGGTGATAACGCAGCCTGGCCTAACACAGTTGTCCTCTCATCTGCATCTGATAAGTCTAACCTTACTACATCAGATACTTGTTGGCGCATTGTTAGAACCACTGGCTCCGGTGGTGTAAAAATGATATATCAAGGGAAATGGGATGGTTCTACCTGCGCTAAGACAGGTACTAGCGTTGATGCAATCTCCTCTGTCTACTTTAATCGCCGCTCCTCTAGCTCTACTGATAACTATGATACTAACGGTCGTATCATTTATGTAGGCTACAGTTTTAGTAGTACTGCTAGTCACCAAACTGATACTAGCTCAATTGCCAACTCCAATCTCTTCGTCAATGGCGCTAAGTCCAATCTAAGGACCAAACTAGAATCTTGGTACAACAACAATATGACCGCATGGACTAACAAATTGGAGGCAAGCGCTGGGTGGTGCAATGATAGAACTACATATTCTAGCACCAATATTGACGCAAAAACCACTAGCAACATTCCATATAGCACTTCTAAAACAGTATACTTTGGTGCCTATCTTCGCAATAGGACTACAAGCTCTAAACCAACCCTTGGCTGCCCCAATGAGACAGGCGAAGACCTTCTCACTACTTCAAATGGGCTAGGAGTCCCATCCGCTCCACTCACGGCCGACGAAGCCGCCTTCGCTGGGTCAGGATATGCTTCATCTAGCACACCTTACCATGCCAACTCTTATTTGCGTTCTGGTACATACTTCTGGTTACTTTCTCCTAGCGGCCGTAGCTCTAGTGGCGATGTTAGTGAGTTCTATTTATATCCGGGCGGCTACCTCCGTGGTGCTATTATGTCTACTGCTAGTGGAGTGCGCCCATCTATTTCCCTTGTCCCTGGGATTATACCTGTTAGCGGCACAGGAACCGCAGCAGATCCATGGATAGTCAACCCGGAGCCAATTAACGTGCATTGTACTGACTCATCCACCTGTATGCAGAACGTCTCGTCCGGTTGCGATAAAACCCTAACAGACGGTCGTGACGGCAATACTTATACTACTGCTACTATTGCCGGAACCTGCTGGATGACTCAAAATCTCCGTTTTCAAAGTGCAGAGCTTAAGGTAGGTGAATCTGACGTTACTTCAAACATTACCTTGACTTATAGTAGTCTTGGTTTAGGCGATTCCTATACTGAGGCTCGTATTGGCTCAGGAGAGACTGCAGGACACGGCACATACTATAATGCTTGTGCCGCTAGTGCTAACGAATTATGCAACAACACATCCCAACAAAACATTACCAGAAGTGTCTGCCCTGCTGGTTGGAAACTCCCGACTCAGGCTCAACTAGGTGCTCTCCCTCAAGAAGATTCTCATTTTACAGGAACAAATAATCTAGCCGGATATTATACTGACGGTTCCTTATGGGAAGAAGGCGTTCTTGGTTTCTGGTGGGGGGCTACGGCGAGCAGCGCTGGCGCTCAATATGGCCTATATTATGAAGATGAGGACTGGATAATTGATCCGAGCAGTAGGGATCTTGGTCTTACAGTCCGTTGCGTCAGGGCTTCTTAAGTTAAAAACGAAAAACTTTTCTCCTTAATCGCTTTTGGGTCGCAATCCACTATATAATCAAAAATCCCCTATAAGACGGGGAGTTTTTAGCCTGGAGTGGCCCTCCAGTTCTTGCAGTTTAATGGCTGGGGATGAGGGAAAGGATATCCCCCATCCCCACTCGGCTTCGCCGAGTAGTTTTCTCGCTTCGCTCGAAAACGCCAAAATTCCTCGTCATAAAAATAGAAGTGCAAGCACTTCATTTTTATTCCTCAAATTTTGCCAAGGTATTCCATAAGGGAGAGTCCCCTGAAGCCGTTTCATTTTCTAATACAATCAACCTCAGTGTTCTATTCTCGGTGCACCTTGGAGCAAGCCGTTTCATGCTATCTATACGTTCTTTTTTGATAGCAAAGCCTTTATAATATAATGTATGAGTAAAACAAAACATAAGAATAAAGAATTAATACTAGAGTTGTATTATTCAGGCGTTTCGCCGGTAAAACTTTCTGAAGAGTATCACATCCCACAGAGCACCCTATTCTATTGGATTAGTAAGTATCCAAAAGAAATAGTGTTGAATAGACCCCGTTCGTCAATCAAGGGGTTAAGTAGGATGATGAGTCATACGAAAAAAATAGAGGAAGAGAATAGTTTCTTAAAGAGAACGGTTGTAGCAAAAATACCATTACAAGAACGTCTTGCAATAATTGATGATGAATATGGGAAAGAAAGCCTACACGTTCAATGTGAAGCTCTTGATGTTTCTCGCGGTACATACCTCAATCATAAGAATCGTAATAAGAACGAGAACGCTTGGTTTAAGTTGAGAGAAGCTGAGTACTCCGCGATAATATCAGAAATATACGAGAAGAGCGGGCATATTTATGGGGCCAAAAAGATTGCAGCCATCATGAAAAAGCAAGGCAAGCCTGTAACTTATACATATGTCAGACGGTTGATGGCGGAAAATGGGTTAATAAGTAGATGGAACACATCAAACAAAGACCGTATTATCGCATCAAGAAGTTTAGCTAAAGCATCTCATGCAAGTAGCGATTTTAATGTAACGAAAATTAATCAAGTATGGGTTAGCGATACGAGTGCTATAAAAGTACACGACAAGTTTTACTATCTATGCGTCTATATTGATATCTATTCTAGAAAAGTGGTTGGTTGGAAGCTCGGTACAAATAACAGTACACAGCTCGTTAAAAAAGCCTTTATATCCGCATATAAAAACCGAGGAAACCCCAAATCCCTAATAATACATACAGATAATGGAGCATGCTATTCGTCCTATAGTTTCAATAAACTATTACGCAAAATAAAAGTATCTCACTCTTATTCCAGAGCTAGGATTCCTCACGACAATGCCGTAGCAGAATCATTCTTCAACATCATGAAGAGAGAAGCCATCTATCTTAATACTCCCTTGAAATCATACAACGATCTAAAAAGACGAATCAGCGAATTCATCGTAAGGTATAATTCAGTTAGACCGCATGAACACTTAAACTACGACTCCCCAGACAAGGTCGAAAAACAACAAAGTTAGTTTTTGGAGTAATTGGAGTAATTAACAGAGATAGAATCAAAAAAGTCGGGGGTTCTCGTCCCAACTTTTTTAGTTTTTTTGATCTAATTATTCGTATTTTCGTCATTAAACTCCAATACATTCAATCAATTAAATTGTAGTCAGGGGTTCGGATAGGTATGGGGGTATCAAATGGCTGGGGATGAGGGATTCGAACCCCCGAATGCCGGGACCAGAACCCGGTGCCTTACCACTTGGCGAATCCCCAGTGTATTAATAATTATACCACAAGTCTATTCACTTCGCAATGCTTCCACCGGGTCCTTCTTCGACGCTGACCGCGACGGAATAATACCAGCGATCAAGGTCAAAACCACCGACAAAACAATCAAGATAATTGCCGTCCTCGGGTCAAGCGCCGCATTGAGTGGTATATCGCCAGTAAATAAATGCAGTACAAAGTTAATCGGAATAATCAGAAGATATGATAGTCCCACACCGAACAACCCCGACAGCAGCCCAATAATGAAAGTTTCTGCGTTAAATATCGACGAAATGTTATGTTTCGATGCTCCAATTGCGCGTAGAATTCCGATTTCCTTCGTCCTTTCGTATACCGAAATAAAAGTAATCACGCCAATCATAATCGAGGATACGATAAGCGAAATCGACACAAACGCAATCAGCACATATGACACTGCGTCCACAATTGTCTTCACTGAGCCCATCAGTACACCCGTAGTATCCGTGTATTCAATCACTTTTTCTCCATCATCAATATCTCGCATCGCATCATTATAACTGTCCAAAAATTCCAGGAACCTTGTTTTTCCATCAAAACTCCAGAAATAAAATGATAACTGTGTCGGATCATCCAAATCCTGATATCCGAGAGCCGATAGATTCGTTGCAAGCGTAGTTTTCTTTTTCGTGAACATCGCGGTTACCACTCGTGAAAGTTCCTCCTCCGAGAAATTAAGCCGAAACGCCCCCACAATCGCTGATTGATCCACATGGAACGAATTTGCAAAACTAGAAGTCAAATATGAAGTCAACCCTGAAACTTTATTCACCACCTGTTTTTGGGTTGATAAATTCGAAACACCCGTCGACAAAGCGTCAAACACCCCACTCACCTCAGCCATATTCAAAAACTCATCCATATCAACCACAAATCCCGACATAGCATTCTCGATCATCTTAAAGGCATAAATCTTAAGTAGCCCATCAAACGCCGTCTTGAAATTATCCGCCGGCAGCCCATAGGAGGACTCTAAATCTGAAAAATCTTTACCATTCACAAATCCATCAACAAATTGGAACACCGCCTCTTTTGTCTTCTCCGGATCAGATGGATCAAGTGGGATATCACCTGAAGCAATTTTTTGAATCAGAATCGGTCCCATCTCCCCCGCCAAATCCTTAAACCGATTAACCAACACGCTTCTCACTTCCGGCACCGAATTTACCCCATTCGTAATATCACCCGATATTCCACCAATATATTCTCGTGTTTTGTTAGAAATCGCATTTTGGTCAATGTTTACACCAAAAGCCCGTGACAAAGCCGCTTCGTCTACCGATACTAAATCTTCAAATTTAAAATCATATTTATTATCCTCTTCCCCGAATTTCACACCCGAAAACACATCAACTTCTGGATTGGCTAACTGCTTTTTCACTATCTCGGTCTCAGAAGCCTTATCAATAATATGTGTCACAAGCGAAGGCAAATATGCCACTCCACTTCCTGCACTTAGCATCTCAGAATTCATCACAGATACACCCACGATTTTCAACTTTTCAGATGAATTATACACACCACGCATATAATCCTGGTCCTTGCTCATATCTTCATATACATCATATTTACTATTATATCTATATGTCTCAGTCGCCGGCACCAGGCGCAAATCTCGTGACATTATATCCTCATAGGATAACTCTAGCGGCTCATTAGTTATCTCGACGTTTTCCCCACTCATAATCTTAGAAACTATTTTATTCAACTCATCCGTATCATGGAATCCCAAAGAATAAGTCAAAAGGTCTGAAATCTCACCTTCGTTCGATAGTACCACCATTAACTCGTTGTATTCTTCCGGATAACGGCCAGCTAACAAGTTTGTGTCATTCTCTAGATTTGTTTTATCATACTGCTGAAACACCGAAGTCATCGAAGAATAATTCCGAAGTAGCGATGATTCCCCTACTAGAGACGTAAATAATGTACTCGGGTTCATCTTCGCAACTTTATCCGTCGCATCAATCGTATAAACCAATGGATCTACATTATATTCCTGCTCCATCAAGCGAATATCTTTCCCTACCTCATCCATGTGCGCATCAAGATAGGCCTTGAAACTTGGCAGATCATTATTTGACACGGTCCCAAGTGTCGATGATAAAACTTGATTCTCTTTTAATTTCCCCTCTACGCGTTCACCATCAGCTGAATCAGTTAGGCTCAGCAATATTCCAGTCATGTCCGCAGTTTCCTTTTGTAAAGCCAGAGGATAAGATGTCAAAGTGTCTTCTTCAATCTTATCAATATAATTCTGGAATCCAGTCGACACTGCCGAAATCAAAGCAATCCCGATAATACCAATCGACCCCGCTACGGCTACTAATACTGTCCTAGCTTTTTTAGTTAATAAATTGCTAAGTGACAAACTCGCCGCCGTGATAAACGACATTTTAGTCTTCTTCGACTTCTTCTCCGCCTCAATTAAATCTAAATCAGTTTTCTTCGAACCATCATAAGGGTTCGAGTCGTTAGTAATCTTGCCATCTTTCAAATTAATGATTCTCGTCGCATATTCGTCCGCTAATTCCGGATTGTGCGTCACCATCACCACCAATTTCTTACGAGAAATATCTTTGAGGAGTTTCATTATTTGGATACTAGTTTCAGAATCAAGCGCGCCAGTCGGCTCATCCGCAAGCAAAATATCTGGGTCATTCACCAGAGCCCGTGCAATCGCTACCCGCTGCATCTGGCCACCCGAAAGCTGAGCCGGTAGCTTATCAACATGTTCCGATAGTCCGACATCTTTCAATGCTTTTTTGGCTCGTTGAATCGACTCGCGTTTCGAAATCCCCGACAGTGTCAGGGCAAGCCGCACATTATGAAGCACCGTCTGATGCGGGATTAAATTGTAAGACTGAAATACGAACCCCACGCGGTGATTACGATAAGCATCCCAATCCTTGTCGCGAAACTTCTTGGTAGATTTTTCGTTGATTACGAGGTCACCAGATGTATATTTATCTAATCCGCCAATGATATTCAGTAAAGTAGTTTTGCCCGACCCCGAAGGCCCCAAAATCGCCGCAAATTCCGACTCACGAAAATTAATCGACACTTTATTCAGCACCGTACGCTTCACTCCGCCGGTCTGATAGACCTTCGTCACACCCCGAATTTCAAGCATAACTATATTATACCAAACTAATCGCAAATAATTTAGTTTAATTTAAGTTTTCATATATAATATATATAATATGGACGGTAAAGTATTTGATCGTATCGAGAAAAAATATCTCATCACGAAAGACGACAAAAAAGAACTACTAAAAACCATCAAAAAACATATGAAGAAGGACAACTACCACAAGTCCGAAGTGTATAATGTCTATTTTGATACTGACAATTTTGACTTAATCGTCCAATCGATTGACCAGCCGGTTTTCAAGCACAAACTTCGCGCCAGGAGCTACAAGGGCTACGACCGGGTTTTTCTCGAAATCAAGACCAAAATACGCGGTCAAGATTTAAATCCAGGTTTCAAACGCCGCGTCATGATTACTCACGACGATTACGAAGAACTAATTAAAGGCAAGAAAGACATTGAAGAACTCGCAGCCAGAACCGTAGAGAAGAAGACTGACCTCCAAATCGCGCGAGAAGTCGACTATCTCATCCGCCACCACCATTTGAAACCCAAAATCATGACCATGTATAATCGTGAATCTTATAAAGGCGAAGATAACCTTCGTATCACTTTTGACGAGAATCTAAAATATCGCCACAAAAATCTCAGTCTAAAAAACCCGAAACGTGGTAAAATATATTTTAAGGACAAGAGGAATATCATTTTGGAAATCAAAGCTCACGGTGTGTTACCGCTATGGCTCGTCCAAAGCTTGTCAGCAAATAAGCTATATCCCCAACAATTTAGCAAAGTTGGTAAATCGTACGAAAAAATAAGAAAGGAACAAAATGTTTAACACCATATTTGATAACACCGCAGTAGGTCTAGACGTCAAGACGGTCCTCATCTGCGCTGCAATTTCCATCGCGCTTGGTTTTGCGATAGCGATTGCCCACATGAAGACCTCGCAGACCACCAAAGGCTTTCTAGTCACTTTAGCGGTCTTGCCGCTTCTCGTCATGGCCGTAATGATCATGATTAATGGTAGTCTCGGTACTTCCATTGCTATTCTTGGTGCTTTTTCATTGATTCGTTTCCGCTCAATTCGTGGTCGCGCCAAAGATTTGCTGGCTGTCTTCTTCGCTATGATGGTTGGTCTAGCCCTTGGTATGGGCCACGCTCTCTTCGCTACGGTTATTACGGCAATTGGTATTATTGCTATCGTCTTCTTCTCCACTACTCCGATCTTAGAGCCCAATCGCAAAGAACGCGTTCTCAAAGTTGTTATCCCGGAGGATTTGGATTACGAAGATGTGTTTGCCGACATCTTCAAAAAATACACCTCTAAAGCTAGTCTCGTCAAAATGAAAACCATGAATATGGGTTCACTCTACAAACTAACTTATGATATTAAACTAAGAAGCGGCGTCAAAGAAAAAGAATTTCTTGACGAAATCCGCGTCAAAAATTGTAATCTTAAAGTACTATTATCCGAACCTGTCTGTGAAGAGGAGATATAGTGGGCAAGCGTAGCCGAGAACTACCGGATTTACGCTGGTTAATAGCCTCAATCATTCTCGCTGCCTTATTAATTATCACTATCGCCGTCAATAACAACCAGCAAACAACTGACGCTAATCTTTTGTCAGATGCTCTTGATGTCGACAACGGTGACCTCAAAATCAACTGGGATTCTTACCCCACTTTTGACATTGAACTATCCGAATCCTTGACTATTTCTCAATCAGGCACTTATCATCTAACCGGCGACCTAGACAACGGTTCAATTCTGATTAAGTCCGCAAAGGGGCAAATTAGACTGATTCTAGACAATGTCGTCATAACAAGTGAATCTGGCCCCGTCATTAAATGTGACGAGGCAGACGATTTGGTAATTGAGCTAGAAGGCGAAAATACTCTCGCCGATAGCAGTGATTATTCAAAAATCACCGACGCCGACGTTACTGGTGCAATTTACAGCAAAGGTGATTTAACTTTCCAGGGCAATGGCACCCTTAATCTCACTGCAAATTATCAAGATGCAATCGTCGGCAAAGATGATGTCAAATTCAAGAGTGGAAAATACCAAATCAATGCCGAAGACGATGCTATTCGCGGCAAAGATTCCATTTATATCGTCGGTGGTAACTTCGACATTTCAGCCAACAACGACTGCTTTAAGGCCACAAACGACGTCGACGCCGGTAAAGGCTTCGTTCTAGTCGAGGATGGTAGTTTTAACCTCATATCTAAAAACGCCAAAGCAATTAAAACCATAAAAACCCTTTTACTAAAAGGCGGCAATTATTCGATAAATACATTTGACGATGCAATTCATTCCGATAATTATATTGCAATCACGGGAGGCATCTATAATATTACATCTGGCGACGACGGCATCCATGCTAACAACGAACTAATCATTGACGGTGGCGAGCTTCATATTATTAAAGCCTACGAAGGCTTAGAGGCGCAAATCGTTACAATTAATAACGGCAACATCAATCTTATCACTACCGACGATGGGATAAATGCTGGTGGCGGTGCCGACAAATCAAGCCAAAACCGACCTGGCGCAAACCCCTTCAAGGCTGACGAAAATTGCACCATAACCATTAATGGTGGCAAGGTCTATGTTAATGCCTCCGGTGATGGAATTGATAGCAACGGTTGGTTGTATATCAACGGCGGCAACGTCATCGTTGATGGGCCCACAAACAATGGCAATGGTGCTCTTGATGCAGGTATGGGCATCGTAATGAATGGTGGTGAAGCCTACGCTATCGGTTCGTCTGGTATGGCCACCACGCTTGGAAACACGTCGAGCATATTTAATGTCAGTGTTTATTTCAATACAGTTGAACCGGCTGGCACCAAGATCACAATCAAAAACAAGTCCGAAGAAACTATCCTAGAACACACGTCAGCCAAACAATTCTCACACCTTGCCTTTGGCTCACCAAAGCTTCAATTAGGAGATACCTACACGTTGTACATTAATGACGAGGAATATACTAGTTTTACTTTATCCAATATAACCACCGAGATTGGCAAAACCAATAATATGCTAAAAAGATAATCATTATAAGTAATATATGTTATAATGGTTATATTAAAGGAGGTATATGCAACTAATTGTAATCTTACTCGCCACAGTGTCAGTCTTGACGCTTTTATCTGGCGCAATTGTATTCTTCGGTTCCACCAAAGGTGACCGTGCGCGTTCGACTTGGTTCTTCCTTGCCGCTATTGCTGCCACTCTTTGGATGACATCGATTTCAATCTTTCTAACCGCTGATCCTTCGTCAGTCGAAACTATTGATTGGCACGTCAAATGGACTTTTGTTAGCGCTATACTTATCGATATAGCCTTCCTCGGCTACGTCGCATGGGACGAAAAATATGGCAAAGCGCTCACTATCTTCTTCCTTATTTTTGGGCTTGTCATAAGTGGACTAATATTCTATAACCCGGCCCTTCTTTATAGTGCCGTTGTCCTCTCGCGCACCGGCAACAGTGTAGTGATGCATATTGGACCTCTCTATATTACTTACATCGCCTTCTTCTCTTTGATTGTACCAGCGGTTATAATATATCTCCTAAAACAATACGTCAAAACACGTTCAACTCGCAAAAAAGGTGGCGACCTCACCATTATTATCAGCTTCGGCGTCTCGAGTACCGTTGTCTTGATTGCGAACCTCATTCTGCCACTTCTTGGAAACTGGAGCGCCATTTGGCTCGGGCCACTTGCTCTTGCGGCTAATATTATTGGCGTATATTACACTATTCTGCGTTATCGTTCACTTAATCTTGCATCGATATGGCTTAAAATTTTCTCATACATTGTTATTATCGCCTCCCTCGCCATTATTTATATGTTAATTTTCTCCGTGATATTTGCTGGGCTTTTCCGTGGCTCTACTCCATCCACCGAAGTTATCGTTCTTAATTTCATTATGATTCTAATCTTCCTTCTTCTCATGCCAGCTATGAACCAATTAATTACCTTTATCCGTTCTCTCATTGCTAGCGATAAACCAACCACAAAGAAGAAGACCAAATGATCAGTTTTTTCGCAAATCAAAGCAATCCCAAGCTCACGATACTACTCTCGGTTAACGCTGCCGCAATCGTGATAGCAGGGATTTTGATTTCGAGTGCCATTTGGTTTAATGGCGGATTAACCTTCCGAGCAGTCGATGAACGTTCCGATATTATTAACGATACGATTGGCGAAATGGAGTTACTTGAATCTGTTTCCGATTCCGATGCCGAAATTAAAGATATTCATACTACAGGCAACGATGATTATATTTCTACCACCAGTCACGAATTCGACAACACCCCGGTCGGTTCCGGTGAGCTATGGAATGAAAACGCCATCACTATATATGCTACACCAGATATTGATTTATGCGTTGGCGGTGGACTAGCTGATCTTGGTGAAATGTATTGGCAGACCTCTGATGACAATGTTATCTCTGGATTTTATAACTCAGCTCGTACTTGGCTAGGTTTCAATGACGATACTTGTCGTTACCCAGTCGTAAACGGCTATGGTACTACAACTATTACTGCTGGTACTTATGATGGTAAACGCAAGGATTCAATTGTTGTCACCGTAGTTGAACCACCAACCGAACAATGGAAACACGAAGTTCTAACCCTAGTTAACAAGATTCGTACCAAGAACAACCTAGGTCAGCTTGCCTGGGGTTATACCTGTGAATCCGCCGCTGACGTGCGTGCCAATGAAACCAAAACCCTCTACGCACATACTCGTCCTGACGGCTCTAGTTGGTCTACAGCCTGCCCTACACCAGACAGCGGCGGAGTCAGTGGCGAAAATCTTGCCATCGGCAACGCAGCCGTATCTCCTGCCTCTGCAGTTGCTCTCTGGATGGCGTCAGAAACTCACCGCGCAAATATCCTAAACCCTGACTATACCAAACTCGCCGTCGGTTTTGACTTTGACATCAATTCCAAATACAAAACTTATTGGTCGCAGTTCTTTAGTACTTATTGATAACTACTAAGGACTTTGTCTTCTATCATTTTTCCAAGCGCGGTGATTTTCTGGAACGGCACTCGATTTGTCATCACCACTACAATAAAATGCCGATTTAAATCCGAAAACTCTACAATTGCAGCATCATGGTAAATGTTCCACACCCTAGCGTCCGGATTATAATCCCAGCCAACTTTATTATATACATTGGCTTTCGTAAAACCACTAGGAAGTCCTTGCCGCCAATCATAAGTTGTTGGTGGCTGATTGAGGAAGGAATCTTTCATCGTCGCGACAAGGCCATTGTCTGTGATGTTTTTATGCTCATAGAATATTTTTAGCATCTTCATAATGTCCTGAGGATTAGATATCAAGCTCGCGATATCAGAGTCAGTAATGCTATAATCATTTTCGATAATATTTATTAAATCTTGTCGCCCAATCATAGTCCACAGTGTTTCAGCACAAGATGAATTCGATTCACGAATCGCAAGATCAAGGCATTTGAGTATAGTGTAACCTGTGTAACCTACTGGTTCATCTGCTTGCCACTCGCCTGATTGTAATCTACGATAACCTTCATATACTACAAACAACTTATAGAGTGACGCAGTGTTATAGCTTTCTTTTGGATTATATTCGCCCACTACCTCATCTCGATCTAAATCATATATTAGTACACTTCTATTTCCGCTAACACCCTGCGCCCAACTATCTACTACCGGTTGAAAATCAATTCTATCCGGTAAAACTACGGTCGGTTCTGGCTCTGGTTGAGGCTCAGTACTAGGAGCAATGTTTTCCGTGGGTTGATTATTATTTACAAAACACGGAACCAAAAAATACGCACCAGCAGCACCAATTGCAAAAACAGCAATGACACCAAGCCCAATTAAGATATTGCGAAATATTCGTTTTCTTACGGTTTTACGTTTATTAGCCTTTGCAGAAACCATTTGCTTGTCTCCTCATCTAGAAGTCTTGTTTGCATATTTGTATCATAAACTGTTGGCACTATTTTAGTCTGTAGTAGTTTATCTTTATAGAAATAGTTTACCAGTACTAAGCTACGCGTTGTGCCAGGCCACCAGACTTGGTCAAAGAAGAGATTGCCCAGTCCATAATAAATCACTCCATCACCATATAATTCAAAAGTTTGTGGCTGATGCGCCGATGTTCCGACTACCATATCAGCACCAAGATCAATCAAATGTCGGAAAAACCCAACCTGATCGCCTGCTGAAGAATTCGCTGCATCGCAAGTTGGGTCTTCGTATTCCGAAGCGTAGGCGCTACACTCATAGTACTGAATATCAACAATCACGAAATCTCCGCGCTCTTTTGCCGCATTTATTTCAGAAACTGCATTATCCTCGTAGTATTGGTTCGCGCCCGGAGCCGCTCCATAGGTTGCTCCTCCAGTCGATTGATTATAGGCAAGAAAAGTTATATTATTCCCTTTCTCGTCGATATTTAACGGAACAGCGGCTTCATCAGAATTCTTGCCACCGCCCACTGTTCTAATTTCTTTTTCATGATATAAATCAATGCTTTGCCGCGAGGCTTCAAGTCCACAATCTTGGTTGTGATTACCCGTTAACTCCACAATATCTAGGCCAATATCCGTTAAAGTGTCAATAAATCTTGGGTCAGAACAAATATTATCGCCCGTTGCATAATCAGTAAACGACGATTCGTTCGAAGTGTGCGTCAAATCAAAACCAGACAAAAACCCGGCAATTTTCTCGCTGAAATATCTCGCGTCACCTACTCTGGCTAATTTGGTATTCATCCCACGCGAAAGGGCCGTCACACCAGTTTGCGCCAAAGTCAACACATCGTCTTTTGCCGGATATTGCTTGCTGAAGTTATTGTCCACCAAAGGTTTAATTTCTTCATCGAATTTTTCCGAATCAAATTTCACTACTCTAAATACTGCTCCTTTATCAAATTCATCCAGATAATATGAGCCGTTAATGCTAAGCAACTTAGAATTAAAATCAAGTTTATCAACTGGAACCATATCATGCGCAACCATCCCTTCATAAGCATCCGCAAACAACTTCGAAGCCTCATCTACGTCAATATTCGTATCAGTGCTATAAAAATCTGTTACCGGAACATATATATTATATATATACTCCCCTTCCTCTAAACTAGGTTTTTCCAGGCTTTCATAAGCCGAAATCGTCACATCCTTATCCAAATCTACTTCGTCGGTAAAAATCGACGTCAAAACTTCATGTTCTGCCTCGTTCAAACTTTCGTCATAATAAACTACACCGGGCACACGGAAAAAACCAGTTTTAGTGATAAACTGAATACCAAAAAGTGCTGCCGCGAATACTACTCCAAATATAACTACTATTGAAAAGAAAGATTTTGCTCTATTTCGTTTCTTCCGAGCCATAACCTTATTATATGATATAATTGTAATATGTTCAAGTGGGCAAATCTTTTTGGCAGAAACGAAGTTGAACGCGATATTTTGTCTCCGAACGGCCGCATTAAATGTCATTTTCAGCTAAAATCCGGTCAGCTTTTTTATTCCGTATACAAAAACGACAAAATAATCATTAAACCATCCAATCTAGGTTTTTTAATCTGTGGTGAAGAACCTTTGCAAAAACATTTTAAACTCATTCGCGAACTAAAGAAAAAACATGCCGAAACCATTGAAACGATGTGGGGCGAAGATCGTTTTATTGAAAATAATTATACCGAATCAGCATTTTATCTATCAGAAAACAAAGATGACAAGCGTATTATGACTTTGAGATTTCGAATTTTCGACAATGCAGTTAGTTTTCGTTATGAAATTCCGCCTCAACCAAAATTTAGCCAAATCACCATCAAGGACGAACTAACTGAATTTAATATTGAGCCTAATTCCCTAGTATGGAAAATACCAGCCTATCAACCCGACCGTTATGAATATAGTTACGAACGAGCCTTGGTACACGAGCTAAAGAATTCCGTTCACACTCCGCTTACTATTAAAACCACCAATGGTTATTATATTTCAATCCACGAAGCCGCACTTTATAATTACGGCTCCGCTACCATCAAGTTAAACGAACAAAACCATCTCAAGACCGACATCACCCCTCTGTCCGACGGCACCAAAGCACATATTAGATTGCCTTTTAATACTCCGTGGCGCCTCATTATGATTGCGGATTCTGCGACCGAACTTACCACCAATCGCGTAATGTATGCATTAAACGAAGCCCCGACCGCCGATTTTAGCTGGGTCAAAACTCTTAAATTCATTGGTATTTGGTGGGCAATGTATGTTGGGGAATGGACATGGGCGCCCGGCGAACGTCATGGCGCAACCACCGAACATGCCAAGGAATACATTGACGCTGCAGTTCGGCTCGGTATTTCCGGTTTGCTAATCGAAGGTTGGAACGAAGGCTGGGAAGGCGATTGGCTCGAAAATGGAATTCATAACAAATTCACTGTCACAACCGATGATTTTAACCTCGAAGAAGTCGCGCGTTATGCTGACAGTAAAGGCATTGAACTAGTTGGCCATCATGAGACAGTTGGTTTTATCGATAACTATGAACGTCAACTCGAAGCCTCCTATGATTTTTATGCTTTGAACCATGTACATTATATTAAATCTGGCTACGCCGGTTCGATGATGTTAATTAACGGTCGTCGCGAATATCACCACTCGCAACTCGGAGTTAATCATTATCAAAAAACCGTCGAACTCGCTGCCAAGAAAAAAATCTGCCTTGATATTCATGAACCTATCAAAGGCACTGGAATTGAGCGCACCTGGCCAAATCTCCTAGCACGCGAAGGCGCTCGTGGTCAAGAGTACGAGGGAGGAGCCCTCAGTCCATCTCACGCTTGTTTCCTCCCTTATACACGCCTTCTCTCCGGTGGCATGGATTACACCCCTGGAATCCTCGACCTAGCTAACAGTGTCAAGCGCATGTCTACTACGCTAGCGCGTCAATTAGCATATTTTGTCACCATCTATTCAGGGATGACTATGGCCGCGGATCGACCATATATTTATGAAGAACGATTTCCCGAAGAATTTGAATTTATTCGTAATGTCCCGACTAATTTCGAAAAGACTCTTCCCCTAGCCGGCGAAATTGGCGAATATTATGTGGTAGCAAGGCTAGACCGCGACTCTAAGGATTGGTATATCGGTGGCGTTACCGACGAGATTGGTCGACGTATCCATTTGGCGCTAGATTTTCTAGAAGACGGCGCCTACGAAGCATCTATCTATACCGATTCCGACGATGCTCATTATCGCGACAATCAATTTGGTATCAATAAAGCTAGAAAACATGTTGGCAAAAACGATTCATTAGATATATATATGGCGCCAGGCGGCGGATTTGCTATTCGCTTAAAGCGGTTATAATTAATCGATGTGTCGCATCACCGTTATTAAGTAACGTTCCGGCACAAGTCATTAGTATAATCGTATCCTTTTCTTCTGATTGTAGTATCCTATTCATGTTAATCTTGTCTTTCGTAACCATATCAATCATTCTGACTTCATATGTTTTACCATTATACTCGAATGTATCCTCTAATCTAACATTCTTCAAATTACTAAACACCGTCGTCGAGTGTCCAATTAATAATGTTTTATTACTGTTCTTACTATAACTTCCAACAATCGTATCTGGAGTTTCGAGCCCATCTTTACCAAGTTCAAGCTTTGTGACGCCTGAATTAAGTCCAATACTCGGCATGCTCAGCTCACTGTCAATCTCATAGGCGTCGACAGCATTTGTCGGTATCACACCATATATTATAAATGCCAAAAAGGAAACAACATATAGTCCTATGAAAATATATTTAAAATTTAGGTGTTTCTTGAGCTCCACACTCTCCTCCTATGTTTTAATTATAACATAAGAACTATAAGCCCGGCGAAAAATACTTCAACTTTTTTTCATGAGTTTTATAACGTGGATCGTGCGAGCCTACCTCAGCCCAAAAAGCTTTTGAATGGTCCATATGATTAAGGTGTGCCAATTCATGAATAATCACATAATCACGTAGTACCTCCGGCACTTTCATTAATCCAATATTTAATGAAATCGTTCGGTTAGAAGAACAAGACCCCCACCTCGTATTTGCATGCGACAAGCGACATTTATTATAAGAATAACCATGTAGCTTTGCAAGATATTCCAAACGATACGGTAAATACTCACGCGCCTTCTTCATTAAAAGTTTCTTTTGGTAATCGCGAGCTTTTTGTTCCTTAGGATTCTTCAAAGGTAATTTTTCGCGAATCATTTTGCGGTTGTTAGTCAGGACACGCTTAATCATGAAATCAGGCATGTGTTTTGGTACCGACATTTGCAACCTTCCCGAAGTGGACACCGAAAATCTTACGCCCTTTGAAAGTGCATTTTTGCGCACTAAAACTTCGCCAAATTCAGCATCTTTGATTACCATAGATTAATTACAAGTCTGCGAGCCCAGCAATCACATGCTTGGTCTGCGTTTCGAAAGTGTGTTTACCAGAAAGAATAATTGGGTGTTCAATGTCGGTCGGGGCCTCCATTTCAGAAACCGCCCTTTCATAGGCAATCTTTGCCTTTGATACGCTACGATATTGTGATTTTAACCTCTGTCGGATAGTGTTGATATCGGTCTGTACCCAAATCAGAGCCGGCTCATAACCATATTTCCTGGCGAGATTTCGCATCTCCGCACGGTCTTTCTCGGTGTCAATTACACCTTCAATTAAAATAGTCTGGCCGGTTTTCAAAATCTGTTCGACTAACACCATAATCATTTCATAGGTAAAACCGTAATCTTCCATTAAAGTTTTTAAATCATAGCTTGCCAACCCAAATTTTTTAGCGAATTTCTCCGCAAATGTTGTCTTCCCGCTTGCTGGCGCACCAAAAACCAATAGCGCTCGCGGGGTGTTTTTTCTATTACCTTCCATCATGCCTCAATTGTACCATAGATTAATAATCTTTTCAAAAAAATTCGGCTTCTGGAGCCGAGAATCGTGGCAGGGGCAGAGGGACTTGAACCCCCGACACCAGGTTTTGGAGACCTGTGCTCTACCAACTGAGCTATACCCCTACAAAGTACTAAATCAATTCTATCATAATTTCCCCGCATTTTATAGTTTTTATGGTAAAATAATATTGTGAAGATCTTAATGCTCGGTTGGGAATTGCCACCGCACAACAGTGGCGGTCTCGGTGTAGCTTGTTTTAACATGGCAAAAGCCCTCGCGAATCAAGGCGCCGACATTGATTTTGTCGTACCCTACCATGCGAAGCATCCAAATGCCAAATTTATGCATATTTTAAACGCCACCGAACTCGACCCAATTCATCGCTACGGCGATGGTGCGTATACTTCACTTCAGCTTTTTGATAAAACTATTCCAAACATTAATGACGAAAGTCTTATTTCTATTCGCGAAGTCCAAAAAGAATACTGTAATTATGTCGAGGAATATCTAATCACGCATGACAAACCTGACGTCATTCACGCTCACGACTGGCTAACTTACGAAGCCGGTATGATGGCCAAGAAAAAACACGACATTCCTCTCATTGCTCACGTCCACGCTACCGAATTTGACCGCGCTGGCATGCATGTCGGAAACCCTCTTATCCACGAAGTCGAATACGAAGGGCTAATGCAGGCCGACCGCATTGTCGCCGTTTCCGAATCTACCAAACGCATTATCCACGACAAATATCACATCCCACTTTCTAAAATCGACGTAGTTTACAACTCTCTGGATGAGAATTACGAAACTGAAGAGTATAATTTTAGCGACAAAACTTACCAATACCTTGAAAGCTTGAAAAACTCCGGCCATACCATTGTCTCCACCGTTGGAAGGTTTACCATCCAAAAGGGTCTACCAGGCCTGCTTCGGGCTGCCGCGCTTGCAATTAGCAAAAATGACAAGCTCATCTTTATCTTCGCTGGCGACGGCGAAGAACGAAACAACCTAATTGAACTCGCCGCTAATCTAGGCATATCCAAGAATGTCATCTTTACCGGTTTTATCCGCGGCAAAAAACTCCGTGACATCTATTCACTAACTGATATTTTCGTGATGAGCTCTATTTCCGAGCCATTTGGCCTCACCGCTCTTGAAGCCGCCCACCACGGCGATGTCCTTATCCTCACTAACCAATCTGGTGTTTCCGAAATCATCTGGTCCGCCCTCAAATATGATTTTTGGGACAAGAAAAAACTCGCCGACGAAATACTCGCCGTCGCCGAGAATTCTGCTCTCAAGAAGTCACTTCAACACAACATTAAACAAGAATACCACCGAATTTCTTGGGATAAGGTTGCCAAAAAATGCCTCACGATTTATAATAAAGCTATGAAGCATAAGGGGATTGAATAAGATGCGGGCGATATGCTTATATTTGCATATCCATCAGCCGATTCGTTATCGCGAATATTCAATTTTTGATGTTGGCAACGACAGCAATTATTATAATGACAACTACGACAGTCGGCAGTCTAACGAGCGCATCTTTAACAAAGTCGCCGACAAATCCTACCGTCCGATGCTAAATCTCTTAGAAAAAAATTTGAAAAAACATCCTGAATTCAAAGTTTCCTTCAGTATCACCGGCACCTGGCTCGAACAAGCCGAAGCCTTTGCCCCAGAATTAATCGAACAAATCCGTCGCATGGTCGCAACCGGTCAAGTCGAAATAATCGGCGAAACCTACTACCATTCTCTCGCATTTTTCAACAATCTAGAAGAATTTGATGCCCAAGTCGACCTCCATGCCGCTACAATCAAACGCCTATTTGGCGTAGCTCCCCAAGCGTTTCGCAACACCGAGCTTGCTTACAACGACAAACTTGCTCACTGGGCTGAGAAGAAAGGTTACACCGCCATCCTTGCCGAAGGATGGGACAAAATCCTCGATTGGCGCAGTCCTAATCACGTCTACCGTCCAGCCGGCTGTAATAATCTCAAGCTGCTACTCAAAAACTACAGATTATCAGACGATATCGCTTTTAGATTTTCCAATCGCAGTTGGAGCGAGTGGCCACTTACCGTACCAAAATACCTCAAATGGCTCGAAGACGACTGTTTACGTGGCAATCTTGTCAATTTGTTTATGGACTTTGAGACCTTCGGCGAACATCAGTGGCAAGATACCGGGATATTCGATTTCATGGAACAGTTTATCTCAGATTGGTTAGGCGGCTACGAAAACAAATTCGTTACCGTATCTGAAGCCGTCAAATTAGAGGCCCCACAAGACGAAATCAGCATGCCTGAAACGGTCACTTGGGCCGACACCGAACGCGACCTCTCCGCTTGGGACTCTAATTCAATGCAGCAATCAGCGACTCAAGAATTATACAGCTTACGCGAACAAATCCTCGCTACGAACAATCCTCATCTCATCTCCGACTGGCGACATCTCACTACTTCTGACCATCCTTATGCCATGTGCACTAAATACTGGCACGATGGCGACGTCCACGCCTACTTCTCCGCCTACGCCTCGCCCTACGAAGCCTTCATGTACTATATGAATGTACTAAGAGATATAGAATATAGAATTGGAATGCTTAATAAAACAGCTGGACTTGTTTGACTGTAATTATTACAACGTAAGTCAAGAAAAAATCTCCTTATTCGCCCTTCGGGCTGGGGGAGATTTTTTCATTGTTAAGTTGTAATAATTACGCAAACAAATCTGGTCTAAATCTCATTATGCTGTTTTATTAAGCATTCCAATCCTAGCGCTTTTTCTCTTTTACTTCGTTTCTACCTAAGTTCTTCTTAGTTTCAGTAAATACAACATGCTTGCGAAGCACCGGATCATATTTCCTAAGTGTCAACTTATCCGGAGTATTCATGGTGTTTTTCTTGGTATAGTAAGCTCGGATACCCGATTCCTCCGAAACGAGCCCAACTAGCTTTCTCTTGGTATTATTCTTCTTAGCCATAACTTAGCTCATTATATCACAGATACAAGAAAAAGGCAAGACTTTAAAGCCTTGCCTAAGGAAATGATTACCAGCCGCGACGCTTAATCTTCAGCTCTTCCATACTAGATGCTCCGAAATAGCTCATCACTCTATGTATTTCATGATCCGAAGTATTCACGTGGCGACCCTCATTATGCATTCTCACGAGTGCGTCGGCAGCATTGCCATATCCTTCACTCGTTGGCACGAAGCCCTGAGAACCGATTCCGTGTTCGCCCGGAATAATGATATTGCTCAATCATTTCACCCCCCTTCTATAGTATAATGAACGAGTTTCGATTAGAAAACTAGCCTCATAATCATACTATTTTTCATTATTCTTCGCAAGCAAGAGCGTAATAAAATTCTTAATATCGCGAATACCTAGTGAATCGTTGGCTGCCACCATAATTTCCGGATCATCCAGGAACGCAAGCGATGACACTGTTTCATATACCGCCTTAATAATACTAATCAGAGCCTTCTCATCTTCATCATTAAACTCATAAATTTTATCATATACTTCACCCTCCTTATCATCCGGTTTCACGAACAAAATATGCGCCCGCGTCACCTTGTACTTGGAATAAGTCGCCGAATTATTAAGCAATAATTTGTAAAAACCGAGCTGAAGCATGTATTTGTAAAGCGTCGCATGCGATTGCCATTTTTCTTTGTGATAATTCCCTGTTTTAAAATCATAAATTTCAATAGTCTTAGCCTTATCGTCAATCGTCATGTGATCAATTTTGCCGGTTGCTGGAACACCATCAATCGAAACTTTCTCTGGACCTAAATCAACCTCTGCCTTGCCTTGTCTCAAAATCTCACCAAAATCGGCTAATGCCACCGTAAGGTCAGCTGGACCTCTCTCGCGCAGTTTTTCAGCTATTTCTACCGGCAAATCTTTTTTATCAAGTTCTGACAAGAAATACTCCACCGCTTGCTTGTCTGTCAGCCCATTATTTGTCACTTTCTCGAAAGTTTTGTGGACTAAATCGCCATAAGCAAGCGCTTCCGTCTCCGGCTCACGCGGTGCTTGCAGAATATAGCTCTTGAAAAACGCCTCTGGCCCCGCATACACAATATCAACAAACGAGGTCAAAGCCGATGCCGACATTCGCCACCTTTTTACCCTGTCCTGATAGATTAATCTGAGGTCAGGCGTCGGCGCTACATATGGTTTTAACCAGTTTTTAAGATTACTCTCAACTGATTCATAAACAGCAGCATCATAATGCAACGTAACATTTTTATCTGGCAAAAATGGAGAAATAACTTTATCCTCCTCCACATATTCTTCAAAATATTCTAGCCTATCCGGGCTCTTGCCATTAAAATCATGCAAAGAATTAGTAATATAAAGCGCATCCTTCGCTCTCGTCAAAGCCACATATAGAATCCTTAGTTTTTCGCCATCTGTTGTGCCGGTATGACGAATTTGCGCTAGGTTCTTCGGTAAACTTAGCATATTATTATTACCTTTACCCTTGCCCCAAGCCGTATGGTCGGCAGAAATAATAAACACATATCTAAACTCCAGTCCCTTTGCTTTGTGCGCCGATAATATCGATACTGCCTCCTCCGCCTCGCGATAGGGCGAACTTACATTAAGCGGCATATCTGCCATTTCGTAATCGTCTAACATCTGGATTAAGTCATTTAGCTTAAGGTTTTTCTCACCAAAATGCTTCTTCAATCTCCCCATCAGTGCAGCCATATCCTCATAAAGTTTAAACCTCTCATAATCGTCCATCGAGGCAACATCCATTTTATCCATCAAATAGCCAAATATCACTTCAAGAGGCTCGTTGAATGATTTCGCCACCATTTCGCTAAACCATTCTACTACCCCTGTTATTTCGGCAGATTCACACGCGCTCATTACATCAAACACTGGTCGCTTGTCTCGTTTTGCCTTGTCGACAATTTTAATCATTTCTACCACCGGAAGTCCTAGCCACTGGTAAGTAAAAACTTCAAGCAGCGGCACAGTCACCCGTTTATTGTTAGAAGTCTCATAAATTAATCTCGCCACTGTAAAGATTTCGTGCATTTTTGCATCTTCAAATAAATCATTTTTCTTTTCGTAGGCGATATTGATTTCCGGTCTAGCCTTTAGATACGGTAAAAGAGGCATAAAATACTTGGTTTTATAAGAGATAATCGCAATCTCACTCTGGGGTACACCATCTTTGATTAATTCCGAAATTTTCTCCGCAATAAAACCATATTCCATGTCTGAAGACAAAAACTCATGCCGATATATCTGTGACTTGGCCCCGTTATCTTTATGCGCAATTAATTCCTTATCTGCAAATCTATCTGGGGCCTGCTTGATTATCTCGCGTGAAAAGTCCAAAATTTCCTGTGTGCTCCGGTAGTTTTCAACCAAAGCAATAACTTCAGCTTGGTAGTGTGCCTGAAAATCTGTCAAGTTAGTAGACAAAGCCCCCTGAAACTCATAAATCGCCTGGTCATCATCCCCCACCGCCATCACCAGAGGTTTCTCATAATCTGTCAATTCCTTAATAATCGCAAACTGCGAAGGGTTCGTATCCTGAAACTCGTCTAACATAATAAACTGGTATCGTTCAGACAAAGTCGCTTTAAACCCAGCATCAGTTTTAAGTACACTTACCGCTTCTTCAATCATATCATCAAAGTCAAACAGTCCATTCTCCTGAAGATAAGCATCGTATTTTGTCATCACAGCAGAAAGGCTCAGTAATTTCTTGTTCGCGACAATATCTTTCAAGCGATAGTTCCCTCTAGCGTCCTTTTCAAAATATTTATCTTTCCATTCTGACAAAGGCTTAATCTTCTCCGTACTTTCAGCCTCGATAATCGCTTCCTTCAAATCCCGTGCAAGTATCGAAATAACACGTTCAAATCGCGACAATGGCTCCTTTTTGCCTATCGGAGCAGAATCTTGATAATTTTTCAAAATCTCGTAGATTGGCTTATAGGCGTTATCATATGATGCTCGAAATGCTCGTGGAACGACGTTTTCTAAAAGCGGCGATATCGTCTCGGACAATACTTTTGAATCTTCGATATTTTGTTCGGCGACCTTTTTTAAATCATCTGCCGAAAGTCCCGCTGATTTTGCTGCCGAAATAACCGCCGTAATATCCTTTACGGCATCACCCCTTAGTATATCCCGTCCGTTTAGTCCATCCTGAATTTCCTTCACGATTTTAAACTGCGTCACTTCATCAATCGCCGCTTCAAGCCTTCGATCATAATCCACAGCATAATTCTTGTACTGCGCCAAAATATCTGAGCCAAATGCATGATATGTGTTAATATTAACCTTTGTTCCATCAGTACCAATAATCGATTTTAATCTCTCCCGCATATTTGCGACCCCAGTCTCCGTAAAGGTCATACAAAGGATATTCTCCGGATTCGTATCAGTATTTTTCAAAATATAAGCTACTTTTTCTGATAGTAGCTGTGTTTTACCGGTTCCTGGCCCCGCAAGCACCAAAAGAGGTCCATCCAAATACTCCACCGCTTGCTTTTGTCTAGCATTTAATCCCATTCTTCACTCTCCTCCATAATTAATTGTAAAATTTTTGCTTTATCTGGCACTATTATTTCGCCACGTTTTATTCTCTTCAAAGCAGCTAATCCTTCAACCGTCATATTATTTTTAACTTTCTCATGATTAGTTCGCGACTTTCCAAACTGATAATTTCGTGAATTTTCCCCGCAGGTAAGATATAAATCCTTCACCCCACAGGCCAGCTTCAAAGTACTAGGCTTTGCACCATTTTCCGCCAAAATCACCGCCATTTCATCGGTAACCTCACTGACGTAATCTTCTTTGCGTTTTGTGTTCGGCCTTAAACCTAGTTCTCCAGCCCGAATCGCATAAACATTTTTTAAGGCTCCACACATCAGAACACCTAGTTTATCATTAGTTTGGTCAAACACTATCGACTCGGTCTTAAACAAATCAATCACCCTCTGGTTTGTTGCTGTCAAGTATACACATTTTTTATTTTTAATGTCATCCGCAAATCCTGCCCCCGACAGTATCGCCCAATCACTAAATTCTTCAAATGGTTTACAGGATAAAAACCCCTTAGTCGCTACAATCAAAAACTTATCCTGCGGCAAATGAAACAAAAGTTTCATAACTACATCTGAAGGTGCCGAAACAAGAATCGCCTTAGCCCCATCCACTATATCTTTCAGCCGTTCCTTCTCTTTTTCCGGATCATAATAATCGATATCGTAGCCGTTTTCCGCCAAAATCCCACCGAGCGCTGTTCCATAAGAACCAGCCCCAATCACTGCTATTTTCGGCATTATATCTCTCCTATCATTTTCACGGAATCTGCTTCCGGTAGTTCTTCTACGTCGCGTAACTTCCTTTCAATCGAGCGCGAAGTAGTCTTAGCTGATTCAATCTTGTTCGCTGATTCTTGCAACTTCTTCTGTACGCCTTCAAGCAATTCTGAAAACTTGCCAAATTGTGTTTTGACGGCACCAAGAGTTTGCCATACCTCTGCCGAGCGTTTTTCAATCGCCACAGTTCGAAAGCCCATCAAGAGCCCTGACAACATAACCGGGAGTGTCGACGGCGACGCAATCGTAATATTATTCTTTTGTCGAATCTCGTCCGACAATCCCGGTATCCTAATAATTTCCGCGTACAGACTCTCCGTCGGCACAAACATAATGCCAAAATCAGTAGTTTTAGGTGGATCAATATATTTCGACGAAATCTTCTTCGCCTGTTCTTTGACATCATTTTTCAAAGCTTTTTGATAGGTCGCAATATCAGTTTTACTTCCTTCATCATAGGCCGCAATCAACCTTGAATAATTCTCCACTGGGAACTTCGAATCAATCGGCAAGTACACGTCGGCCTCTTTTCCTGGCATTTTTACAGCAAATTCCACTCGGTCATTCGAGCCGTGCTTCGTAATGATATTTTCTTCATATTGCGACTTATTCAAAGTGTCCTCAATGATCGCGCCTAGTTGCACTTCACCATAAATCCCCCGCGTTTTCACACCCTCCATCACCTTTTTCAAATCGCCTACACCAGTTGCGAGATTCTTCATCTCGCCAAGACCTTGATACACCTGTGTCAACTGATTTGAAATCGATTTAAAGCTCTCGTTAAAACGCTTCTCGACCGATGCTTTTAATTTCTCATCAACGGTCTCGCGCATTTCTTCGAGCTTTTTCTCATTTCCATTCTGGAGTCGTTCGAGATTATCTGATATTTCCTTACGATTCTCACGAAAATTACGATCAATTGAAGGATTGATTTTATTAACCTCGCCTTCTACCCGAATCAATCTCTCCTCCATCGCTTTAAAATCAGCAGTTTTCTCATGCGAATTAGATTTACGAACGAGTAGAACAATAACTACAATCAAAAGAATTATTATTATCCCCCCCATCACACCTAAAAATATATCCATAAAAAAATTATAGCATAAGTCATAAAGATATGCTATAATTTAGTCATTGGGCGCCGACTTAGCTCAGCTGGTAGAGCAATCGCCTTGTAAGCGATAGGTCATCAGTTCAAACCTGATAGTCGGCTCCATTAAAAAAGAGAGCATTGCTGCTCTCCTTTTTAGTTTTATTATTGCCAAGTCTTAGCAACTTTTTTATCGTATTTGGAGCTACCAAATCCGAGAATCAACATGAAGATTCCAGACAAGAACACGAGGCCAAGCGTAAAACCAACTCCGTGACCAAATACTTTCGAAAGCCGTGCATAGACCACTACAGAGATAACAAACGAAATGACTAATTCAACTACATAAATTATAGCTGGTGCTAAAGTGTTACCACTAAAGGAATTGGCGTTAAGCGTGTTCGGATCAAAGCCCATCGCTGCGATAACGATACCGCCAACAACGCCGAGAAGTAAACTGATCCAAAACCACATTTTCATACCAACAATCTTATATAGAATATAAAGGTCATAGATTGGAATCAAAGCTTTCCAGCCTTTCTCGCCAGCTTTTTCGAAAATCTTCCACCAGGCGATGACCATCATGATGAACCATACTACCAAGAAGATTGACATGGCGACCGCAGCGCCACCGACAATACCACCCGCAAAGGCAGATTCATTTGCAGTTAAAGTTGTTTGCATATAAATAACTCCTTATATTATTTATGCTTATTATACCATAAAATCGATAAGTCAAGTATATATTTAATAGTTTTCTGGCTTAATTTCGAAGTAAGCTTGTGGGTGGTTACACACTGGGCATACTTCTGGCGCGTTTTTACCAATCACCACATGGCCACAATTTCTACATACCCAAATCGTATCACCATCACGCGAAAATACCAGCTTTTCCTTAACGTTAGAAAGGAGCTTGCGGTAGCGCTCTTCGTGAGTTTTTTCGATCGCCGCGACTTCTTCAAACTTCGCGGCCAGCTCTTCAAAACCTTCCTCACGTGCAGTTTCAGCAAAACCTTTATACATGTCAGTCCACTCATAATTTTCGCCAGCCGCCGCTGCTTCAAGATTCGTCTCAGTGCCTTCAACTTCTCCACCGTGAAGTTCTTTGTACCATAATTTCGCATGTTCCTTTTCGTTCAAAGCAGTTTCTGCAAAGATTGCCGCAATCTGCTCATAGCCATCCTTTTTTGCCTTGGATGCAAAGAAGTCATATTTGGTTCTAGCTTCCGACTCGCCAGCGAGCGCCTTTTTTAAATTTTCTTCTGTTTTAGTACCTGAATATTTAGTTTTCATTTATTCTCCTTTCTTAAATACAAGTATATCCGCCATCAACCGGCAATATCACGCCAGTAACATACGATGCTTCTTCTGAAGCCAAAAACACCGCAGCTGCATCTAGCTCTCCAGGTTTACCATAACGCTGCATTGGCACATGAGTCTTCGCAAATTCCTGGAACTGCTTAGTGTCCAAAGTCTCCGTAGTTAGTTCTGTATAGAAATAACCTGGACAAATCGAATTACAAGTAATCCCGTCGAGCGCGAGTTCCGCCGCTACCGCACGCGTAAAATTCACCACGGCACCTTTTGAGGTGTGATAAGCAATCGTCGGAATCTCAGTATTTCCCACTAGGCCATACATCGAAGCAATATTGATAATCCTACCGTACTTGTTCTTCTTCATAATCTTTGCAAACGCCCGAGTCATCTTAAATACAGAAGTTTCGTCCGTCGCAATCGTAAAATCCCATTCCTCATCAGTCATATCGCAAACCCCATTGTTTGCCGCAGAGCCAGCACAGTTCAACAAAATATCAACTCTCTTGAATTTCTTCTCAACAGCTTTGGCTGCCGCTTCGATATCTTCTGTTGAAGTAACATCACACTTGATCGGCAAGACTTCTTTCGCTCCAGCTTTGATGAGTTCTGGCTTGAATTCTTCCAAACGCTCCATCCTGCGCGCTAAAATTGCAAGACTCGCTCCTTGTCTCGCAAATGCCAATGCCATTTGTTTCCCGAGCCCAGATGACGCCCCAGTCACCACGGCAACTTTACCTTTTAAATCAAACATTTTATCTCCTTTCTATTTTATTAAAACCATTATAGCAAACTTATGATAAAATAAAAACTATGGAAAAGACCCGTAGCAAAGCTATTATCAAATCCGGCTACTTATTCATTTTCACAAATTTTTTGCTTGCGATTTTCAATATTATTGTCGGTCTTCTTTCAAATTCGCTCGCTATTATCTCTGACGCGCTTCATAGCCTTATCGATGCAATCACCGGATTTCTTGTCGTCATTAGTGAAAAACTCGCCAGCCACCACAAACTATCCGCACATCGTCAAAAAATCGAGCGCATCACTACCGTCGTTATCGCTCTTATCATTATCGCTACCGGCATACATATCATTATCGAATCAATCGAAAAATTTACCGGGCCAGAATCTCCAGAGTATTCATTTGTTACAATGCTAGTCCTTATCGCCAGCCTCATCGCAAAATATACTCTCGCAAAGTATCTCAAAACCACCGGCAAAAAAATCAAATCGAAAGTCGTCGAAGCTTCCGGTGCCGAGACCATGAATGATGCTTGGATTTCCGTCGCTGTTTTAATCTCCGCTATAATTTATTTAATCTGGCATATCGATATTGAAGCCTATGTCAGTATAATCATTGCACTTGTTATTATCAAAATCGGTCTCGAATTTATTTTTCCACACATTTCACATCATCACCACCATCACCTTGAAAACAATCCTGACCACGATCATTGTGGCAAAAAATAAACCCGCGGTATTAAACCACGGGTCAAAACTGGCGCATTCGCCAACGATCGATCTGCTCTTTAGTAAAATTCAGAATGGAATCGTCATCTTTCTCCTGCCTGGCATACTCTGCCATCGAAATCGGCACTCTCGCATTTGCTCGCGAAGTTTTCCTGATCTCGTCAAGATCACCGCCCGCAAGATAAAGCATCTCCGCCTGAGCATCAAGCTCCAACATCTTCTCGTCCGGCAACTCTTCACTAGTTGGATTATATAGTCCGAGCTCCTGACCTTGGTACAAACAAATACCTCCAGCTCCAGACTCAAAGAGCTTCCGAATTCCAAATTTTGGGTCAAATCCTCTGGACGGAAAGCGAACCGAATCATGAGATTCAAAGTCGAGCATCAGTCCTTCAACATCAATGTTTCGCTTGAACGCCTCGCTGTATTCTCCATTTGCATCAAAGGCGTTATCTTTCAAGAGCACATTGAGAATATAATCCACTGCTGTTCTTTTGTAGTATTTTTCAACTACCGGCCCGTACATTGGGTCAAAACATTCCATCATTAAAAATGGGCTGTTTTCATGATTCCGCGGAAAAATCGCGTTTATAACCTCAATAGCCTGTGTTCCACATATCATATCATTAAAGGATAGTTTCTCTTTCGAGAAATCCTTATTGATACTTTGCGGTACGTCCAAGCGGAAACCGTCGACCCCATGATATTTCGTCCAGAAACGGACTATATCACGAAATTCATTGACTAGGCTAACGTTTAGATCCTTACCACAGTTGTTGAACCATCGAAGGTCAGCTTGTTTCGGATGAAACATATGGAGATAATAATATCCTCTACTCTCATCGTATTCCCAAGCTGAACCCTTGTCGAATAGGTTCTCCCAGGCCATCGGCGGTTCCTTGCTCCAGCAATAGTATTCCGGAGACTCCTTGAACCAACGATGTTCTGTGGATGTATGGTTCAAAACCAAATCCATCAGTACGCCCACACCAAACCGATGAGCAATCTCCACAAGAATATCAAACTCCTCAATCGTGCCGAACCTCGGATCGATTACCTTATAATCAGCGATATCATAACCTTGGTCGTGACGCGGCGAGAAATAAAGTGGACAAAACCATATATAGTCCACATCAAGCTTAGCTATTCTAGGAATCATCTCAATCATTCCCTTAAGGCCCGATTTCCAGGCAACAGAATAAAATTGATACACTATCTTTGCCATCGAAACCACCTCTCTTTCTAACATCGGCAAAAAACGTAAGCTACTAGGTTATACCTATATTATATCATAAATCAGCAAAATAATCAAGTATCACCCCATAAAAGCACAAAAATGGAGCCGCGACCGAGGCTTGAACTCGGGACCCCTTCCTTACCATGGAAGTGCTCTACCACTGAGCTATCGCGGCACTAAGAACATTATAGCACATTCCATTTTTAATGTGAAGAGTACACCGCGTCACCTCTTATGTGTCTAGAAAAACTAAGCTATTTATGTTATAATTATAGGGTAAGATTACAGGACAAAAGGAGGCGCTACATGTCAGAAAACAAAAGGTTTTCAATTCCAAAAAACATAAACGACTACTTCAAGGATGACGTAGAAAGAATTATCACGCTTTACTTATTAGAATACGTTTTCTATGATGGCAACTTCTCAAAAAGACCAGAAGTATCCCCTAAAACGTGGCGAGACGCTGAAAACTTAGTACGCCTCATTTACAAACGTGAAACTGTTTGGCCTCATGAAGCCTTATATAGAGCAGAAAATCATGGCTATAAAGCTATTTGTAAATACGCCGTAAACTACATCGAAGACCACCTCTCAAAAGAGGAAATCTGCGAAGTGCTTTCAGACTTCTTTACCCAGAAAGGTAAAATCAGACTGACCGAAGCATTCGAAAAGAAACTAAAAATCAATGTTCTTAAATTCTTAATGGACAATAAAAAATATACTGTCACAAAAAAAGATTTTGAAAAAAATACTGGTGATTTTACCTATGTAGACCCATTTGCGCGTCATGACATTTTCAAGTACCCTCGTCATTTGGAATTAAGCGATGAAGCCTTCAATGAGTTCTCCTCCGACGTCTATCACGGCGATACTTTCAAAGCTGAGTATTATTTGGGAGCGACCGACGATCTGAAAGGTTATGATAAATGGTTTTATCTTGCAAAACACATACTTATTACCGCTTCAGAATATAATTACGAAACATTTTCTCTTGCAAGCACTATTCTTAAAATCATCCGAAACACAATCGACCCCAAAGACAAAGAAACCATCTCATGGATGAATAATCAGATTTTCGAAATTTTTTGGTCAAGAGTCGATGGGCTTTGGCCAATTACACACCGGTGGTGGATCAAAGAAGATACTATCCTAAGTGATTCCGTCGAATGGTTATTATCCCTTGACGATCTAAAAGCGCGTTTACCAGGACTGCTTAATGACGTCGAACTAGATGCATATGATTACGATAAAAGTGAATTCAAGAGGATAATGGATTACTTTAGAAAACTAATGAGAGAAAAGAACCCACAAACATCGCAAATAAAAATGGATTTAGAGCAGATTATAGAATGCGAAAGCGTAGTAGGAATAAAAGAAGCAAAAAGCTTTGAAAAATTCATAAACGAAAGAGTAATACCTGCGGTCAAAAATAAAGCGCTTCAGAAAAAAGCAAAAAATACAGTCGAAGTAATACTTAAAAGAGCCAAGCGCGTAGAAGCTGAAAGAAAAAACATCAAAAAAATCGTCGCTCACCTCAAAGAGTGGCCAGATGATGTTAGCTCATGGAATAATCCAGAGTTTCTAACCGAAATCAAACTTGAGTATATTACAAAAGCTATTTGCTTAAGAGGTGATCCTTGGTACGAAAAAGCATCAAGTCCATGGAGTATGGACCTAGAGCTTAAAGTAAACGGCAAAAAATGCAAAGCGAGTATTAACGACCAAAGCTTATACCATAAATACTACGATGAAATGACTAAATCAAACGAATTTGATTTAGATAGCGAAATCTCAATGCAATACGGCCGAGAAACTTTCACCAGAAAAAAATAACGCCAAGATGGCGCCTATCAATTCGAATTATGGTGCTGGAGGTAGGACTCGATTCGAAGAACGAGTCCGTAAAAAAAGGCCTCTTAAGGCCGTGGTGCTGGAGGTAGGACTCGATTCGAAGAACGAGTCCGTAAAAAAAGGCCTCTTAAGGCAGTGCCATTATCTCTCGCTATGGAGTGCTCTCTGTTAAGGTCATTAGTGGCCTCTGTTGAATATCAACCGTTAATGACTATTCCAAAACGTGAGAATATGGTTACAGCATTATTTATTACTGTGCCCTAAAGGCCATTACTATTATATCATGTTTTAGGAAAAACAATGAAAAAACATAAAAGCTCCGGAATATCCGGAGCTGAATTATAGGATACTTTACGCTATTCTAAATCGGAGACCAGAAGCAATAATTGTTCCATAGCCATGATTGCCTCACGATATTTTTGCCTCTTATCAGTGTCTTCCGTAGAAAAAGCTTGGTCCAAATAGTCATTAATCTTGAGAATTAAGACATCTTTAAATGATGCTTTTTTACTTGCTTTTGTAGTTTTACTAGACATATCAGTACCTCCTTAATAACTTATCTTCTGAGTTAGACTAATGTTTACTTTGACGCACTCATCACCGAAGAAGTGATATGCGAGTACATACTGGCTTACCTCTACATAGTCTATGAGGTTAATAAATATCTTTCCGTTAAAATGTGGTGATAGTTTATCCGGCAGGGCTTCAATCGTCTGGATAACAGTCGTGAGCATCTTTTTATCTGCACGTAATTGCCCACGCTCTTTTTCAAGCTCGTCTATACGGGAAATGGCTTCTGCGGCTTCTCTAGTCAAGGCATCCTGGCGCTTGTCAAACTCTGTATGATCGCCGTAGGTGAATTCCCATTCATTTCTTAGCTTGGCAAGATTCTCTTCTGTGGTCTTACTTATGTTTTCTAGTTCTTTCAACTCCCGGTCAATATCTCCAGAATTTAAACGCTTATTAACTCGCACCAGCTTTCGTCTGTATTTGCCCAAATATTCGCCTCTGTCGGCAAGAATCTGGCCAAGGGCATACAGATACCCTTGCTCTATCCATTCTTGGCGCAAATTGGCGACTTTACACTTGTGTCCCCCATAAGTAGTTTCCTCCGAATACTTGTGATTGCAGGCCCATATGGAATACTTTATTCCACCTCTGCTAGACCAGGTTTTGTGCCCGAATATGCTGCCACATTCCTTGCAGATTATTCTGCCTGTAAAAGGTGTTTTACCAGTACCAGGGTCTTTGTGGGTTTTACGTTTCTCCACTAATTCCTGGGTTCTCTCAAAGGTCGCCTTATCAATAATACCAGGATGATTATCTTCTACCACAACTTGTGGCCTCTCACCATTGTTCTTGTAAACGTGCTTATCAAGGTAGCTACGTGTGAAGGTCTTCTGTAAGATAGCATCACCAGTATATTTTTCGTTGGTCAGAATACTTTTGATAGTTCCGCACCCCCAGGTCGTCTTTCCACTGGGAGTAGGGATACATCGTTCTGTCAAGTTGCGAGCGATATAGGTATAACTTTTTCCGGAAAGAAACATCTCATAAATCTCTCTTACAATTCTGGCTTCTTCCTCCACAATTTCGGGGTTGCCATCAGCTCCTTTTTTGTAGCCGAGGAAGGTCTTGTAGCAGAAGGTGACTTTGCCATCCCTCATATTGCGTTCTTTACTCCAACGCACATTGTTAGAAAGGGTGCTAGAATAGTGTTCATTAGCTACACCCATAATCTGGAGCATAGTACGATCCTTCTGTCCAGAGGTTAAGATACCTTCAGATTCAAAGAGTACTTCTACGCCGTAGGAGTCTAGCTCGTCAAGGATAGTAATAAATTCTGAGTTATTTCTTCCAAACCTAGATGTTGCTTTTGCGATAATATAGTCAATCTTGCCGGCTCTTACATCATCCATCATCTGGATGAATCCTGTCCGGCCGCTTAAAGAAGTACCACTTTTGCCTTCATCGCCATAGATACCAGCAAGCTCCCAATCAGGGCGACTATTAATCAAGTGCTCATAATAGCTCTGTTGCAAGTTATAACTTCCTTGCTGTTCTTCCTGTGAAGTAGATACTCGGCAGTAGGCTGCTACGCGCTTTTTGTCCCTTGTCGGTGTTACTCCATCTCGTTCAGGGTGAAGACTCTTCGTAGCCGGAATAATAGTAATCTTTTTAGTCGTTGGTTCACTTGTGTTACTCATGGTTTACCTCCTTTCTCTTTGCATGAAAGGCCAAAGCATTCTCACGCGCTTTTTGCCTCATTTCTGGTGTCCAGGATTTACTTCGTGGTGGGTTTTGCCAAGTCTTATGGATGACTGTATCGTTCATTAAGTGATACTCAAGCACCTGGTTTTCTTTAGCGATGATTACTAGGATTAGTTTTTTAAGAAGTGCATTTGTAAGAGGGGTGTCTTTTTTAATCAGTTTTTCTTGGAGTAAGACCTCGCGTGTAGTGGCAACTAAGACGTCATCTCTAATAGACTTCGTCGGGCAGTATTTTGGTCCCTGCTCTACATGAGTCCTACACACCCAGAGCTCACGTACCGAACCACCTTTTACCCTTTTGTAGTAGATGCTCTTATTACAGTGCTCGCAACGCACCAATTGCTGCATAATACGGGGAGGGTTAGAGTTAGTTCGTTTCTCTTTTCCGTATATTTTCTTGCGACGCTCTATCTCTTGCTGTGTTTTATCAAAGATATCTCGGGTTATTATTGCCTCGTGTGCGTCTTCTACGAAATACTTATCTAGAGCGCCACGGTTAAGTACTCCGGTCTTAGTCTTAAAATCCGGCACATACCATTTCTGGAGTAATAGGTCACCGGTATACTTTTCGTTTAGAAGAATGTTGTAAATGGAAGTTGGAGTCCACATATTGCCGTAGAAACTGGGGATACCGTCTTCATTCAACTTTTTGCTGATTGCGAGTTTCCCAAGCCCATCCAGAAACATCTCGAAAATCCGTCTTACAATCACAGCTTCTTCCGGAACTACCTGGAGTTGATTATCCACCATCCGGTATCCATAGATTCTGAAGAAGCTAGGTATTCCTTTTTGGAAGTGATGCTTCACCGACCACTTCTTGTTCTTGCTGTTTTGCTCGGCCTCATGTTCAGCCATAATGCTGTTATACTGCAATCGTATTAAACAGTCTGAATCCGCAGTAGAGATTTGCTCACTATCGAAGATAACGATAACGTCTAGCTCCTTTAGCTCCTGCAAGACTTTTAGTACTTGAGCGGTATTACGTCCGAAGCGAGATACAGCTTTAGTCAGTATGATATCTATCTTGCCGGCTCTCGCATCTTTCATCATCCGGTTAAACTCTGGACGATTCATTTTAGTTCCCGTCACACCTTCATCGGCATAGACGCCTACAAAAATCCAGCCAGGGTGTTTGCCGATATAGGCCCTCAGGTTTTCTTCCTGAGCCTCCATAGAGCGATGTTTTTCTGCACCTTCCCTAGATACCCGAGCATATACTGCTACGCGTTTCCTTTTGAATTGATCTAGGTTAGTGGCGATTTTATGACGAATGGTTGCCATTATTCCTCCTTTCTATTGGCTTCTGTTATGCGATACAGTACAGGGGTACTGCTACCACACCATTCATCACTCTTCTTCCCAAAAAAGTCCAGCTCTTTCATGAGTGCTCTGTGATCCTTTTCGTCCTTTTCCAGAGCTCGTTTATTATCTTTCTCGACCTGCCAGTAGGAAACCCGGCAATTATCCGAACAGAACTGTTTATTAGGGTTATTTCCTATCATGAACAACTTGCCACATTTGAGGCAGACCTTATATCTTTTAGTTGCAAGTGCAGCCAAGATATCCTGATCTGGAGCTTCAATCTCGTGTCTCAAGCAGAAACTACTAACAGTGCTTCTTGCTTTGCCGAGCATAGCAGCAATCTCTCCATAGGAGTAACCAGCAGATCTTAAGGTCTGAATCTTGACCTTTTCATCTTCTGTCATAATGATTCCTTTCTGACGTATAGTCTTAAAGTTAATATTATTGGTACCGGGAAGCCCGGCATATTTTGGGATAGGGAGCACGATATGCGCTCCCTTTAGGTATGTTGGTATTGGTATTATTCTTTATCACCCTTTGTGCGACTAGCATAAAGCTTTGCAACGGCATCCATCTCGTCGTCAGAGAAGGTGATGCCTCTACTCATCCGGGCATGGTCTGGCGACCACTCCCGGATATCGTACTTAGGTTTTCCACCATTCCAGGCCACGATGTTAAGCTCCTTCGTCCAGCCCAGATCATTGGTGCTGATCACGCCGAAATGCTTCTTGATTTCTACGCGAATAACCGTGTTTGCCATCACTATTCCTCCGTTTCTTCATCTGCTCCATACATGATGAGAGCACCATATTCATCCTTATGTTCTTCCATCCATTCCACCAGTTCATAGAAATCGCGCTCATAGGCGATTCTCTGAACAGTATTGAAAGCGAACATATTAGTTTCACCGCTGTCTCTGATAGTGAGGAGCTGCTCAAGAGCTGTTCTATTGATCTTTACTTTTTCTGCCATAGTTATTACTTCCTTTCTTTGTTGTTACTTGTTAAAGTTTTGCGTCTTTCAAGCTAGCGATTATCCAGTGCATGGAAAACCCCTTCTTCTGCAGAATAGTAGTAAGGTACCCACGAAAGAATGTCTTCTGGTCTTGTCACAGTCTGGTTAGCTTGTTTTAAGGTCTCGCGAAGGTCTTTCATGCGGAATTCAGAATTCGTAGATATAACCAACCATTCGTGAACGGATGAAGGGATTGCGATGAATCCTCCACCCATACGTTCCACCACTTCAGAGGTTACGCTAGGAATGAAGAGCGCTGCCGCTCCAAACATCATTTGCTTGTTAGAAACGACTAGTGCTTCGCATTCATCATCAGCTATGCCGGTAGTAGCCTCCACGAGTGTTGTGATCGTAGGAGGAAAGAGCTTTACAGTACTTTTCACCGCATCCTCATAAAGCTCCTCTTCACTGATTCCCCAGTCTCTCATTAGTCTGTTGTTTACTCTGGCAGAGTAGAAACTGCTAGCTTCGGCCGGGAAAAGGACATAGTAGGTGAGCAGTATGTCACCTATGAGCCGATATGGGCTACTCTCCATAATGGATTCTTTTCCAGAGGCAGATGCAAGGCGCATGAAAAGCTGACTCTTACACTTCTCGTAGCTTTCCAACATGTCCTCATCCACTATCAGTTGACTAGCTTTGATGACCTTTGCCATCTTCACCATCAGCTCTTCAAGTGGAACTTTTCCATACTGTTTGAAGCTCTGATCCAAGTTGATGATGGGGGAGGAGCTTTTGTGCTCCTGCTTCAGTATCATGCCGGTATATGAATTATCCAGCTTTTCAACCTCAGTCAGACAGACTTCTGCGTCTGCATATTCCTCCGGCAGATAGTCCAGGATAGCTTCCCTCACATGTTCTTTGAATTCGTTGAAGTTCATCATTTTGCCTTTCTCCTTTCTACCCGACACGCCTTAAGGTGCCGGCATCAGTTCTTTCAAACGAGATCGTGCCAAACTCACTGCACTCCGGATAGGTCAGGTTATTAACCCAGGAAAGGGCATAACCCTCGTGGATATCATCCCAGTCAGATCCCCATTCATCCTGGTAGTCTGATACAAAGAGATAAGATTCCATGTCGCCTATCGTAGTAGGAGTGAATATGACATAGTAGACGAGGGCATTATGCTTCTTCTCAAAAGCAGCAATGCGCTCCACGTTGTCTTTCTTAACTCCGTAGAGTTCTTCGTCAGATCCAAGCGAGAGTGGGATCCGTCCTTCTTCCTTAAAACAGGTGATAGCGTCTGGGTGAAGATCCAGATATTCCATCCTCTGGATTGCCTCCTGAAGTTTCAGTCCTTTTGGTACTTTTGTGTCATTATTCATTGCTTTCCTCCTTGTGATTTTCCTTGTTCTTGCTCTCCATGGCCTTCTTGGACTGCACCATGTCATGGGCGATACTTAAAGCATCTTCCATCCAATAATCTGCATAGCCTTCAAAGGCCCCGAGCCGCTTGATCAGACTCCAGATACCTCTCACTGGTTCAATCCCATAATCCTCATCATCACAATCTGCGATTCTGAAGGATAATTCCTCTACAGCTTCTTCGGCCGTAAGATGAATTGAAGCATCGTGATCATTTACCGTCAGGGCATAGAAAACATAGCTAATCTCATCCATAGTTAAATCCTCCTTTCTGGATGCAAAAAATAGCGGTGAGTGATAACGAATAGTGTTAGGGTGATAAATTGTTAAGGTGCAGTGATGAAAGAGAAATGAAACATTTGTTTCAAAACTTCATCTGTTTCATCACAGCTAATAGATTGGGTGGGGTGAGTCCGGCCTTCCCGGAGCCTCCCCATGTAGGCTGGGTATTATGATGGGTTGTTAGAAGGATTAAGCACCTTGGTTATGCAAACCATGTGGCCGCAGTCTCTTATGTGTTTATGTCGCTGTTTGTTTTTCTGGAGAGGTCTTTTTGCTGTCTGGTTTTTCGTTTTTCTCCATGATCAATCGGCTTGCCGTCATGACAACTTCTTCCATCCAGTCATCATCATAACGATCATCAAAATCGCCCATTCTCTCCAGCATTCTCCAGATACCATCAATAGGCTCAATGCTGTATTCATCGGTATCACATTCCTTGAGGCGATATTCTAGTTCGTCCAAAGCCTCTGCGGGAGTGTTGTAAATGGCAACTGTATGACCGTTTACATTAAACGCATAAAACGTATAGTTCCCTTGCATATAGATTTCTCCTTCAAGTTACAGTTAATAAAAAGAGAGGGGCCAATGGTTTGCATAATGAAGATGCTTGTAGCACCTTGGTTATGCAAACCGCATTTAGCTAAGCGAATCGCTCTGGCTACTGTTTGGCTGTTTTAGCCTATGTCTTGAAGGGTTGAATTTTGTTTTTAGGTGTCTATGAGCACCATGGTTATCATAGAGCACTGAGACGAGAGGTTAATTCATGTACATCGTTTACGGTATCTATGTCATATGAATCACACTCATCTTCATCCATGTCTTTCCGGATATCTTTAAAATAATTGATGTAATCTAATGCTCCATAATAGTCAGTGAAAAATGCATAATCTTCACCATTTAGTTTCACAACATAGAATTTGAAATCCTTTCCCATACATTTCCTTTCAGGCTTAATAGTTGATGATATGACAGAGCGTAGATTCGCTAACCTGCGGTTTGCATAATGAAAATGCTTTTTATCCCCACCGTCATAAGCAAGAAGTGAATACTGGAAGGACTACTGCTTGCTCAAGCGTTTCGGTATAAGGATTCCAGAGAAACTGCACGCTCTCTCCAGTCACCTTTAAGTCTGGCTAAGTATCCATAAGCATCAAACGGGCCGTAGTTGATCTTTTCTATCACTTCCTCTACGAGATCATGAAGTACAGTATCAAGAAAGTCCGGGCTCATTTCATATGCTTTGATCACAACTTGGTTACTTTCCGGTGTGAAAGTATAGCCATAGCTAGAGAGATTAACCGTAACATCTGCATATGGTTCATCATCTTTCAGAGCTTCTATGAAGATACTGTCATCCACGTCGTAGACAGCATAAGCATAAGTAAGATTAAGTAGTTTCCGGTTTGCTCCGGAATCTGATTTTCTTTTATCCATAAGAGAAGTTCTCCTTTCCTTTGTTAAAACTAGTAAAGGTAGTCCTTGCTCCAACATACTTCCTGCTTATGACGGTGAGGATAAAGGGTATTAAATTGTCAAGGTGCGATTAGTATCTCGGTTATGCAAACCACTGCCAAGCAGTCACAGGTAGCAAAGCGATCCGAACCTACTTATTAACAAACGAAGGAGAATATTAATAACTAATAAAGGATTAAAGATGCTTCCAGTAAGCCACCTGGCTTGTGGTTTGCATAATCAAAATGCTTGTTGAGGTTAGTGGGGGCCTAATTCGGTGCCAGGAAGACTTGATCACATCTTCCCGGCAATCTGGGGAAGGAGATACCAAGACTCCTTTTTTGCGCTCATAACCAATTAGAACGTCCCCTTTAAGGTGCGAAGGTACTGGTTAGGATACCTTCGGCCAGGCAGCCATCATCCGTACATTAGTTTCTTGAAGTGGTGATGATGAAAGGGTGTGAAAAGCTGCCTGGACGAAGGCACCGCTAAGGTGCACTTCGCGATAAGATTGGATTAGCAAAGTTTGTCAGAAGGTATGGTGATAGTGGTCATGAGCTGATCGTAGTCATCAGCGGTGATGAAAAGAAAGATGTTCGGATGGTTCTTCAGGTGAGTCCGGATAGCATGTTCCAGCTTACTCTTTCTCTTCTCATCTTTTACGATGAAGAGAACGACTGGAAAGACGCCGTGCTCATTCTGTTCTATCTCGGTCTGCAGATATTTGTGATAGCGGATACACTTTCTGAGCACTGTATCAACAGATTCAGTAGAGAGGTCTATCTCTATAAAGAAGCGGTACTCATAGCCATCATGTGCGGTAACGATAGAAAGGTCTGGCTTCAGGATTTCGTTCTTCCCCTTGAAGGTGAAGTAGTGCCAGTTATTCGGTTCAAAGGTCACCTCTTTAATGGTGAGAAGGTCGGCGTGTTCCAGCTCACAAAGCTTTACATAACATTCGTTGATCGCCATCCTGTGGCCGAGCGTACTATCCGCTGGTTCAAGAAAGCGAATGCGTTTGGGCACATCTTCTTTATGCTTCTGATTAAGGTTGAGTAGGCGATTGCCTTGTTCTGTCAGGTACCAAATATAGGATGATGAGCCGGCTCTCACTCCGCCGATTCTTCTATCCACCATCACATCAATGAGACCATATTCTTTCAGACGCTTCAGGGCGTGCTGAGTGGAACGAGCTCCGCTCCTTACGTTTTTAGCATCGTGATAGAACAATCTCCGGATGTGGTAGGTGAAGAGACACTTGGCATCTCTTAAGGTTCTGAGAATCTCTTTATCCCGGTCTGTCAGCTGATACTCTATGAGGATCAGCTTCTCCCTAGTCAGTGCCATGGCGTGCCTCCTCTGCTCTTTGCCTGATTATGTCAAGGGCTTCGGCAAGTGTAGTGAGCTGTGTATTGGCTCCCTGGCCGTCCGGAGTGGTTATTATTGCTGGATACAGCAATACTGTCTCTTCCAGCTTTTCCCTAGAACCGGGGGAAACAGCACCTCTTTCGCCCCTGTTAGAACTATCAGTCGTTACATGAAGCGAATCATGAAGCGAAGCATGAAACGAGCTTGTTTTTACGGTATTCATGGCGCACCTCCTTCAAACTTAGCGCCGATATTAACGTCCTTTTTACCTGTACTTGGCTGTTCTATATCCTTAAGCTCTACAAATGTACCGTTTGGGTCCAGTGCACTATTTGCGACATTTGTGTCATTTCTTGTTTTAGGGTATAGAGCTAAGATGATCTCTTCCTCCACCTCCTTGCTCGGTTTCCCGTACTTAGTCTGTGACATTGCCTTGGCTTCTGCCGGGAGACGAATAGGCTCTTGTGGGGGAAGGGTAGTGGCTGAAACCCAGCCGGTGGCTCTGCCTCTTACCATAAAGTTCGTGTAGATGTGGTATCTAGGCAAACTCATGAAGTCTATCGGCTTAAGCTCATTTGAGAGATGAGATACGGTACTAGCATCGCTGGATGAAAGACCGAAGATGATCTTATTCCGGCAGTTAGCGTCTATACCTTCTCTGAGATTACTATCAAGTTGAGCCCGGTATTGGTGAGCTACCGTGATCGCAAGCCCGAGACCCCTAGCCTGAGCTAGGGAGTCTGCAAAGCTACCAGGAAGACTCACATAGTCCTGTAACTCATCAATATACATAGATACGATATGGCGTTTTTCTTTCGGGATGTTGGCACGAGAGAGTGCTTCTATCCAGGCCATGCCTACCAGGAGACTTCCCAGTAGTCTGGCTGAATCGCTTCCGATCAGACCCTTGTTCAAGGGTACTAGTACGATCTTTCTTTTGGTGAAAAGCTCTTTGAGCTGGAACTTCGGGTGGGCCTGTCCGAGCACATTTCTCAGTCCCGGACGGAACATAATCTGCCTGACTTTGTTAAGCGAGGACTCAATCATCGCTCGGCGTTCAGACTCCTTCATCGCATTGTACTGTTCCCAAAAAGGTTTCAGTGCAATGGGGTCAAGAGTTCCTTTAATCACTCGGTTCCGGAAATTCTCGTCTGTAAGAAGGGAGGGGAGCCACATCAGGGTGGCGTCTTTTCTTGAAGCGAGTGTGAGAAGGGCTGCCGAGAGAATGTCCTGCGCTCTTATTCCCCAGTTTTCACTGAAGATGTCTTGGAAGACGGCGAGTATTGCATCGGCGGTAAGTTCTGGATGACCATTAGATACGTTTAGTGGATTCCAGCCTACTGCCGTGTCATCTGACGGGTCTATTACGACCAGGTCATCCATCCGCTCTTCCGGCATCCGGGAGAGGATATCACTAACAAGATCTGCTTTAGGGTCTATCACAAGTACGCTTCTTCCAGCGTTGATATCGCTCATGATGAGGTTAAGCATTACTGTACTTTTGCCAGCTCCCGTAGGCCCCAGGATCATAGTATGCTCCAGGGCGTCACGCGGTGAGATGGAAAGTTTCAGGTCATCTTTTCCGGCTGGGTCTGGTGCAACCGCGAAGGTTCTGTCTGCAGTTTTAGCAGTGGGTGAGCGGTACCAGGCTGGCACTATCATATCCATTGGGTGGATATCCCGGGTGCCTGGATATTCCTCCGTGCCAGTAGGAAGAAGCATGGATACAGCCAGCTCAGTGACGGATAACCTAAGAGGCATCCGCCACGGAATCTTAGCCGTCACTATATCCATAGGGTCTATAGTCTTACTGCTGACCCGGACCCCAGCTGATGACATAGTACGAAATACTCCAGTAAGTGAGTTTAAGATGCTGGTTGCACTATGTCCTGATGCTCCTATCCGGATTACTGCGTCATAGGTATACTGTCCTACCTTTTCACGCATGGACTTCATCTGCTCGCTTGATGCTTTCTGTACGTTACCTAGTACCACATCTAGCCATGATGCACTCATATCACTTTGGTTAGATACGACCATGGCTGGCGCATAAGCTGCTCCCAGAATGATCTGGATTACCGCAGATGAGTTCTTACCTAGCTGACTTAGAGTAGCTAGACCAGACCTCAGCATCCCCTCAGCTACATCCGTGTTGAGAGAAAGCTTTGCCCGGGTGATTTTAAGGCTCCGGGCTGCTACGGGCGAGGACCGGGCGATGTAGTAACCACCACCCGGATCTTCAATAAGTTCCCGGAAGGTCACTTCGCCGTGTGCCTGGAAGGCACGTCTTATCTTCGGCAGAGTGTTTTCACTAGCACCTATCAGGTACTGGATATCTCTTCCGCCACCACCTCTGATCTCAAAGACCACCATCCCCCTAGGCCTTATCTCGGCCATGGTAGTAAGTACCCCCTCGACCTGTTCTACTACAAAGGGGCGTTTCCATTTCATACTTATATACTTCATGGCAAGCCTCCTTTTTCTAGAACCGGATACGCCGGTGATAATCTATGATGCGGAAGGCGATGATCCCACCAAGTATGGTTACGGCGATAACACCTATCGCGATCAGGATACCTACATGCTGTTTTAGGTAGCAGAGCAGTATCCTTACCAGCCAAACGACAAGTGCGATAGTAACAAGCCACTCCAGGAACCTGGAAAGGGGTGAAGGCTTGCTGTAAATGATCTTCCTCATTATTCATTCCTCACCTCACTTTCTACCTGCTCCTTGGCTCTTTTCTCCAGCCAGATCTTAGCGTCTTTGGTGTATTCCGGCACCGGCTGGTCGTCTATTACGATGTCTGAAGAGATCTCGTTTCCCCAGACATACCAGCCCGGATGACGCTGACGAGCGAACATCTCAAGGAATGGGCCAGGGCTACAGCGCTCAATGATCTCATAGACTTCCTCTGGCTTATGGGAGTGGTCCTGGACCGGCATGAATCCCCAGTTCATCTGCCCCTTGAACTGAATAGGAGCTTTTCCTCTTGTAGCCAGGATCAGCTGTTCCGTGCAGTTCCTGAGATACACCCCCAGCCCAAGCCTTGGCTTACAGAAGGTGAAGACGGAGCGGTATGTCAGCCCCCAGGCTTCCATCAGTGAAGAAAGATAGGGGAGGGTGGCGTTGGTCATCCACAGCCACACGTGAGCATTATCAGCAAGAAGGCTGTTAACCGGCAGAGCCTTGATCTCATCCATACTCATCAAATCGTAATGCTTTGATGCTCCAAGATGACCCTTCTGCTGAATATTCCAAGGCGGATCCAGAAGAATCGTCTTGAACCTTGCCGGTATTTCGTCTGGTTTTTTATGGATGTTAGGGTTAATTATTTTGATATTGCTGTCTTTAACAGTCTTAGGTTTTTTTGTCATAATGTGCTCCTTTGGAAGGGCCCTTGAGCAGGAAGGTAGCGAGATCTTCCTCAGCTAGCTCCCACTCAAGGGATTGTAAGAATTAAAGTTGTTATAGAAGTATAGTGTGAGGTGAGCGATGAAAGGCATGAAGCGGTCTTAACCAGAACGGTAACCAGAAGGGTATGCCGGATATTCTTTACTAATCCAAATTGTTAACTTGCTGAGAGGACTGGACTTGTTGCTTTTGCAACTGCTACAACACATTTCTGTGTTTTTGTCCAGCACCCCCTTGCCGGCATTATCTCACACTTTCAAAATATTAGAAGATGGCTTATGAGAGTTAAGTATAGTGGCTATACGAAACAGAAAAATTGACTTTTGCTCACCCCTATAAGTGGTTTTCAGCTAGTAATAGTCGTTGTCATACTGAGACATTTCCTTGGCGGCCTTTCTGGCCAGCCTGTCCTGCTTCTCGTAGATGCATTCTTCGTAAAGATCGTTGAGATACTTTTCACGAAGCATTGCTGTCTGGAGCCTGCATTTGTCTGTTGCCCGGATCACGGAACGGATAAGAGAGGCGATGCCTTTGCCAAGCACTATCCCGATCGCTCCGCCTATTACCAGGGCGAGAAAAGAAACGATATAGAACTCCATCTTGTACCTCCTTTCTAACGGACTCTCTGTTTTGGTCTGCCAAAGCCTCTGATATCTTCAGCCGTAGCATCTACATAGGCACCCATGATTTCCTTCAGAGCTCCGGCAGATTCAGGGTTTTCCTGCATGATATCTACCGCATAGCTCATCAGAAGCTGAGTATTGCGCATGGCATGTTCTGTGAGAGCAGCCCTGCCATGGTCTATGGTGAGGGTGTATTCCAGATGCTGAATCGCCAGAGGTTTCTCGTTGTTAATGGACTGGTTGATTTTAGCGAGCATGTAATCTCTCTTTGCCATAGTGTTATCCTCCTTTCTCCGATGATTATTAACTTTTAGTATGATCACTAGGAGCTTTCCAGACACTCCATGTGTTCTTAATACAGTATTACAGCAAAGAAAAAGAGATTCAAAGGTACGTAAAAGGTTCAGAACGGAAGGCTGTGGACAGGTCAGGTGAGAGGCGCGTACTAGGATGATTTACCGGAAAAATACAAACGAAAACAATGAGATTTCTTTGATTTTTGCAGTTCATTTGAGATAATAAGACCACAAAAGGAGCGTATTTAAACCAATAACACAAAAGGAAGTGATTGATTATACGTAATTGCTCGTTTTCTAAAAGGAGGTTAAAAATGAGCGGTATCATAAATCCTTCCAAAGAATTCGTTATTGCAAAAACGGCATTAATAAGGCTCCGGTCCGGTACCGCTCTATACAAGGAAGAGCTGGAGAACGTATTAAGAGCTCTGGGTGTAGAGTATGAAGTACCCACCGAAGACTATGCCAAAGGAATCTTGATCTCGCTAGCAACTAATATCTATGGCTACGATGAAAGAAGGTTGACGCTTCTGATGAGCCTAGGGCTCCTAGCGGATTACAGGTTCTTAAGGATTACAGAACGCCGAGTGGAGTTCGCAGAATACTGTGGACCAGGAACGAGCACCGAGGCCATCAGAAAAAGAGAGGATCATTTGCTTCAGCACTTCCTCACAACCTTGCAAAAGAGGATTGCTATAAAAGGTGAATCTCTTATAGACGATGCAGTAGCAGATGCTGTGAACTCCGGTGCACTTTACACTACAGGCCATGACATTTGGCGAGTATCCTTGCCAAGAGTGGACGCATCTTAAAAAGCAAGCATTGAAAAAGCATGCTGAGTCATATGACTTCAGCATGCTTTTTTATGACCGCACATACTCCAACCAGCCTTGCCGGACAACCAGGAGTTTCGTACGGAATGGTACTAACAGATGAAGTTATGAAACAATTGTGTCATATGGTCTTATTTAAGCGATTTCTTAGGGATTCCGGAAAGGCAGGAAGGAACGAAATCCTCAGAAATCAGAAACTACCACCGAGCAAGACAACGCACGCTAATCCCGCCGACGCGATTGTAATTGCTGACAGGGCGGACGTCCCCAGCGAAATAGGCGTTGAGGTGATACGAGGAGTTGCTATCGAGAACCATAGGCGACCAGAAGCTACCGCCGCTGCCAACGCCTCCTAGCGAACCATCCCAGTGGCCACTAAGAGAAGCTTTGATAGGGCTGTTCCAGATGTAAGGATTTGTCATCGTCCCCGTGCTACTATCCCAACCATATTGGGTGACTAAATACTGGAAGGAGCCACTGGTTGTAATGTTGCCGCTTTTAGGGAGTGTCCAGTTAGCTGGGCAGATGGATTGGTTTACATCTTGGTTATCAGTGGTGTAGCTAGAGCTATCATTCATAGCTACAGCTGCAGTCCAGTTGTAGTAGTTGCCTAGGTGGTAGTGGGAGTCACCGGTGGTTGAAGTGAGGTCGAAGCCATAACAATATTCGTATTCTGTGTCCCACGTTCCTCCAGCTGCTTCACAGCTTGCTTGGTCGGTTGGCAATAGATTCCCATTCCAGTATAGAGTACCTGGATTATAGGATTCTGGAGTGGTATTTGAATAGTCCCAGGTTGTAGTGCCAGTAGGATAGGTAGCGGTACTTGGTGTCCAGGCGGTTGGAATGTCTGTAGTAGTGGAATTATATGTCACAGTACCATCTGTTTTAATATCATGGTCCAGGTTTTGCGTCATCCAACAATTACCGTCTTTTAGTTTGGATACGGTGTAGGTTTTATTATCGCGTGTATCAATGAGAGTAGTTTCTGATTCGTCATCTACGAAGGTTACTGCACTACAGATAGATGAAGACATATCTTGCATAGCGTAGTAGCCAGCGACTTTTTGTTTGCCAGCCTTAGCATAGGCATCATCAAAGGTCATTGGTGGAGTAGGAGCTGGGGCATTATTTGGATGTACCATAGTGTATTTGACTTTACCAACATAAGCACCCTGTGTTTGGGTACTTGATATATTTACCTTGTAAGAAGGAGTAGTGACAGAATTGGTAGTAGTACCGGTGGTAGAGCTATTATAATGAGAAATCTTGGTGTAGGTAGCTGGGATAATTTGGAAGTCAGAATAGCTATTGTCTATAGTTGGTATGTTACTGGTAGTACTAGAACCAGTTGCTTTCATGGCCCAGTATGAATTGCTTCCTGAGTTAGCGGTAGGAATATAAAGAGAATTGGGGCCAAGCATTCTATTGTTGCTTGGTGTGTCATAGGAATCTCCAGAAAAGCCGATTGCATAGAGAGCATAGCCTCCTGAGTCATTACAGGATACATTGATACCATTGCCAGTTATTGTCTTAGATGTACCTGGATCTATGGTTTCTGAGTATTCTCCGCCACCAGTGGTAATGGTGCATGAGGCATTGACGATAACTGAAGCATTACTTGAAACGGTAGTATCTGCATGGGTGATGGATGAGCCTATGACGACTCCACTAAGCATTGTAATAAGTATCAAAAATCCAGTTAGTCTACACACTACTTTAGTCAGCGTGTTATAACTGGAGCTAGTATTCTGATTTGATTTCTTCATGTGTTAAATACCTTATTTGTTGATAGTTTGCCCCCTTACGGTGCCATCTTCATGCGCCATACTTATAGCAAATGAGGTTTTACATAAAAATGGCACCGCAAGGGGTGCAACAAGCTAACAATCTACTGTCGGAAACGACTTAGAGTTATCGGCTTCCCTTTACGGTGCCATCTCTAACCCTAAGTCGCCTTTATAATAAAATTGCCGACTATCAAATTGTTAACTTGTTGCACTTTTATTTTATCATACATTTTAGAACTTTTGTTCGTTTTTATGCTTTGTTTTTCGCCTTCTTGTGGAAAACTCAGCAGATACTCTATCAGAAACGGTCAATTACAAAGGTAGTTTACGACGTCATGATTTTAAATATCTCACAACATTTATCGTCTGCACCATTCTATCCATCAGTTCATTAAAATCTGATTGATGCAAGACAATATAATCCTGGACGACTTTGTAAAAGTCTATACTAACTCGCATAAACCTACCATCTATGGTGGAAACCTCATCATATGGTTCACCTGTGATGTAGAGCATCAGTCTCTTCCAGATGAAGTCAAAATCCGCCGGCCATGTACCTTTTATAAATAACTCCTGGAACTTGCTTGCGTTATCGCCTACTCGCCATAAGAAATGTCTTGCAAACTGCTTGTCCCGGAAGCTTTGTGGCACAGAGTCCGGGAAGTTTAAAAAAGATCTCACCATATCGTCAATGGAGTCGCTAAACTCTGCTTTCCAAAATGTCATGCTACTTTTGGAAACTCTGTTAAGTAGCTCGTGGTTGATGGCTTTTTTGAGATTAGTAGCGGTAGTATCATTCTGATCAAGTTTTGCAACATTTGTTTCATTTATATTGTTTTCACCCTCAATACTCATTTTGACTATTCTCCTCATGGTTATTGTCATTAGGTTGAGGCCATACTGCATGGTATTTCATGAATAGCTGGTAAAGTTCATTACCGTATTTCTCTAAAACTGATGCTCTCGTAAATCCATCCTCATGCCATAAGACAGTCAGCTGATAAAACTCCGCTTTGAATATTAATAAGTATCGCTCATCTATCATTGGCTCTATCACTTCAAGCATTTCTTTTATGTATCGGTGGCTATATGTCACGACATCAAGCTGAATAAAGCCGTGATACATAACGAATAGAAACCCCAACTCCCGGCAAAAGCTTCGTTCTATCGCTTCTCCTTTGTGTCTATCCACTAAGGCTCGCAATTCGTTAGCAAACTCCTCCCAGGTATCGGAAACGAATCGTTTCAGTCCTCCCCGGTCTCGTGTCAGCATAGGGCTAGATTCATTCTTGCCAGCACGTATTAGTACTTCTCTGGCACCGAACGGAAAATCGTCAAAATGTGCTTCCGCTGCCTCAACAATTGCAGACCATAAAAGTTCGTTATTGCGTCTTACTCTTCTGTCGCTATTCTTTGCTATTTGGAGTTTGCTTGCCCCACCCATATATTCCCTCATCTTTGTTTTTTAATCGGTATTACTTACCATTATGCTCGGCGTCACGAAAAAGAGATATAGCAAAAAATGAGTTTCGTATAATGGCTATACAAAACTCAAAAATATTTAAAGAGGGTACTTGTGTTGCCGATAATATAACTCGGCTCTACATAGAAGTTTCATCAAAAAATGTTACATCTAAGCTGTAGTTATCATTTTGCCAAAGTGTGCAGTTGTAAATGCAACGCGCCTTTTGGCATAGTTAATTCTCACAAAAGGAAATACATGAAGTATTATAACTAGCTTAGATGTAACAATACTATTTTATCATGTTTCCAGAACTTGTGTTTGTTGCTTTTGGTAGCTTTTTGTAGTTCTTACTGTCAGCAACTACGCTTACCGTTTCGGCAAGTCATGTCACTCATAAGACGTATTCTGCTATCATCAAGAAAAGCGTATTGTGACTAGCTTGCAACTTCTTGATTAAACCGGAGGGATAAGTTATGGAACACAATACGTTTTTTGATGTAGCAGAAGATGCATTATCCGAAATCAGCGGCCTCGCCGATGCCATCAAAGTTTTGGTAGATGACATGAGCACCGAGATGCCTCTACAAGATCAGCATCGTTTACTCGCTATATACTACCTGGCAGATAGCCAACTTAAACTTGCAGAAATAATCGCCGACCAACTCAGATGCTCCCCGGATATGCTATAATGAATCAGTTTTATTTCTGATGGTCACTAAACTGTTTGAAGGGGATTGTTTTTCATGCCAGATAAAAGCACCTTTCGGCTTGGCGAATTATATTGTGGTCCTGGAGGGCTAGCTTGTGGGGCTTTAAGATCAACAAGCGCAGATGGAAGCCTAAGTGTTGTTCATGCTTGGGCCAATGATTATGATGCAGATACTTGTGAGACTTATCGTAAGAATATCTGCCCAGATAAACCAGAATCCGTTATTCATGGTGATGTGAGGGAGCTTGTAATCCCAGAACTCGGAGCCATTGACGCTTTTGCTTATGGCTTTCCTTGTAATTCGTTTTCCCAAGTAGGTGAGCATCAAGGGATTGCTAACGAGAAGTTCGGGCAACTCTATTGGTATGGTGTAGAGGTGCTTCGCTATTATCGTCCGCAGTGGTTTATCGCCGAGAATGTATCCGGCATCAGAAGCGCTGGTAGTGGTGACTTCAAGCTGATTATGAAAGACTTAGAAGAATCCGGCTACAAACTAGTAGCAAATCTCTATAAGTCTGAACAGTATGGCATCCCTCAAACCAGGCACAGAGTCATCATTGTGGGCATCCGTGATGATTTAGATGTGGAGTTCAAAGTGCCAGATCCAGCCGTTTATAATGGGTGTGATATTAGTGCCCGTACTGCACTATCTAATATTCCAGCTGATGCACCTAATAATGAGGTCCGCAAGCTCTCAGATAAGGTAACCAGAAGACTATCTTGTATTCGTCCTGGCGAGAACGTCTGGCAAGCTGAAGCAGCCGGCAGAATCCCAGATGATTTAAAGATCCACACCAAGACAAAGATTAGTCAGATTTATAGAAAACTTGATCCAGCAAAGCCAGCTTATACAGTTACCGCAGCTGGTGGCGGTGGCACTTTTATGTATCACTGGACAGACCGTGAACTCACTAACCGTGAAAGGGCTCGCATCCAAACCTTCCCGGATGATTTTGAGTTTGTAGGAAAGTACTCATCTGTCAGGAAGCAGATCGGTATGGCAGTGCCGTGTAAACTAGCGGAGATAGTGACAACAGCAATCCTTAATTCCTTTGCCGGAATAGAATATCCATCAGTGGAAGCAAATCTAATGGAGTGAGAGATGTTCTACTACGAAAACCTGGAATCTCCAATCCTTTATGAACCAGCCAAAACTTGTAATAAGCTTCAGATTATTACAGGCTTTACTGACTGTGAGCGGATATCTACTCATCTGATTGAGCTCACAGACGGAGCCAAGGAGCATATTTACAACAAGGATATAGAGATAGAAATGATCCTTGGTATGTATAAAGGCGCCTCCATCACTAAAAGAAAGCATCAGCAGATCCAAAGGCTCCTAGCTTACACTATTCCTGTCTACAAAATGCCGAAGTTCACCTGCCGGTATATTGTCCAGAACAAGGAAGTCCATAGCAAGGTCTATGTTTGGTCATCTGATAATGAGCCTCAGATTGCTTTTTGTGGTTCTGCTAACTACACGATTAATGCCTTCAGAAACCGCAGAGAGTGCATGGCAGATTGCGACCCAAAGGCTGCAAGCGAGTATTTCAGATACCTTCTGCCGGATAGTATGGATTGCCTAGATAGTAATATAGAAAGTCGTATTACTTTAGCCAAGCAGGGTGGAGGACTTCTCATAGATGAGCTAGATGACCCAGACAACGATGATTATGCAAGCTACGATAAGAAGACACCAGTAGCTACTGCTGAGATTTCACTTCTCACAGCTCGTGGAGATATCGGCTATGGCTCATCTGTAAACTGGGGTATTCGTCCTAATGGCACTAAAAGGAACCCAAACCAAGCCTACATCCCATATAATAGAGCAGATAAGGTTCCAGGCTTCTTCCCAGATAGAGTTAATCCTGATGATAAGAATTGTCCGGTATTTCGTGTTATTACGAAAAATGGTGGAACCTTCCATATGAGGATGGCTCAGGCCGGCAATAAGGCTCTCCATTCCGCTGAGAGCAACAGCATCCTCGGCGAGTGGATCCGGCAGGAGATGCATGTTCCATCTGGAACCTACATCACCAAGCAAATGCTAGAAAACTACGGCAAGACCAAAGTCACCTTCAGGAAATATGAAGATGGGACATATCTGTTAGATTTCTGAACCTAGGTGATGTTTTCGCATCGGAAAACCTTTGCGTACACTTGCGTACACCTGGCCGTTTTTTGAAGAAAACAAACAAGGATTTTGCGTACACCTAAAAAAAGTGGTCTAAAAGCCACTTTTCTACACAGAGATTTAAACCCATAGTAGGCTCCAGGCATTAAAATTACCCCTATAAAATAGGGGTTTTGTTGTTTGTGGAAGACACTCCACGATTCAGATACTTATGGTGCTGGAGGTAGGACTCGAACCTACGAAGCGCGAAGCGCGAGAGATTTACAGTCTCTTGTCATTGCCACTAGACGACTCCAGCAGTAACTATATTATAACAAATAAAAATTAATAAATCAATTATTATATTCGCTTCCGTCCAGCGTGGGATTTTACAACTTTAGCTGCAGGTTTAGGTCTAACTGGAGCTTTAGTACTATTCACCGCTCTAGAACCGACCAATCTCCGTCGTCGCACTGTGGGCTTTGTTACCTTTTTCTTCGTCACTACTTTCTTTTCACGGCGCTTTTTTGCATTATTATCTTTAATCACCTGCTCTTCAATCCTCGCCGCAGTAACTGTTGCCGCCTCGGTATCTCCCAAAGCCTCGTAAATTGCTAAAATCTGCCTGAGCGTCGAAACTTTTGGATCCAGTTCAAAAGCATTTTCTAAAGCCTCAATCGCCTTCTTATTATTCCCTAATTTCTCTTCAGCCTTAGCTAACGCTACAAACCTAGCTGGCACGTCACCCTCGAGTGCAATCGCCTGGTTAAACGCCATTTCGGCTTTTTCGTACGCGCCCGTTTCAAGGTAAATTAACCCCGCATTATGAATCGAAGCTGGGTTATTATCTAAAGACTGTGCAATTTCAAAACATTCCACCGCTTCATCATACTTCTGCCCTTTTGCATACAAAATCCCAAGCCTGTTATACGCTGCAGCATTCTTCTCGTCAAACTTCAAAATCGTAAGTAACGCCTTCTCCGCTCGCGAAGGTTTATGCTCCCTCATTGAGGTTTGTGCCACTTGCCACAGTTTTTTCATCTGAGCATTATATTTCGGAGATTTTACCTCCTCTTTCTTCTTTCTTGATTCCATCGGGAAAAAGAACACCAAATACAACGTAAAAAGTATAATCGCAAAAATAGCTATCATGTATCTATTTTAGCATAAATTCGACACAATTTGTAGTTTCACGTGCCCATTTCGGTTCACACCCTCATAAGCCGCCAAAAACTTCGGAATTTTTTTCACAAAAACATCTTTTCCAGTAATATAGTACGTCTTATAAAGCATTTCAATCGCAACACCTAGCACCTCAAGCGCATGAGCACGCACTCCGTCTTTCTTCTTAGCAATTTCCTCCGTAATCGCCACAAGCTCAGAGCCCTTAGCAACTAATAATTTTTTCGCTAATTCCTTTATTTTATCGTCAGCAACAATTTCGTCATTCACCTCGGTACGAAAAATATACACTGCCGCCCGACTAAGAATCGTCGGCAAAATCATAGACGGCTCGCTCGTCACCAACACAAAATGCACTTTCTCCCCTGGTTCCTCTAACACTTTAAGTAAAGCATTAGCCGCCTCCGCATTCATCGCCTCTGCTGGCCGAATCATGATAAACAAATCCGCGGTCTGCTTCGCCGCAAGACGCGGCAATATCTTCCGTACTTGTTCAATCGCAATCACACTTTTCTCCTCCGGCGAGATCACTAACGCGTTTTTTATATCCACTGATACATTATTCGGCACCACAAAAATAGCCGTCCCACATCTTTTCGCAATCTTACTAATTTCAGCAACCGACTCAAAAAACATCTTTAAACTCCCGCGGCACAGGCGCTGTAAACGTTTTCACCCCACCGTTAGGAAGTTTAATTCTCAATTTCTCCGCGTGGAGATATAGTCGTTCCGGCTTCAACCCTAAAGCCGCAGTAGTTTTAGCATCTCCATAAACTCTATCCCCTAAAATCGGATGCCCCAAATACTTCATATGCACTCTTAACTGATGTGTCCGACCGGTCGTCGGCATTAGCTCCACCAACGACAAATCACCATTTGACTTCAACACTTTGTAAAAAGTCTCTGCCGGTTTACCCTTTGCATCCACCAGAAAAGTCGTGGGCCTCTTGAGATTGCGCGTCAAAGGAAGATCTAATCTCGCCGCCTCAAGTCTTGGCTGGCCAAGCACCACCGCAACATAAGTTTTACTTACCTCACGTTCCTTAAACTGTTTCTTTAAAAAAAGTTGTACCTCTTCGGTTTTCGCAATAATCACCAATCCCGAAGTATCTCGGTCCAATCGATGCGCAATAAATCCATAATCACCCAGAGTTTTCTCCGGACAATACTGCCCACGTGGCTCACTTAACATCCCGCATGGCTTATTCACCACCATCACATCATCGTCTTCGTAAATAATCTCCGGCTCAATATCGCTGTTTCGTACTTCTTCCGGCAGTTCCAGTTCAATATAAGCTCCTCGCTCAAATTTCTGGTTTGGTTTTTCCGCTAGTTCACCGTCCACTTTCACATAACCACTCTCGATAAACTTCTGCAAAGTTGAACGATTATAACTCCTAAATATTTCTGTCATCAATACGTCTAGTCGTACCTTCTCCGGCGCCACTTCTTCCTCTGGCAAAACCGTATCGCCATTAATCACGCGCGACATTTCAGGTTTACTAAATTTTTTACCAGTCCTAATCATCAACCTCCCCTATCTTAGCTCAAAGGCTTTTTGCAATTTCAAAAGCTTAGCATTCGCTAACTTGTTAGCATATTTCTCGCCAGTTTCCATCAATTCATATACTTCTTCATCGGTAATTTTAGCGAGTCTCGCCTGAAAATCAGCAAGCATCGTCGATACACTCTCAGCCACCTTTTTCTTCAAATCACCATAGTTCGACTTACCCTTCCATTCGGCCACCACTTCATCTAATGGTCTGTCATTTACCAACGCCTCAATCTGTAGTAAGTTCGAAATCCCTGGTCGCTTCTTCAAATCAAAATCAATCTCCCCCAGCGAATCAGTCGTTGCCGACATAATCTTCTTCGCAACTTTCTCCGGATCATCAGTCATCATAATTTTAGAATTCTCCGCCTTAGCCGATTTACTCATTTTCTTCTCCGGGTTCACTAAATCACGAATCCTAATTCCATCATTTGAACCCATAAATTTCGCCTGCTCGGAAGTCTTCTCCGGAACGGTAAATATCTCGCCATATCGATGATTTACTCTTATCGCGATATCACGAGTTAGTTCAATGTGCTGGAATTGGTCTTGCCCCACCGGAATGTAGTTTCCGTCAAATAGCAAAATATCCGTCGCCATCAACACTGGATAGTCAAAAATCCCAACGTTGCAAGAATCTTCCCCGCGGCCCTTCTCCTTATACTGAATCATCCGACCAAGCTCACCCATCGTCGCCACACAGTTCAAAATCCAGGTCATTTCCGAAGTCGCCGGCACATAGCTTTGCCGATAAATATGTACGTTATCGTTAACCTTCAGCCCAGCCGCTAGATACATCTTAATCAGCATTAGTAGATTATGTTGTAATCCACCGTCCTGCTCGGCGATAATCGTGTGAAGATCCGCCACAAAAATGTTGATATTGTATTCGTCAGAGTATTTGTTCGCTAGCCGCGTCATCGGCAAAAGTGCCCCTAGGAAATTACCCAGCGTCAGCTCCGAATTCACTCTAATACCAGTAAGAATCGTTTTCATACTTTCATTTTACCATAGATTGTGCTAAAATAAAAACATGGGGCGTTAGCTCAGCTGATTAGAGCGCTTACACAGAAAGCCCCTGTGAGAACATTGCAAAAAATCGAGAATCATGGGGTGTTAGCTCAGCTGGTAGAGCGCCTCAATGGCATTGAGGAGGTCACGAGTTCAAGTCCCGTACACTCCACCACATGAGAATTTTCAACTACTCAAGAGTAATCTTGGGTAGTTTTTTATTGACAAGTCGGTTGATGAAGCCGACTTTTTTCTTTTATTGAGGTGACAAGCCAAACGAAATATTGCCATCTCATCGAAGACAAAAGCCCATACGATTAGTGCGCAGAGATTAAAGCGACTAACTATGGACCAAAGCTTCAATCAACCACGGTTCGAGGGGTATGCGAGGCCTCTCGAACTACGGTTACTGATTCGTGCGCCAGTTGAGAGGGCGCAGGAGTCAGCGAGAAATATCAAATAACCGAAAGGAAACATCTCAATGAAAAATATCAAAGTTAAACGCCTAGACGATAGCAACTCCGTGAATGTTCGAATAGAACACTCCGCTAAGATGGCAACTACGGTCGATAAGCTATTGAAGCTCGACGATTACGATTTTCGCAAAGTAATCGTCGTATCGAAGAAATATCGTAAGGCAAATAAAGCAATATTTAGCTTCTTGGATGATGAGTCTGTGAAGATAAAAATTCAATCCAATAAGGCTAATGCAATCATCGTCAACAACCTCGTGGATTTAGGCAAAGCAGAGTTCCGCAAGGCGATTAAGTGCGCAAAGCAATATCGTCATGCCAATAAACTCCTCGACTCCGCGATTAGTAACTACGTTGGTCTAAAGAAAGAAGACCATGCGACAATTCAAAGTCGCAGAATGGGGCTAGCCTATGAAGCAAGTTAAGACGACGAAGATTCAAAAGAAATACAAGACGAAAGATGGCGAGACTAAAACTCTTGAAATCAACTACGCAAAGGTTGCTGACCGCCTTGGAGAATTTAGGAAAGAAAATCCTCGTTCAAAGATTTCGGTCAAAGCTTCCTATGACGAAAACGGTAACTTAACGCATACGGCAAGACTCTGGAAGGACAAGACGGAATACTACGAATTGCTCAAGCAAGGGGTTAATGCTGAAGATGCGCTCGAAAGCTGTGAAGCCGAAGGCAGTTCATTTATGCCGTGCGAAAGGCTAAAGGTGGAAAAGGGGTTCGAAAAGAATGAAACCATCGCCATCGGTCGCGCGCTAGCTATTCTCGGTTATGCCGGCTCTGGCGAAATAGCTTCTGGAGAAGAGATGGAAGAATTTGAATCTTGGAAGAAGCAAAAGTTAGAAGAAGCTAGGAGTGAAGCAATCGAAAAGATAACGAACGCCAAAACGATGAAAGGATTGTTGGCGGTTTGGAAATCTCTGACGAAAGACCAGCAATTAGATAAAGATGTTCAAGCCCGTAAGGATGCAAGGAAAGGAGAGCTAAGTGAAAGTTCTAAAGATTCAGCAAAATAGCGAAGAATGGGCGGAATTTCGCAAAGGCAAGTCTGGCGGCTCCGAGTTCAAAGACCTATGGATTGCAGGGCTTCCTCTAAAGTCTAAAATGGTTGAGTATTTGGAGCGCGACGGCCAAAAATTACCACCAGAAGATAAAAAAACGGTCGCAAGCGTAGCAAGTTTGCTTGAACCGGAGGAGTTAGCAGAAATGAAGCTCGACGGCGAGCCAAAAAAGAGATTCTACGAAATCATCGCCGAACGCGTCGCTCGCCCGATTACGCCTAATGACTACATCGAAGAGCTTAATGGTGAGCCATTTACGATGATGGCGCGCGGTCATATTCTGGAGCCTCAAGCAATCGCGGCTTTTGAAGAAAAGACCGGTAAAGTCGTCGATAAGGATTCGGTGGTGTGGATTTCAGACTTCGATGAGGACTCATACATCAGCCCAGACGGCGTAATCACTGGAGAAGACGGCAAGGCGCGCGAAGCTGTAGAGGTGAAGTGTCTGTCTAGCGCCGAGGTGGTTAAAGCGTATCTTGAAGGCCATTATCCGAAAGAATACGAGCCGCAAGTCATCAAATATTTCGTAGTGAACGAAGACTTGGAAACCCTACATTTCGTGATGTACACGGATGTAATTCCTGGGCTAGAAATCCAAATTTTCGACATTAAGCGCGAGGAAGTAGCCGACAGGCTCGAAGAGGCTAAAGCATTCGAAAAAGTGATTTTGAAACGAATTGCTAAGGCCGTCGATAAGATTGAAGGATTAAGTTTTTAAAGGAGAAATATGGAAGAACCAACTATTGATGTCAAAGGAAACTTTGCTGTGCGGGTAGGCAAGATGTGGGCTGGCGAAGAATCGTATAGCGAAAGCGTTTCATTGTCGGAACAGCCTAAACAGCTTTGTAGTTTCGCAAAAGCAGCTACCTTGGCCGAAAAAACTGGTGGTTCCGTTGTCATGTTTAAGCCGATTGACTTGACCGAGGAGCAGATTGCAGACCTAAAACTAGCAGCGACAGCGGCCAATGAAAAATAGCATCGCCGGCTTCAAACCTGGCGAGAGATTAGCAAAACCAAGGAGAAAAAATGAGCAATACGCCATTTTCAAAGATAGCAACATTAAAAGTGAAGAATGGGACATACAAGAAGGATGGGGTCGAGAAGAACCGCTACAACGAAGTAGGCGTGCTTCTCTCCTCCCCTCACGGGAGCCAGCTAATTATTAGCTTGCATGCCACTGCCACATCGGAACAGAAATACATCTACATCGCAAACGACAAAGGCGTACATCTACGGCTTGAGCGCGAAGATAGCGAAGAAGAGTTGGGCGAAGATGTGGTTCCTGTCGATGGAGAAGTTCCGTTTTAGAGGAAGAAATATGACTACGGAAAAAGCATTAAGCGTCAACGGATTTATCACCACGGTTATTGAAGAATATCCGCTCGACCAACTTGCGCTACTGGTCACATGGATGAACGAAGCAGACGATGCGATAGCCTACTTCGTGAATTGGTGTGACCTGGGCTATAAAGTAGAGCAACTTATTCGAGAATGTGACATAGATTTGATTGACCTTATTGACGATGTGATGATTGAAAAACGCAAGGAGGCTGATGAAGCCGTAAAGGAAGAACGCGACCGGTACCTTGACATGAACGGATTGCAATAGCTCGTCGCTCGCCTCTCGATGATTCTGCCATCGGGAGGCCATATTGCAGGGAGAAGATTCGGTAATCTTACTTGCCTCATAAACAAGTCAAAGCGAGTTCGACTCTCGCCCCTGCAACCAAATGCTCTTTGCCAAAGACGGATGAATTGGTGGCCTATGTTTTGTTCGATGCCGTTTCGAACTCCGCACACTATTAACTCAATCACTAATTCATCCATCCTTGGTCGAGAACCAAGACGCTCTTTGCCATATACGGATGGGTTTAGCGTTATCGATAGCTTAGCCCAAAAGAAGTGAGTACCTAACGTAACTAAGCGTAAATAGTCAATTAAATTGCTATCCGCAGGTTAACCCATAGCCGAGTTCCTGCACGTCTATTTATTCTGCGTTAGCCCATCCATATATGGTCGAGAGTTAAATAGCAAAGGAGGTAAAAATGCTAGAAATCTTTGAGCCGAGATACAGAGATAGGGTTGTGCTCGCGGCTCGGTATAAAATTACACCTGGTTATCCGGTCAAATTACGCATCAAGAAAGGTGCATACAAAGGCGATTGGGTTGCTCCGTCATCGGTTGTGGCCAAAAGCCCAGTCGAGAAGATGAAAACGAAGGCGGGCGCGCTAATTGAAATGAAAGCCATTCCCCTCGATTCATTAGAAAGGGCTGGCGCATGATGAATGACGAAGAAGATTTAGTAAATGCGGCGAAATTCTGGTGTGAATTAGATTCGCCAAGTATTGAGGAGGTGGGAAATGATTAGTGAAGATGTATACGATGAGTTGCTGGCAATAAGGAATGCGGCCGAAGCCGCTGTAGATTGCCACGATGACGATGACACTATTGAGGCGATTCGCGACATAAAGAGGTCGCTCAAGAAGGCTGAATATTTAATCAATACTCAAAGGAGGACAGATGAGTAAAAAATATGAAGAAAGCGGAAGTGGGATTGGGTTCTTTGGTTTTCTAACGCTTATGTTTATAGCGTTTAAGCTGTTGGGGATTATTAACTGGAGTTGGTGGTGGGTTCTCTCCCCTATTTGGATTCCCGTCTTGATTGGCTTAGTTATTTGGTTAGTGTTCTCAGAATAATATGGAGGTTTTATGAAACGCTATAGATTGAAATTGCCACTCATGACCTTCCCAGTAGGTTCAACATTCAGAATGAATGCTCAAGGAGACTTATATCTCGAAGAATATCAGATTGATGGTAGTAAGCACTGGATGCCATCCATAATGGCATATCATCATACCACATTGGAGAAATTCAAGGACGAATTCAAAGAATGGTTTGAAGAGATAGACTCACAATCCGGAAGTTTTGATTATGACATGTTCGTAATCGATAGTGAGAATCCAAATTCAGAGGAAGGTCAGATTCGCGATTGCATTAAGGACGCATTTGAGCAGTTGAACGCACGGATTAAGAAGTTGGAAGAAGGACGTAATGGCTGAGGAGTGCTCTCTCTATAGGGCAATCAAAGAGGACCCGATAGCTAGCAAAGAGTTGGAGGTTGTATTCCAGAATAATTGGGGTATAACTGCCGATGTCGATTCTACTTGTCTAGTTTGCGGTGGTGACCCATATGAAAAACTAGCTCAGATTATTCCGAAAAATCGCACAATTTACGACTTCGGTGCCGCATACGGCTTTCAGTCTTTCTGGTTCAGGAATCACAAGAAGTACATTGGTATCTCGCCTGGAACGGAAAGGCCTTTTAGAACTAAAAACTCTGAATGGTATGACATGACGGCCCAAGAATTCTTGTCTAATTACAGCATAGTCGAGGATTCGTTCGTAATTTGTAACTACGTGCCGGATGATGAAGCAGAGGCGCTTATTCGCTTGAAATGCCCTCATCTGTTCGTAAATTATGTTACGCATGGCGATATATCGTCAATGTTTAAGAAGGAGGAAGAATGAGAGAGCTAAAGTTTAGAGCGTGGGATACAGAGGCGAAATGTTATGTCAAAGACCCAATCTTGACTGACAACTTCGGACAAGTTTATGAGGTTTGTGAAGAAGCTAGTAACAAACGAGGGACTTGTCTAATCACACACAAGCCTAATGTAATTCTCGAGCAATACACAGGTCTTAAAGACAAGAACGGTAAAGAGATTTATGAGGGGGATATAGTCGAATACACGACCTGCTACTACGGCAATGAAAAACGCCACCGCAAAGTTGTCGAACGGGAAGAATGGGATTCGGACGACTTCGGACAACCGCACAACATCGGATATTTCAATTTGAGCGAATACATGGAGGTCATCGGCAACATTCACGAGAATCCAGAGCTATTGGAGGAGAAATAAACGATGCTTGCCAAATGTCCATCTTGCTCCTACGAGAATGCGGTAGAATCTCATATACCAAAAGGTGTACCCGACCAAGTAGAGGTATTATCGAATACCACAATAGTTGAATGTAGGGGATGTAAAAAAAATCCTTTCTGTAACTGAGTATTATCGTCCACTAGTACGAATGCTTGAGCCGCAACCAGGCGAGGAGGAAAAATGAGCCTAGACCAAGCAATTAAGCATGGTAAAGAAAAACGGAAGCCTTTCCATGGTCCAAAATCTGTTGATGCCTGGTGCCGTAACCACGGTCGTTGTTGGGTATGTCGCCGCAATCGACTACACAGGAAGCTCCGTGACGAAATAATCACAAAGTCTGAAATAGACCACTTCAAAAAAGCAAGCCAAATTCTGAGGGAGAAAAAATGATTATATTTGATATTGATGGCGTTTTAGCTGATAACTCGCATCGTCTGCATTATGCCAAGGAAGGGAATTTCGTGAAATACTATTCCCAAGAAGAAGTATTGAAGGACGAGCCCTTGCTTAAAGGGGTTAATCTTTTGAGTATGTTCAAAGGACATGAAATTCACTTTGTAACTGGCCGCTCGGAAATCTGTAGAGAAGCTACCATCAAGTGGCTCAAAAGAATACTAATGCTTGCTCACATGGGTGCATTACCGTTTCCAGTGGAGGTCTCCATGCGAAATACCGGCGACCATCGCCCCTCGCCAATCGTCAAAGTTGAATTAATGGGAGAATTGCTTACACATCTTGAAAAGCTTCCTGTTTTATCTACAATGGAGCCGCCTAGTGGGTATTTTATCGATGATGACCCGAACAATATTATTGCTATCGAAAAGGCATTCCCGAATTTCAAAGGGTTGTGTTTTGGCACAGAACGGCTTTACGAAGTAGCGGAGGTCAAGCCTAATGAGTGAAGAAGAATATAGATTCTTAAAATGGCTTACCTTCGGAACTTACAATGAACTATTTGAGGTGATTGATGACGACGGCATCAGAAAACCGGCCATCAGAACAAAGATTAGTAATGTGGAAGCATCCCCTAAGGGCTATAAAAACTTTAATTGCGAGCATTGGACACTAGAAATCGATTGGCGGCTAGTGGGAAAAATTCGAAAAACATGCGGAGTGGACGATGAAAGAGCTGAATCCACTTCTAATTAAAGACGATACCAAGCCAACTTGGGAGAGCGATGTCGCTAAATGGTACCTAATTCAAAAGGGTGAATACTTCTCTATTTGGCGTTGGGACAGCAAGAAAGATAAGAGAGACCGCACCTTTCTAATCATAGATAACGAAAGAAGAGGTGCAGTTTTTGATGACACGAACCTTGAAAATATATGTTACATGTTTGATTTCTACGAGTTCGAGGCAAAGGAGGAATATGGTAAGAAAAGCTGAGGAGCAACTTCAAATCGCCGTAGCCGGTTATCTGGTCGAGAATTATCCTAATGTGTTATTTAGAACCGATGCTGGCGGTATCAAATTACCGATTAGCTTAGCAAAGAAACTTAAAGATATGAATGGCGGTCGCAGGGGATGGCCAGATATGTTTATAGCTAAACCTTGGGTAAGTATCGAAAATCAGATAAACGGTACTTTATGTGCTGGACTTTTCTTGGAATTAAAGAAAGAAGGAACCCGAATCTTCAAAAAAGACGGCACGCTTGTAGCTGACGAACATATTCGCGAGCAATTTGATGTATTGGAGCAACTTCGCCAACAAGGCTACGAAGCCGAATTTGCTTGCGGGTTCGAAGAAGCGAAAGCGTTGATTGACAGCTATTTGGGTAAATAGTAATGGCAAATTCAGAGAGAGATAGATTGATTAAGCTCCTCAAGGACAATGGCTGGATATTATTGCGCCAAAGAGGAAGCCATTGCCAATTCGTTCATCCAAATAGGCCGGATAAAATAACTATTCCAAATAAGATAAAGAAGAATATAGAGTTATCTGTTCGGAGGCAACTGCTGAACAATACCAAGAAAGGTAGACGATGAAGAGATTTCTGCTTTATTTACTCCGATGGCAACTTTCTACTCCAATTTTAGCCATTTGCCTTGCCCTGCTCTCTAATCTGGGGAGCTTTTGGGCAACGGTGATTGCTAATTTTGTAGGTGGGTGCATTTTTTATTTCGTTGATAAGAAGATATTCAAGAAGTGATATAATATAGTTATGGTTACTAGCACCAGTTAGCACTTCTCTGGATGTGACCGTCTAAATTTTGTCGTTAAGGTTTGCCAACCATTAGCATCACTCAAAAAGGTGGTGCTTTTATGATATAATATAAGTAGTCGATAACGCTTTGAGGCTTATAGCTTCAGGGCGTTTTTTGAGCACATTATAAAGGTGAAAGTCTATCCGTCCATGTGGGAGGAGTGATTTTATGGCATACCTAATGGTAAAAATTCAAGGACCGTTCGACAGCAAGAAACTCTGGTCGCTCATTAAGCGCTACGAGGTTAATTTGACCGATTTGGGCAAAATCGTTCTCGTTTACGGCGATGTCTCATTTGATGATGCCGTAGACATAATTGCTTTCTGCTCTATGTTTGGCGAAATTGAATCTGAATATGGAGGTGATTCATGTGGGAAGAAGAGGTCGAAGGATTCGTAAACTCCAGCGCAAGCGTGAAGTGAATCATCACCACTTGCTTTATCCGCGCAGGGATTGGAGTTACGGCTATGCGTATCTCGTACGTCATGCTTTTATTCGCGAAATTCCGGTTGGGATTCACAACGAACTTCATCAATATATCGTCAAAGAGATTCCGGTCCCGTCCGAAGAAATGATGAAAGCTGCATGGGAGGCGTACCAAGACCGAAAATACGAGATTGACGGATTTGGCATCTGCCGGGCGCTGGCTTGGCTGTATGTCCATATCGACGATGTAGCTTTTCGTAAGGAAATTCAGAAGCAGATAGACTTTTTCACTGAAAGACTAGGCGCCTCGTGAGTGGGGCGCCAGAACCAAGAAAGGATAAGATGGGCGATTCGATTATAGTTGCATTAATTACAGCTGGCGTGCCTAGCTTAGCGACTCTCTTTGCTTCGCTCTGGCAGAACAGATTGAGCCGTAGGCATTCCGCAAAACAGTCAATTCTACAAATGTGCATGGAGGACCAGTTCAATTGGGAGGCTTTCAAGAAATTCCCAATGAATTATGGCAGGATTCAAGACGAGTATTCCGTTTACCACAAAAACGGCGGCAATGGTGAAGTTACCAAAAGGGTTGATGAATATAACCAATGGTATAAGAGCGTAGAAAATAGCATGCGCTCGACAAATAAGCCGAAAGGAGGCAAATAATGAACGACATTCTAATGTGCTTAGGAGCGGCTGGAGTGTTTTTCGGAGCTATGACTCTCCGTGGTATCTTTGGCTATCTCAAAAACAAAAAAATCGCGATTGAAGATATTAAATTTGATTGGAAGAAATTCTTAAGCGGCTCGCTGAAGCCGATTCTTTTGACTCTAGCTATCGGAGGATTAGCGGCGCTTATCTTGGCCTTCCTGAGCCTCGTAGACGCGTCTGGCGTTGATGTCCAAGGAATTGACCAAGTATCAGTAAAAACCTTGCTCGTAGGGCTATTTATCGCTGATATTGGCGCAATTGGTTACGCCATTAGCGAAGCATTACTTGCGTTTGGTCTTTCCGAGAAGCAGATTGCGCAAATTCGTCAGACCGTTCTCGAAGCGGAGATTGACGACGAAACCGGAATCGCTATTGATTTAGATGGCGACGAAGTAATCGCCAAAGCCGTAAACATTAGACATGATTCAGGCGACGGCAAAGAGAAAACCGAAGATGAGGTTAAGTCCCAGAATGGCGCTTGGCCATATTATAAAGTCGATGTCTCCACTCCGGATAAGTTCGTAAATGCGGTTAATGGCAAGGGCTTTAATGAAGGCTTTGGGATGCAGTGTGTCGCTGGGTTCAAAGAATTCCAGTATTCACTTTGTGGCCGTATCTTAGCTTGTGCTGGCGGTGGCGCCAATGGCTACGCAAACCAAGGCGCAGACCTAGCTAACATGGGCTTTACTCGCCATACAGACGGCAAATTGCAAAATGGTGACTGGGTGATTTGGGGCACTGGTCAATATGGCCATGTCGCGATGTATTACAACGGTAAATTCTTTGGCCAAAACCAAGGTGCAAGAGATGCAAGCGTTGGTTGCCCATTCAACCTAATGAGCCTCAGCTTAAACGGCTATCTTTGCCATTATCGTCCAAACATTTACAACGGCAATACCCCAGCTCCGACTCCAGCTAAAAAGTCGAATGAAGAGCTGGCTCGCGAGTGTCTTCGTGGCGATTGGGGCAACTGGCCAGAGCGTGAGCAAAGGCTTCGCGCGGCAGGATATGACTACAATGCAGTCCAGGCAATCGTGAATCAGCTTTCTAGTGGTAGCACTCCGGCTCCATCTGGCAATGGTTCAGCTAAAATTGGTGACCACGTTATCACGACTAGCCAGACCGACCAAAATGGCACTTATCTCAACTTGAAAATTATCAACGATGGTAATTCGATTTGGACGGAAAATAATGGGCGCGGTATGGCGGTCCTTCGAACCGCTAATGGAACCGTGCGTTGCGCGGTCGCACCGAGCTCTTTGAGGAAAGCGTAATGAGCATTGCCAATGGTGACTTACTAAAGATTAACAATACGACAATTCCTGGAATCAAGGAGTATAAGGTTGGCCGTAACAAGCTATGGAAAGACGCCGACCGCAATATGAATGGCGATGTTCGCGCTACTCTGATTGGCGTCTTCCCTAAGATTTCGATTGTTTTTCGTGATGCTTTAACTGAAGATGAAGTATCCACGATTTGCGCGTTGCTTGATGAGCCGTATTTCAATGTCACTTATCACGATGCAAAGCTTAAGCAAACGAGGACTGCTCAGTATTATGCTGGCGATTATGAGCCAGAGATTCTTGACCGTCAGAGAAAGCTTTATAAGAGTTTTAGTGTGAACTTAATTCCGGTGTCGAAGATGTGAGGTCTGTATGATTGAGGTATCAGAAGCATTCAAAGACGCGATGAAGGCGCCTGTCAAAACGCTGCAGGCGGCCATCACGGTCCAAGGAACAGAAAATGTTTATACATCAAGCGATGTTCTACAAAAGTTTGAGATTGAGCAGAGTGGTTATTTTTTCGGTGTCGCAACGAAAGTGCTAAGCTTCACTCTTATCGGTACGGAATACGACTTGGTTGAGAAGAATTTGCTAGTCGAGCTACAGGTATTGGCTGATTCTGTATGGGAAACTTGCGATTACGGCAAGTATCTCGTCCGTGAGCAAACAACGGATTTGGAAAAAGGTGTTACTACCGTTAAAGCATACGATAGTATTGCTTTGGCGGCGCTTACGCCATATCAAGAAGGCGAAATTACCTTCCCTTGTACGGTTAAACAATTGGTCGCAGAGATTGCAAACAAGTTTGGTATGGTCTATTCCGTTGAAAATGACTTGCCTAACGGTGACTATGTAATCCCTGAAGATTTGTATGCGAAAATTAGCGGTATTACCTATCGTGACATTTTGGCTGAGTTTGCCGGTGCAACGGCTACTTTGCCACGGACAAATAGCCTAAATAATACCCTGACCGTCGCTATGCCGGGTTTTCAGAGCCAAGAGACTCTAACTTATTCGAATTTGCGCAAAGTTAAAGTAGAGCCTAAGTATGGCCCGGTAGATAGTGTCGTGCTTGCAAGAACGCCAGCTGAAGATAATATCGCTGTTGTCGATGAAGCTATGAGAAATGCTGCTGGCGGAAAAAACCTTTTTGATAAAGATAACGCAAATATTACCACTTGCTACGCAAGCTCGTCCACTAATAAAATGACCTCACCTGGCGCTTTCAAAAATATCTATATTCCGTGCGAGCCAAATACAACATATACCGTCTCGAGGGCCGTAGTTGGCACTAATCCGCGTTTCTGTGTTTTTACTACAGCTAATCCGCCATTGAATAATGAGCCAGTCTTGAATTCTGTAGGTGTGCGACAAGGAGACGATACTGCTTTAGCGCATACAATCACAACTCCAAACAATGCACACTATCTTGGCGTATATGTAGTTAAAAATAATGCCACTACGCCATCTTTCGAAGAAATAATCGAAACATATCAAATCGAGAAAGGCAGTTCGGCGAGTAGTTATGAGCCATTCAAGCCTAACGGATTAACCGAGCTTAAGTTGGCCAACAATGAGATTCTCGATGACAATCGCGAAGAAATGATTACGCCAATCTTGAACGCTATTGATGGTTTTGAATTCTGCCCGTTTGAGGCAACTACGGAAGGCCATGGCTGGTATGAGTGTGGCGATAGGCTTACGATTGCAAACGATACTAATTCTTGGGACGTCGTTATTACAGACATTAAGCTCACTATCGATGGCTCGCTTAAAGAAGTCATTAAAGGCATTGCTCCTGACGAGACTCAAACCAACTATGCGCTCGCCGGCGGTATTACGAAAACGGTCTACAACACCGAAATCAAAGTCGACAAGCAAGGCCAGACCATTGAGTCAATCGTCGAAGAGCAGATTACACTCGAAAATCAGGTGAATGAAAACTTCACGACCGTTACTCAAACTATCTCGGATGTTGTTACATCTGTTCAAAATTCTGGCGGCAACAACCTGCTAAAGAACTCCGCAATGTATTCGCTTGATAGTGATGGATTGCCTATCTCATGGGCTTTGAGCGGAAACGGCACTATTACAATTGCGCCATCGGCGGAATCTGCGGTGAATGGTTCATTATCACGCCAAAACATCACGCTCAAAAATAAGACAGCTACACAGGTGGTCGATGTTAAAGCAGATAACTCCAGTATCGTAGATAAGACATATTATTCGTTCTCTTGCAAGATTAAGAAAACTGCGCCTGGCGAATGTTTAATCAGGATTACTGATGGTACGGAAAATGGCGTTTGGGATATTGCCCTAAATAACGGCGATGAGGCGTTCTACAAAGAATATAGCCTAGAAGGTATTTTGCCGAATTCTCCTAGCTTGACCGTATCGGTCTATGGCTCCAATGATTCCGAATTCAGTATCAACGATATGATGCTAGCCGTTGGTGATTATAAAAGCCAATGGACTCAAGCTAATGGTGAATTTGCTAATACTCAGGTCGCAATTGACAGCAATGGCGTAACGGTTCGTTCAAGTTCTCTAAACGGAACTTACACGAAACAAACGCCTCAGGAATTGTCTGCTTTCCAAAATAATACCATGGTTGCAACGATTAATGATGACGGCATTGCGGCACCGAAAGCGGAGTTTACAGAAGGCATTAGTATGCCACCGATTAAATTAGTGCCCCAAAATAACGGCTGGGCATTCGTAAGGAGTGATAGTTAATGAGTTGGGTTACGGTTGAATCAATCAATACCGGCGGGTATGGCTATACTAGACTGCAATACGATGATTCGTCGACTGGCGAAAGTCGTTCGTCGAGGGTGATTTTTGAACTTAATTCTGGCGCAAGTATTTACGTTTATTTTAATAACTTTACCGTCGATGGCAACAATTTAGGCCAAAAGCTAGTTACCGGCAGTTGCACGCTCTGGGAAGGCTCACTCTCGGCTGGCAATAGAACAGTCTCCTACACCTGCCCTTGGTACTCTGGCTCAGTAAACTACTCTGGTACAGGCTACATTCCGAGCGGAATTGCCAAGCCAAGTGGTCTGTCGGTAACACTTAAGTCTAAGACTTACAATTCGGCCACATTTGCAACCTCGGTTTCGTCATATGGCACTCCTGCTAGTGCAAATGGTAGATATATCGAAGCGGCAATTCTTGGCCAGAATTCTTACGGTACATCGTACCGATTTGCAACTGCTAGCAACACTACATCTTCAACAATTACCGTCAATAACTCCTCCAATGCGAATCCGAGCTCATTTAGTATTGAAGGCAACCATAAATACTGGTACGGTTGTTTTGCTTCAAACACACAGGCGAGTGATAAAAAAGTCGCTGGGACATTCTACACGCCATGTCCTCCGCTCTCTACGCTCACATTTACTAGTCAGTCATATTCGACATACAATAAAGTCAACGCGGTCATCTCTTACAAGCGTCAAGCCGATGGTGGCGCGGAGACAAGAACTGGGTATTATCGATACTCTACAGACGGAGGTTCGACTTATTCGGCATGGACTAGCTTCGGAACGGTTAGCGTCGCAGCTGGAACGGCTGCAACCTTCACCGCTAATCTACCAACCAGCTCAAGCATCAGATTGCAAGCCAAGCTGTCTACTCCGAACGGCGGAGACTCGACAATTAAGACAGTTACTTTCTCGACCTTAAATACGCACACTGCGCCAAATTTTTCTAATTTCGAGTATGTCGACAACAACCCTGATACGGTTGCCTTGACCGGCAATAATCAGACAATGATTCAGGGCCAATCTGTCCCACTGATTACGATTTCGCAAGCAAACAAAGCGACCGGAAATGATGGCGTTAATGTCACGAATTACTCAGCCGTTTTAACCGGACGCTCTAATACAGCTAGTTATTCTAGTGACTCCAATGTCAATATTCAGCTAGGAACTCCTACCGAGGCCGGAACGAGTAGTCTTACGGTTTCGGCTATTGATAGTCTTTCGACCTCTAAAGCTGTTTCTAAACAGGTAGTCATTTATCCATGGTCGGCTCCGACGATTTCTTCATCAGCTCAGCGTGTCAATAATTTCGAACCCGACACTAGAATCAGGGCCTCCGGCGTATATTCGCCTATTACCATTGATGGTGTTGTAAAGAATACCCTCACCTTCCAATATCGCGTGAAGCAATCTTCGAGCTCTAGCTGGGGCGCATGGGTTTCCAAAGCTGTCAGCATTTCGGGGAGCAACTGGACGGTTCCAGAGTTTTCTGTAACTCTCGATAATAATTATCAATGGGATGTCGAAACTAAAATTGCCGATGAATTTACGGGGACAACGGTTGCGCTATCTGTTTCGGTTGGTATTGCAACTTTTCGCATTGGAACTGATGGGTACGTCTATAACAACGAAAAGAGGATGTTGACCGTTGATGATTTAACCGGTTCGGCACTAACCACTCAGCTTCTAAACAAGATTTATCCCGTCGGCTCTATTTATATCAGTTATGTCAATAAGAACCCATCAACATTTCTTGGCGGTACATGGTCGGCATTCGCAAGTGGTCGAACACTCGTCGGTATCAACACAAGTGATACTGATTTTGCAACCGTTGGTAAGACTGGCGGTAGTAAAACTGTTACATTGACTGTCGACCAGATGCCGTCCCATACACACACCATTGCCGGCTTCCCAAATGGCAATCCAGCGACATGGGCTGACCCAAATGTCAGAGTTGTATATCAAACGACAAGTAATAACCCATACCCTACCGTGAGCGCGCTAATCAATAAAACTGGCGGCGGCCAAGCACATGGGAACCTTCAGCCATACATTACGGTTTATATTTGGCGCCGCACGGCTTAAGCTGTTCTTCTCCACATATATACGGTTATATAAGGCTGTAAGTTATTATGTGCGCTACCACTACCAAACGAAAACTTGTGCGAGTCTCTATTGCCACTAATAGACGCCTCGGCGCCCTCATGTTCACTACTGACAGGCGAGCCCGTAGTGTGAGTTCCATTACTGACAGAATATGAGTTTTCCATATATGCAATATGTGGCACCGTCAGATAGTGTTTAGGCATCTGCGCCGCGGTCAATGTAACAGTTTTTATATCTAATAGAGGGTAAGACCGTAACCTTGAAAATAGAACATATCCCATCTCACCATCATGGAGCTATAAACTACACGCTCGGCTACACTGGTGGTTCGCAAAGCGCATACTCAACGGTACTAGCAGGCTCAACTGGTGGTGATAGTAGACCAGCCGTGAGAGATACAGGCGGAGGTCAAGCTCATAATAATATGCAACCGTATATGACATTGTACATGTGGAAGCGCACCTCTTAAACTGATTGAGACCGTTACATTGACGCTTGAGCAGATTCCTAGCCATAAACATCCGCTTCCATATCGTACAGATACAAATATTGCAGTTGGCTCCTCTGGTCAATGGACGGTTGACCCCGGAACGGCAACTGGAAGCTCAGACTCGAAGGCTATCCCTGTTGGTGGAGGAAAAGCCCATGAGAATATGCCACCATACTCTACTGTTTATATGTGGATTCGTACAGATTAAGAGGTTCTCAACCAATAATAGATTGTTTCGTATGGGGGCATATTCTCGTGCGGCTGGCCGCCACCAGCATAATCAGTAGCAACATCATTACGAGCTGAAATAGCAGTACCTTCAAATGGTTCCCTGAACACAGTGCCATTACCCTGATACCTATCAATGCGACCAAAAATCGTGTGCGTGTGTCTAGGCATTTGGTTTACGTTCAATGTAACGGTCTGTATCAGCTAACAGGGGCGATTAGGCAGTTCGTAGCCACATATATAGCGTTCGATACGGCGACATATTCTCATGCGGTTCATCGTTCCCGAACTTCATTCCGAAAGACCAAATTGGAGATGTGTATGCGCCGCCGTTTCGTCCTGTTTTGCCGCCAGAATGCGTCGTATTATAAAAAACGCCCGTAGATGCATAACTATCATATACGACTGCTTCGAACTCACCCTGAATCTTTGGCAGCTGGTTTTTCGTTAAGATAACGGTCTTACTACCGCCTGTCTTATTTGGTTCATCAAAATCAGTATCATTTGGGTCTACGCCAACCGGCACACGTCCTGCACCCCATCTTTCCCAAGTTCCGCCATAAATAGCTTGAACCTTTGCCGCGGTATCAAGCGTTGTCGACATAATAACTTGTCCGACATGCGTAGAATGGTGTGGTGCTTCATCGACGGTAATTAACCTCTTTTCGTTGTTATAGACGTAATCGCGTTGCTTAAGCTATAATATTGGTAGGTTGTGCTGTCCTGCACAGCTTAGCCGCTGACAGAGCTCATGGCTTCAACGCCAGTGGCTCGCCAGGTCATTCTTCGGGATGCCTGGTCAAGCAAGGAATCGTCCATGAGGCGATTTTTTGTTGTGTGATGTTTACGCGCAGGTCTTGACAATAATGTTGACTGTTATATAATCGTGGTAAAGGTTAAAATATTAAACAAAGGAAACAAAAATGAAAAAACAAAACACAAAAAATAATTACAAGACTCCTTGTATTGTTTTGGGGTGTGTAGTAGTGGCTCTAGTTGGAGCCTTAATTTATTGCTGTGCAAACATTAAGAGCGCAGAAGATAAGGAATATCTTGCTCTTCAAGACCATTTGCTAAGTAGGTTCGTTAAACTGAATTATCAGAAGGATAATCAAGTTTGCGAAATGGAAAGCCATAGTCTTTCGAAAGACAATGAAGTGTCGGTTAGATTCTGGTGCCAGAATTATGACGCCGATACTCATGAACCATCTGGTAGTAAAGAGTATCATACGCTTTATTTCCAACATCCATCCGAATTCGCTGGCGGTAAAGGCGGGTACGCCGAAGCTTTAGGCGATTAATTGAATACTATTGGGAGATAAGTGAACGCTCTCTACCTCTTTTGTAGGGAGCGTTTTTCTTGTCTAAGTGAACCTATAGGGGTTCGTAATTTGGCACTATAGCTAATTAGTGAATTTTACGAACCATGAAAAATCCCCCCGGCTATTGCCGGAGGGTACAGTTCTTGAGTTAATCATTGGCTTATAGACTTACGTTAGTTTGCGGTGTCGGTGACCTGGACTACGCCACCAGGGATGCCCTGAAGATAGACATAACGAACATTCGAACCGATGAACCAGTCTGTAGTTCCTGTAGTGTAGAAAGTCTGGTTCCAAACGGTGGTCCCACTGTAGTCGACCATTCTGATGGTGAAAGTGTTAGGTGTTACCCAAGGCGTAATATGGAGCCAGCGGTCAGAGCCATTACCGGTGTAGATGAGCGTTTCGATGTCGCTATAGATGCTCTTATACGCACGGGTTGGTGTTACCTTACCTGAGTCAGAAGTGTCGTCGGTAGATGCAGAATAGACCGCACTCGGCTCTGTAGCTGTCTCCGAGTCTGCGGCCATAGCCGTTGCGCTTACGTTGCCGAACAGTGTTGCAACAACAGCAAGCGGTACAATGAATCGTCCAAAAATATTTTTCATATATTTTGGTACCCCCTTAGTAATTAATGTGCGATTAACTCAAAACCTGCATTTCCCTATACTAATGCATGCTAAAAATCTTTGCAATAGGATTTTTTATTTTAATTACGTCGAATTCGACGTAATTAGATTCATTTTTGCATTAAATTTATGCTTATGTTAAAATGGAAGTAGCACAAATATTTCGAAAACACAATAGCAATATTCACAAAAATAAAAAAATATGTTAAAATAATAGTAAGGAGATAGCAATTATGAACGAGAAGAAAGCATCCAAAAATGTGATAAAAGTCTCACAGGCGCTCGGTTTTTTGTTGTCTCTTGACGATAACCATAAAATGGACAGAGTCAAACTTATAAAGCTCCTTTGGGCGGCAGATAGATTACATCTCCGCAGATATGGACGTACTATTTCTGAGTCCGATTATTATGCCATGGCGCACGGGCCAGTCTGTTCCCTTGCTTTAGATATTCCTCAAATGGATAAAGACGGTATCGTTCTTTCTGATGCTGATAAAGAATATCTTGAAGAGTATTTTACTTCTGACGATAGAAGCACTAGCATGCAGAAAGATGTAGGCGATGGCTATCTTTCTGAAAGCGACAAAGCCATGCTTAAAGAAGCGTGGGAAAAATTCAAAGACATAGAGACTTTTGAACTCTCCGATGATATTAGCCATCGTTATCCCGAATGGAGTAAGTTCCGAAAGTTTTTCGAAACGAACGGTGGGCGCAAGAACATTGATTTAGAGGATTTCTTTAAGAATCCAGACAATGACGAGTATTTCGCCGAGGATGAAGACCGTTTAGAAGCGGCGCGTGGCATTTACGAGGATAACAAAGAAGCGCAAAAAGAACTTGCTGTTATATTCGGAATCGAGGGCTAAAAGCTGATGGAAATCCCAAACGAAGTAAAGAAGTCTGCTTTTAATAATCTAATCAAGCAAGGTTTTGTTTTTCGATTGCGCGGAGATATTCCTTTCGAGAGTGAGGATTATCATGTTTTTGCCGTCTTAAACTTTGACCCTAAGACTGGAGACGTTTTGTTATTAACAAATGGAACGTCGCAGGTAGAGAAACAAACCAACTATCTACGCCGCACCCATGTAGATGTTGAGGCTACAACAGTAATTCTTGAAGCCGGTTCGTATAGTTTCATTACGAAACCGACCTTATTCAACTGTAACTCGGTTCACACAATCAATATCGAAGACATTTCATTTGATAACGACGATGCGAAGCTCATAGGCAACCAGCTCTCGCAAGAAGACGTAGACCGCCTAGTTAATGCGGCGCTGGCAAGCGATAATGTCTTGCCGGAGTATAAGAAGCTAATTAGACCCGATGTAAGTAACCAAAAGGAGGAGCCAGATGGCAACCAAAGCAACGAATAATAACTCTAAAACTCCAATCTATAAAAAGTGGTGGTTTTGGGTCATAGTGATTATTTTCGTTGGCAGTATTGGCGTAGGTATGCGAGGCGGTTCTGAGCATATTAGCGATGTGTCTAATCAAGCTAAAGAGAATAATAGTTCTAACAACCAAACGGAAAACAAACCGTTCGTCATTGGTGATACGGTAGAAGTCGATGGCCAGAAGGTGACCGTTGACTCCATCTCCCGTAATTATGTGTCTGAATTAGTCGAACCGGATTCTGGGCAAGAGTTTGTTCAGATAGCTGTGACGATTGAAAACAATTCAAACGAAACAATTTCTTACAATGTAATGAACTGGAAGATTGAGACATCGGAAGGTGATGTTCGCGGCTGGGAAGGTATGGCGCAAGGAGATAACGCCCTAAACTCTGGCGAATTGACTAGTGGCGGCAAAAAGACCGGCACGATTGTGTTTGAAGTTCCGCAAGACGATACCGGTCTAAAAGTCCACTATAAGCCTGATTACTGGGGCAAGAAAGAAGTTGTTATCGAACTTCACGACTAGATATTAAGGACTAGTCTATTATTTAAGAACGATTTGTCGTTCACGCCATCGATAATCTTATCAACGAGCGTATCCTCGCCGATATTTACGGTCACATGGATAGGCTCGTTGTTTGTTCCGCCGCGCTCCTGAATATCTTGAGCGAACTTGTCAATCCATCCAGTATTGTTTTCTAGTGGCATGACTGCCTCTTTACCACGTTCGCCAATCATTGCTACAGTTGCACCGTCAACAATGCCACCTTTGGCCATGCGAGGTAGATGTAGCTCACCTAGCTTTCCAATACTAATGCCAGGAATGGCGTTGATTACGTCGATGAGTGCATTGATAGCCCTGATAGGGGTATTAACGAATCCTTCTGCGAAACCGATAATTCCATTCACTACACCCTTGAAAGAGCCACTGACGGCATTTCCGATAGTAGTACCAATGCTTACGAAAATACCCTTGATTGTGTTAAAGATACCCTGGAAGAAGCTACCGACTGCTGAGAATGCATTTTTAACGGCGTTAAATGCATTACTAAACATATTCCCAAAGAAATTTGCGACTCCGCTTAGCGCATTCTTGATTGCGTTGAAACAATTATTGAAGAAATTGCCAATTGGGGTAAAAATCTTAACCATAAAGTCCCAGATATTTTTCCAAACGTCGCAGATGAATTTCTTGGCGTTTTCGAAAATATTGTGGATGTTTTCGCCCAAATTAGAGAAGAAGTCGATAATATCAAGAATTACATTTCCGGCCCATTCTCCCATCTCAATGAAGAAGTCAATGGCGATTAGAATAAAGCCTACGACAATCATGATTGCATCTGCAACTGCTTCGAATGCTCCACCTACGATAATACCGATAGCTTGCCCAATACCCTTGAAAATCTCCATTAATGGCGTGCACTCGCCAATTGCGGCAAATACATCGTTAATCTTGTCAATGATAGGCTGGAACGCCTTAGCAAAAGCGTCGAGCGCTGGCTGGATTTCTTCCGTCCAAACATATTGAATTCCTTCACCAATGCCAGTTAGGACATTACCGATAATTTCAAATGTTGCGCCAAGAATTGACAATGCTGGCGGCAGGACAATATTGCCTAGCCAAGTCACGAAGCCAGACAAGACCGTAACCAGAGGAGTAAGTATATCAAGTAGACCCTGGCATGTAGTTTCTAAGCCCTTGAAGAATGTATCTACGCCTTTGCCGATAGAATCTACATTAATTCGCTCAAGAGCATCCGATACGCCATAAATCATATCCGGTAGCGTGTTTTCAGCTACATATTTTGCCAAAGGTTTGAAAAGGTTATCCCATGCCGATGTGCCGACTTTCTGAATCAATTCAAATGCCTTAATTGCGCCCTTTTTGAATTTATTAATTGCGGCATACCACTTCGAGAGGTCTAAATTACTAAAGATAGACATAATCTTATCGAATGCTTCTTGAACCTTATCTGTGAGCGAGCCGACATCAAGAGAGCCGAAATCAATGCCACTTAAATCTGCGGCGCCAGCTCCACCACCTGAACCCGAACCGCCGCCTGAGCCAGAATCAGGCTCTTTAAGAACGTTCATTTCGTCGAAACCAGCAAGCTGTTGCGCTAACTTCTTTGCCGCTTTGCTAGTTCCGTCAATGCCCTTTGTTGCATCGTCCGCGGCGTCTGCAATTCCTCCAACCGCACCGGCCGTAGAATCTGCTGAACTTGATGTTTTGCCGAATTGGATAGCCGATTGGCCAAACAATGCGCGCAATGCATTAATAGCCGTCAAGATGATTCTTACGAATGCGGCGACATAGTTGGCGGCTGTACCGATGGCAGAAGCGATACCATTAAAGAATGCCGCGATATTTGTCTGTCCAATAGCATCGACAATTGTTGCCAAACCTCTCGTAATCGCAGTCTTAAGGTTAGTAATAGATGTCTGAATGCCGTTGACAGAACTTCTTGCTTGTTCCGAGAATGACGCAAAGCCAGTAACGCCTTCATTGTTTAACTTAACGACCGTCCTCATGAAGTCATTCATCGAGACTTCGCCTTTTTGCAAAGCGTCGTAAAGAGCATTCGAGCTAGCATAACCCATCGCAATTGCGATTTGGTTCAACTGACCAGGAATAGCTTGCAATAGTGTCTTCCAGTCCTGCATCTCCGGCTTGCCTTTAGTGTAAGCCTGAGTAAGCTGTTCTAGGGCCGATGCTTGCATTTGGACATCATTGGTACCAGCTAGAATCGCATTATTGACCGCCTCGAACATTTTAGTAGAGGCTTCAAGATTGCCGTTAGCGGCCGTAAAGCGCTTGACCGACGCGACTGCACTGTCCAACGTCGTCGGTAGCCCTAATAATTTCTCCTGGAGATAATTGATTGACTTTGTCGAAATATCGGCACCAATGCCGAGGTTCTGCATGACGGTAGGAAAGTTGTTGAGCGTATCGACGCGCTTAATGGCATCATCGATTGAACTAGCAATCATCTGGAACGCTTTAGAGATTGCTCTGGCGATAACATTACCAACTGCAACGGCTTTCGCGGAAATACCCGAAAAAGCACTAGCCGCACTGCCAGCAAACCCTTGCAAATGCTTGGTAGCGTCGCTAGTGCCTTTTTTGACGCCAGAAGCGTCTGCCGCAATTTTAACTTTAATATCGTTAATTTCAGCCATAAAACCTACTTTCCGTACAACATTTTCGCTCTTGCGATTCGGTCATTATCTGTATTGGAGATAAAGGTCTTTTCTCTCTCCTGCTCCTTGCTATAAGGCTCCTTTGGATACTTTTTCGGCTCATGGACGGCCGGAATGATATATCTGCCCAAAACGTGATTCAATTGGTCTTGAATCCTTACTTGCGAATTAATTCGAGCGAAATAGCCATCGACGCAATGTTCGAACTGGCCATAATTCAATTCCCAAAACTCCGCCAAATGAATACCGATTTCAAAAGCCTTCGGTTCAAGGCTCTTCCATATCTCTGTAAAACTGGTTAGTCCTTCAGAGCTTTGCGGAGTTCCTTCCTGGCTTGTTCGATGCTGAACTTGCCCTTCGCCCCTAAAAAACCCGCATCACTAAGTCCCTGCATGATTTCAACCATGATGTTCTCAGTGTCGTCGATTACTCTCTTGTCGAATTCGTCTTTATCGCCACCGCCAGCAGACCATAAAAACAAAATGTCAATAAAGCCAACTTCGCCCGTCTTAAAACCCTTGATTACACTAAAGAATCGTAAACCGAGCTTCTTTTCTGCGAGAGCGATGTTAGATGCTTTGTAATTTAATTTTTTATTGGAGTCTTCCATAGGATTGTCCTTGTTTAGATTACATAGTGGGCGTAGTTAACCTCCACGCCCAAGAGGTTCTGATTAAGCTTCAGCGTAAACTGGCTCGCCTGTGAGACGAATAGTGAAGTTTGCCGTGACTAAGCCATCTGTGGTAGCTTCGCCAAACTTAAGAGCGGAAATATAACCGCTATAGGTTAGCGTGCCAGCATCATCTGGATAAGTCTCGACCCATTGGCGAACGGCGCCACTTTGATAAACAGAGCGCAAAGCCGCAACCTGTCCATCAAAACAGTTATTGACTGCAACTTCGATGCTTCCTGAGTCTTTTGCGCCTTGGATAAACTCCTTAGAGCGGTTCGGGGAATCGAGTGTAGTCACGTCAATTTCTTCCGCCTCAGAGCTTTGCTCGCCGATGCTCGTGATGTGAGCGATAACGAGGTCCGCGGCTTCATCCTGGGTTTTAACCATTTTGAGGCTCGTAGCCATAGCTTGAATTCCAGCCATGTTATTTCTCCTCTACATCAACGCAAGCCGATAAAGGTGGCATTGATGTGATACAACGCTCCCTTCGGTGATGGAACATCGAGGGAATTTGATAACCGATATTTCAACTCTCGCATTTTAGCCTCGGTCTGAGCCAGAATGCTTGAAGCAGTCACGCTATCTTCAGCCCAAATATCAATGGAGCAAAAGATTTCTTGGGAAGCGATGTCGTTGTCCAAATCATAATCTGCCGAATTGCCATCAATGCGGAATGTGATTGCTGGTAAATCGTTGAAGATATTCTGCGAACTTTGAGTAACTTTCACGCCCTCAATCTCGCAAAGTTTCTGATAGATTTCTGGTTTCGGATTAAACATTGCTTACCGCCTCTTTGATTGACTCGTTAATAATCTTTTTAACGAGCCGTTTATTCTCATTTAGAGATTTGCCAAGAAATGGCTGTGCGGCCTGTCCTGGCCAGTCTTTCCGGTACGAAAGCGGTATATCCGTTTCGTATGGGTAGCTACCACGAGAACCGGTTCCGAATTCGACATACGGAGCGTACTCGACGCTAGTTCCTACTGTGGCCGATACACTTTGGCCTTCGATTTTCGCTGGGTCGGTATGGATTGACGCACGCAAATACCCAGTATCAACAGGACAGTTCCTTTTAGCTCCCGCCTCAACTACTGCCGCGGCCTTATTTACGCCATTGGCGATTTTCCTAAGACCTCTAGTGGAAACTGATTGTAGGCGTTTTGAAGCAGCTTCGATACCTTTAATTTGAATGCTCAGACCCATAGTTTTTCCCCGCAATCGTAAGATGCGAATCGGACGGAATCACTGCACTTGCTTGGTATGTTTTGCCTTGATAGCGGAACAAATCGCCTAAACTAATCTGAACATCAGTATCACATGTGATGCTAATGTCGATAGATTCGGTGAGACCAAGTTCGGTTTGTAATTCGCCTAGATTTGCGAATCTTACATTACCTCTAAATGTGCTTCTAATAATTGGGGTGTTTTTCACCACGCCACCCTCAGCGTCAATTGTTTCTGTCGTGCTTAGAACCTCCACCTCTTTGTCATAGAAGGCTTTCGAGATAGCGTTTCTAGCATTCTCAGGAAACAACATTGATTCTCCTATACGGCGCAAGCAATTTGGTAAAGCCAGCAAAGATTTCATTATCGTCCGTTGTACAGAGATAGCTTTTAACTTGGTTGGCAAAACTGATTGATTGGCCGTTATCACTTAACGAACTAATAGCAGAATCAGCCTGGGTAGATGTTGAAGAGTTGATAATTTGGTTGAAGATGCCAGAAACTACGCGAGCCACGATGCGCTCAATGCGTTCCGGTAACTCCTCGCAATTTAGATAAAGCAAAACGCGAGACGCTACATCCTCGACAGCAAAGTCTAGGATAGATTCGCTCGATGCGTCTGCCGCAGTCTCATTGATTGCTTTGACGTACTCTTCAATCCTCGTTTTTTGCTCGCTGGTCATTTTCTCTCCAAACTATTTCTTAGCTTCTTTCTTCGGAGCTTTAGCTTTCTTTTCAGGCTCAGCTCCCTTTGGGAATACCTCTTCGTAAACTTCAGGATAATCCTCCATTTGTGCGATGACATCCTTGTTACTTACGGCTTCGATGGTGCCGACCTGGATATTTTTGAAATACCTCATTGTATTTTTCTCCTTAGATTTTTGCCGGTATTACGCCACCGGCAGGGCGTTTGAATTAGCTTTGGCCGTTAGTATCGCCACCAGTTGGGGTTTCGCCACCAGTTGGGGTTTCGCCGCTAGCTGGAGTTTCGCTTGCAGTCTCCGTCGCCTGAGGGGTTGGGAGTTCAGCAAGAGTCTTGATAAGGTCAGGCGTCACAGCCTTAGAACCATAGGAGTAGAAGAGCTCGACAGCGTGAGCGTTACTCAAGTTAATCTTCTCGTCTTCGTACTGGTTAAACATAGCTGGCTGACCGGCAGAACCGAAGATGGTTGCGATGATGGCCTTGGTCTGGCGAACGTTGCTGAATACACGAACACCATGGAACATCTCAATCTCTTCAACACCAGAATCGACAGTTGGGACAGAAACCTTGTCGATGTAATTGCGAAGCTTACCGTAAGCATTCGGCTTCAAGGTAAGGGCAATCATCGAGCGGTCAACACCATCAACCCAGTCGTTCTGAGTCGTCTCGATAGCCTGAATCATGGTTTCGACGACATCTTCAATGTCAGTTACGCCTTCCGGCAAGGTAACGGCAGAACCTTCAGATTCGAGGGTTGCAAAGTATGCATTATCAAGCGTTGCAATAGCGCGAAGCGAGTGATTACCACGACGCTTTGCGATGATACCTTCGACGCCGAAAAGCTTAACATCCTTGCCTTCGATTTCCTCAACGATTTCTTTATCGGTATCGATATTAACGGTTACCTTACCGCTGTTAACAAGTGCAGAACCTTGGCCAGCGGCGCGTGCGGTGCCGTAGTCATTGGACTGAGCGTTCTTGAAACGATTGATTTCAACAGAACCGGTCGTTGGGTCGCCGGAATAATCCGTATTTTTGAGCTTCTCAGAGAGAGCGCCCTTCTGAATGGCGTCAATAACTTTGCCGTAGCTCTCTTCGAGCGAATCGGCGGTGGTGCCATTCGTAGTAATACTAAGAGCATCTGTGCGTGCCATAGTAATTTCTCCTTTTTCTTCGATTGTTTGATACGACTCTCAAACTTATGCAGATAAGGAGCTAGAACGCGATAACTCCCTGGCCGGTATAGCCTCGATTGGTTAGCGCTTTATCCTTATCCTTCGACTTGCTCCCGTTACCGTAGTCGGCAGGAGTTTTGCCAGCTAACTTAGCTTCAACTGCCTTTGAGACGGCCTCATTGAATGCTTTGCTAAGCTTTGTGACATTTTCAGCAGTCTTATCTGCATCAATATCCACTACAAAATCCACAAGCTTCGTATCGATATTTAGTTGAGCAAGTTTCTCGATGGCATCTGCTCGATTTTCGCGCAATGTAATGTTGCGTTCCTTCTCGGCAAGTTCGTCATCCTTTTTCTTGCGCTCCTCGTTCAACCTTTCCTCTTCAGTCATTTTCTGCTTGCGAGCATATTCTGCTACCGCATCTTCTGCGGCTTGTTTACTACGCTCTTCGGCCTTGGCGTTTACCTCGCCAATACGCTTTTGCAAGAGAGCATTGACCTCCTCTTGAGTAAAAGTTTTTGAGTTGCTACCTTTATCCTCTGTATTTCCGGCCTGGTTAGTGTCGGCAGAGTTCTGGTTTACGGTTTTGTCCATAAGAACCTCCATTTAACGCTTGTCAGCTGCATCAAAAAACGCACCAGACTTTCGTCCTAGTGCGTTATCGATTACTTATATTATACCACAAGTGGAATAATCGACAAAATGTCAAGCATCGTTTCTGTCTTTCTTGGGAATCTTCCGGGCAGCTTCCTCTTCCCAAGTGTAATTTGGGTCTTGTTTTATCTTTTCTTCGAAGTTTTTTCTGTGTTCGTTAAGCGATAATTTGTTAGCACCAAAATTATAGTCGGGGCGTTTATTTTGCACTATATCATCTTCCCATCCGCAAATAGGACAAATCTCTGAAGCCCCATCTTCAATAACTCCTCTATTGCAACACTCGCAATTTTTAGCGTTATTCATGATTTTCTTCCTTCATATTATTCCAATAGTCAATTGGCGCTTTATAATATGAACTAATTATACCATTTTTTCTAGCAATTGCGAATTCGCCCGTCTTCTTGTCGTACACCATTAGATTGCCGTGCTTCTTCTCGACCAGCCATTCTGCGGAGTCGCTAAATCGGCGGCTAAGTAGTTTCTTTGCTTTTTGCTGATAAACGCTTTGGCTCAATGCACCGGTTTCTTCTCCATGTTCAATCCAATGGCTATCAAGCAAAGATAATCGCCCTTTGTATTCTCTATGATACCTAGAATCAACGGCAAATTCGACTGGAGCCCAATTGCTATTGTATGGTGGCTCAGAAATATTGCGCCTAAAAGTATAAAAGTCCAAGCTATTTGGCTTAATTCCGCTTTCGTCTAATCTCCTATACGCTTTCGCCGCATTCCACCACTCTTTCTGCTTTCTGGTGGCATCGATTCCGTTTTTGCGAATAGTTACGAATGTCTCATAACTAATCATCTGCTTATCGCCGATTACTTTCTTGTATTCTTCGTATTCGGTCTTATAGCCCTTCCTCAGAGCCATAGCGATGTCGTAATCTGAATCGGCATAGTCTAATTTGAGCTTCTCTCGCCATGAATCAAAAGACATATTCGAGATGAACTTGTTTTCTCCGGTTTTTGGGTCTCTAGCGATACGCTCTTTTGGCTCAAATTCTTTGCCGAAGTATGGAACGGCAGTCGTGCGGCAGTTTGGATGAAATGGGTGATAATTCTCGCCTACGACGGCTTTATCGACATCAAATACCTTGCCGTCCATATATTGGCAGATTGCGCTCGTACGATTATCTAAGACGGCCAAGAGTTGGTATTTTTCAATACCCATCTGCTTGTAAGTCTCAAGCTCAGACTGTCCGTGGAAATAGTTGGTCTCTGTCCTAATAAGCCTATCAGCCGTATATTTGCTCGTGTCCATCGCCTCATGGACTTCCATCGACATCCTATCGATACTTTCGCCGGTAGCGATACCAGTTACCAAGATTTGCTGAATCTTGTGCGCGCGAGTACGAGAGTTGTTGTAAAGACGCGCGGCATAATTACTACCAAGCCATTTGGTAGAGAATGCTTTATCTAGGGTCGTTGTATCGAGCTTGGTAAACTGAATCGGTCTACCACCTAAACCCTTTGAGATGTCGTAACCAGTTCGGTAATAGTTTTGATTGTAGGTCTCCAGTAGCGATTGCTGGCCAATCTTAGCCTCTTCCAGCGCCAATTCCTGCGAAGCAACTTCAATCTGATAGTTGAGCAAATCTAGGCGAGTAATACGGCCTTTATAATTTGCTGGCAGTTCAGTCGTTAGGCCAAGCCGTTTCATCTCCTGGCGAATCTTGATAATGTCGCCATTTGGGGCTAAAGAATCCAATAATGTAGTATCCCATCCGTTTTGTTTGTAATAGGCGGCATAGATACGCTTGAGCTCATTGCCAAGCTTAACTTTTGATTGATTATATAGGTGATTAATCTTGCGCCTATTCTTCAGACTAAGCTTTTCAGAGCGCACAAGACGCTGAGCCGAACGCTTTTGCCAGTACGCTCTGGTTCGCTTCATCGACATAGATTAAGCCTCATTTCCGTTGCTTAGGACATTTGTGCCCTGAGGAGTATTGGTGGCATTGATGTCATCAACACCACCAAAGCCCATTTCGTCAGCCTCATCAAGCTCTTCGTCGGCTTCTTCTTTGGCAATTCGCACCGTCTCGGAAGCATCATCGACAAAGCTAAGCTGAGCCACGAGAAGCTCATCATCAACAACGCCGCGTAGATTTGCAATCATCTGGCTTGTTTCATAGTCATTCGAAGGGAGATTGCGCTTAAAGACAGCATCAACTTCTTTGACCGGCACTTCTTGCATCGAGCTCTTCTTAATTAAGAAGTTATTGTAAAGATGGAATCGCTCCATTAGAGCCTTCTCAAAGTATCGCTCCTTGTTCTTAACCATCTGTTCAAAGGTGAGGAGTTTGTAACGAAGCGCAACGCCTGAGGCATTTCCGACAAAATTCTGGTCGCTCATGTTTGGCACCATACTGATTTTATGAATGTCTTGCTCGATAGTCTTGCGTAGAACATCGACATCGCCTTCGTTGATAGCTTTCGTCAAATATTCGACCTTGCCGTCTTGAGGGATACCAGAAAGCGCACGAGACCTCTTGAGCTCGTCCATCTGCTCCTGCGCAAAGCTCATACCGTAGAAACAGAGAATCGCATCGACTAATTGCTCACGGTCATTAACGCGGTCGGACTGAATAAGGTTATATGCGTCAATCAAACTGATTACTGGCTCAAAGTCGCCGGAAAGCTCGCCATTGTTTTTGTATTCGATAAGTGGCACCTCGCCGAAGAAATGCTTGTCGCGAGAAATCTCTTTCAGGGCATCATTATTGAGCTGATAGTTAATAATCTCATCTTTGGTTGCAATTGTAACTTCAAAATAATCTGGTTCGTCCTTAGAGCCATTGTCAAATACTGGCCTATAGTTCATGCCATAAAGCTTGTTGTGGGCCATTGTATTATCGACGATAATCAGCGCATTGCGCACATCAAGAGGGACCGAGCATGGCTCTGCGTTTTCATTTGCGTATACATACTCGTATTTATGGCCAAAAATCGAACACTCTTTGGCGATTTCAAAGTCAATGTTCTCCATCGTCTGCGTTTTGTAGGCGTCGAGGATTGGCTGAATATCGATACCTTCATTGACCTGGTAATCAACTGGATTGCCGAGTAAATAACCCGTTGCGACATCTGTAATGTATTTTGCGTGATTAACGAGAACCTTATTATTCATCAAGATTTCGTCTGGCTTTTGACGGTCAAGAATATCGTGATGGCCGCCGTAGTAACGGTCTAGCCTATCATAACGCTCTCGATGCTTCTTGCAATAATTAATCGCTTTTCTGATTAAATCCGCATCTAGTTTTGCATCTTTGGACACTTGAAACATAAATCCTCCTTTTACGCCCAATACCTCTTGTGCCTTGAACCCCTAGCACCATGTTTGTCTATAACTGTTGGTTTGCATACCGCTGTTATAGTCTCGTAAATAGCCGCTAATACATCCACGGAGTCATCATGCGCATTACGGCCTTTACGCTGATAGCTCATAACCTGTCGATAGAACTCTGGGTATCTCTTCTGCCAGTTTGGCGGCATAAAAACATGATTCTGCACCCATGCTGACGAAGATAGAATGCGCGACTCCTTGTTGTGCGTCTGAGGAACCGGTTTGATAATCGTTCTATTTGTCCCGTAACGTCCCGACATAATTGTCGCTACGTTGCGAGCAAAGCCTCGGCCGCCATTATTGGACTCTACGCGAGCTTCTGCCACATTCCCGTTAAACAACAACTCTGCCACTTGAGATTCCGTCGTTTCCATTGGCTCATCGGTGAAAACTAAGTCCGTAATGTACGCTTCGTTCTCGAACTCGATATAGTTGATTGAACAAAGGAAGTCCGTGCCAGTATCAGCGGTATCTGTATAGTTGAAGACCTTGCCCACGGGTCGTTTATCCCAAGTCATGAACTCCGAATAGAGCCTACCGCCAATGTCGATTGGGCGCTGGTTGTAGTTGGCTTCCACGATGTCCAGGTTCATCTCGCGAGTCTTTGCTAGATAATCTTCTCGGCTCAGCACATCGTCACAGAGCATCGTCCCATCTTCTTTTACTGCTTTATATGTAATATGCTCGCAATCGTCCTTAAATGAGCTCAGAACGCGTCCTGCGAGGTCTCCTTCCGCCCATCGAGTCATAATAATGATGACCTTCCATGGGTTTTCGGTGCGGCTCAAGAATGTGTTGTTAAACCACGACCAGTGACCGTCTAGCACATTTTCGTTATAAGCATCTTCAGCGGAGCGAATTAAGTCGTCTACGATTAAAAAATGGGCGCCAAAACCAGTTGCCGTGGCCTTTGGCGATGTGGCAAGATAGTTCTTCATTGTCGAACCCTCTAGCGCCCACATTTGTGATGATGCTTCGCCATACTTGACCTTTGTGTTTGGGAAAATGTCCGAATAGACAATGCCATCGTTTACCTTTTCGGTCTGAATGAGATTGCGCACAGTTTGAGCAAAAGTTGTTGAGAGTGTCTCGTTATAGCTTGCCGTCATTACTTTATTCTTCGGGTCAAGCCCAAAAAGCCACGCGGTAAATAGTTGGGCTGTTAACGATTTGCCGTGACGAGGAGGAAGATTGATGACAAGGAAATGTTTATCCGATTCCTGAACAAAATCTTGTAAGGCTTCGCAGAATTCTGTGAGATAACGCCGATTGTCTTTGTAGAATTTCGGCATCATTTGCTGACAAAAGGTATAAAAATCCCAAGACGCCTTGCGATTCCTTAAGCCAGTAATGATTTCATCTCTTGTCATACTTCTTCAATAAGTCTTCTACTTCTTTGGCCGACAGATTGACGAACGGCGCGCCTTCAACTTTGCCGGATAACTCGGTCTTCGATTCCGCTGGGTCGTAGTTGCCATTGAGCTTAATGAGCTTTTCGAGCGCTTCGACACACTTTGGATGGTTTTTGTCGAGCGCGATTTCGACGAGCGTATCGATTGCGCGTTGAACCAGCTGAGGGTCTTTTTGGGCGCGGAGCTTAACTTGATGACGAAATGACATATCTTCTTTTGGGCGTCCGCCAAAGCCATTTCCAATCGTGTTACCTTGCGCGAATGTGCCGTCGGCGTTTCGTCCGCGTTTAGGCTTATTTTTACTCGGCTCCTTGGCCATAATCTTCAACCTTCTTCTGGCGTCTCAATAAAGCCTACTTTTACCTCTTCGGCTTTCTGCTTCGCCTTTTTAACTTCAATCTTTTTTGGTTTAGCCTGTATAACGTGAATTTCATAAACTGCGCCATACAGGTTTAGCGTTGCGATTCCATCTACAAGTTTTTCGGTAACATCGTAGTCATTGCCTAAAATCTTAACAATAACGCGTTCGCCTTTATTTTGTTTAACTTTGATGATTTCTGGCATATGCCTCCTTCTTGAATCTAGCTTTGCCGTAAGAGTTAACCTGCTTGGCAAGTTCTAGCATGTCTGTGGCCTTGATGTATCCTTTTCGGTCCATGAGGATTGCTTTAGGCCTCCGTATAATTCCATGCCTGTAATTACCGTCAACGCAGATTTCGCAAGCTACTTTCCCAGTTGGAATATGTAGCAAGAGAACCTTTCCGTTAACTGTGGTTTTTGCACGGAATATGTCTTTTAATTTGAAGTCTTCGATGACCTCGTTGGCGGCTATCTTCATCTTGATACCGATTTGCATCCTCGAAAATGTTTCGAATAGCTTCTCGGTAGCAGTGAGCGCTCGCATCGTTACGAGTGCCTCGAATTCTTCGATTGATAGGCTATTGTCCATACCTACTTCTTCCGTTTAACTTGTTGCCATCAAAAAACGCACAAAGATTGCTCTCTATGCGTTATCGACTACTTATATTATACCATAATCGCCTTGACTTGTTGACCATGATGGTATATTGGTGTATAATCAAAGTAATATTTCGTTTGGTGATGAAGCCTCTTCTCGATTCGTCGAGTTGAGGCTTTTGTCGTTCTGTTACCTCAAAAGTCAACGCAAATGGAGGTAACATTTTGAGTCTTAAGTATCTCAAAGTGAGTAGTGACGTAGTGGCGAACTACGGCTGTGAGGCCGCTGTGCTTTTGTCGCTAATTCAAACCACGATGAGAATATTACCAAAAGACCAAAATGGGTATTGCCGCATAGATTCTATTTACCTCATGCGAGGAGCTAGCTTAAAACGCAACAAATTCCTGCGAGTTAGGCAATGTTTAGTCGACGCTGGGCTACTGGAAGTTGTCCATGGGAACAACCAAAATGCCAAGCCGCGATATAGGCTTAAAAGACTATAATTAGAATAGGCGATATATATTTGGAGGTGTTGACGGCCTCCACTTTTTATTGCCTGCGTTATGTGGAAAACTGCCTATTTGTATGTGGAAAAGTGGCACGATTTTGGTGGAAAAGTCTGTGCAAAACACGATTCCGCTGTTTCAAAATGCAACAGCGGCTAACAGAGAGCGCTGTTTCAAAATGAAACACCCATATAAAAATAAATAAAAAAATAATAGTAGTAGTAACCATTTGGAGGAATTGAATGAATAACTATAACGCATATAAAACTTTTGAAAAGCAAACTTACAATTCTTTGAAGATTCAAAGCAAGAGTAAGAAGCCAGTCATTAAGCAGGTCAACGATTATTTGGATTATTGTGCCAATGTCCGGCAGATGACAATAGCTACAATGCGCTCTAAGGAATGCGCTTTGCGAATAATGGTCGGCGAATCAGGCATAGATGATTTGCGAAACTTTGACAATAAACACTACGACAAGTTCGTGAAGAAGGAAATGGAACGAGGGGTTTCTGCAAGGGCGATAAACACGAAATCTGCTCATGTTATTGCCTTAGTGAGATACTACCGGGAAATGGGGCTTGAGATTCCTCTTCATATCCCTTTGATAGTAAAGCTAAAGGAGTTGCCACCACGACGAGCATGCTATACCAAGGAAGAAGTCGATTATGTCTTAGACAATTGCAATTCGGATATGCAGTGGCTTTTCACGAAGATTGCATTTGATACTGGAATGCGAATTAGCGAAATCAAGAACTTAACCGTTGAACAAATAGATGGCCAGCGCATCCACTTCATAGGCAAAGGCCGAAAAGAGCGAGAAGTCTACATGAGCGGCGATTGTTACGATAGACTTATGCAATATCTAAGAGACAATGGTATCTACCAAGGTAGGGTTTGGCTGAATGAATGGGGTTACCCAATCTGCGTAGACACTGTGAGGCGAGTCATGCGTGAAGTTTGGTATCGTTGCGGCTATACCGATTTCTTTCCGCATGCTTTGCGACATAGTTTTGGCTCAGATATTCAAAGACAAGGCGCCGACATCATGATTATCCAAAAGATGATGGGGCATTCAAACATCACTACAACGCAAAAGTATCTGCACGGACTTGACGGTCAACTGCAACAGCTCTTTGCGACATATAAAGCTTAACGAGGGCTGGTGCGATGAAACTAAGTGAGGTAGCAAATTTCGCTCCCGAATGTGGAGCGATTTTTGTTTTTAAGCGTAAGCTGGCCATTGACTTTTTGGCCAAAGTTTGCTACAATCAAATTATTGAAAAAGCAATTTAATTGACGATGAAAGGAACGGGGCGCTACGAGGTAGAGCACGCCAACTTCATGTCATGATGCGCAACACGAAAGTTAACAACTAGAAGAGCGAAACCGACGATAAGGTCAGGATTGCTCTTGAGTTAGTTGTTTTCTGAGTAAGCTTAAGCTCACGCATAAGAGCGCTACTATGGCATAGTAGAGGTCATGAGTTTGAATCTCATACGCTCCACCACGGAGTAAGATTTAGGGGAAAATAGTAGATGTAGAAATAAGCCGTCAGGCTTATTTTCAATTTAGCTCAGTATCGGACAAAATGAATTTATTCATTTTGGACGAATACTGGGTTAAATTGAAATGACTTTGTTATTCTACATCTAATGTTTTCAAAACGCCCGACAGGGGTCCCGTTTACGCGGACCACATAACAACCATCCCGTTTACGCGGACAAAAAAAAGAAGCCTCCGTCTCAGTGAATGCTTCACCCTCGTAGGCTTCGATACAATTAATTGTATCATACAAGTTTATTAATATCAACAACTTCTCGTCTGCGATTAACAAAAATGAGACGATGTATTCCATGACCACGCCTTAATCTTTCTATGAGAAAACTCTGTACACTTCGGTCCCGTATGTTTTTCATTCTAAAGGAATCTATCACGATATTCGGAGATTGGTGGTGGATAGCTTTTCTAATATTTCGTTCTATGCTTTCGCAAGTTTTTCCTTCAGGAGCCTTAAACTCAAAAATAGTATTACCAATATAAACATCCGCCATCCCAACGACATCACAACTAGGGATAAATCTAACATCATATCCAGCATCCGCTAATGCGTAGGCAGTAGGATATTCATGGGGTTTAGGCCTTGCACCTTTTTCACAAGAAATCATTCCTTTTTTATTCGATGGTTTCGGGTTTCTTCGCATGATAATTTGTTCTATATCACAAACGAAGGAATATTCAACCCCCTACACCGCATTCGCAAAAAGCACATAACGATGCGTTGCATCGCCATTCCCAAGCGACTGACCAGCACAAGTCATCACCGAAATATCATAGTGTGCACCCATATGCACAGCCCTTGAAACCGCGTCCATAAAATTACCCGAACCATTAAGCTGCAACAATTCACCATTTTTCTCAAAAGTAATCGCATTAGCCACTCGATAAGTCGTCGTCACGCCACCGTAGGTTACGGTAAACGTGCTACCAACCCCCATACCAAGCACTGAACCAAACACATTATAAGAGTTATGGCCATAAAGAAGTGAACCGTATTTATTAACGTGATTACCAGCATCAATCTTAGTACTGCCAACCGGAATCACTTCAAGCGTCCGACCGCCAATCACCATATTATTGGCAGGAGCCCAGTAAACTGGCGCATAGCCCGCTACAGGTGCCTTTACCACCACAGGTTCTGGTTCTGGCAACGGCACAGTCTCCACCGCCCTCGCATCAGAAACTCTCGTCACTGTCACATCATCAGTTGCCGTCAAAACACTAGGCGACATCACAATTGTCATCAAGCTAGCAATCAATAATAAAAACACATTCTTAACCATTAAAACTCCCATTTATGACCAATTTATGCTTATAATTATAGCACAGATTAGCCAATTTGTCAATAATATGCTAGAGCTTATAGACACTCTTCAACCTATAGCTCACCTCTATAAAGTTCGACCCCCACCCCTATAAACTCGGCACTGGAAACTCTAGTGCCACCTCTATTACTTCATTATGAATCACCGCCAAATCTTCCGCATAATCTCGCAAATTCTCCTCTGTTTCCGCCTTTTGACAAATAATCGCCATCTCTTTCATCCAACCAGCCAATCTTTTCATCTCAGAAACCCCTAATCCTCTCGTAGTAATCGCTGGTGTCCCGAGTCTCACCCCGTTAGGCTTAAACGCCCCTCCCTTATCACCAGGGAGCGAATTCGCATTCAACGTCAAGCCCACCATATCTAGCGCTTTTTCATACATTTTCCCTGTAATTCCAAAACTTTTCATCATATCAATCAAAATCAAATGATTCTCCGTTCCGCCACCTTGCAGCACAAATCCATTAGAGATAAGCTCCTCTGCCAAAGCCTTAGCATTCTCGACAATCTTCTTCGCGTACTCCTTAAACTCTGGTTTCAAGGCTTCGCCAAACGCCACCGCTTTCGCCGCAATTACATGCTCTAACGGCCCACCCTGCGTCCCTGGAAACACCGCTTTATCTACTAATGTCGGAATAATCGCAAGCTTTTTCTCTGATATCTTCTTCAGAGGTGAGCCAACCTCACCCATCGTCAAAATCAACCCTCCACGCGGTCCTCTAAGAGTCTTATGCGTAGTCGTCGTCATCACATTGAACCCATATTTCAAGGGGTTAGAATGCACCCCCGCCGCAATTAACCCTGCTACATGAGCCATATCCGCCATCAAGAGTATTTCATGCCCCCACTTTTTCTCCGCCTTGTCCCGAATTTCCGCAACTCTCTTAAAATCCGGCACCTTCATAAAGGCCGAATACCCTACCAGAATCAGCTTCACATCTTCCGACAGCGCAAGAGATTCCATCTGGTCATAATCAATATCCCCGTCCGCGTCCGTACCATAAGCCACAAAATCGTAAATCTTCGCACTTCTCGTCACCGGTGAACCATGCGTCAAATGCCCCCCGTGACCTAAATCCATTGCCAGAATCTTATCTCCTGGTTCGCACCACGCGAAATACACCGCTTCGTTCGCATTTGCCCCTGAATGAGGTTGTACATTTGCGTGGTCCGCCTCAAACAGCCGACACGCTCGGTCGATACAAAGGCGCTCTATTCTGTCCACATTCACCTGCCCCCCGTAATAACGGTAATTCGGCAAAACCTTCTCCGCAATTTCAGCTTCCGACCACCCCGGCACCCCCTCAAAACTCGGATAGCCTTCCGAATACTTATTCGTTAGCACCGACCTCATCGCCTCAAGCACCTCAGAAGATACATAATTCTCACTCGGAATCAACTCCAACCCCTCCCTTTGCCGAGTTTTTTCACTCTCTATCAAATCAAACACTAAATCTCGCATAAATCCTCCTTATTTTTTTACATATTTCACAAAAGTATAGGCTAGATCATCCTTTCGCCCTTCCCTTATAATCTGTTTTTCATATAAACTTCTATCAAATTCCGGAAAATAAGAATCCGCGCCCTCAACTTCCGCATCTACCTCTGTTAGATACAAGTTCCGCGCATAAGGTAAAGCCTCAAAATACACCATTCCACCCCCAATCACAAATATCTCCTCCTCTGTATCCGCATTTTCTTGCAAATACTCCCCCAGATTATGTATTACAAGGTCCGCCCCAGGCACCTCATGTCGCGATATCACGATATTCTCGCGCCCCGTTAGCTTCCCCGGTAATGATTCCCAAGTTTTTCTCCCCATCAACACTTTGTGTCCCATTGTCATCTCTTTAAAATACTTCATATCTTCCTTGATATGAAAAATCAAATCCCCGTTCTTTCCTAGTTCTCTGTTCTTTCCTATCGCCGCAATTAAACTAATCATTTTTACTCCGTTACCGGCATTTTAATTGCGCCGAGGTTTTCATATCCTTCGAGTTTGATATCTTTAAGTTCCCGTGAACTATCAAATTTGTAAAAATCTTTCACTTCAGGATTTAACCACAATTTCGGCGCCTCCGGCAAAGTCCCATCTTTGACCGCCTTGTCATAGCGCGAAATCTGCTCCCGAATTCCATCAATCTGATTCTCATAAATGTGCGCATCGTTAGTAATAAACGTCATCTGCCCTGGCTCCACTCCTACCGACTGCGCAATCAAATGACACAAAACCGCATATTGCACCACATTAAATGGCAGTCCCAACGGCACATCCGATGAACGTGAAGTCACGAGTAAATTCAGCCGACCATCCGTCACGTTCCACTGTGAATTCCACACGCAGGAAGGCAGCGCCGCCGTCTCCAGCCACTCATTCTGCCAAAGCGACAAAACCATCCGCCGATTCCCCGGATTAGACTTCAAAGTTTCAATCAAATTCCGAATTAAATCATATCGCTTCACAATCCAGCCATAGGCCGTGCCAATCGTATGTGCAAAACTTTCTTTTTCACCATTTTTTGCACTTTCCCCTGTTATTTTTGCAACATTTGTGTCATTCTTGGTCTTTTTGGCATAAATCTCGTTGATATTCCTGCCTTGATAAAAGCCCTGTTCATCAATCTCCCATTCGTTCCAAATCTTCACTCCTCGCTCCTGTAGCCACCGCACATCATTCGACGCCTGCTGATAAATCCACAAAATCTCCAGCACCGCCGTCTTAAACGCCACCTTTTTGCTCACCAATATCGGAAATTCCTTCGCAAGGTCAAACTGTAAAACTTGATGAGGAAGCCTAATAGTCCTAGCCTCGCTAGCACCCTGCGCTGTGTGGTCCGGAATCGCCTGTGCCACCTTCGCGCTCCTTTTATCCGACTTCTGATAATTCGTGATTTTCTCCCCCTCCGCTAAAATCCGCCGACACAGGTCAATATACTGCTCATCAAATTTACTCATAATTCCTCCACTTAACTTACCCTATTATACCATATTATACCTACGATTATTAGGAATAAGAGTCACGAAAAACTACGCTGTATGGTCTTATTCAAACAATTTCGTTTGGGTTTCGGAAAGGTAGGAAAGCACGAAACCCCTGAACCCTAAACTACCGCGCTAAACAGCGAACACTAAACCCGTAGTCGCGACTGTCGAAGTCGTCAGGGGCGACGAGCCCATCCGAGAAAGCGTAGAGGCGATACGAGTCATAACTATCGTAAACCACAGGCGACAAGAAGAGGCCGCCCCCACCAACGGATTCAAGCGAACCGCCCCAGTAGCCACTAAGAGAAGTTTTGATTGGACTGTTCCAGATATAAGGATTAGTCATTTCATAATCGCTCCAACCATATTGATTAACTAGATACTGGAAAGAGCCACCGGTTGTAACATTACCACTCTTTGGTAGTGTCCAGTTAGCTGGGCAGATGGATTGGTTTGCGTCTTGGTACTGAGTAGTGTAGCTAGAGCTATCATTCATAGCTACAGCTGCAGTCCAGTTGTAATAGTTGCCTAGGTGATAGTGTGAGTCGCCAGTAGAGACCGGGATATCATCGTCAGGTGTTCCGCTCCAGTATAGTTCTCCTGGATCATAGGATTCTGGGGCGGTAGCTGAATAGTTCCAAGTTGTAGTGCCGGTAGGATAGGTAGCAGTACTTGGAGTCCAAGCGGCTGCAATGTCTGTAGTAGTGGAATCATAGGTTACTGTACCATCCGTTTTAATGTCATGGTCTAGGTTTTGAGTCATCCAAATATTACCATCTTTTAGTTTAGCTACGCAGTAAGCTTTATCATCACGTTTATCAGCAAGATAGTACTGACTGTCTTCTGTCATAGATGCAAGGACTGAAGCTTTGTTTGAAGAGTTTAGATCTTGCATATAGGTGAGGTTCAGTACTGGAGTAGGGCAGGATGTTGGTGGATCAATTGGTGATGGTGGAGTTGGTGCCGGCGCTGTACTCGGATGCACCATAGTGTATTTAACCTTGCCAGCATAGGTCCCTACCGGTTGATCTGAAGCAATTTGGACTTTGTAAGTTGGTGTAGTGACCGAGTTAGTAGTAGTACCAGTAGTAGAGCTACCATAGTGAGACACCATAGTATAAGTAGCTGGGATTATCTGGTAGGTCGAGTAGCTGTTATCTATCGTTGGGACGGTACTAGTAGTACTAGAACCAGCAACTTTCATGGCCCAATATGAACCATCACCAGAATTACCGGTCGGGATATAGGTGGAGTTAAGTCCTAGCATTCTATTGTTATTTGGAGCATCATAGGAATCTCCAGAAAAACCTATCGCATAAAGAGCGTAACCTCCTGGATCATTACAGGACACATTAATTCCTGTACCAGTATATTCTTCATAGGTACCTGGATCT